>JAEWQJ010000022.1 GCA_023399215.1 Methanobacteriota archaeon
CAATGGCTGCCGTATTTACAATCAGGTACGGCGATATTATGATTCTCCACAGTATGGAGCCATACGCCACACTGCCTGAGGTACACCTGGCAGAGACAATATATACTGACCCGAGGACTCCTGTAGCAGTGGACTCAAAGATGTACAAGGTAGGAAACCCAACAGCGGATTCACCTGTACTCTTCACCACAAACTTTGCTCTGACTTATTATACAGTAGAGAGCGATCTTTCCTCAAACGGTATCGACTGCTGGCTTCTTGCAGTTAACACCGATGGGATTGGTGTCGAAGCATCTGTTGCCGGTGGACAGCTGACCGCGGACAAAGTAAAGGACGCCTTTGAGAAGTCAGGATTTGACCTCAAGAAGGATGTGAACCACAACACTGTAATCACTCCGGGGCTGGCTGCACGTCTGCAGGGTGACCTTGAGGACAAACTCAGTGCAAATATTCTTGTGGGACCAATGGATTCAGGAAGGCTTCCTGGATTTATGGAAAAGAACTGGCCTCCAAAACAATAAATAAGAAATAAAAGTGAAGAGTAATATTCCGTGTCAAAAAACACGGAATAAAATTTATTGAAACATTTACAAAATGCAATTGTCGACTTTTTGGATAGACTAAATCGCAAGAGATCTTATGTATTTTCTTATGTATTTTCTTATGCATTTTCTGCTTTAATTTTCCTTTGTGAAGCTTTCATTTTCAATTTAGACATGTAATCTTCATTGCTGCCCTGGGTTTAAGTTAGACATCTATGAGCTGATGCCATTTCCTGTTAAAAGTGTGGAGAAACCAGAGCATAAAAGTTTCGTCTAAATAAACTCTCCTATCTGTGGCTCGGTATAGTCTGTTAGGACTGGGATAAATTTTCAATAATCTCTAAAGCCATTCCAAAGTTAGACCCTGCAAACTACTCAGTACCTCGGAAAGTATGACCGTATGTTCTCCTTAGAAACTTCTTGGAGGTTGCGGAAGATGTTTGGAAACGAGATGCTGCGAACACTAAGCACTCTCTGGAATCGAACTTAGATAGGCTGCATCAGCTGACCCAGCTTGTTGGTGAGCTTGATGTTCTCTGAATAGTCAACCGGACAGACAACCACTGAGACCACGTCTTCGGCAAGGGCTTTCTTGAGCGTTGGTAAGAGGTCAGCCGCCGCCTCAATGAAATAACCCTTAGCCCCAAAGCTCTCAGCGTACTTGACAAAATCCGGGTTGCCGAAATCAACAGAGGAGTGATGCCCCAGTTCAAGGTCCATCTTCCATTTGATCAGGCCATAGGCACCGTCAACCCAGATAAGTACAACGAATGGAATATGCTCACGTATCGCAGTCTCCAACTCCTGGGAATTCATCAGAAAACTGCCATCACCTGTCACGGCGAGCACCTTCCGGCCGGGATAAGCTAGCTTCGCGCCGATTGCACCGGGCACAGCAAATCCCATCGTTGATAAACCATTTGAGATCACGCAGGTATTCGGCTGATTCGTCGGGTAGAGACGGGCCATCCACATTTTCAGGGAGCCTGTATCAACCAGTGCTATGTCCGACTCCCCCATAGCCGCACGGATATCGGATACAAGTCGCTGCGGTTTGACGGGATATGCATCAGTATGTGCCCCATACTCGAGCTCTTCCTTGAGCAGGTTCCGGATTTTCCGGTCCGCGGCATCCAAACCCTCTTTTGGAGTTACTATTGCGGCCAGCTCATCAAGCGCAGCTGAGATATTTCCCTCAACGCTGACGGTGACAGGATAGTGAGTATCGATCTCAGCCGGATATCGATGCAGGTGCAGAATTTTCTTGTCGGCATTTGGGTTCATGCGGACGGGATCAAACTCCTGAAGGTCGTAGCCGACACAAACTATCACGTCCGCTTCGTCGAATCCAAAGTTTACGTAGTCGTGTTTCATGAACCCCATGGTACCCAGGGAGTTAGGATGGTTATCAGGAAAAATACCCTTGCCCATAAACGTAGTTGCGACCGGGATCCGAAGGCGTTCGGAAAATCGGACAAGTGCATCTCCAGTGTGGTCTCGCACTGCGCCGTGGCCTGCGAGGATAATCGGTTTGGTCGCTGCTTGCAGGACGTGTGCAGCGTGCGCAATCTGTGAGGAACCTGGCATACTGTCTGCTTCATAGGACTGAGAAAGAGGACGCAAGCCGGTGAGGCCCGAAATCGCCTCTATATCCTCAGGAACGCAAAGATAAACTGCACCCGGCCTCTCAGTTTTGGCTTTCTCGAACGCTTCCCGCACCATCTCGGGTATGGCAGCGGAACCGACAATCATTCCGGCCCATTTAGTAACCGGTTTGAACATACCCAGCAGATCTACAACCTGATGTGTCTCCTTATAGATGCGGTTGAGACCGACTTGGGCGCTGATTGCCACTAAGGGAGTGCTGTCTGTGAAGGCATCGGCGGTTCCTAGAAGCAGATTAATCGCGCCCGGTCCCAGCGTGGATATACACACTCCCGCTTTGCCCGTGACGCGGCCATAGATATCGGCCATGAAAGACGCGCCCTGCTCATGACGCACCACGATAAAGCGAATAGTTGAGTCCTTCATGGCATCGATAAGCCTGATGTTCTCCTCACCGGGTATCCCAAAAATATACTCGACGCCTTCGTTCTCGAGGCACTGGACAATTAGCTGAGCTGTTGTGAGGGTGATATCTTCTTCCACGATCTTTTCCTCTATGGTCTGACTTTTGTTCTCCAAGGTGGTGTCCTTGTGAGCGGACTCAACTTCATGCTGATGTCTAAGAATTTCCATCGTCTATCCTCCCTATACTTTATCTAACTAAATTATCCGCTTCGTGACGTGAGCGGGTGCACTGTGTCCTCCGGCTATAATGAGTGAACCTCGATTGGTAGTTTTTCTTATGAGTCTTGTCGCCTTTCATTTCACACCCTATATATATGCTTACTATATTATACTTATTCTACTATATAATTAACAGTATGTTTAAAAAAATATGTAAAAAGGTTCTGAGCCACATCATCTATGAACCAAAGTAGGATAGCCCGTGTAGCCTTTCGCGCTTCCCACGTAGAAGGTGGACTCTTCCGGTTCGTTTAGCGGTGCATTTTGCCTGAAACGCTCTGGAAGGTCCGAATTAGCCAGGAATAGCACTCCGAACGCAATTAGGTCGATCTCGCCGCTGGCAATGCCTTCGTTCCGGCTGTTTGGAAAATAAATCTTTGTATATCCTACAAACTATTAAAATATTTATCTACACAATTAAGGTAAAACCTATGATTGCATTTTCAGGAAAATTAATGCAGTTTTTATTACTGAGTTCATCCTAAAACCTATTTTATTCCTACATCGGTCAAAATCTCAGAATTTTTTTCATTATCTGTGATTCGATTGACTATTTTCGTTCAGAGGCCGCGCCATCTTTGACGTGGAATTATATGTTTTTGGAGGGAAAGTATGCAACCACAAAATATATTTGATAATGAAGTTTTTTTTCAGGGCTATAAAAAGCTGCGTGAAAAACCTAACAGTGCAAATTTATTGGAAGAAAACCCAGCTATTTTTAGCCTGATTCCAGAATTAACAGGGAAAAAAGTACTGGATTTGGGTTGCGGTTTTGGAGAAAATTGCAGCGTATTCTCCAAAATGGGCGCTAGTAAGGTAGTCGGTATAGATGTTTCTTCAAAAATGCTTGCTATCGCCAAAAATGAAAACAACGGAGATAATATTTTTTATGAGAATATGTGTATGGAAGATATTTTCTGCATTAATGAGGAGTTTGACTTAGTTGTAAGCTCTTTAGCAGTGCACTATATTAATGATTTTAATAAATTGGTTTGTAATGTGAACTCATTGTTGAAAGATAATGGCATTTTTGTTTTTTCTCAGGAACATCCGCTTACAACAGCACCAAAAAACGGTGCGAGATGGTTTAAAAATATAGATGGAAGGATCACTCACTATGTATTGACCGATTATGCGATCAGTGGAGAACGAACTGTATCGTGGATAATGGACGGGATCACGAAATACCATAGGACTTTTTCGGATATTATCAACGCTTTAATTGATGCTGGCTTCATTATCGAAAAAATGCTGGAACCCGTTCCTACAAAGGAAATAATCGAAAGAGATCCTTCTTCTGCAAAAGACTTACATAAACCCAACTTTTTAGTGACTAGAGCACGAAAGAAATAACATAATATCGTTATGCGAAAGCCTGGGTCTAATGCAAAGTTATCATAGTTTGGATTAGTCAGATGCTGAAGGAAGAATGTGCATGGATATGCAATCAGCTATAGATCAGCTATAGTTATTTATATCGTACTAACATTTCTGCAGAATTCCTTTCATTATATTTTTTAGGTTGACCTGATCTTGGTTTATCTATCAAAGCACTTTGTAGACCTTCTTCAGGATTTATTCCTCTCCTTTCAATTCTATAACTCTCTGTTTCAACCTACTAAAAAATTCGTCTTTGTTTATCGTTGAAACATTCTCAACACCCCAGTTTATATCTTCTGAAATTATATCATACTTAGAACATTGAGCCATAAATTCTATAAGTTTCTCTGCGGTGTTAAATTCAAGAATTAAAGTTGGAAATTTTTGCTTTTTTCCGAACATTCGATCACAACCAGTATTTGATAAAACAGAAGTATTGACCTGTAATAAATCATTTTTTTAATGATTAAAATATCTTTGCGATTTATCTTTGAATTTTTATAAAGATAAGCTTTGTAAGAAACTATAATCAACATTTTCGATCAAAGCTAGTTTTAACAGAAGCATTTAGGAAAAGAGAGGTGTGCACGGGAGATGTGGCTTTAAACTCCCGTGCTTGTCATTTCATGAGAAAGTTCTTAGACCAAACATAATTATGAAAACGGGTCTGCCAAGTAGTCGGTTGATACCTAAATCATGGCATTACATCAACGAGGTTATCTCACTATTAACCGACAACTTGACAGAACCCATAGTTTTATTGAGTTTTTAAAGCTTCTTTACTTCTTAACTTCTAAGCCTAATAATCTCACTTTAAAAAATTATTAGGCTTTAAGCATACTTTTCTAACTTTTTCAAAGAAACCCTAAAAACCCTTTACTTTTAAAGTATTTTTTAAGTAAATGATTACAAATATCTATCGTTTTCCTTCCAAAAGCATGAAGATCAGCAGGACTCTTTGAAATATAAAGTTTACTTCAATAACTACTCCTTGTTTTCTTAATTTGCTATGTAGCTATGATGTCGTCTCTTATATCTAGCCAGCAGGTGCTTCCTCCTTTTAAATCCCTTATGAAACAAACTAAGGAATGTAATGTATTAGATTGCATAATCGATCAGCTTCGGAGTAAATCCTCCAGGGCTACGGAGTAAACCAACAGTCGGGGGTAAGATTCTTCGCCTCGCCGGAGTATCTGAGAAGCTTACGAAGCAGGTTACCTGATGAAATGATGGCCATAGGTAGCCTTAATTTAGGAAATAGCAGGTTCGTTCAGTTTCGTTGGCTGTTCCTCTGTTGTGTATGTTCCATCTGCAACTAAGAGCCTGTCCGAGAAGCGTCATGGCCGATTATAACTCCCACAGTAGGCAATAGCAAAACCAAAATTGCAAAGTTACTGTAGTCCTTATATTGAGTATCTCTCTGGCTATGCATATTACAATCTTAAGGTTACTGTAGATCGCAATATTTTCGGATAGGCTCTTAGTAAAAATTCTGCATTTTTGCTATTTTAACCTCAACTTTGAGAACATTTTTGCCTAGAAATAGAGAAAAATACAGATCTTTTACTAAAAACCATGTAAAAACAATTGTTACTTTTCTTTTCGGTAAATTGGTCTGGTTCTTTCACTATTCCTTATTTCTAAACAAGGCTCTATGTAGTCTGAGGGACTAAGATGAATTTTTTCAGTAAGCTCTGAAGCTAGTCCGAAGGTCAGTCCCGCAAATTACACAGTATCTACAGTACCACGCTTTGAGCCACATCATCTATGGACTACTAGGGCCGGATAGTCCGTGTAACCTTTCGCGCCTCCCACGTAGAAGGTGGACTCGTCCGGCTCATTCAGCGGAGCATTTTGCCTGAAACGCTCTGGAAGGTCAGGATTGGCCAGGAATGGCACTCCGAAAGCAATTAGGTCGGCTTCGCCGCTGGTAATAGCTTCGTTCCCGCTGTGGAGGCCATAGCCGCCGTTCAGTATGAACGTCTTTTCGAAAATCCTGCGCAGGATAGGCCCAAGCCGTGCCTCGGGTGGAGCGAACCCCATTCGGCCTCCTATGGGCTCGATTAAATGAAGGTATCCCAGGCCCGTTTTGTTCAGTTCCCTGGTGAAATAGGTAAAAGTTTCCAGGGGGTTTTCATCCGACATAGAATGCGCGATATTGTGCGGAGAGATGCGGTAACCGACACGGTCACCCCCCCACACCCCGATGACGGCTTTCGTGACCTCAAGCGGCAGGCGGGCCCGGTTCTCAAGGCTGCCGCCGTACTTATCGGTTCGCTTATTGGCCCCGCTCCTCAGGAATTGGTCCAGCAGGTATGTGTTAGCTCCATGGATTTCTACACCATCGAAACCTGCGGTTTTTGCGTTCTCAGCAGCCTGCCGGAATTGCTTGACGATGTCCGGTACTTCTTCGGTCTTCAGGGCCCTGGGCACAGGAATCGGCTTTTTTCCACTGGGTGTATGAGTAAAGCCTTCGACAGGTAGTGCGGATGGTGCGACTGGCAGAGCGCCTCCCAGTAAGTCGGGATGGGAAATCCTTCCCACGTGCCAGAGCTGGATGAAAATCCTGCCTCCAGCTCGATGGACTGCATCCGTTACCTTCTTCCAGCCGGCAACCTGTGCCGCGGAGTATATTCCCGGTGTATGCACGTAACCCACCCCCTGTGGGCTAACCTGTGAACCTTCGGTGATAATTATGCCTGCAGAGGCTCGCTGCACATAATAAGTAACTGTCAGTGGGACAGAGACGTCGTCATCCCCTGCGCGGTTGCGGGTCATTGGCGCCATCACTATGCGGTTTGGCAGCGTGAGATCGCCCATCTGATACTGTGAAAATAAGTCTGTGTCTCCTGCCATGATGATCTTCTCCGTTAAGTCTGCAAAATCAATAGCTATCGTTTTAGTGGTATCTTTTTAGTAGTAGCTATCTTTTTGCTATCTTTTTAGTAGTAGCTATCTTTTTAGCTGGATTCTTAGAATCTCATAGATAATTTTCAATGCTCCCACAATCATTGAACTGATTCTGGTTATTGTCTCAGCGTCTAGCACCCTCCCCTTGTGCGACGCTTTCAATTTAACCTTGAATCACTAAATACGAGCTATGGGTAATAACTTATAAGACAATTATTATGGAATTTTTATTTAAATATTCGTAGCTTGCCGGATGGTTGCCGGGTATTTAAAATATCAAATCGCATTCTGAAAAGTCAAAACCCGACAAATTCTAAAAATTAAGATATAATTACTAATTTTAACCACTAAAACAAGAAAAAATTCATTGCACACAGGATGTATACCAATTACGTTTTAATGGACTGACCCTGATTATTAAAATAAGAGATCGAAATGAAGAGACCGAAAAGCAGTATAAACTTGCTCTGGAAGCTGACCCAGAAGATACAGATACACATTGGAATTATGGAGTTATCCTCGAAGAATTGGGCCGTAAGAAAGAAGCTGCGTGCAGTACTTCTCGCTTTGGGAACTTGACGAATTCAGCTATTCCGTTATTTGTAAATCAGATGCAGAAAAGCGCAAATCAATGTGGAAGAAAAATGGGCTTGGAGTCAGATACATAAAAAAGGCAAATGGCAAGTATGTAGTTTATAGGGAATATCACGGGGACCCGAATGAAGTAGAAGGCTCATCACTGTTTCCTGCGGACTGACATTCCTCTTTGCAGCTTTCGTGCCTGCAACCTCAATAAATGGAGATAAATGAAGGGGAACGGTCTCACCAGATACTTGGACTGTAATTTAATTCGATTTCATCAAGTTTCTCGACAGGTAAACCAAGATTTTCGAACATTTCCCTGAATACTGTTCTGTACTCCTCTTCAGGGATTTCTTTTCCGGCACTGCCTGTGGGCATGCCAATATCTGCACGTATAAATCCCGAACTGCTCACATAAATATTGTATTTATTGAAATGATGTTTCCGAGTGATGGTAGTTTCGGGGATAACAAACCTTATGCATCCAAGTTTTGTATCGTTTCGGTAAAATTTGTCTTCAGATCCTATGAAAGTTGCTGTTTTACTCTGGTTCAGGTAGGTATAAACTGCCGGAAAATCCACACTTTCTTTTGTAGTCAGACTCACAATCCCCTTCTTGTTTGAAGCCTCATTCTTTAGCTTTTCGAGAAATTCTCCAGAATCAGTTTCATTAAGTCCTAAACTCATTCCGAGCATCTTAAGCATCCAGGAGTCTTCAGGAAACATGGAAGGCATCTGCGACGTAATATCACCAGCGTCATTATGATGAGAATAATTGTAGAGCGTTACAAGCGTTTGATTATTCTCATCTTTTTTAAATTCGAGATATGTGTTTAAGTTGTAGTAGAGAGCGACTCTTGATACTCTGTAGTCTGTTTTAAATCTCTCCTCAAGGGATTCAACATTTCCCGGTTCTATTAAATTTGCTTTATCCAGCCTGGTATAAGGTCCACTGAGATCATATCCTGCTTTCTCTGCTTTTGTGACAACGGAATTGTAATCAATGGGTCCGACGTCAATAGTATCTCCATAATAAGAGGCTTGATCATTAATAGTCATTAACGTAAGAAATCCAAAGAAACCCACATAGAGAAGCACAGCCAAACCTGCAATTGCCAATAGCAAATATGTCAAAATTTTGAGGGATTTACTCATTTTAAGAACCTCTGATTTCTTATTATTTTGCAGGATATGCCCTTATTAAACCCGAAACGCCAGAAAAATTACAAAATATTATTATTCAATCAAGGCTAAATTTATCATTAAATGATGATTTATTTTTATTATATAATAATAATTTTATTCTTTGTGATCTTTTTAGAATTTATGATTATTTTATGCCACATTTAAACTCATAAAATTATTACTCTAATAAAAAGTTCCCAATTCTTAATAACTATTTGTAATCTTTTTTAATAAGATCTAAAAACTTCCTCAACGCCCGCATGCTGCGGAGCAGCAGATATCGGGAGGTCACTGACAAAAAAGGAGAAATGTAGAATCCGGCAGAACGCATATGCAATTTATAGACTACAGTAACTTTGCAACACACCATTATTGAATTTTCAGACCTGTTCTAAGTGATCAAAAAGGTAAGGTTATTCGGAAACTTGGTAAACCAAGTCTAGTTGATGGAGAAATTAAGAATATAGAAGCTAAACTTACAGTTAAAATATAACATAAACGCAGTACCCAAAAAAGCATCGTGTGCAATCTATGACTGGCGAGAACGTATTATTATTAATCCCCTAGTCTTTACAGGCAAATCCGTTATCAAAGGTACAAGCCTTGCAGTAGAGTTCATTCTCGACCTGCTGACTCATGATTAGACTGAGATTGAGATTTTTCAGAACTACCCCGACTTGACCCATGAAGATATTCAAGCGTGTCTGATACATGCAAGCGATTTGCTCGGGAAATAAAGGGCATATCCTGTGGAGATTTTTCAGAAAGTAAACTGATAGTGTCTGCTGAAAAATAAAAAAACTCTTGAATCCAGAACTTTTGATCCTCTGCTTTTGCTTCGTTATCGTTAGCGACCGCCCGATATCTGCTGCTTCGCAGCATGCGGACGTGGAGAGAAGTTTTAAGATGAATTTAAAAAAGAAATTGAAGAATTAAACGCAACCCTCTGTTCGCCCTTTCTTCATCCCTTTCTTCATTTTTGACATCATATTATTTTTTACTATATGCTCGTATTTTCTCCAGCTGTTTTCATCTATTTCGGGCATTGAGACAATGAGAGCTTCGCTTCTATTCTGGCCGGTGCAGGAATCGATTGCTTTCTGGATAGCGGCAGGGTCTTTATTTCCGATCAGGTCTATGATTTTTATTTCCTTGATAAAACGGGAAATTGCAGTCATGGGAATTTCATTTAAGTAGGACAGAGGGGATTTTGAGCCAACTATTTTTCTTGAGCCTGCCATTGTAGAAACTCCATTTTCGGAAAGTGAGACCAGAGACTGACCTGCCCAGTGGGCACTTTCTTTTCCGCAGACGACCAGGTAGTTTATGTTTGGGTTTGCAAGCACATTGGTTATTATCTTTTCAATCCCAAAGTTTGCAGTAAAACAGGTTCCGCAGATTGCATAGTTCTTAAGTCCCCATTCCTTGTAGTCAGAGGTAAGAGTTACTACAGCTACACTCGAATTTGCATCTCCTACTACGTAGTTACCGGAAGTTATAGGCCATTCCATAGCGTTTTGCTCCTCGTTTTGCTTCTATAATTTATAACAGATTTTTATTGGAATAGATTTTTATTGGAATTTATCTTTTAGTTCAAATGTATAAGTCCTGTTCTCATTGTAAAATCAAATTTAATGTTAAGACAGGCTCTTAATATTTTCTGACCTCGATTTAACATAATAATTTTATGGAATACTGTATGATTGAACAGCTATATGCCCGGTCTGCAGCAAATATTATTCTGCAGCAGTGACTATCATAATACACTCTATCATAATACACTCTATCAAATACACTCTATCAAATACACTCTATCAAATACATTTTATCATAATAGACTCAGTAATTACAGGCCCTGATTTCCGTACAAAAGAGCTCTCTACTGAGTCAGTCCAAAAATTCAATATATGATGCTAACAGTGTGTAATCTATAACACGTTTTTTAGGGCAACTGTCAATTATATTTTTGCTTATTTATTGCCAGTAACAAGAGGAAGTAAATAAATTAACTTATCCGTACATGGAAACCATTTTAAAGGATCTACGTAATATAATAAAGCTATTGAGACTTTGGAGACATCTAAGAGACATCTGTTTGATCAGTTGGCTATCAGAAAACAGTAATAGAATAATATGGAGACAGTTAGGTCTTAGCTTGCTTGTCTATTCTCTTACTTCTCTTATTAGATATAACGGTTACAACACTTTTCTGATAAGTTCTAAGTTAAAACTGCAATTTATTTAAAAGGATATGAAAAAAGAAATCTCTTTTTCAGTCCTGGATTGCATAATTTCCAGTCTTGGATTTAACGTAAAAGATAGAAAAATACATGTCTTTCTAGAGTTTCCATTATTGTTTGTATTATGTATAATGACTGCTTTTAATCTCTTCTGTTTACATCCCTAAAAATATCAGTCATTTTATATTAAAGAAAAGAAATAAATATATGATCACATCTAATATTAGAAAATAAGAATTATTCAATTAGAAAAAAGCCACCTCTGAGATGAAAAACAATGGATAAATTAGAAAAAATATTTGGGAAAACTGCACAGATGACAGTCCTTAAGAATCTTATTGAACGACAAAACGAACCAACTTATCTTTCAGGAATAGCTGAGGAAACTGGATTGTCACACGCAAGCGTATCAAGAGTTATCACACCTCTGGTTGGATCAGGAGTTGTTACAGAAAAACCCTTTGGAAAGCAAACTCGAATTTTCCAGTTGAACATGGAAAGCGAAGCTACAAAGTTGATAGTTGATTTTTACAACAAAATTAACCAGATAGAAATTGAAGCCTAAATAATAATAAGCATGGGATGCTTTTGGCATGCGATGCTTTAACTTCTTTTTTATTTTTTTAAATAATTGCTTAACAGATTATTATCGTTTGATCAGATTACTATCATTTGATCAGATTACGCTCGGTTACGCACTACGCGATAATACCGGCTTCCGCATCTCTGGCCTCTGATAATCGTCGAGGTGCAATTATCGGCAGCGTTATGAGAGGATTGCTGAGCAGCATGCTTTTAAGCCGGATTCTTGTCGGTTCAATTGCTACCAATTACGGCTGGGGAGCAATGTTCTTGCTCGGAATTCCCCTGGTTCTGGCTGGTGCTGCAGCAATGGCACTGTTATTACCGCTCAGTCAGCCATCAGCTTCGATGAAATATGGCCCGCCACTTCGTTCACTCCTACACCTTTGGCGCGAGGAATCCAGGCTACGTCGCACCCCCGTGATACAGGGATTGATCTTTGCCATGTTCAGTGCCTTCTGGACGATCCTCGCACTACATCTCAAACAGCCTCCTTTCCACCTCGGGGCCGATGTTGCAGGACTTTTTGGAATCACTGGGATGATGGGAGTGCTCGCTGCTCCAATAGCTGGACGTCTAGCTGACCGCCGGGAACCAAGCAAGGTTGTTTCTACAGGTGCGTTTGCCGCTCTGCTAGCCTGGCTGATTCTTGCAGGCTGGAATTCTCTTGCTGGCCTTATCTTCGGGGTCATGTTTCTTGATTCGGGATGCAGAGCGCCATGGTTGCCAATCAGCAGATAATCTACGGGCTTAAGCCGCAGGCAAGCAACCGGGTGAATAGTTTGTTCATGGTAGGAATGTTTATTGGCAGCAGCCTCGGATCTGGAGGTGCAATGCTGGCCTGGAAGGTAGCAGAGATTGGCAGGTGCCGGCTCTGCTATTGCTGTAGCACTTACAGCTTTCCTAACAGCTTTCCTGGCACCACTTTTGCTCCAACATAACCATTCATGAAAAAGTCTCAGAATTTTAGAATTGCATGAGTTATTGATATTGCATGAGTTATTGATACTACATGAGTTATTGATAGTTGTTTACTATTCAACAATAAAGTTTAATGGAAAATATTTTTCTGCAGAAGCAGGACAGGAAACACTAACAAATATTATAGGGAAAGGAAAAATGGAAAATACTGTTCGTTGGTGAATCATTATATTTCCAAACCCGTAGATTTCCAAACCCGTACCTAGCAACTTTCCAATTTTAGTAAAAGCTTCACTGTATAAAAGCTTTAATTTACTTTTCAGAATTATCTAAGTTTCAATATTTAATTATACAATTTTAGGCAAAATTAAGTACATAAAAATAGCATGTTTTATAAGTTTAAAAGTATTATCTCTAGGTTATAAATTGTTAGGGAACATAAAGGAAGGAAGATCTAACATAATAATATAGATCAAAGGATGGCACTATTGAATTATTTCAAAGTTAAAAATTATTTTATTAAACTACTAAAACTTTATATATATAAATAAAGTGATAAAAACAGTACGATAGTTACAAATAATTTGTAAAGAATTAGTGAAAGTTAACTGTTTTGTTGCCTAAGAAAGGGAGACTTAAGGGGAAAATGAAAGCGAAAAAGGAGCAGTCTCAAGCAATAGACTCGAATCCTGTGCTCAGTGTGGCAAAGGATGGGGTTATTCTTTACTCCAACAAGGCAGGAGAGCCCTTATTGTGTGATTGGGGCATAAGGGTAGGAGAAAAATTGCCTATACATCTCGAAATTTTTGTTCAAAGGGCAATTTCCCGGAAAAGTATTGAAAAAATAGAAGTTACTATGGGCAAAAAAGTATACTTTATTGTTTTTCACCCCTCGCCTGAACAAGAATGCGTAAACATTTACGGATTTGACATAAGTGACCGTAAAAAACCTGAGAGAAAATGTCTGGAAAGCGAAACTCAAGAAAAGGAAAAACTGGAGCTTTCCAGAATTATTGATACAAAAGCGATCCAGTCCCTTATGAGTGATTTTTATACGCTCGCTCATATCCCCATGGCCTTACTTGATCTTAAAGGTAATATTCTGGTAAGTGTTGGATGGCAGGACATCTGCATAAAATTCCATAGAGTTAGTCCTGAGGCCTGCAAGCATTGCGTAGAAAGTGACATAAATCTAACTACGGACGTTGTTCCGGGAGGATATAAGCTGTATAAATGTAAAAACAATATGTGGGACGTAGTAACTCCAGTTATGGTAGAAGGACAGCACGTTGGCAATATATTTTCAGGACAGTTCTTTTTTGATGACGAGCCTCTGAACTATGAGCTTTTTCGGTCTCAAGCTAAACAATATGGCTTCAATGAAGAAGAATATCTAAAGAAGCTTGAAAAAGTTCCCCGGCTTAGCAGGGAAGCTGTGGATACAAGCATGGCTTTCTTCATGACTTTTGCTAATATGATTTCACAACTAAGCTACAGCAATATCAAGCTATCTCAATCGCTGGCCGAACGTGATGCAGTTGTAGATGCACTACGAGAGAGTGAGAAACGTGAACGGGCTCGTTCAGAGGAACTGGCAGTATTGTTAGATGCCGTTCCTGTTGCCGTGTATATAGCACATGACCCTCAGGCGCTTCAGATAACTGGTAACAGACTATCCTATGAATGGTTACGAATTCCTGCAGGTACAAACTTTTCCAAATCTGCACCTGAAGGAGAGAAGCCCGAGATGTTTAAATTACTCAAGAACAGAGTTGAGCTTCAACCTGAAGATATGCCGTCGCAATTGTCGGCTACGGGCATAGAGATAAACGACTGCGAACTGGATATCGTATCTGCTGAAGGTAAGATACGACATGTGCTGGGCAATGCAAGACCCTTGCTTGATGAACAGGGGAATCTACGCGGATCTATTTCTGCATTCATAGATATCACCGAACGTAAAAAGGCAGAAGAAGCTATTAGGTTGTCAAATCTTTATAATCGCAGTCTAATTGAAGCCAGCCTTGACCCTATGGTAACCATCGGGCCTGATGGCAAAATTACGGATGTAAATGGTGCTACAGAACAGGTTACTGGATATTCCAGAAATAATTTAATTGGAACTGATTTTTCAGATTACTTTACTGAGCCTGAGAAAGCCCGTGCAGGCTATCAGCAGGTATTCAAAGATAGCGAGGTTCGGGATTATCCTCTAGAAATTCGGCATAAGAACGGACATATAACTCCAGTTTTGTACAATGCTTCAGTTTATAGAAATAAGAATGGTGAGGTTACTGGTGTCTTTGCTGCTGCACGTGATATTACCGAGCTCAAGCGAGCAGAGGAAGCACTACTGGAAAGCGAATCGCGTTTGAGGCTGGCCCAGATCTCTGCAGGTGCAGGCATATGGAATTGGAATATGCCTGCCGGCAAGATTGAGTGGTCCGAAGACCTATTCCGCCTCTTTGGTTTAAATCCCAGGAAATCTGATGCTAGCTTTGACTTATGGAGAAGTGTGATCTATCCTGACGACAGGCTGGTTGCGGAAAGACGGATTGAAACAGCAATCAACAACCACACCTCCCTCGCGAGCGAATACCGGATCGTACTTCCATCGGGAGAAGTGCGGTGGATCAATGCCCTTGGCAATACGACCTACGACAACAATGGTAAACCTCAGCGTATGTCCGGCATTTGCATTGACATTACTGAGCGCAAACGGGTCGAAGAGGCGCTGCGGGAAAGTGAAGAGCGCTTCCGTGCTCTGGTGACTGCCAGTTCAGAAATGGTATATCGCGTGAACCCTGATTGGAGCGAGATGCGATATTTCTATGGTCGAGGTTTTCTTGCCAATACGGAAAGCCCAAGCAACACATGGATTCATGAATACGTTCCTCCAGAAGATCAGCTGCATGTGATGGCAGTCATCAATGAAGCTATTCGGACAAAGAGCACTTACGAACTGGAACATAGGGTCCGTCTAGCAGACGGCAGCCTGGGATGGATTTTCTCGCGTGCGGTTCCGATGCTGGATGCAAATGGCGAAATCGTTGAATGGTTTGGAGCTGCCAGTGACATCACGGAGCGTAAAGAAGCAGAAGTTAAGTTAAAAAAAGCACATGAAAATTTAGAAAAAATGGTTGAAGAGCGTACCGCAGAACTTGAAAAAGCTTACAACTCACTGAAAGAAAGTGAAAAAGGTCTTGCTGAAGCTCAAAAAATGTCTCATATTGGAAATTGGGAATGGGATATGGCAACGGACAAAACATACTGGTCTGAGGAAATGTATCGTATTTTCGGACGCGATTCTCACGAATCAGCACCACCTTATAACGAGTTTTTAAATTACATACATCCAGATGATCGTGACTATGTGGATGGTGCCCTTGCTATTAAGAAAGCTGTAAAAGGGCAAACTAACAGTATTGAATATAGGATTGTCCTGGCTAATGGGGAAGAACGTGCAGTTCAGATGCAATCTGAAGTTATTTTTGATGAAAAAAACAACCCTATTAGAGCTAAAGGAATTGTTCAGAATATTACAGAACGTAAAGAAGCAGAAAAAGCCTTAGCAAATGTTGAGATTGCCCGTAAGAAAGAGATTCACCATAGGATTAAGAATAATTTGCAGGTAATCTCTTCCCTTCTTGACCTTCAGGCTGATAAGTTTGATAACCCGAGAGTTATAGAGGCTTTCAGAGAAAGCCAGAACCGAGTTATATCTATGGCTCTCATCCACGAAGAACTTTATAAAGGAGAAGGAACCGATACATTAGATTTTTCGACGTACATTAGAGAGTTAGCGGAAAATCTTTTCCAGACTTACAGCTTTAAAAGTAAAAATATCCACCTTTCAATGGATCTGGAAGAAAATGTGTTTCTTAATATGGATACTGGTATTCCTTTAGGAATAGTTGTCAATGAGCTCGTTTCCAACTCTCTCAAACATGCATTTCCCGGCAAAGACAGGGGAGAAATCAAAATTAAATTACATAGAGAAAAAAACAGTAAATATAAAAAGGAAAAGGAAGCCGATAGGGATACCAGTTTTATTATAGTTGTTTCAGATAATGGTGTAGGCATTCCTGAAAATCTTGATATTAAAAATGTTGATAGTCTTGGCATACAACTGATAACTACTCTCGCAGATCAATTAGATGGGGAGTTTGAATTAAAAAGGAACAATGGCACAGAGTTCACTATGAGATTTACAGTAATAGATAAAAGATAATCGGCTCAAGTAGGGCTTAAAATCACAAGAATGTAGATAAAAATTCGGTAATATATAGGGTTATAATTTGAGAATATATAGGTTACAATCTGAGGATATATAGGTTACAATCTGAGGATATATAGGGTTACAATTTGAGAATATACTGTATAATTTGATAATAGTTAGGAATATAAATACAATTGGATATGTGTATTGTTACATATCCACCACAGTTACGATATATATTTTAAGTAATTGCCCTTGCAAGCCTAATAATTGCATTACTCTTTTTTAAAGGTCTGTGCCCTGCCCGGACCTACTGAAATGTAATTAATCGGTACTTTCATCAGTTCTTCCAGTCTCTTGACATAATTTCTGGCATTTTCCGGAAGTTCATCGAAAGCTTTTACTTCGGCGAGATCAGTTTCCCAGCCAGGAAGTTCTTCGTAAACAGGTATACATTCAGCAAGATCTTCAGTAAGTTCTGGAGGATAGTCAAGGTTTTCTCCCTTGAAGGTGTAGCCAGTACAGATCCTGATGGGGTTAAGGCCTGAGAGTACATCCAGTTTGGTCAGGGAAATTTCGGTATATCCGTTAAGAGCAATGGCTTTCTTCAGCAGAGGTAAATCAAACCATCCACATCTTCTGCCCCTACCGGTAGTAGTCCCAAATTCTCCTCCGGCTTTCTGTAGTCTTTCTCCGAGTTCTCCTGTTAGTTCCGTTGGAAGCGGGCCTTCACCGACTCTAGTGATATAAGCTTTTACTATAGCAATTACGTTATTTACTCTTGTAGGTCCAACTCCAAGGTTGGCACAGGCAGAACCTGCAATTGTAGAAGAAGAAGTTACGAATTTCTGAGTCCCATGTATAACATCGAGATGTGTACCCTGAGCAGCTTCAGCCATTACATGTTTTCCTTCATCAAGAGCCTTATTGATTTCTCTGGAAACATCTGTTACATAAGTTGCAAACTGCTTTCCCAGCTCAAGATATCTTTCAATTAATGCAGGGTCTCTAACGATTTTAGGATCTCCACCCAGTGCTGCTATTTCCTTTTCTTTCTGGGGAGCCAGTTCTTCAAGTCTTGCAAGAAAACGCTCACGGTTCACAAGCTCAGCCATACGGAATTCGTCTCTTGCCACTTTATCAATATACGCATAGCCGATTCCGCGTTTTGTGGTTCCGATTTTCGTTTCCCTTGATGCTTCCCTTAGCCCATCCATCTCGATGTGGTAAGGCATGATTATGCTTGTCTTCGCATCGACTCCAAGCTTTTCGGCATTTACCTGTATGCCGTGTTTTTCAAACATTGTGATTTCTTCGGCAAGAACCTCAGGATTCAGGACAACCCCAGGCCCGATCAGAACTCTTGCATCAAGCAGAATACCTGAAGGGATCAGGTGCAATTTGTAAACCTCGTCTCCTACTTTAACCGTATGGCCTGCATTGTTCCCTCCCTGGAAGCGAGCGACAATGTCGAAATCTTTTGCAAGAAGGTCGACAATTTTGCCTTTTCCCTCGTCACCGAACTGCGAGCCTGTGATTATCGTAAACATAAAGCCCTGATTTGGGCTTAACTATTAATAACTTTTTGCTACCCGAGTTCCGTCTCGGGAGGACGGTGCCCTTTTCGCTACGCTACGCTTCGCTCAAGAGGGCTGAACTATAATGAAGATACTGAGCTGAAACAATAATGTCGACTTATGACAAAAGAGGTTACATTATCAACTCGCTTCGGGAAGTTGATTTACCCAGGTTTCGTTTTGGATCCGGTGGTGCAATCCTTTTAGATAAAGGCCTGACAACAAATTTTTTTGAAATGTTTTGGTCACAACTTTTCCGGCGGAAAGCTTGACCAAAAGCCTCATCCGGTGTGATCAAACAGAGCGACGCAAACTTTTTCAAAAATAGTTGATTTCAACCTGTCAGGAAAGACGGCAATAGGATTTAGATGAAGGAGGACCCGAGGATCAACAGGCTGAAAAGCATGAGTATTATTGCAAGGATTGCGGCGGTTTTTGCACTTTCTTTGTCACTTCCGAAGATGATTGGAATCGGGCCGAGCATGATTACTCCTCCGGTTTTGATTTTGGATTCGACTTTTCTTTCGGAGGGGTTTTCATAGAGAGGGCTCTCAACGTTTGAAGTGCTCTCAAAGCGTGAGTCTCCTCCGGATGTGCCTGTTCTGTTTGAGTATCTTTGCGCCGATCTGGATTCCTGGTACATGCTTAAAGCTACGCCGATCATAATTAGCAGAAATCCGATGAGTATTGTGAGAATTCCAATCGAAAAAAGCATGCTTTCATCAGTCAATGTTTAGTTTTCCATAGGAATAGATAGAGTATTGAGATTATTAATCCAAGTGCCAGCATATTTGTTGTTATTTCAGGAGACGAGCCAAAAACTATCGGGATTGGACCGATCATTATCAGTCCACCCATCTGGCTGTTTGCGGGATGATGTATTATAGTAAGAACTGTACCTAGTAATAATATAATAATACCAACAAATATGACTGCTGTGCCTACTCTTAGAAAATCCTGAGATGTACGCATGTCGAATGATATAATGCTTTTATTATTAAATATATCTTTTTAACTTTTTGCATCCGTAGTTTGTTCTGTCTTACAGATTTACAAAAGGGGATGCCATTTACCTGCAAGTTTTTTCGCTCAAGTCGGGAAATGGTCATATTCTTTGTCCTTCTCAGTCAGATTAGAACTAGTTAAAGATCTAATTTAAAGATAGAAGTCAATGAGCCAAAATAATTACATAAGTAAAATAATTGAAGAATTAAGTTAAAGGATTTGATTGAAAAGTTAAGTTAAAAGCTCAGTTTTTTCTAAATTTTCTGTCTGGCTTCTTTCCTGAATAATTTGCTGGAATCTAGAGAATGCACCAGCATGTATAATATAGAAAAAAGAAATATGATGACTGAGTGGAATACAAATGTTGACAAATTCCACGCGAGTGTCGAAAGCAATTTAATCAAAGAACTGAATAGATCCTTAACTGGGATATTATACAGGCAGTAGGGATATAAAAATGGTCACACGCGTTGCAGGAACTTATATATACCCTTTTTATATTTATGTATATATTTAATTCCAAACATTTTAACATTCACTGTGAAAAGTAAGAGTACCTTTTAAAGGTCATTCTACCCTTTGATCTTTGTGAGTCATACTACAACGGGGATTTTATGAAGAGAATTCCTGATTTCCCCGTTTCTCAGGCTTTACTTCCTGCTTTACTTCTTGTAAAAGCCAGGACAAAATGTGATCATCCTGAGATAAACTATATAGGCGAATGATCCCTCCGGGAAATAACGCTTAAAGCTTAAATGGGTAACTGGACTGGGTAACTGGTCATGCCTGGTTTACTGGTTACGGACCTGTATATAGATCCCACAGGCCAGTTGACCTTCAACTCAACTTATTATAAATCAATAATTTCCGAGTGAACTAATCTTTGGATCATATAAACAGTATAAACTCAATTTCACGCGATAAAAAAGGTGGTTTCAAGTGCCAGACGACAGTGCAATAAGATCTTCTCTAGAAGATATCAAAACAAGGATAGAGCTCCAGCTTGAGAGCGGGAAGATCAATGCTGAAGATGTGAAATCTCTCTTAACCGAAATAGAAATCATGAGAGTCCAGAACGAGAACATGAAGGCCCGACTCCTTGAAGCAAGTGTAGCTACAGGCAGACACCTTCAGGAAATCAACAAATTGAAAGCTCATCTGGAACAGCTTACCGAGCCTCCTCTCTTTATTGCAACTATTCTTGAGGTAAACGGAGAAATCGCACTTATAAGGCAGCATGGGAATAACCAGGAGGTTCTTACCCAGATCCCTGAAGAATGTATTGGAAAGATTGAGCCCGGCATGAGAGTTGCAGTAAACGGGGCATACTCAATTATTTCCGTAGTCAGCAGGGCTGCCGATGTGCGGGCTCAGGTAATGGAACTCATTAACTCTCCTGGAGTGGACTACAGCATGATTGGTGGGCTGGATGACGTGCTTCAGGAAGTCCGGGAAAGCGTTGAACTGCCACTTACCGAGCCCCAACTTTTTGAGGACATCGGAATCGAACCCCCTTCAGGTGTCCTGCTCCACGGAGCCCCGGGCACGGGCAAGACCCTTATTGCAAAGGCTATAGCTTCTCATGCAAAAGCAACCTTCATCCGAATGTCGGGATCTGACCTGGTCCAGAAATTTGTAGGTGAAGGCTCAAGGCTTGTCAAAGACATTTTCCAGCTTGCTAGAGATAAGTCCCCAAGCATTCTCTTTATAGATGAAATCGATGCTGTCGGCAGCATGAGGACCTATGACGGAACCAGTGGTTCGGCCGAGGTCAACAGGACAATGCTTCAGCTCCTTGCAGAGATGGATGGATTTGATCCTAAAGGCAATGTAAAGGTTGTTGCTGCAACCAACAGGATTGACCTACTTGATCCTGCTCTCCTCAGGCCTGGCAGGTTTGATCGGTCTATCGAAGTCCCACTCCCTGACGAGAAAGGAAGGGCTGAAATCCTTAAAATTCACACCCGCAAGATGAACCTTGCAGACGACGTGGATTTCGAAAAACTGGCAAGAGTCATGACCGGTATGAGCGGGGCGGAAATCAGCGTTATCGTCAAAGAGGCAGGAATTTTTGTGCTCCGCAGGCGCGGTAAACAGATCACCATGGCCGACTTCCTGAAAGCACATGAAAAGGTCGTAAACACTGAAGAACCTTCAATTCCCCAGGCTATGTTCGTATAAAGCTGTCCTGACATCCAAACCGACAGCCAAACCCTGAGAAACTATAACCGGATTATTCATCAAGTTTAAAAACAAGTTCAAAGAGAAAAGAAAATATTTATGAATATTTTTTTAAACTTGCCGGATGTGATAAAAACCATCCAGGCAGTTTCTCTATTTTTTTAGAACTCAGACGAAAGATTTATATTTTATAAATTACTTGAAGATATGCTGCCTGAGAGGTAAAGCATAGTAAGATAACAAGTTGCTCCGATAGTGTAGCTCGGCCAATCATTCAGGACTCTCACTCCTGCGACTGGGGTTCAAATCCCCATCGGAGCACTTTTCCTTTTTTACAACCTTTTTGATGTGTATCTTAAGATTTAAACCATGTCTATTGTGTTCAAGCTTAATACTTGAAGTGTATAACTCCTCCATAGATGGAGAAAATATTTGATTGTGACAAAAAACAACATCATAAGCGTGAATTAATGAATTGATTATTCCAAGATAAATGGATTATCCTAAGATAGTTGATTTAAGAATGCCAATTTTAATTTTTAAATATCTCCATAAAAATCGTCTTTGGAGAAATCGTACTCTCTGCCTTGACTCCATAAGTTTTGAACACGTTTTCAATTGACATTGTAAGTATTTTTGAAAAAGTAAGGCCAAGATCATGGGTAATTATTAACTTATAATAGCCACCGTTATCTGCATAATCTATAGTATCGATCTGGTTGGTTATCTTGAGATTGATAACTACACCATCTATAACTTCATTCAGACTACATTCTTTAAGAGGTTTCTGAAAGTAGAGCTCTATTGTATATTCTACGGTTTTATTCCGGATAAAAAGTTCATTTAAATTCTCAATATCAGCGTTTTCTATTAGAGATTTAAAGGCAGACTTTTCGAAGATAACCAATGATTTTGCCCGTTTAAGGCGCATCCAATATTTTTCTTCCAAGGTTAATGCTGGACTCTTTTTTGAGCTATTTTCCAGACTTTCCAGTGCAAATTCTATAGTTTTTTGCTGAGTTTCAAATTTTTCTGATTGCTTTTTTAATAATTCCCAGTGTTTCTGTGAGATTGTTGTGGAGATGCGGTGGTTTTTCAAAAATACTACTCCCGGTAATTTCTCTTTTTAAACTTGTTCATTTTCATGCGCATATCAAACGAATTGTGCGCATTTTATACACATGTTATCTGGATTACTTAGTTTTATCTGCGTATTTTATTCTAGCTCCGTTGACAGGAAAAAATTACTGTAAAACTTGAGTTCGTTCCTTTTTTCATATTGGTTATAATGTAATTATGTGTACACTACACGTATGTTATCTGGGTAACTTATTTTTATCTGCGTATTTTATTTTAGCATAGTTCACAGCAAAAAATTGCTGTGAGACTTACGCGGTTGAATTGAGAAATTATGTGATTAAATCTTCAGTTGTGTAAGTAAATTCAAGGGGGAAATGGAAAACTTTACACAAAAAATTAGATTAGAATCTGTCTTAAAATTAATTTATTTTACAATTAAAATGGGACTACTACAGATTATGAGAATAAACGGAGGCAAAGACAAATGTCAGGACAAGTAATGTCAGAACCATTAGCAGAAAGTTCAAACTCTATCTGGGATGTTGAAGAAGAGGATATTTATGAATCTCATTGGAAAATAAGTAAATCTTCTTTTAGTAATGGTGGAATAATAGAATTCTCAGGTAATGCGTCCTTTGGAAGTAATCACAATGTTGCCAGTGACATGTTTCCAAAAGGCCCATGGACTTACGTATGCCGCAATCATGTCAATATAAATTTTGGTGACTCTCATTCAATTGACATCATTTTTGTCAATCAGTTCTTGTTCATAGGTTTGATAGACAGGGAGCCAATATTTATTGGCTGTCGTTTGTCTAATTAAAAACGCACAAATTTAGCACTTAAATGTGGGAAAATAATTCCCATATTTAAGTTTTATATGCTCGGCTCTGTAGAAATCCTTTGAAAAGATGAGTTTGCATTAGTTTGAAATTAATGATTTACTTCAGATTTTTTTACCGTTGCAAGTTTAATTCTATTATTTTCTCAGGTCAACAGAGTAAATAGTATACAGGTTTATTCTCTCAATTTTTTATAATGTTTATAAATTAGTTTAAACAAGAAGGTGAAAGATTGACAAATGTTGAACAAATAATTATTGAAAAAACTGGAATAAATGAAGAGCAAATGAGCAAACTGGGTAATGTTTTACAAGAAGAATTCATATCTAATGGCTCGACTACAATCGAGATACCTGTAAAAAACG
Organism: Methanobacteriota archaeon; assembly: GCA_023399215.1. Taxonomy (GTDB): domain Archaea; phylum Halobacteriota; class Methanosarcinia; order Methanosarcinales; family Methanosarcinaceae; genus Methanosarcina. The sequence continues at coordinate 23,901 of JAEWQJ010000022.1, forward strand.
GTTATGGATCAATAAATAAAGAAGTACCTATTATTATTCCTATCTCAGATCATTCAGTTACCGGAACTATCATATCTCCAGATGAAGGCAGCTGGCGGGTAATCATAAAAAAAGTAAAGTTCGATGAATCAGGATTAAAAGAGGGTGATCAAAGGACAGTCAAATACTCTAAGGGTTGGGGTACAGATACTGTACACGTTGAGATTTACTGGAGTATAGAAAAGGATACAACTTTCAAAGCTAAAATAGAATATTGAATTTGAGTCTATTATATAATTGTAGGACTTAGCTTTGAAGTAAGTAATCAACAGCAGAAGCTTACAACTTGGTAAAAATCAATTTTTGTCTATGAAGTCTACTGTACGTGGTTATGCATCTGAAGTGCTAAGTACTAATTTCTCTTAATTTTTACTGGAAATGGAACTTACATAAGTCGTGAAGACCATTTTTCATTTTATATCAGATAGTAACAGAATAGCTAAATGTTGCTATGATTTACATAACAGGTATCAAAACTGCAAAAAACAAACCTTAAAAACAGAAAAATAAACATTCGTCTTTTTTGATTTGGTATTTCAATACGTAAGTCAAAATTGCATACTATTGTTAGTGAAACCATAGAGCTTGCAGTTTTTGTTCGGACAGGTAACGTCAAGAAATTGTGGTTTTTGACCTCTTTTTCTCACAATATAAACATATGGGTATTAAAATACACCTGCAAGAGAGGCAGGAATTGTGGACTCAATATGGACTTTAAAGGAACTGCTAACATTTACGTGTTTTAAAATATCAATCGAATAAAGATGGACCATCAACACATGAATACAGGAAATATACAAGCTTCTCCAGACCTTAAAAGCAAGCTCCGAGGCTACCTCTACGGCACAGCATGTGCAGACGCCCTCGGCCGCCCGGTAGAACATCTTACCCTTGAGCAAATAAAACAGAAGTACGACGAAAAAGGAATCCTTGAACTTCCGCCCAATTCTCCCTGGACTGACGATACTCAGTTGATGCTTGTACTTGCCAGAGGCCTGCTTCGAGGAGCAGAACTTGAACTTCCCAAGCTTATGGACAAGATAGCAGAGGAACTTGTACTCTGGCTGGACGAGCCTGACCTTGGTGCAGGAGCAACCACAAAAGGTGCAGCCCTGAACCTGAGGGATGGAATTAACTGGAGCAATTCCGGACTAAATTCAAAAACATGTGGAAGTCTGATGCGGGTTGGAATCCTTGGCTTTATCTTCCGAAACGATCCTGAAAAACTGATTAAAGCAGCTTCAATTTCCGGCAGAATTACTCACACCCATCCAGCTGCAGATGCTGCCTCGGTTGCAGGAGCATACGCCGTAAAATTAGCTATTGATGGGGTAGAACCCAGGGAAATGTTTGAACCGCTTCTTGAGGTAACTCAGGGAATCTCTCAAGAATTCACTCATGCCCTGGAAAGTTCCTATAAAACGGCTTATAGTAGCATCGGAGACGAAGAAGGTTTGAAGAAACTCGGGCAGGGCTGGTATGCAGACGAAACTTTTGCACTGGCATACTTCTGCATATTACGTTATCCGAATGATTACAAAAAAGCAGTACAGACAGCAGTAAATATAACCGGAGATTCGGATTCGGTTGCAAGCGTGGCAGGAGGTATTCTTGGAGTCAGGCTGGGAGTTGACGCAGTGCCTATTTCCTGGATTGAAGCGCTTAAGAAAAAAGAAATACTGGAGGAAATGGTGGGGCCTCTGCTTGAAAAGTATTTTCAACTTTCAGAAAGTAAATTGAAGTCTTGAAATTCGATAGAACTATTGAGTTAAATTTGAGGTTTTGAAGTTAAATTGAGGTCTTGAAGTTAAATTGAGGTCTTGAAATGGATTTTTCCGAAAAAAATGGTTCTCCGGGAAGAAACGTTTACTCTGAAAAAAATGACTGTTCTGAAAAAGATTCTACTGAAAAAAATCTTTTTTCCGGAAAAGGCGTCTACTGTTTGATATTCGAAAACCGGGCCTGCAAGATCGAGGTAGGTAAAAAGGGCGAGTTCTCTTTCAATCCAGGGTTTCATATCTATGTGGGGTCGGCTCTGGGGCCAGGGGGCCTTAAAAGATTACAGAGACACATCAAACTTTCCAGAAATCGTGACCGAAATCCTAAATGGCATGTGGATTATCTTCATCTGAATCCTGCTTTCAGGTTAGTTTCAGCAGTTTATGCTTTCACTTCTGAGCGACTTGAATGTGCACTTGCCAGCAGAATTGGAGGGGATTCGGTGCTCGGTTTTGGGTGCACAGATTGTAAGTGCAGGTCTCATCTTTTTTATAGAGATAAAAATCCTCTTCCAGAGATTACTGAAGCTTTTGAAGCCCTTGAACTTTCTGCCCTTGTGCTGGAACTTTAACCCTGAATTTTCTTTTCTCTGTAATGGCAGGAAAGCTTAAGGTAAAGCAGGATTGATTATATTATAAAAAAATAGGGTTGTTTTAATCAAGGGATGTCCAATGGAACAATTCTCTTTTATTGCCTGCATGCCTGATATACCAGGAGCACTTCACAGGGCAGCCGAAATTATCACACGGTACGAGGGAAATATTAATAGGATTCAGTATGATCGCAGGATAGATACACATACCGTTTTCTTTGAAGTGACTGCTCTTCCACAGGCTTATGAAAAGATTCGTGAAGAACTGGAAAAAATAGGCTATCTCCAGACTTCCTTTCAGCCTGTAGCTTTCGTGAAGTTCCATGTCTATCTTCCGAACTGCCCTGGCGCTTTATTTGACCTCCTGAACCATATCACTTCATCGAAATCAAACATTACTTTTCTTGATTTTGATGATCGTGGAAGGCATCCTGAAAGGCTTGTTGTAGGTCTTCACATTGAGGACCCTAATATGATAGATACCCTACTGAACCAGCTCAAGTCCAGATACAGGCTAGATATTTTAGAGTATGATACAACCGGGGAGAAACTTGATGATACGGTATTTTATCTCAGGCTGGCCCAGAAGCTCAGGTCGTTTATAGGGAGTGCCGAAGATGATTTTTTGATGAGGTTCCTTCAGGACATTAATCATATTACCCAGGAACTCTCAAACCTTAAGAAAGATCCTATTGAGGCTTTTGAGAACATCCTGAAAGTTGGGGATTACCTTAACCGGACGTCAGGAGACAATTTTTATGCCGATGTACAGAGGGTCATGATAAAGGATGATATCGAACTTTTCTGTTTTCAACCTCCCTGTGGAGGAAACATCTATCTTTTTGATACCTCTTCCGAAAGGGTCATGATTGACACAGGGTATGGAATTTATTACCAGGACATTGTGAACATGCTCCAGTACTACGGGCTTGGAGATCTGAGCCGGCTTAAAAGGATTTACATTACCCATGCTGATGCCGACCATTGTGGAGCTGCTGGTTTTTTTTCCGTACCCTCTTATCTTAATCGCGAAACTTTTCTTATTACACGGGAAACCAGCAGAGCTTATGGATCAAACAACCAGGATTGTATTTTGGAAGAGGTTTATACTAAGATAATTAACCTTTTTTCCAGATTTACTCCCCCTTCAAATACAGTTCTCTTTCCCGAAATCTCCCTCTCAGACAAAACAATCGAAAAACGAGGTGCATTTCCTGTTATCGCTCGGTTTCGTATCGGTGGCCTGGAGTTCGAAGCCCTTGCAGGGACGGGCGGGCATATGCATGGAGAAGTCTTCTACCTCTGCCCTGAAGAGGGGCTACTCTTTCCTGAGGACGCGGTGATTAATTTCAAAAGCCTGAGCCCTGATAGAACTGCCTATAATGTTCTGGCTGATTATCTTATGACATCGGTGAATGTTGATAGCAAGCTTGCGCGAGAGGAAAGGAAGGCTCTTATGTCCCTCATTTTCGAGATTGATGAACAGCTCGCCAGGAAAAACAAAAAATGCCTTATCTGCTGCGGTCACGGTTCAATGTCCTTACTGGACAATGGAAAACTTATCGAATACAAGAGTTCGGAGAGATATGTTGCAGGACAAAAATGAGTTTTCCAAGACTATTTATGAAAGCTTGAACAAAAAGGAACCGAAAAATCAAAAAAATCGAATATCAAAATCAAACAGTTAAAATCAAAAGGACCAAAGATTTACAGACCAATGATCCACATTTCCGTTGTTTTCTTTTCAGGATCCATTTGAAGTTTTCTAGCTTTATAAACTCAGTCACAAAAATCCGATATGAAGAGTTTAGGAAAACATTGGATAAAAGAGATGCGAGGGGTGCGATTCGAACGCACGAATTCCTACGAAAATGGGTCCTAAGCCCATCGCCTTTGACCTGGCTGGGCAACCCTCGCACTAATGTTTGATTTAATTATTTCATTTAATGTGTTTAATTAATATAAAATGGGAAAAAGAGCAGTTAAGATATTCTTATTAGAGAATTATTAAATGCGCCGACCGGGATTTGAACCCGGGTTTTGGGCTTGGAAGGCCCAAGTCATAGCCGCTAGACCATCAACGCAAACTGCAACACATCTAGAGGTATTTGTTATATATAATCTTTTCGCTGTCCGAGTTTCATCTCGGGAGAACAAAGAACTTTTTGCTCCCCAAGTTCCGTCTTATAGGACAGAAACCTTTTTGCTCCCCAGTTCCATCTCGGAAGGAAGGAGGCTTTTTCGCTACGCTATACTTATCTCAAGAGAGTTGAACTATGGATAAGTAAAATCACTTTTCAACTTTTAGAGAATGGCTTATTCACCCAAATTTCACATTGGGGCACGCGATGCAGGCTTTTTCGAAAAACTGCTTGCCCGCAAGCCTTTTCAAAAAAGGCTTGAGCGAAAACCCCGAGAAACGTTTGAGTTTGAAAATCTTATCTCCAAACCCTATCGGCGTGATCAACCGGCGCAACGGTTGTGGCACAACCCTTTTCAAAAAAGGCTTGACTGAAAACCCGAGCAACGACAGGATCGGTGTGATCAAACGACGCAAAGGTTGTGGGTCAACGACTGCACCTAAGGGGGTTGAACTTTAATTAAGATACAGAGCTAAGTGGAATGATTTAGGGGAAAAAGAAATTATTTTTTCTATTTTTCTGAAAAGAATAATTTTGGATAAACAATGTGACTTTCTATCCACTCCAGCGGAGTTAATTCAAAAGACATATTTTCTTTACTTATCTTTTTCACTACATTTTTAGTGTTGCCTGCATTGAAAAAACTCTAATAAACGTCTCCTCGCGTGTATTTTTGTGATATAGCAGCTGGACGAGTTAAATACAGATATTTTTGAAATTGTCCCGGTAGGGTTAAAACTGGATGTGAATATACAATCTGCTATTAATGAGTGTAAAAATTTCCCATTTATACCATTGATCAATTATATATCATAATATTATATAGCCAGTATTATCTTATTGTCAACCTTCAATTTGCTAAAGAAACATTTTACTAACATATATATTTAAGAGTATATTGTAAAAAATATACTCTCAATAATGATATTTTATTACTATGTTAAAACCAGATTTTTTTGTTAAATTCCCTATTTTTTATTAATTTTTCAATAAAAATATCCTATTTCAGCACCAATCTCTTAAAATATTATTATTTGAAATTCGAAGCGATATAACATCATAAGTGTAGTAATAATTTTATCCTTATAACCAGATTACAAATATTATTTATTTGTACTGTAATGAGTGAATATATGATCTCCTGACCTCTTATCCTCTTAATTTCTTATTTCCCTGTTTTCTATTGGAATATCTCTATGATGTAGAATAACTCTAAGTTCTTTATTCTAGATTTTCAGTCAAGCTGTTTCCTATAAATTGCATATCCTTTTGTATAACTGACAAAATATTCAGAGCTTAACAAAAAGTTAATGTAATGATCATGTTATACGAAGTTTAAACGAACGCAAAAGAGAATACTGCTCGCACTTTTTTGTACTGCTAGTCTGTTCTGGCGTGTGTGCTCTGGAGTGTTCTTTATACGCTGCATGATATTGAGTCTTAGGATAGTTATTTTGTAATAGCTCAGGTTATATCTGATATCCCAGCTCATATCGAGCAAAAGGTAAAATTCTAGAAATAATTATAAAATCCCAGGAAATAATAGTAAATTCTAGAAAATTATTAAAATGGAAATTTTGAGATGGCCCCAAAAATGACAGTTTTTGAACAAAGGGACGAAAATAATGAGAACTTGAAGGTTCATCTAGAATATGCAGATATCTCTCCTTCTAACCTTGCCGAAGGAAACAGTAAGTATTTACGAAACTGTGTTTCTGAACTTAAGTTTGAGGCGAATAAGATCGTTACCAGATACCCGTTCAAGTACACGGAGTAATATTGATGAATATTGAAGAGTGGGAAGAATACAGATATGTCGAATCAGGAATAAATAGCTTCATTGATCAAATGAAAGAATCCAGCTTAAAAAAAATGGTAGAACATGTCTGTAATACCGGAGGAAAGCGAATTAGACCAATTATCCTCCTTCTCTCCAGTGAGATCTGTTCAGGTTCGTACCAACAGAGCCTCAATGCAGCTCTTGCGATTGAAATGATGCACTCGGCTTCCCTCATCCATGATGACCTGCTGGATCAGGGACTTGTTAGAAGAAACCTGCCTTCAGCCCCTGAAAAATTTGGCCCTTCCAGGGCCCTTCTTTGTGGCGACTACCTGATTGCAAAATGCTTTGAGTTTATTTCTCCGTATGGAGAAAAAGCAGTAAGAGACATCGGAAAAGTCGGGATGGATATGGCTGAAGGAGAGGTCCTTGATCTGAGACTCGATAAGGACAATTTTGGAGAAAATAACTATTTTGAATGCATTTACAAGAAAACGGCTTCTTTATTTGCTATCAGCGCTTCCATAGGGGCATACACTGGGGGGGCTGATGAGGTTCTGACCAGGCGTTTTAATGTCTTTGGAAATTACCTGGGAACTGCATACCAGATTGTTGACGACATTCTTGAGTTTCTTGAAGTGGTCGAAGGCAAGGAATCGAAATTCACATCTGAAACTCTGCCGCATGTTTACATGAAGAATATGTCAAAGGAAGAAGCAGTAGAAAAATCTATAAATGCTGTAAAGATGCGTGTTAATGCCGCAAAAGAGACACTGTTGACATTTAATGAATGCCCGGCAAGGGACAAACTCTTTCAGATTACCGATTATATAACTGTTGATATGCTTGAGATTGTATAATTGCTCAGCTATTCCTGAAAAATGAACTGCGATACTGTCAAATTTCCGGTATGTAAAATGGAATAATAATATTATTTAATTTATCTAATCCAATAAGTTTTCTAACTTTTAAGAAATCTTCCAACTTTTGCCAACAACTTTACCAGGTGTATCCATGAGAGTATATGATAGTCCGGTGCTTAAGGTAAATGCCAGTACAGAAAACGAAAAGATTGTGCTTGATGTAGAAGGTCCCATTTCCCATCTTGCAAAACCTTTCCTCAAACGTATAAACAACATTTTTGCGGAAGAAAAACCCATTTCAGTGGATGAAAACGAGATTATTTTCTCTACATGGATCCCACCTATTCCGGGACCTGTTTTCAGCCGGGTGATAGGTGCTGAGATCGCAGCTATCCGGAAAAAAAGGGTTCCTGATCAGTTTTCAATAGGAATTACGGCTCGTTGTCCTAACCGCTGTATCCACTGTGGAGCAGCTGGTATCAAGCCAGAAAAGGAACTTACTCTGGATGAAATTTCCGGAGCTATAGACCAGAGCCTGGAGCTTGGGTCTTATCTTATTGCTTTCGACGGCGGGGAGACCATGCTTCGAGACGATCTTGTAGAGATGGTAGCAAGAGTAGATAAATCCAGAGCAATTGCTACCTGTCTCACCTCAGGTTTCAAGCTTTCCGAAGAAAGAGCTAAGGAGCTTAAAGCCGCAGGATTATACGCCTCAAGAATTAGTCTTGACAGTCCATTTGAAGCCGAACATGACCGCACTCGGGGTCGAGAAGGTGCATACAGAGATTCAATCACCGGAATCAAAAATTCAATAGCTGCCGGGATCCTTACTGATATGTTTGTGGTTGTTTCCCCTCACAATATCGATGACCTTGAAGAATTTTACAACCTTGCATTTAACCTTGGAATGCACGAACTTTCCATCTATGAAATTATTGCCGTCGGACGCTGGCTTGAGCACGAAGATGAGGTAATCGGGGAAAAAGATGTCTCAAAGCTTGAGAAATTCCAGAAAAAAATGAACTCTAAACCTGAAGGTCCCAGAGTCACCGCATTTCCGTATTTTCTGGGCCCGAGTCTTTTTGGGTGTTTTGCGGGAAGACGATGGATGCATGTTGCTTCGGATGGGGAAGTAATGCCGTGTGCCTACACTCCTCTATCCTTTGGAAATATCTGTGAAGAACCTCTGGAAGCTATCTGGAAGCGTATGGGTAAGCACAAAGCTTACAAAAAAGATAATGCCGCATATTGCATGATGCGCAACCCCGATTTCCGGCAGGAATATATTCATACAATACCTCAGGGCGCAAAGATCCCTTACAGAGTTAAATAACATTTTTTATGTTATTTTTTACTTTTCTTTTTTTAACTGTTGGTGAAGAAAATAAGTAAGATTAAGGATTTTTTCGGAAAATAACCCCTTATTCAGTGAAAATAATTTGATATATTATTTAAAATTTTGAATACTGACATCTGCATACCGAATCCATATATCTTCGGAACCCGTACAAGAGTCTATTTTAGAAAATTAGCTTTTGAATGGTTTGATTTTCTCGAAACTTGGCAGATTTAACGAAAAATTTTAAAAGTTTTGGCCAAATAAAACAACTTATATTTCGGTCTTGAAAAAGACCTTTAAAAGCTTTCATTTAGAAAAAAAGAGGCTAAAATTCCTTTTGTGAATTGATTCATTTATAATTTTATATATGACTTTAATAGAGTTTTGAATATATTCTCCAGATTTTACTTAACTTATTCAGGTTACGCTTCACATTTTTATATTCGGTACTTTATTTGATATTTTTTGGTATTTAATTATATTTCACTGTTAGTGTTCAATTATTTTTTACTGTTATATTTAATCTTTTTCATTTTAACCGGATATTTTGCTATTTATAATTATAATTTTCTTAAAAATTTCTTACACTTTAAATGTATAATGATTTTTCATTATAAATCTTGCACTCTTCTTGGATAAAACCGAAGCTGTTATATAGTTCTTTCGCGAAGGATTTGTTAACTACCTCCATTGGAGTAGGGATTTTTAATTATTAATTTATATATTAAATTTTGAGAGACGGAGATTCACATGGCTAAAAATGAAATCTTATCTGAAATAAAAAAAGCAGAGGAAAGCGCTAAATCAATGGTTGACGAAGCCATTGAAGCGAAAAACAAGCGTATCTCCGAAGCTCGGGCTGAAGCCAGGGAAATCCTGAAACAGGCCGAAATCGATGCACATAAAGCTGCACAAGACTCTTTTAAAGAGGGTGAAAAAAAGATCCTGGAGGAAAGAGATAAGATCATAAACGATGGTGAAAAAAACGCATTAGCCATGTCCCAAAAAGCTCAAGCTAACATCGACAAATCCGTCAATTACCTAGTACAGGAGTTTGAGAGGGCGGTCCTTAATGAGTAGACCTAAACAGATGACAAGGGCCGTTATTGTCGGGCACAAAAGCATTCTAAAAGAAACCATCGATGCACTACATGATACAAATCTTTTTCACGTCGAAGACTTTGTCGAAGACGAGTCTGGTTTTAAGATCAGCAAGCCATTCAAAAACGCAGAAGAAGTCTCTAAAAAGCTTGTGAAGATCCGATCTATCGCCAATTATTTGGGGATTGAAAGCAAAAAACCGGTAGTTCAAAAATCTGACGCTGTTCTGCGTGAACTTGACTCAAAGTTAAATGAACTGGACAGAGCAATTTCAACTAAAACGGAATCAATTTCCCAGCTTGAAAATGAATTAAAAGATATGGAGACCCAGAAAAGGGAAATCCTGCCTTATCTGTCCATCGATCTTGACTTTGATTATTTCCGTGGCTACGAAAACATCAAGGTTTTCGCAGGCATTTTAAAAAGTAACCTGGAAACAAGTCAGATTTCGAGTATCACCCAAGCTTACGAACTGTACTTTGATCCTCAATCAAAAGCAGTTGTACTGTTTGTAGCTAATAATGATGCCGACAAAGTTTACGAATTACTTCAGGGTCTTGGATTCAAAGAGCTTAGAGTTCCTGAAAGAGGTGGTGTCCCAAGCGAACTTTTAAGATCCATTGAACAGAAAGAAGCCGACGTCACCAGAAGGATCGAATCCTTAAAGGGCGAAATCGAGTCTTTGAAAGCAAAGTACGCCGATTTTATCCTTGCAAGCGACGAAGTCCTGAGTATCGAGAGTCAGAAAGCAGAGCTGCCTCTTAGAATAGCTACATCTGAAAATGCATTCATAATTGATGGATGGACCCCCACCGAAAGTTATGACAGGCTTATCAGTGTAGTTAATAGCGCCACTAACGGCAAGGCATACATTACCAGCCTCGAAGTTCGCGAGGAGGAAGAAGGAGATGCCCCCGTTGAGTATAATAACTCAAAAGCAGTGGTGCCGATGCAGCAGATTATGGATCTGTATTCAAGGCCTAAATATTTTGAAATTGATCCATCTTCAGCGATTTTCATTACCTTCCCGCTGATCTATGGAATGATTCTCGGAGACATCGGATATGCATTGATATTGGGATCAATTGCACTGGCTATTAAAAAAGCAATAAAGTCAGATGCAGTATCTGATATGATGAATATTCTTATCTATTGTCAGATTTGGACGATTTTCTTTGGACTTATTTATGGTGAGTTTCTGGGATTCCCTCTGGCGAGTACGCATGAAGAACAAGGTTTATTACCGTTCTGGCATACAGTAACCCTGTTCCATTCAATTGGAGGAGAGGAATTTACTTTCCCAATTCACAGGGCTCACATGGTAATGAGCATGATTGTACTAAGCGTCGTCGTCGGACTGATTCATCTAAATCTCGGGTACCTTTTCGGATTTTCAAATATTGCAAGGGAACACGGGATGAAACACGCTCTTCTTGAAAAAGGCAGTTGGATGATTATCGAGCTTGGTGTACTTATTGCAGCTGTTGGTTATTTTGGCGGTTCAGCATTGATGTATGTCGGTGCTGTTGTTCTTGTTCTTGGAATTGTGATGCTCGCCATGGGTGAGGGTATCGCTGGTATAGTCGAACTGCCATCTCTTATGGGTAACGCTCTCTCGTATGCCCGTATTATTGCAGTCGGTCTATCTTCGATTTATATCGCAAGTACAGTCAATGACATCGCCTTCGGAATGGTCTGGTCTGATCATTCTAAAATTGGTTTCGCGGCAATAGCTGCAATTATCGTATTTATACTCGGACACGCTCTTAACACCGTTCTGAGTATCATCGCTCCCGGACTACATGCACTCAGGTTGCAGTACGTAGAATTCTTTGGAAAATTCTATGAAGGCGGGGGCAGAAAATTCAACCCATTCGGATATATAAGAAAATACACGGAGGAATAAAAACATGGTAGATGGAGCAACAGCAAACTTATTTCTGGACGCAGCAGGAGCAAAAGCAGTCGGTGCATCAATTGCAATCGCATTAACTGGGCTTGCGTCTGCAATAGCTGAAAAAGATATCGGTACAGCAGCAATCGGCGCAATGGCAGAAAACGAAGGATTATTCGGTAAGGGCCTGATCCTTACTGTTATTCCAGAAACCATTGTTATCTTCGGTCTCGTCGTCGCACTGCTTATCAATTCTGCTTAAATTTAAGAGCCCTCACTCTTAAATTTCTTAGAGCATTGCTTTAAGCTTGCCTGGGCTTTTTTTCTATCCAGGCAGGCTGAGCTGTTATAATGCTCTAAGTTTTCTTTAAGTATCGTTGCACTCTAAGCAGCTTAGAGTTTTTGCTCTAGGCTTTAGAGCACTTTTTTGCTCTAAATTTATTTGGAGGTGTAAGCATGGGACTAGAGATTGTTGTAAAAGACATCCAAGAGGGTGCAAGTGCTGAGGTTTCCCGTATAAAAGCCGAAGGCGATGCAAAGGCCTCCGAGATTATAAATGAAGCTAAGGAAGTACAGAAAAAGACGCTCGGAGACAGCCTTGCCAAGGCGGAAGAGGACCTCCAAAATCTGCACCAACAGGTAATATCAAGTGCAAATCTGGAAGTGAAAAGAATTACGCTTAATAAGCGTAAGGATCTTCTAGATAAAGTTTATGTCCAGACAGTTGAAAAAATTAAGTCAATGCCGGCATCCAAAAAAGAAGAGCTGTTGAAAAATATTATCAACAAGTACGAAGCTAGCGGTGCTAGAGTTTACTCTTCTAAAGATTCAGAAGATATTGTCAAGAAGTTAACTTCTATATCTTACGCTGGTAATCTTGATGCTATTGGTGGAATTGTTCTGGAAAATGAGGACGGAACGGTCAGGTTAGATTTCACATATGATTCAATCCTGAAAAACGTGTATGAGCGTTCATTGAAACAGATATCTGATATATTATACGGGTGATGTTCGATGCGGCTTTTGGAGAGACTCTGGGGGCAAAAACCCTCGCGAAAATCCGATAAGAAGAAAAATGGCACATCTAACTATCCCTATGCCGTAACCCGCATCCGTGCTATGAAGAGCAAACTGCTCCCTAAAGAAACATATCCCCGGCTCCTTAACATGGGGATTGATGGGATTACCCGCTTTATCCAAGAGTCTGAATACAAAAACGACGTTAACGAACTGGCAATGAAATACAGTGGTGGCGATCTAGCAGAACATGCATTGAACAGAAATCTTGCGCTCACCTATGATAAGTTGGTAAGAATCACCTCAGGAGAATTGAATTACCTGGTTGTCGCATATCTCAAAAGATACGACATCTGGAACATAAAAACACTTCTCCGTGGTAAAATCTACAATGCATCTGCTGAAGATATCATGGAATCTCTGATTTCTGCCGGGGAGTTTACCTATACTTCAATGTCAGAACTTGCAGCCAAGGCTACATATCAAGAAATAATTGAAGCCCTGAAATACTCTGAGTACTACCCCCTGCTGCAGAAGTTTGACGAAACTAACTTGGCATACATAGAGAACGAACTTGACAAAATGTATTATACAGGCTTGTTTGGAGCAATAGGGAAACCAAGATCTAAGGACCGCAAGCTCTTTCTTAAAGTTGTCAGATTGGAAGTAGACGTCAAGAATTTAATAAATCTTTTCAGACTGAAAAAAGCAGGAGTTATGCAGCTTGATGAAATCATGCCTCTCATGATTGAAGGCGGTCTTGAGTTAAAACCCGAGAAACTGGCGACTCTCCCATATGACGAGTTTGTCAATGAGCTTCAAAGAACTCAGTACTGGGACGTAATTTCAGGCGTTACGAGTTCAGATATGACTTCTTTGACCACTCTTGAAAGCAGGCTCACAAGATATTATCTTGAATCTTCAACCATTCTCTCGCACGTATCCCCGATCTCAGTTGCACCTATTCTGGATTATATCATTCATAAACATAATGAGGCTACTAATCTCCGGATCATCTTCAGGGGTAAGGAGACTGGCCTCAGTGATGAGTTAATCAAAGACCAGTTGGTGGTTATATAATGGAATTAGCGGTGATCGGAAAGAGCGAATTTGTTACAGGATTCAGACTAGCTGGTATCAGGAAGGTTTATGAAACCGCAGATATCGCAGCCACTGAGTCCGTTGTAAAATCTGTGCTTGAAGACAAAAGTGTCGGGATTCTTGTAATGCATAATGATGACATTGGTAATCTGCCGGAAATTCTAAGGAATAACTTGAATGAGTCTGTCCAGCCTACAGTAGTAGCCCTGGGAGGCAGTGGATCAGGCTCAAATCTAAGAGATAAGATAAAACAAGCGGTAGGTGTTGATCTGTGGAAGTAAAAGGTGAAATTTATCGTGTGTCTGGGCCTGTCGTCACCGCCATCGGCTTGCAGGCAAAAATGTATGACCTGGTCAAAGTCGGTAATGAAGGTTTAATGGGTGAAGTCATTCAGATATTAGGGCCCAAGACCATCATCCAGGTATATGAAGAGACCGCAGGTATCAAGCCAGGGGAACCCTGTGTATCTACAGGGTCTTCTCTGTCCGTAGAACTTGGTCCGGGTCTTCTTTCCAGTATTTATGATGGGGTTCAAAGGCCTCTGCATGTTCTGCTCGAAAGGACAGGCGGTTTCATTGGTAGAGGTGTCACTGCAGATGGGCTTGACCACAAGAAACTCTGGGATTTCAAACCCATTGTCAAGAAGGGCGATTCCGTAAAAGGTGGAGACGTAATTGGTATTGTACAGGAAACCGTGAATATTGAACATAAGGTCATGGTGCCTCCTGATGTCTCAGGTACAATTTCCGACATAAAGAGCGGAAACTTTACGGTAGTAGACACAATCTGTACTCTGAATGATGGGACAGAATTGCAGATGATGCAGAAGTGGCCTGTTCGAAGACCCAGACCTGTGAAGGCAAAACTTACCCCAACCAGGCCTCTGGTTACAGGAATGAGAATCCTTGATGGGCTTTTCCCTGTGGCAAAAGGCGGAACAGCTGCAATCCCCGGACCTTTCGGATCGGGAAAGACTGTTACTCAGCAGTCGCTTGCAAAATGGAGTGATACCGAAATTGTGGTCTACATTGGTTGTGGTGAGCGCGGAAACGAAATGGCAGATGTTCTGAGCGAATTCCCTGAACTCGAAGACCCGCAGACTGGGCGCCCACTTATGGAGCGTACTGTTCTTATCGCTAATACTTCAAACATGCCTGTGGCTGCAAGAGAAGCATCCGTGTATACCGGAATCACTATTGCAGAATACTACCGTGACATGGGATTAGACGTATCCCTTATGGCAGACTCCACCTCAAGGTGGGCTGAAGCCATGAGAGAAATCTCCTCCCGTCTGGAAGAAATGCCTGGTGAAGAAGGTTATCCTGCATACCTGTCTGCAAGGCTTGCTGAATTCTACGAGCGTTCCGGGGTTGCGGAAAGTCTTTGTGGTGAGACCGGTTCCATTACTGTTATTGGAGCAGTATCTCCACCTGGCGGTGACTTCTCAGAGCCTGTTACACAGAATACTCTGCGTATCGTAAAAGTGTTCTGGGCTCTCGATGCCAAGCTTTCTCAGAGGCGTCACTTCCCGGCCATCAACTGGCTGAACAGTTACAGTCTGTACAAGGACAGTCTTACCGGCTGGTTTGAAGAGAACGTGGCCCCTGATTTTGTGGCTTTGAGAGAAAGAGCAATGGAAATGCTCCAGACAGAATCTGAACTGCAGGAAATCGTGCAGCTTGTAGGTTCCGATGCTCTGCCAGACGACCAGCAGCTTCTGCTTGAAATCACCCGTATGCTCAGGGAAATTTTCCTGCAGCAGAATGCATTCCACCCAATAGATGCATACAGCCCGTTCGATCAGCAGTACAAGATCCTTAAGGCAATCATGAAATGGGGAGACTCTGCGATGGATGCCTTGAAATCAGGTGTTCCTGTGCCTGAAATTCTCAAGCTTGAATCCAAAAATGTGCTTGCTAAGGTCAAGTATGAAGAGAAGTTTGATGAGTCTCTGAACGCTGTCCTGACACAGATGGATAAAGAGTTTGCATCCCTGAGAGGTAGGTAAATATGGTAAAAGAGTATAAGACAATCACTCAGATTGCAGGACCGCTTGTCTTTGTTGAAAAAACAGAGCCTGTAGGCTATAAAGAAATTGTTACTATCAACATGCCTGACGGGACCACCCGCAGAGGCGAGGTGCTGGACTCATCTTCAGACATAGTGGTTATCCAGATTTTTGAAGGTACTACTGGTCTGGACAAGGAATGCGGTGTAGTCTTCACAGGGGAAACCCTGAAGCTCCCTGCATCCATTGACCTTCTCGGAAGGATCCTTTCAGGTTCAGGAGAACCACTTGACGGTGGGCCCAGGATTGTGCCTGACCAGCTTCTGGACATCAACGGAGCTGCTATGAACCCATATGCCAGGCTGCCTCCAAAGGATTTCATCCAGACAGGTATCTCCACAATAGATGGAACAAATACCCTTGTTCGTGGACAGAAATTGCCTATTTTCTCAGCTTCAGGTCTCCCACACAACGAAATTGCTCTGCAGATCGCAAGGCAGGCTGCTGTGCCAGGATCTGAATCTGCTTTCGCAGTAGTTTTTGCAGCAATGGGTATTACCAATGAAGAAGCTCAGTACTTCATGAGCGACTTCGAAAAGACCGGGGCTCTTGAAAGGGCTGTTGTGTTCCTTAATCTTGCAGATGACCCTGCTGTCGAACGTATAGTCACTCCACGTATGGCTTTGACTGCAGCTGAATATCTCGCATATGAACACGGCATGCACGTACTTGTCATTCTGACCGACATTACCAACTATGCAGAAGCTCTTCGTCAGATGGGTGCCGCTCGTAACGAAATCCCTGGTCGTCGTGGGTATCCTGGTTACATGTACACTGACCTTGCAACTCTCTATGAGCGCGCAGGTATTGTAAAGGGCGCAAAGGGATCAGTTACCCAGATTCCGATTCTTTCTATGCCTGGTGACGATATTACCCACCCGATTCCTGACCTGTCCGGGTATATTACCGAAGGGCAGATTGTGGTTTCAAGAGAACTGCATAGGAAAGGTATCTACCCGCCAATTAATGTGCTGCCATCCCTGTCAAGGCTGATGAACTCCGGTATAGGAGCAGGCAAGACAAGGGAAGACCACAAGGCAGTTTCTGACCAGATGTATGCAGGTTATGCAGAAGGGCGTGACCTGAGAGGTCTCGTGGCTATCGTCGGTAAAGAAGCTCTGTCTGAGAGAGACGTCAAGTTCCTTGAGTTTGCTGACCTTTTCGAACAGCAGTTCGTTACACAGGGCAGAAACGAAAACAGGACAATTGCAGACACTCTGGACATTGGATGGAAGATCCTTGCACACCTGCCTGAAAACCAGCTGGGTAGGATTGACAACAAATACATCCAGAAATACCATCCTGCACACAGAAAGGGTCAGTGATTACCATGGCTCAAGACGTAAAACCAACTCGGTCGGAGCTGATTGAGCTCAAGAAAAAAATCAAGCTCTCTGAAAGTGGGCACAAGCTCCTTAAGATGAAGAGAGATGGTCTTATTCTTGAGTTCTTTAAGATTCTTAACGAGGCAAGGAACGTCAGAACCGAACTGGACGCTGCCTATCTAAACGCTGCAGAAAAAATCAATCTTGCCTCTGCTGTAAACGGAATGGTTACAGTCAAGTCAACTGCCTTTACAGCAAAGGAATCTCCAGAAATTCAGCTTTCAGGACACAACATCATGGGTGTTGTGGTGCCACAAATCAGCTCTACAGGTGTCCACAAATCTCTTGTTGAGAGAGGTTACGGTATTGTTGGGACAAATTCGTATATTGATGAGTCCGCAGATGCCTATGAGATCCTGGTAGAAAAGATTATCACGGCAGCAGAGCTGGAAACAACGATGAAAAGACTTCTTGATGAAATCGAGAAGACCAAGAGGCGTGTAAACGCTCTTGAATTCAAAGTTATTCCGGACCTCATTGCAACCATGAAGTACATTCGTTTTACCCTCGAAGAGATGGAAAGAGAAGGTACTTCCAGGCTGAAGAGAGTCAAGGAGAGAATGAAATAATCAAGCTTGATTTGAAATGACTGCGTGTGACGATCAACCAAATTTGGTTGAAAGAGCAGTA
Source organism: Methanobacteriota archaeon (assembly GCA_023399215.1). Classification (GTDB taxonomy): domain Archaea; phylum Halobacteriota; class Methanosarcinia; order Methanosarcinales; family Methanosarcinaceae; genus Methanosarcina. Next base: position 41,630 of record JAEWQJ010000022.1, read on the forward strand.
TTTAAGTTAGGTGAACCCAAAAACCAGGCCCGCCTGTTGCAGGTGGCCTGGAGGATTTCCCTTTTGATGATGATTTTGGGGTTCATCATTATGATACGAACAATTTCTCCATATATGTGAGATGAATTCAGGATCAGAATTATCCTGAATTCAGCCACAGATTTTTGCTTCAATCTGGATTTATTTCAGTTCAATGTATAATTTTTATGTTTATCTTAAAAAATGGTATCGATTACCCTGGTCTTACTGAATTGAAATCTGTACTTTTCTGTGCTTGCAATCTGTACTTTTCTTGCTGACAATCTGTATATTTGAAGTTTGAATCTATTTACGATGCTGCCAGGTACTTTTATTATTTAGAAAGCTATTTTAACGACAAACAGTAATCTCTACTTTATATGCAAAACGAAGCAAGGCTTCTTCATATTACCGGTACTGTTCAAGGGGTAGGTTTTCGCCCTTTTATATATCAGCTTGCAAAAGTCCACGGGCTTTTCGGATATGTGAAAAATCTTGGAAACTATGTGGAAATTCTTATAGAGGGAAATAAGGAAAGCCTTGATAATTTCATTAAAGAACTCCCTGAAAAGAAGCCTCCTCTGGCCAAAGTTAAGGAAATCAAAACAAAAAATGTCCCGTTTTTTGGGTATTCTAAATTTATTATCGTGCCCAGCGAATCAGGAGTTTTCGAAAATTCCATAATTCCTCCTGATACGGCTATTTGCGAACAGTGCAGGTCTGAGATTTTTGATCCTTCTTCCAGGTATTTCCATTATCCTTTTACGGTCTGCACAAACTGCGGGCCCAGATATACAACCGTCCGAACCCTTCCTTATGACCGGGAAAATACCACTATGGTGGATTTTCCTCTTTGCCCGGAATGTGAAATTGAATATACTGATCCTCTCAACCGGAGATATCATGCCCAGCCTGTCTGCTGTCCAAATTGCGGGCCAGAAATCTGGCTTTCGGACGCCGAAGGAAATATCCTGTTAAAGGGTTATGAAGCAATTGCACATGCTTCGGATCTCCTTCAACAGGGCTCAATTCTTGCTATAAAAGGATTTGGGGGGTTTCATATAGCTTGCAATGCGCGGAAAGAGGACCCTGTAAATGAGCTTCGGAGACGGTTAAAGCGCCCGGAACAACCTTTTGCGGTCATGGCAAAAAATGCCGCCGTTGTGGAAACCTTTGCAGAACTTGAAGGTGCAGGCAGGGAATATCTAACTTCTTACCGCCGGCCTATTACTGTGCTTCCCAGGTCAAAAGAATCCAGCCTGGCAGAATCGGTTACTTCTGGCCTGCACAATATAGGGGTTATGCTTCCCTATACAGGCACACAGAATCTGCTTTTTGACTGCGTACCTGATGCAGTATATGTTATGACCTCAGCAAACCTTCCGGGAAGGCCCATGGTTGTTGAGAATAAAAAGGCGCTTGAGAAACTTAAAGAGATTGTCGATTATTACCTGCTGCACAACAGGGTTATTGCAAACCGAAATGATGATACGGTTATAAGAATTGTGAATGGAAAAGCGGCATTTATTCGTCGTTCCCGAGGTTTTGTACCTGAGCCCGTAGAGCTGCCTTTCGAAGTCAAGGCTTCTATAGGCGTGGGGGCTGAAATGAATTCAACGGTTACTGTGGCAAAAGGAAAGCTTGCCTATGTTTCTCAGTATATAGGAAATACCAGTCATGTAGAAACCTTCAGGTACCACTCCGAGGTTGTCAGGCACCTAATTCAACTTACCGGAATCGAGCCCCTTTACTGGGGCTGTGACTTGCACCCTTCATTTAACACAACACGTTTTGCGCTAAAGATGGGAGGAGACGATACTCTTCAGGTTCAGCATCATCACGCTCACATGCTAGCGCTTATGGCTGATAACTCTCTCCCCCTGGATTCTCGAATTCTCGGAATCGCCCTTGACGGCGTAGGATATGGCACTGATGGTACAGTATGGGGAGGGGAACTCTTTGAATCCTCTTACTTTGGATACGAACGTATCGGGCACTTGCTCCCCCAGCCGATGCCAGGTGGAGACCTTGCATCGAGGATACCTTCAAGAATGGTTTTGGGGATTCTTTTTGAGAAACTTGGGAGAGCAGAATTGGAAAAACTTCCCCTTTCTTTTCCGAAAGGAGCTATGGAGTTTTCAACTGTGATGAAACAGCTTGAAACCGGGGTAAATGTTGCTCGAAGTAGCAGTACAGGACGAGTACTGGATGCAGCAGCTGCCCTGCTCGGGATCTGCAAGATGAGAACCTATGACGGGGAGCCGTCAATGAAACTCGAATCTGCCGCAACAAAGAGTACTCACGCTGTAGATCTCCCTATCATTTTCAAGAATGATAAAGACTCTGGAGTTCCTTTACTTGACACCACCGAGCTTCTTCTGGGGGCATATGAGCTTTCCGGAAAGTATTCTCCTGCTGATCTTGCTTTTGCGGTTGAGGAAAGCTTTGCGACGGGAATTTCAGAACTTGCCATCTCTCTTGCCGCAAAACGAGGGCTTGAAAAGATAGGGCTTAGTGGAGGAGTTGCCTATAACAACCACATCACTTCGTGCATTGCAAGAACTGTTACAGAGGCGGGGTTTGAATTCCTGACCCACCGCCAGATTCCCTGCGGAGACGGATGTATTTCATTCGGGCAAGCTCTTGCGGCAGGGTTGAGCATAAAACCTGAGAATAAGTTTTAAAAACTTTTCTGCCCGCTTAAAAACTTTTCTGTTAGTTGGACATGCGATTTTTTAGTAAATACGTTTATAATTATTCTTTGAGGTTTAGATTTGGTACAGTTTCAGCATCCCCCTGCGTCTCTAATCTTTTTCAGAAAGGTTTGTGAATTCATAGTTTTATTGTACTGAAATTTGATTAGAAAGACTAAAATACAAAATTAAATAAATGATACATACTTAGATAGAAAAGGGAGCATAAATGGGGCTAGGTAGTGTACGTATCAGAGTCGTAACAAGCAGGGATGAGATTTCTAGCCTGGAGGCAGAGGAGAAAGCAGTACATCTTGCTTTTAGACCTTCGGATCGAGATCTCTTTAGTCTGGTCAAGACATGTCCTGAGATTGAGTTACTTCAACTTCCCGCATCTTCCTACGAAGGACTCTCTAAATTTATCAAGATGTACCTCGCTTCTTCAGGTATTCATCTGGTAAAAGGAGATGTAAGCGGGCACTGGCATGATCTTAACAATTACTTTGTAATACCCGCTTACGTGCTTGAAAAAATAAACGAACTTAAAGTACAGGGAAGAACCGAAGAAGAAATAATATGTGAAATTACACATATAAGAAAAATTAGTCCTGATATGATTCTTCACTTACTTCACAGCTCTTTTCTGACATCAGGCCCGGAGCGGCCGCGAATGAACAAGATTTAAATAGAAGAATTCTGGCTTTTTTCAGTTGGGTTTACAGGCGCTTCCACCACTTTTTTGAGGCTTTCTGTTCTTCTATCTGTCGTAACCCCTCAGATGCCAGTTTTTGCTGCATTTTATATTTCCGATTTTCCTCACTAACCCTCGAAAAAGCTTCCTCTTTACTTGCGAGAGTTCCTTTTAACTGTTTTATAAATTCTTCTTTTTCTCGAAGCTGAACTGCCAGTTTTTCTTCTCCTTCAAAAGCTGAGAGCTGCTTCTCAAGTGTTGTTACTTTTTCTTCGGCTGTGGTAAGCATAGTTTCCAGAGTGTTTATTTTTCTTTCTTTTAAGGTAAGCTTTTCTTCAATTTTTGTCATCTCCTCAACCCTTGTAATAACCTCTTCAGCCAGGGTCTTAAGATCTTTATCTTTCATGGAAATACTTTCCTCAAACTCTTCTATCTCTCTTTCTTTTGCTGAAAGTTCCTCTGTAAGGATCTTTATTTTTTCCACTTTTTCACTGAGTTCCTCGGTAAGATCCTTAATCCCGTCTTCTGTTTCTATGATTCTGGACTCAAGGAGTTGGGCTTCGTCACTTTTTTCCGTAAACTTTTCCTGAAAGGCTTGCAATTTCGAATCGTTCTCAAGGAGAGTTTTTTCACGTGCTCCAAGTTCTGTTTTTAGCCTTTTGATTTCTTCTTCTCTGCCTGCAGCCTGTTGGTCAAGTTCTTTTATCTTCTGGATTTTTTCCTCAAGCTCAACTTCCAGTTTTCTTATTTCTGTCAACTTGCTGTCAGACTGGCTATAAACAGAATCCATTGCTGAGCCTTCTTTATTCTCTTCAACGGTAAAAGCCGGAGAAGTTTCGTTTTTACTTTCAGAAGTATGCAGTTCTTTTCCCTCAGAAAGGAGCCCGATCTGCCCCCGGGTGTTTTCACAAATTTCAGCCCAGGCAAGGACGGAAGCTACAGGAGTAACTCTCTTAAGTACGGGATCCCCGATCTTGCAGCCGTAAACTTTACTGGCAATATAACCTTCCAGGGTATCAAAGCCAAGATTTGGATCTCCCAATCTCGAGTTTGTCGCATTTCCTTTCTTTACCTTCCCGCCATGTTCCTTTATACAACTGACAGCTTCGGTAAAGATTTCCCAGGGGAGAAATGGTTCTTTTTTCAGGTTGTCAACATAGACTCCATCCATTTCGGATCGGGCTTCAAAAAATTTTTTCCCGCTCATCAGCGGAATCTTTGCCGGATTTCCTTTCTTATCGAATTGACTCTTTATTTTTGAGATAACAGGATCTTCCATGCATGAGCCTCTTCAAGGTGATATTGAAGGTATATTGAGCATGACATTTTATAAAAGTTGTGTGATTTTTGATATCTCTTAAAGCTAAAACTGCCTTTTTGAAAAGAACAGGCCTGGTGTTCTTCAGAACAAAATTCCGTTTAGTCAGGAGATAATCCTGGCATACATATGGAAAGTATATAATTTATGGGATCACGATATTGGGCATTTAAACCTTTTCAAACTGTTGGAAAGATTTATATCAGTTAGGATACAATCTATATCTATTATCTTATTAAGATAATATGCAAAGATATATGCCTTGCATTACAATCAAACACTTGCTGTCGGGGAGAAATTTCGTTTACGACAAATCTACGCCTTTCGATAATAGGTGAATGTCTATGTTCTTGGCTGGTCGGTTAGCAATAGTGCGAAAACAAATTAACAGTCTTTCGAACAGCAGAAACATCTGAGACTATTACCCCCACTTTATAGTCAATGACGTCGCCTTCGGAATGGTCTGGTCTGATCATTCTAAGATTGGTTTCGCGGCAATAGCTGCAATTATCGTATTTATACTCGGACACGCTCTTAACACCGTTCTGGGTATTATGACTCCCGGACTGCATGCACTCAGGTTTCAATATGTAGAATTGGAAAATTCTATGAAAGAGAGTGCAGAAAATTCAACCCATTTGGATATATAAGAAAGTACACGGAGGAATAAAAACTTGGTAGATGGTGCAACAGCAAATCTATTCCTAGACGCAGCAGGAGCAAAAGCAGTCGGTGCATCAATTGCAATCGCATTAACCGGACTCGCATCTGCAGTAGCTGAAAAAGATATTGGTACAGCAGCAATCGGCGCAATGGCAGAAAACGAAGGATTATTCGGTAAGGGCCTGATCCTTACTGTCATTCCAGAAACCATTGTTATCTTCGGTCTTGTCGTCGCACTGCTTATCAATTCTGCTTAAGTTAGAGAAGGACCAGATGATACTCTTTGTGCGTTTATCGTGCCTGCAACTGTAAGACATTTTTAGAGTATACTGGTCTTGCATTTGGAAGAATTCAATGATTGTAAATACTACTCTTCAGGAGGCGGATCTAGCGAAATTCAGAGTAAAGTCTTGGCATGTGGACATGGTCTTTATGCACATCATGTTTGTGTTGATCTTTTATGTCATTTACATATACATAGTGCCGACCATAGTCCCCGTTTGATTGGTGAAACATCCCAGTTTATAGTATGTTGAGAAGTAAAAGAATTTTAGGAGCAAAATATGAAATTGTAGATAAAATAGGAAAACCAGAGTTCTTGATTGGAACAGAATTCTATAAATCTCCTAAAAAATTCTATCATTCTGGGAAATTAAAAAGCATTCTGCTTTAAAAAGTAAGGAAACACCTTAAAACCCTTGTTCAAAAACACAGGTTTGAGGAGGTGACTGACTTGGAAGAAGTGATAAACGCTCATATGGAACAGAATAAAAAGATAAGTGAAGGAATAAAGTCTCAGATCGAACCCGCTCGTAAAAATATGGGATTTGACAGTTCTACAGACAATTCTCAAAGGAGAGGAATCAGGTCCAGGGCCTATTATCTGGATGTTATTTTCGTTCAGATTATACTTTTGCTGTTGCTATATGGGGTCTCTGTAGTGGTGGTTCATACACTGGTCTGAATACCTTATTCCAACTTTGAAGAAAATTAAATTTCTCTTCGGTGGAGTGCTTTTTCTTCTACCGAATACTTCCATATTTTAAATGTATTCTTCCTTTTTACTATATTAGAAGTGTTTCTTTTTGTTTTTCTTCAATTGCTAAATTACTGCTTCTTTTTGTATTTAGTGTTATAGCATTTCCTCCATGCAACTGTAAGTAATTAAGTTTGTTTTCTCTTTCGAAACCAATACATGCTGAAAATCAACAGCGTTAATCCTGTAAATGACCGAATAAAAAAGTAATAACTCAGGTTTTATGACGGACTTTTACAGAATTCGCGGATCAATAATTCAAGGACTCTTGTTTTAATCTCTATCCTTTCTTTTTTAATATTGGCTCTCTTTTGAAAAACCACTCTGTAATTTTGTCCATACTACTTGATTACTTGAAATTGCTTGATTTATTGAATAAAATGATTTTTTAGTGCTTATTTTTATTTTACTAAGCAATAACTTTTATTGAAGATATTCGTTTTTCTGATAGCGGCTACTATATCTATTTTTGAAGCCTATATTCACTCGTTTGTCATAAAAACTCGGGAAGATCCGGATCTTTTCCTAATACATTTTAGTATACACGTAGAGATTATTGAGTTTTTAAACGCAGTATACTTAGTGCAAGTTTAAAGAGGTGTCAAAATGGATGATTTGCCGGAAAAAGTCCAGGAATTAATAAAAGAGCTTGATGAAGCAGCTGAAGATGAAGATCTGGATAAAATTGAAGAACTTACTCAGATACTTTTGAAAACTGGGGCTGATGTGGAAGCAATCACTCTTGAAAAACTCTCCCTTCTCGTGATGGAAGGTGAGGAAGAAATGACCCAGGGCTGGACAAGGGTGGCAATTCAGACAGGGCTTGATCCATTTAAGACCCTTATTGAGGGGTTATCTAAAGGCATGAGCCTTATTGGTGCGAAATACGAAAAAGGAGAAGCTTTTGTACCTCAGCTTTTGATAGCCTCGAGTGCAATGTATGGCGGTATGGATCTCCTTAATCCTTATCTAAAGCAGGAAGAAAATACAGCTTCAAAACCTTTAACTGTTGTCATCGGTACGGTTGAGGGTGACGTCCACGATATAGGGAAAAACATTGTAAAAACCCTGCTCAGCGCAAATGGCTTCAATTGTGTTGATCTTGGAAATGACGTCCCAGCTTCAAGATTTATTGAAGCTGCAAAGGAAAACAGGGCAACGGCGGTCTCCATGAGTACTTTGATGACCACTACCATGGCCGAAATGCCAAAAGTCATTAAGATGCTTGAAAAGGAAGGTATAAGGGACAAGTTACTGGTGATGGTCGGCGGCGCTCCGATAACAACAAAATATGCTTCTCAGATAGGGGCAGATGCTTCCCCCAATGACGCCTCGAGTGCAGCAAGTTGGTTGAAGTCATCTGTATCAAACTATCCTTCTGAGAGTGCAAGATGGGATTGAATACTTATACATCTTATTTTCCGAAACTAATTCTTTTGCTTTAAACATTAACAAAAAGAAAAAGGACAAAAAGAAATAGGAGCTATAAAATGGTAGCCGAGATGACCTCAAAAGAAAGAGTCCTTGCAATGCTCAACCGAAAGCAGGTTGACAGGGTCCCTGTAGTTACAGGCTCTACTATGGTCAAAGAATATATCGAAAAAAGCGAAGGTATCTGGCCTGATTATCATTCAAATCCAGAGATGATGGTCAATACAGCAGGCCTTATGCACACTGATGCCGGACTTGATAATGTTGTCGTGCCTTTTGGTATGTTTATAGAGTCTCATGCTGTTAACCTTGAAGTAAAGATGGGAAGAGTCGATATTCAGCCTTCAGTAAGGAGCTTTTTTAGCAAGCCAGAAGATGTAAAATACGACAACTTCCTTGAAGATAAGTATGTGAAGACAACCCTTGCTGCTATCAAGCTGGCAAAAGAAAAATTTTCGGATGCAGCTGTGACTGCTTTTCTTGTTGCTCCTGTGACACTTGCAGGAGACCTTATGGGAGCTGAAAATCTTTCTGTGATCAGCATTAAATGCCTTCAGAAGGAAAAACAGATGCAGAAGATGAAAAACTGGATCTCTGTTGCCCTCGAGATCAACAAGATTTATGCCAGAGCCTGTGTTGAGGCTGGCGCAGATATTCTTTACTATTCCGATGCATCAGCATCTCCTAATCTTGTAATGCCTGAGTTTTATTACGAAGTCGCTGTTCCGGCAGAAAAGGAGATCGGAGACTTTGTTCATTCTCTAGGTTGCCCCTGGAAACTTCACATTTGTGGAAATACCACTCCTATTGTTGAGGGTATGGCAGCCACAGGGGCAAACTGTCTCAGTATTGAGCAGGCAGTCAAAATGAGTGAGGCTACAAAAATTGCAGGTGATGTACCTGTTATTGGAAACATTACTCCCCTCCTTATGGTAGAAGGCAGTAAAGAACAGATCACGGAAGCGGTCAGGAACGCTCTTGACGGCGGAGCAAAGGCAAGTATGCTTGGTTGTGGAACTCCTCCTCTCAGCACTTCTGACAGGCTCAAAACCTGGGTCCAGGCTGTAGCTGACTGGTCAGCAGAAAACCTTTGATCAGGTTATATATTAAAAGTGAAATTGTACATAAAATTTGATACCGATAGCATTTCCTGTAACCCTATTTTACAGGTGCTATTATCTTCCTTTAAAAAATAGTAACAATTCAGTCTAAATCAAACAATATCAATAGCCATCGTTATTAAGATTCAATATCCAAATTTCGTTGAATGAATTCTCTTTGATTGTTGGCTATTGATTGCGCTTTTTCGCTGTTTATCAGATAGTTATTAAACTCCCGGTATTCATCAAAATCGATATCAATCACCTTTTTTGGTAGGCTGAATAGTTACAAAAAATAATTAGTAATGCCTATAGTAACTCCATACGTTACTTTTTACTACAGAAAATTTCATCTTTACTTTATCTATTTCAGATTTATCTTTTATCGGTCAATCCAGGGTTCAGTTTTTTCGTTTTACAAAGTTGCAATGGTAACTGGAACTTCTTCGAGCTAATACTCTAAGACATCCACCATCTGCAGAATTTGTAGAAAGCTTTTTTACAATTTGGGTATCAAAAGGAGAAGTTTTAAACTGGTTTCATAACTGAAGAAGACTTTTCAGGTATTGTCTGGTTCTAAAAAGCAGCTATCTTGTATCTTGATTTTTATAACCTTTTTGATACTACAAAAACAATAATCTTTTTAATATAATGTAGCTATACTAACCTGTTAATGTAAACGCGCATACTTATTGTTATTCTGAAGACATTTGCCTATTTTTCCCTTCGAGATTTATGGCGTTGTTCTATTCGGTTGAGGTTACTTCGTTCTGAAGACTATTTATAAACCCTGGTGATCGAGATTGGACCCTTCGTGCCTAATAAAAACAATTTTCTTCTCTGAAAAAAGAAAAAATGTACTGATTCTATTACTAAAGGAAGGACCTAAGAACATAGATGAAATCAAGGAGGCACTTGATGTTAGTTCAAGCGCGTTGATGCCCCAGGTCAAGAAACTTCTTAAATGGGATCTTCTAATCTACGATTCCGAAGAGGACGTATATAAACTGTCAGACATGGGAGCTCTAATTGTTGAGAAAATAGAAGAGTTCCTCAATATTGTAAATATTTATGCAGAAAATCATGAGTACTGGGAGACCCGTGATCTCAGCGAAATACCATATCATATGAGAAAACGGATTGGAAATCTAACACATTGCGAACTTCTCGAAGCCGATCGCGATTGTCTGTTTGAGTTCCATCCTACTTTTGTTGACAATCTCATCAATTCCAAACATGTTATGATGGTCAGTTCAACTTTCCAACCTCAAACTACAAGTCTATTTTCAAAACTTCTTCAAAATAATTCTAAATTGCGGGTTGTATTTACTGAACTAATTTTCAATAAATTTTTTGAAGATTTTCCTGAACAATTCAGGTATTTCCTGTCTCATGAAAATATGAGCATTTCCATCAGGAGTGGACATATTGGTCCTCTGACTCTTGTCGTCACGGACACCTTTATGGCCCTCTGGCTTTTTGACAAAAAAGGAAGGTTTGATGGTACTACTTTAATAAGCTACGAAAAAAATGCTCTTAAATGGGGTCGGGAACTCTTCACTTATTACTCCAGTATATCAAGAATGGTTTATATAGATCAGGATACCAAAAAAATGGAGGTTGCTGGATACAATATTACAACGGCGAATATTTTTTGACCAATTAGTTTTTATATTTTGATTTATATCTTTTGAAGTTTTATATGAACTTTTTCAAAGCTTTCTATTAATAATGTTGCTGATTTTCTAGTGCTTCGCCAAAAAGTGTGAAGTGAAAAGTACTTTCGTTTATTTGTGCCTGTTATTCGAAGAATATCATAGCGTTTAGCATGAAAGTACTGTGATTTGAAAGCGCTTTCATTCCTTTGTGCCTATATTCGGAGAATTTCATGCTTGTTTTTTGGGAATTTCGGAAAATCAAGAATAAAACACTATATCAATAAATACAAACTCGAGTTAATTTTTTAATATTTGAGAATATATTGTCTTGTTTTTAAATATTTTCACACCTAAAATTGCCCTGACTTGATGAAAACCGAATTATCTCAAACAAAATTCTGGATTTTTTATGAATTTTGTTCTTAACGCAACTACAGAATCTCTTAAATATTTTTTTAAGTTTTGTTAAAAACACTGTTACACATACTGATTTTTATTAAGTAGAGAGGGTTATTACAAAAACACTTGGAGAAACATAAATAAAAATTCTTTTTAAATGATTCAGGTAATTATAGAAAAATATTTAATGAAGAATTTTTTACTATCAAGTGAAAAAATAGATAAATCTGGAGGTTAAACTTTGAAAATAAGGGTTGTGAGTTCAAGAGAAGAAATCTTTACACTGAATCCAAATGAGAGAATAGTGCATCTGGCTTTTAGGCCTTCAAACAAGGATATTTTTTCACTGGTTGAGAACTGTCCGAAGATTGAAGTTATACAGCTTCCTAAATCTTACAGGCGTACAGTCTCAAAATCCATAGAAATGTTCCTTGAAATGCAGCGTATCCAGCTTATCGAAGGCGATGTCTGGGGCCACAGGAAAGACATAAATGAGTATTATCGTATTCCTTCATCAATAATCGAAGAAATAAGAGAGCTGAAGACTGAAGGTAAATCTACTGAAGCCATTGAGGAAAAGGTTTCAAGAGAAAGCAAACTTAATCCCGAAATGGTCGCTTACATCCTTAGAAAGGATGTAGCAGCCTGAGAGGCTGAAACAGTAGCTTTAACTTTTCTTCATTTTTATTTTTTATATTTTATTTATTCTTGTTTTACAAGTCATCTTCTTTTTATAAGCTCATTATTTCTTTGAAATCTGCTCTTTTTAAAATTTGAATCTCTTATAATTGTGATCTTTTTTACTTTTTTACTTTATAAACATTTAAAATTTTATTGTTTTATAACTATTAATACTTATAAAATTTTATTTTCTTCTTATTTTACATATTCTTTTATTTTTTTTAATAGTGCTTTTGAATCTTTTGTAAACCTTGATAATGGAACTAAATGAAATGAAAAAAGCATGGCTTTCTGCTGGATATAGCAGGTCTCTTGATGGTTTTGAGTATAAAGCTGGTTTTGGGATGAGCTCAAAATTAAATAGCTTACAAATTTATATATGCAGGTTTATAGCTACAAATTTACATATATAAATTAATAACTTCTTTGCACTTCATTTAATTTCAATTATATTGATCCAGGAAGTCGACAAAGTGATCAGGACAAATTTTTTTAAATTTTTAAGTTTACTTCTTCTTTTTGCACTTGCTTCCGGATGTATATATCCTGACGCTACCGATAAAATTCCTGTAGCTGGTCTGAACTCCGAAGATTTGATAAAGGATTTACAGGATTCAACACCCAATAGAACGGATAACCCGTTGTCTGATGAAACAGAATTAGGAGAACAAAATAAGACCGAAGAGAATGAGAGCGCTGCATACCTGACCGATTCTATATCTCCCAAAATACCAGAGGTTCCGACATATCATGAAGAAAAAACAAACGTCGTCTATCCCAGAGAATACAGGTTACTGTCCATTAATTTTCAGAGAGGTATTGGATCAGAAAATGAGAAAATCGCATCAGAAGTTTTCAATATAACTGGAAAGACCTCAGGATACAATATTAAAGACGCCTGTGATGTTTTTGATTACGTGAACCAGCATTGGGAGTATCGTTATGAAAGAAACGGCGAGTTTTTCTTCGGTGCCTCACAGACTATAAATGAAGGTTATAAAGGAGACTGTGACGACTATTCCATAGTCATGTCTGCCCTTTTAAAGAATATGGGATTCAATACAAGAGTCGTTACTGCAACAAACGAGAGCTACGGACATGCCTATCCTGAACTTTACATAGGAGACAACAATGAAACTACATCTGAAATTCTCAGGTATGTACAGGGCAGATATTACTATGCTGAAAATATCTGGTACTCAGGCAGAGAACTTAAAGATGGGAAGATTCAGTACTGGCTGAATTTTGACTGGAGCGGGTCAAATGGATATAGACATCCTGGAGGCATATATTTTAAAGGAGCAGAGGTAATTTATTACCCTAATGGACTAATAGAGTTATGAAACCGGAGATAATCGAGTTCTGAAAAAGGAGATAAACCAGTATTTCCTCTGGTAATCCTTTCCTAATAAATAAAAATCCATTTTTCCTCGCAATATCTCAGAAAATAAACAAAAATGGAGGAAAAATGTGTTCACTTCTTTTTCGCTTACAAAACCAAGTCCTGAAACTAAGTTTTTCTGATTAACTTTATATTCGCGTACCCCTACCCTCTTTTATTAAAAGGCAATTCAGGCCTGATTATATATTGAAAAAAGATTGTTAAGAGGGGAATTTTATGGAAGTGAGCAATTACAGTGAAATCATAAAAGGGGATAGAGTACGAGCTAATACACCTCCTGAGATTAATCAGGCAATAGATACAGAAATAGCTGCAATGGTCAGGTTTTATGCGAGCAAGACCGACTATGAAATAGGCAAAAGGATTGAAGAGCTTGATAAGGAGTGGGACATAGGACGCATTATAGAAATTCGCGCATCTACAGTTTCTTTAATTGGAATAATACTTGGCTTAAAAAGAAGCAAAATATGGCTTATTTTTCCCACAATAGCTTCAACCTTCCTGTTCCAGTATGCTGTGCAGGGCTGGTGCCCTCCTGTATCTATACTAAGAAGATTTGGCTTTCGTACGAGACAGGAAATCGATCTGGAAAAATATGCACTTAAAGCTTTGCGCGGAGATTTTGACAAGATTGCACCTCAGGAGAGTAATTAAACCGAGCAAAAGAGGCTATAACTGAGAGTAGAAGTATCTAACAAATGCAGTATAATAAATGAAGCATAACAAATGAAGTAAAAATGCAGAATGCAGTATCATCATAAATGCAGAATGCAGTAAAAATACAGGTTCAATAAAAATGCCTTATAATAGTACCTAATTTAATTGCAGGAAAAACGCCTGAAGTTTACGTTTTTGCAAGTCCAGTTCAGGAAACCTTTTATTTAATCTCTAAACTGTTCAAATTTGAACTTTCCTGCACATGTTCATTTTTGGGAACTTTGCCCTGCTGGTCTGTAAAACCTGAGCTATTTTCTGCTTCCTGATCCCTGAATCTGGCCGTGACCCGGATTTCCTCTTCTAGTTTTGTTCTTAGATATTATTATATAAATACAACCCATAATTTATTTTGTCAAACGATACTTATTACCTAACGATACTTATTACCTAATGATATTATTGCCTAACGATATTGTTTTTAAGCTTTGGGGGGAGTTGAAATGACTACGGGAGTAAGGAATCTTGAAAACAGTATAGACTTAACCAATATATGGCTCCGGGATATTCTGACCCAGTTGAATTGGCAGAGCAAGGATAGTGCATATCAGGCGTTGAGGGGTACATTGCACGCTATCCGGGACAGGCTTCCGGTAGAAGAAGCAGTTGATCTTGCTTCACAGTTGCCTCTTATAATTAAAGGAATATATTATGACGGCTGGACTCTCAGGGATAAGCCCGAGAAATTCAAAAAAGAAGAGTTTGCAAGAAGAGTGCACGCACAATTTGAGTTCGATGAGAATGTAAACCCGGCTGAGGTTATTCGGGCTGTCCTGTGGGTCATGTACAGGCACATGGGAGAAGGCGAACTTCGGGATGTGAAATTTAATATGCCAAAAGAGATTCAGGAGTGGTTTCCGGAAGAGATCGCGCCGAAAGGATGAAAACGCGTGAATTTAAACTGAAATTTTTCTCCTGAATCCTTTAACCTTTTTATCTATTTAGGGTTTCTCGTCTTCCGTCTCTTTCTTGTAAAGATGTCTTTTCTTCAGATTTATATAAACGTTCTCTCAAGGTTCCATTCTCAAAATTTAAAGTATACGGCTTTTGTACGCTACTATTGCTGCTGCTAGCTTCAGCTACTGGTGCTATCGCATCTGTAGCATGGATGTGGGGCGTTCGTACGAAAAAGCCGGGCTCTGGAATGGCGTGTAATGGTATGTTGGCAGGACTTGTCGCTATCACTACACCCTATGCATTTGTCAACCAGATTAGCGCCGCTATCATCGGCCTTGTTTCGGGCATTCTTGTAGTCGAATCAGTCTTCTTCGTTGAGAGAAAGTTAAAAATAGATGATCCGGTTGGTGCTGTCTCTGTACACATGGTCAACGGCGCATGGGGCTGTCTAGCTCTAGGTCTGTTCGCAGACGGTAGCTATGGCGCTGGATGGAATGGAGTGCCTACTGCAGTTACCGGTTTATTCTACGGCCAGCCCCTACAGTTTGTGGCAGAATTCATCGGTGTGGCTACTAACTTTATCGTAGTTGGTGGACTGGCATTTATCATCTATAAGTTGATCAGCCTGATCACTCCAATGCGTGTGAGCAGCGATGTAGAAATTGGAGGGCTTGATGTGCCTGAGGTAGGTTGCCCTGGTTATGTTGGAGATCTTCCTGAGACTGGAATGAATAAAAACCCTGAACCGAGTCAAATTCGTGGCCAGATAGCGTTAACGACCGAGACTAAAAAGGGGAAGGCTATATGAAGAAGATAGAAGCGATCATCAGGCCCACAAAACTTGAAGAAGTAAAAGCCTCGCTTGAAGACGCCGGTTTCAATAGCCTCACAATTGTTGACGTAAAAGGCCGCGGCCAGCAAAAAGGCATTATCCAGCAATGGAGAGGGCAGGAATATCGGATTGATGCCCTACCGAAGATAAAGATCGAGTTGGTAGTAAACGATGAAGACGAGGATAAAGCTACCGATGTTATTGTTAGTTCAACCGGAACCGGCAACATTGGAGATGGTAAAATCTTTGTCTTACCCGTAGAAAAGGTAATCAGGATAAGAACAGGTGAAAGAGACGGAAAGGCCATTTAAAGGCCTTTCCTATATAAATTTCCGGATAAGCGGACGCTACTTATAAACTTCCTGTACACATGTAAGCTCAGGAAACAGATGCAACCAAGCAAAAGTACTCAAAGATAAATATCAACCATCTACTAATGCAAGGATCTACTAATGCAAGGCCAAGAAATAGCCCTGAGAGAATTTTTGTTCATTCTCAGTCTTTGGGACTGTACGTAATTAATCTTGCAGAGTTCATTATTACTGGAATTGACGAGAGTTCGTGTAGTAATGCTCCTGTTACGGGTGTAAGTATGCCCGGTATAGTCAATATAACTGCCATTGAGAGAACGCTAAGCGAGAATACAACATTTTGCCAGATAGTGCTTATTGCCTTCTTGGATACGCTTATAAGGTACGGAATTT
Source organism: Methanobacteriota archaeon (assembly GCA_023399215.1). Classification (GTDB taxonomy): domain Archaea; phylum Halobacteriota; class Methanosarcinia; order Methanosarcinales; family Methanosarcinaceae; genus Methanosarcina. The sequence continues at coordinate 57,867 of JAEWQJ010000022.1, forward strand.
TTAAAAGGTCATCGGATAATAGTCCAACTTCTGCTGTCTCTATTGCTACATCTGTTCCTGTAAGTCCCATAGCTATTCCTACATCAGCCGTGACAAGTGCCGGACCATCATTAACACCGTCGCCCACGAAGATAATTTTATGGCCTTCAAGCTGTAGACGTTTCACAATTTCGACTTTTTCCTGGGGCATTACTTCGGCATATATTTCATTAATACCAAGGGTTTTAGCTGCCTGTTCCGCAACTACTTTGCTGTCACCTGTGATCATTATTGTCTTTATTCCGAGTTTATGAAGGTTCTCGATGGACTTTTTTGACTCCGGCCTAATTCTATCCTCAAATGTTAGCAACCCTGCAATTTTGTTATCAATTCCTATCATGACTACATTACGGCCCAGTTGAGATTGTTTTTTAATGCTTTCTTCAGCTTCATGAGAAATTGATATATTAAATTCAGAAGCTTGTTTCAGACGGCCTACGAAAATGTTTTTCCCTTTGGCCTTAACCTTTATGCCGGTTCCTGATATGGATTCAAATGATTCAGGATCTTGGATAAAGAACCCCTTTTCTTCAGCAGCTTTGACAACAGCTTTTCCAAGCGGATGCTCACTGAACTTCTCTGCGATTGCAGCCAATAACAATAAGTCTTCATCTTTATTGTTGTTCAATGCTATAACGCTGGCAAGTTTTGGTTCACCGTGAGTAAGTGTCCCTGTCTTATCAAAAATAACGGTATCTATCCTGGCCATAGATTCAATCGTGGCTCCTTTTTTAATAAGATTGCCTCTTAACGCTGCGTTGCCAACCGAAGCCACAAGTGCCGTAGGTGTAGCGAGTACCATCACACATGGACAAAATACAATTAACATAGTAATTGCTCGTGTCAGATCCCCACTCCACCACCAGAGAAAGCCGCCTAAGATGATTGCAGTAGGCGTATAAAATTTAGCATGATTATTCAAGAGCCTCTCTATCTTTGGCTTTTGAATCTGCGCGTCCTCAATCAAGCGATGTATTTGTCCAATGGTTGTTTCACTTCCAACTTTAGTGGCCAGCACTTCCATTGCGCCTACTTCATTAAGAGTACCTGCAAAAACGTTATCTTCTTCCTGTTTATCAACTGGCAGACTCTCTCCGGTAATAGCAGCCTGATTTACCGAAACAGTGCCTGAAATAACAGTTCCGTCAACAGCAATACGTTCTCCCGACTTGACCAGGATCGTGTCTCCTACCTTAACTTCCTCAAGAGATACTACAATATCATGTCCATCACGCCTGACTGTGACTCTATCAGGCAATAGTTTCGCCAGAGATTCGAGTGCCTTTCCTGCTCTTGCAGAAACAAGTTCCTCCAGCATACCCCCAAGAAGCAAAAGTACGGCTACGACTGCAGCAGCCGAATACTGCCCGATGGCAATAGCAGCAATTGTTGCGATAGTAACCGGGATATCAGCAGTAAAGTCCCTTTCTTTAATCCCCTGGTAAGCAGACCACCATATAAACGATGATCCAACCAGTGCGGAAAGTAAATATAACCAGCTACCTTCACCCGTGCTATTTCCTTCTGACAGCATGTTTTGTGGATAAGCAGCTATCGCTATTATAAGCAAAACTCCGCTTGCCACAGTAAACAATGTTCCAGGGTCAAGTAAAAAATCCTGATAACGAGTTATTAGATAACGGATGCTACTCCAAAAACCTCTAGTACGACTATAAGCGTTGTCCATCATATTATCTCCCAAATAAAAACAAAATTTAGATGTTAAAACCTATAAATATTAATAACATAAAACTATTATGATTTAATACGAAATAATAAAATTAGGTTTAATAATAAGAAACTAAAGTTGCGCTGGAGTGAATAGATCCAAAGCAGTAATGGTAATTCACCCGAAATAACAACTTTAGCCCAAAGAGAAAATGGCGTATATCAAAATTGAAAACAATAACCAGGGATAAACCAAATAAACATAGACAGTTAGATTACAAATTTACCATAACTATTGATTACGCTCATATCTATCAAAACTTTCTCCCGCTGTTCCTTTTTCAAAAGAATTATATCATATAAATCCTAACTATGTTAAACTCTTCATTATTACAAATCCGAATGATTGTGTTAAGCCTGAACAGACAGAGATTGAGGTTTTAAAAATGACAGAAAAACTCGGAATTCTGGCCATAGGCCATGGTAGTAAACTTCCATACAACAAGGAAGTAGTCACTCAGATCGCAGATTATATAGCACGGAAACACTCGGATGTCGTTGTCAGAGCCGGCTTTATGGAAAACAGTGAACCAACCCTTGAAAAAGCAATTGAAGGCTTTTCAGGCACCGGCGTGACAAAAATTGCAGCAGTACCTGTTTTCCTGGCATCTGGAGTTCATATCACAAAGGATATCCCGGAGATTCTTAGCCTGGACGAAAATGGCTGCGGCACATTGAAAATTGACGGAAAAACCGTTCCTCTGTGCTATGCAAACCCTCTTGGAGCCGATGAACTTATCGCCGACCTTGTGTTCAAAAGGGTTCAGGAATCCCTTTAAATTCATACCTGGGGTCCGGTTTTATCATGGACCTGTATCGGAAGAAGTTCGCCGTGCTCGACCTGACCCACGGCGGCATTCCTATCGCAAAAAGCCTTGCAGCCGCTGGAAATGAAGTAAGCGGAGTAGATGTATACGGGACAGTCAAGCCTGAAACGCTGCTTGAACTTGAGGAGAGGTACGGGATACACTGCTCAAAAACCCCTCTTCCTACCTCAGGATTCGACTTGATTGTAGCGCCTGTCCATCTTGATCCTGCCTATCCGATGTTTGTAGAAGCAAGAGCGCAGAAAAAAAGCGTTCTTTCGCACCATGAAATTGTCGGAGAAATTCTCAAAGGCGATTCAAGGCTTTCAGGCATAAAAACGGTTGAGGTTACCGGCGTAAAAGCAAAAACAAGTACTGCATCCCTCCTGGCTGATATGCTCTCCAGGCAGTTTGAAGGAGTGTTGCACACTTCACGGGGGCTCGAATACTGGAAAGTGGGTGCTTCTTCTCTTATTTATAAAGGTCTGAGCATAACTCCAGGAAGCATTCTGGTTGCAATTGAGAAAGTTTTTGAGGCCGGACTCAAGCCGGATTTTTTTATATTCGAGATCTCGATCGGAGGCACAGGCACTGCTGACCTGGGGATTCTTACAACCCTTTCCCCGGACTATGGGATTGCAAATAATACAGCCCTTGCAAGCGAGGCAAAACTCCAGCTCATCAGAAATGCAAAACCCAAAAGTATCCTTCTAATCAATGCAGGAGCCGAAAAAGCCCTTAAAGCTGCAAAAAAAAATCAGGTAAAGGTTTTAACCTTCAAAGACCCGTTCAGTGACCAGATATCTGGAGCTCCAGACAAAATACCCGACTTTGTAATGGAAACTGGATCTGGGACTTCAGCCCTATCAGTATCCTCAGAGTTAGTAATACCTTCAGGCTTACCAGGTCCAGACGGTCTATCAGGTTTATCAGGGTCAACCAGTCTATCAGATTTATCAGCCTCAGCTGGTCTATCAGATTCATCAATGCCAGCAGCTTCAACCGAATTCCAGGCTTCGCATACATCTTCAGGTTCTAGAATTCGCTTTATGTACAGGGGAAAGGAAATTTTATCAGCTTCCCTGTGCCCAGGATATAATGTTTCGGCTTACAGGACTGCTTTCGTTGCAGCGTCGGCAGCAGCTCTCGAACTTGGAACTAAACCTGAAGCTATTATTTCGGCAATTGAAGGATTCAGAGGACTTTCAGGCAGGATGCAGGAAAAAGAAATGAATGGCGTCTCACTGATAGACAATTCCAATTCCGGCATGGATATTCTCTCAGCCGAAAAAGCTCTTGATTACGCTCTCCTTAAGAGAAAGGATGAAAAAAAGAAAGGTATTATCCTTGTATTGGGAGAAGAAGCCTCTCAGGTCTGTGAAGGGCTGCCTCCTGAACTTGTGCAGGGCTTTGTAGAAAAGTTCGGTGCAAAGTGTAAGCAGGTTATCTTGGTAGGAGAACGGATGAAGGCAGTAAATGGGAAAAACATTTCTTATGCACGGAATCTTCCTGAAGGGCTTTCAAAAGCCTCGGAATTTGCAGGAGGCGACGATATAATACTCTCTTCGGTAAAATGCTTCCGCTAAAATCATTTCAAACTGTATAATGAGGCTCTTCACTGAGAAATAGTTAAGGAATTGTTGAAGAATTCCAAGGAATTCCGGCTAATTAGGGAATTACGAGAATTACGCCGGAATTTCTGCTCAAGATAGCAGTCTCGAATATATAATTTGGGTCCGAGCCTATTCTGGATACAGACCACTATAGGCTGCAGGCGTTTGCCGAAATTTTTATGATAAAGTTTTATATAGGCTCTTCCAATCTGTATTCGTTTCCATTACTCGCTTTAATTTCAACTGATCGTGTTTCCCAATCACATTGCGGTACAGGTGATTCGTGTTTCCCAATCACATTGTGTTGCAGATGATAGTTCATATCTTGAGGTCACAGAAGTTTTCAGGGAAATGCGCTCTATCATTCTTATCAGTATCCCTATTATCTAAACAAGAGGATTTGTTATGGCTGAAAAAGAGATTTCAATCATTCATCCCCGCCCAAGTTCCATAGTTGCGGCTCTTTACACTCTGAGAGACTTAAATGTTGATGTTGCTATCATGCATGGGCCTCCAGGGTGTTCCTTTAAACATGCAAGGCTGCTCGAAGAAGACGGTATACATGTTGTTACCACAGGCCTTGACGAGAACAATTTCGTTTTCGGAGGGCATGACAAACTTGTCCAACTTATCAACAAGTCAGTGGAACTTTTCAATCCTAAACTTATAGGTATTGTAGGAACCTGCCCCAGCATGATTATAGGGGAAGAAATGCATGACGCCGTGCTAGAGGCAAATCCTGATGTCCCTGTAATCGAAGTCGAGGTGCACGCAGGCTATCACGATAACACAAAAGGAGTACTCTTTGCCCTGGAATCCGCACTCGATGCAGGGATTATTGATCACAAAGAGTTCGAGCGTCAGAAATACCTCCTTGAAAAAGCTACAGAAGTAGAGAAAAAGTTTGGGGCTGCAAGCAGGGAATACCTTGCCCCCTCCCGCGGGGATGTCAAATACAAAGCCGCACAGCGCGTAATTCAACTTCTTAAGGAAGGCAAGAAGGGTCTTGTCATTATGAATGCCAAAAAAGAAACCGGCTACATGTTTGCAGACATTACCCTTGCAGTCAATGAGGTTGCAGAAGCTCTCGGGAAAAAAGAAAACCTTATCAATATGGCAAATATCGACCCTGAGCTCGGGCTTCCCAGAGTAAGGCAGCATGCCGAGTATATAACGAGAGACCTCAAAGCACATGGGGTTGAGGTGCATGAAATCATTGGCGGCATGGACGAGTATCCGATTGCAGGCGAAAAGGTAAGCGAATTAATAAAAGAAAAATACAGTGATTTTGATTTTGCAGTCATTTCGGGTGTTCCACATGCAATCCCTATAGAGAACATAAAGAACATGGAACTGATTTCGATAACTAACGGCCCGAGACAGGTCTTGCCCTTAAAAGAAATGGGGCATGAGTATGTGCTGGTAGAAATCGACCTCCACCCGAAAACACTGGGAGTCAGTGGGATTGTGGAATCCGAATTTGGGGCTACCTTAAGGGAAGTTGCAAAGGAAGCCTGAGCAAGAAGAGCCAGGATAAAATCAGGAGGAAGATCCTTTGAAAAACCAGAAGATCATAGCGATCTACGGAAAAGGCGGCATAGGCAAATCGAGTACAGCTTCAAACGTTGCCGCTGCCTGCGCCGAGGCAGGAAAGAAGGTCATGATTATAGGCTGCGATCCTAAAAGTGACTCATCAATAACCCTTCTAAGAGGCAGGAGAATTCCAACTATTCTCGACCTCCTGCGTGAGGGTGTGGACATAAAGAAAGAAGATGTGGTCTTTGAAGGATATGCAGGCGTCAAATGCGTGGAAGCAGGCGGTCCAGAGCCAGGCATAGGGTGTGCAGGGAGAGGAATCATTGTTGCCATCCAGAAATTGAAAAGCGTCTCAGGAAATCTCTTAAAAGAGCAGGATTTGATCATTTACGATGTGCCCGGAGACATCGTCTGCGGAGGGTTTGTTGCCCCTGTCAGAAAAGGGTTCGTAAATGAGGCTTATGTCCTGACCTCAGGAGAGTACATGCCCCTTTATGCAGCAAATAATATCTGTAAAGGCTTATCGAAGATAGGAATGCCGCTTAGCGGGGTAATCTGCAATTCCAGAAATGTAAGCAGGGAAGAGGAAATCGTTTCGAAGTTTTCTGAGGAGATCGGTAGCCAGCTTATGGCTTTTATCCCGAAGAAGCAGGTAGTTCAGGATTGCGAAAGAGAAGGTTATTCTGTAATGGAAAAGGCACCTGAATCCGAGATTGCGCAGATCTATCGCGAGCTTGGGAAAGCAATTCTTGAAAACGAAAAACGAGTTACAGTCGATTCCCTGAGTGATGAGCGGTTGAGGGAATTAACAAAATAAATTAGAGTGTCAATAGTTGAATAAACACATCAGGGTGAATAAACACAAAGGGGTATCGAAAAAATGCTTAATGACAAGCAATCCGCAGCAGAGAATATTCCCAGGATTCTCATTTCCGCAGACCGTTCTTCCTCAGGCAAGACTACAATCTCCATGGGCCTGATGGCTGCTCTCGTTTCAAGGGGATATAAAGTCCAGCCCTTTAAGGTCGCTCTGGACTATATCGACCCGAGTTATCATACTGAAATAACTGGCAGGTTCTGCCGGAACCTTGACGGCTACCTTATGGATGAAAACGGAATTCTGGATGTCTATACTCATGCCTGTGAAGCCGGCGAGAATGCGGATATTGCGATTATTGAAGGAGTTCGCGGGCTTTATGAAGGTTTTGAAAGCTTAAGCGACCTTGGAAGCACTGCCCAGATCGCAAAGATCCTTAACTGCCCTGTAATCTTTGTAATCAATGCCCGGAGCATTACCCGTTCAAGTGCTGCCCTTATCAACGGATACAGAAACTTCGACCCTGATGTGGAAATTGCAGGAGTTATCCTTAATAACATAGGAAGCCCCCGCCATGCCGAAAAAGCAAAAGAGGCAATCGAACATTATACAGGCGTTCCGGTTATAGGAATTGTTCCAAGAGACCCCGCGATGCAGATTTCCATGCGCCATCTAGGGCTTATGCCAGCTCTCGAAGGCCGAAGACGACTTGGGGACGGAGGCTTTGAAGCCCGCCTTCAAGGCATTGAAGAAATCATCAATAAAGGAATTGATGTAGACCGCTTTATGGAAATCGCAAAAAGCGCAAAGCCCCTGAAAAGCCCTGAAAATAGCGTTTTTTCGTCGGTCTCCAGCGGCGGAGCACCCAGGCCAAAGATCGGGGTCGCCCTTGATGAGGCTTTCAACTTCTACTATCACGATAACATTGATCTCCTGAATCTTGCAGGCGCAGAAATTGTTTACTTTAGCCCTGTTAAAGACACCTCACTTCCGGAAGTTGACGGGCTCTATATTGGAGGAGGTTATCCCGAACTCTTTGCAGCCGAACTTGAAGCAAATGAGTCCATGCGCCAGGATATCAAAACAGCGTCTGCTGAAGGCATGCCTATTTATGCCGAGTGCGGAGGGCTTATGTACCTTACGGAAAAAATAAGCACAGGCGTCCCCGGAAAAGGCACCTATCACGATGCCTCAATGCCGGAATCTACATACTCAATGGTAGGGGCCCTACCAGGGCATACTATTATGGGACAGACAAGAGTGGTCAGCTACAATATCGGAACCCTTAATAAGGACTGCCTTCTCGGGAAAAAAGGCAACAGCTTCAAGGGGCACGAATTTCACCATTCTGAAATAAAGGAAATTCCTGAGGATGCTGAATTTGCAATAACTCTGTCAAGAGGTACAGGCATAAAGAACGGCATGGACGGGCTTATTTCTGAAAATACCCTGGGTTCATATGCCCACCTGCATGGAGTTGCTTACAGGGAGCTTGCAAGCTCACTTGTAGACGCTGCAAGAAATTTCAGGGGATCTCGGGTTCTTCCGTGATGTGTGAGGGCTCCGTTCTTAGTATATGCAAGCCCTATCCTTCTATATGTAAGTCGAAAAAGCAATATTATATTAATCGATTATAACAATTTAGATTACAACTGATCAGATTACAACAGACTAGATTACAACTGATCAGATTACAGCAGATTAGATTACAACAGATTAGATTACAACTGATCAGATTACAACAGATTAGATTACAACAGATCAATCACGATAAACTGGATAATTATAACAAATTATTTTAATAACAAACTATTTTATGAGAACCTAGATCTAGAGAAATTACGCTATAGCAAATTAAACTACAGCAAGCCAGACTGGTAAAGAACTTATTTTCATTTCATTTTCTTTTCAGGTGAATCTATTGAAAACACAACTTAAAGGAGACCGGGTCCTTGCCGGAAAGGAAGCGGTAGCCGAACTTTATAAAACTGGTTACTTCGGGCGTCCTAAAGGTGAGGGGCTTGAACTCTCGCTTGTAGAAGCTGCTTTTCTCCTGTCCAGAGGAAAGCTTGATATTGAACTCGAAGGCACACTGCTCGATTTCAGAGCCTTTTTCGAACAGGCTTCCTTGAGGCAGCCGAATTTTGAGCTGAAATATATAGTTTATAAGGACCTTAAAGAAAGAGGGTATTATGTTCAGCCATCAACTGCGGATTTCCGGGTGTATCCCAGAGGCAGCCACCCAGGTAAAAGTGCAGCAAATATTTTTGTTCATGTCCAGTCTGAAAGGCAGCTCCTTCCTGTAAAACTTCTTCAGGATTCAGTTACCTCGGCAGAGAACGTGCATAAGCAGTTTATCCTTGCTGTGGTGGATGAAGAAAGTGACCTCACCTTCTATGAGGTTAAAACCGCAGTTCCCAAAGGAGAAATGACTGAGCCATATCCTGCCATCAAAACCGATGCCACTTTCCTGGAAGACAGGGTAATAGCCTGGGATTCTCAGGCTTCAGAAACTCTCTATAAAAGGGGCTTTTACGGAAAAATGCTGGACTCCGAGAGGCTGCAGCTTTCCCTGGTCGAATCCCTTTACCTCTTTTCCAGAGGCATAATAACGGTTCGGGACAGAAAAGGTAAAGTGTTTTCATTTGACGAGTTTGTCGAGAAAGCCTCGGAGATTGAAAGCTTTTTCCTTAGAAAGTACAGTGCATATAAAAATCTCAGGGATTCGGGGCATGTGGTCAAAACCGGTTTTAAATTCGGGACAAATTTCAGGGTATACAGAAAGGTAGAGTCAATAGAAAAAATTCCTCATTCGGAATACCTTGTAAATGCCATCCCTGCGGATTTTGAGTTCAGGCTTTCGGTTATGTCCGGAGCTGTCAGGCTTGCAAACAGCGTCAGGAAAAAAATGCTTTTTGCGGTTGAGAAAAGTGAGGAAATCGAGTATCTAGACATCGGCCGGACAAAGATGTAAATACTCGTATACGAGTTCGGACCTGACCGAAAGGAGTTTTCCCTGATCTTACCGTTTCTTAATTTTATGAAAAACATATCTTCAGCCGAGGGAGAATATATGTGGGATATTATTGCAGTAGACATCTCTGGCAGGCACAGGATTAAAGGAGGGTATTATATGGTATGTGCGGCCGCAGCGCTTACGGTTTCGGCTAGTAATATTGAAAAAATCAAGCAGATCAAAATCCTTCCCCTCTGGCAAAAAAGAGCTCCCAGCCTGCTGGACGTTGTGCAGCTAATCGAAGATACGGCTGACCAGCTTTCTTTTGAGGGTACGATTGTGGCAGAAAAGGGGGATATGTATAATAAACCCAAATGGGTGACCGAAAGTATGTTTTCCAGGGCTTTTAAGTATCAGGAATCGATTGCCGAGAGACGATCGATTGAACTCGTGCACCATGTTTCCCTGAGCGCCCGCAATTTACTGATAAAAGAACTTGAAATCGAGGCATGAAAATTTCAGCTGAACAGAAATACGATAAAGAATCAGGTAACGATAACAGGGTAATTCTCGTTAAAAGAACAATTCCCAATTCGGACCCTGAACGTGAAGAATACCTCTTACAGGAACTCAGAGAGCTTGCAAAGGCTGCAGGTTACCTGCCGGTTGGTGAGCTTAAGCAAACCAGGTATCCTGATTCGAAGTACCAGCTTGGCCGGGGGAAAATTGAGGAACTTGCCGAACTTATCAGGAGTACGGGTGTAGAGAAAGTAATTTTCTATAACAGGCTCTCTACAACCCAGCTCTTCAATATCTCGGAAATCTGCAAATGCCAGATTATCGATAAATTCCAGCTCATCCTTGAGATCTTTGCAAAAAGGGCAACCACCCACCGCTCAAAACTCCAGGTCGAACTGGCAAGACTGAAATACGAGGTGCCCAGGGCAAGAGCTGTTGTTTCTCTCCTTAAAAAGGAGGAACGGGCAGGCTTCATGGGGCTTGGAGACTACGAGGATTCTTATGAACAGGACCTGAAGAAGAGGATAACAAGGATTCGGAATGAACTTGAATCTGCAGAAAAAGACGACGAATCTCTGCGAGCTCTAAGGCACAGGAAAGGTTTTTCCTTGATTTCACTTGCAGGATATACAAACGCCGGAAAAAGCACGCTTTTCAACGCAATTGTAGATGAAAGTGTTGAGGCAAAGAACATGCTTTTTACAACACTTGTGCCCATGACCAGAGCTCTGGACCTGGGGGGGCGAAAAGCTCTTTTGACCGATACCGTGGGGTTTATAGAGGACCTTCCTCACTGGCTGGTTGATGCCTTCAAGTCCACCCTTGACGAGATTTTTCTCTCAGACCTTATACTCCTGGTAGTGGATGCAAGCGAAAAACCCGAAACGATCCTACAGAAACTTTCAACATCTCACGATACTCTCTGGGACCGAATACAGGGAGTTCCTATTATTACCGTACTTAATAAAGCCGATCTGGTTGATGACTCCAAATTTAACGCCATTATGGATCATATAGGCTATATGGCCCCTAACCCGGTCTTTGTTTCTGCAAAAAAAGGCACCGGGATGGCTGCGCTAAAAGCAGAAATAATAAAGCATCTGCCTCCCTGGTGTTTTTGCTCTCTTTCCCTTCCTAATTCGGAAAAAGGTATGTCAATGCTCTCCTGGCTGTATGAAGAAGGAATCGTACACAAAGTAGAGTTCGGAGAGCGGATACTTCTGGATTATGAAGCAAGAACAGAGATAATTAACCGAGCACATGCTCTCCTTGAACCTCAGGAAGATCAAAAAAGTGAGTGATCTTTATTACACTTTTCTTAAACACCTCGATTTTTGATCAAACTTTTTCAAAAAAAGTTTGGATCAAACTTTTCTAAAGTTTGTTCCTGAGGATATGTGTCACTCCCAAGCTTTTCAGAAGAATAGAAAGCTTTTTGAATTTTATAAAAACTACTGGAATATTGATAGAGCGTTTTTCAATATCTTTTTCTCAGAGAGTTTTTTGTATGGTTTGAATACTGTTCGTATATCTACGAAAGGTACTTATATCCAGAAGTTGTTTGTTTACATGCGAACGGGTGTCTACTGAAAACATCAGACCCTCCTAATATCCTAAACTACACCCCTAAAACTAGATTTTTACTATGTTTTTGCCCGTTCGCAATTCCTCCAGAATTTCACCCTATTCTTAAGACATCTTTTGTTCGCAAATGAACGAACGTTTTTGCAGTCGGTAATAAACCTGGATGCCAATGGGCTCTCGTTTCAAAATTTATATAAATCCATTTCTCATTCTTCTGTTAAGTATGAAATTCGATCTGCATGTACATTCCGAGTATTCAAAAGATAGCAAATCAAGCCATGATGACATCCTTAAAACCGCACGTAAAAGGGGGCTTGACGGATTTGCTATCTGTGACCACGACACTGTGGAAGGCGGACTTGCCTGTAAAAAAAGAGCCCTGGAACTTGGCCTTGAGCTTACGGTCATTCCCGGGGTTGAGGTTAGTTCTTCGAAGGGGCATATCCTTGTTCTCGGAGTCAGCCAGAATATCGAGCCTCATCTGAGTCCAGAAGAAACGATTGAGATAGCCAGGAAACTCGGAGGCACGGTTATTATCCCTCACCCCTTCAAGCGCAGTTCCCACGGGATAGGAAGTTTTGAAGGACTTGACGTTGATGCCGTTGAGGTTTTCAACTCCCGCTGCCTTTTTAATGGAGCCAACAGGAAAGCTGTAGTCGAAGCAAAGAGGCTTGGAATTCCGGGCGTTGCAGGAAGCGATTCCCATATTCCAGAAATGGTAGGCCAGGCATACACCGAGATTAACACACCGGAAAATACCCTCGACGCCGTGCTGGAAGCCATCCAAGAAGGAAAAGTTTCTCCTGCGGGAAAAAATACGCCTACGCCCATTATTCTTAAACAGATGTCAGGCAGCGCCAGGCGAAAAATTAAGAAAAAATTGTTTCGTAAAGCCTGAAAGAACGCAAAATATAACTTCTCATATTCTGGAGTTTTAGAGGGATTGCACCCTCCTTATAACTACTTTATGTTTAACCAAAAAGTAAGTATGCGGTTTTGTAGATAGAATTAATCGTATTTTCTTTCTACTTATATAAAAATATGAGATGCACTGCAATAGGCATCTTCACAGAAGATTTAACCTATATCCTCATTTCCATTTTAATTCACGAAGCCGTTTAAAAGTTAATATCAGGAATATAATAGCTATTATAATAATAACCGCAATTATTATTTCACTGACCCCTATTATCACCCTTAATCCCCCTACTTTTACCCTTTTTAAATTAAAATTATGCTACTTTTAATTATTATATTCTTCCACCCCTATATACTGTTTCTTCTATTCCTTCCTAACCCATACAGGTAAGTAAAAGAGTTTCATAACTATCGGCTCAACAGCGTGGCTCAACTGTGTTTTTGTGATATTGAACAACTGAGTATCCTTTTTTGATTTGTTTAAATTGATAGTGTCGTATTTTTCTTTAATTAACAAAACTAAGAAAAATTTATTCCAGCTTATTTATATATACTCCAGTTATAGGTATATAAGTTGAGCAGCAATCGAAATCCAGGCTTATGAATATCAAGCCAGGACTAATCTAACCGAGGTAGCCTAAAAAATTGCTGTGAACGCTACCATATTTGGATGTTTAAGACGCCAATCGTAGTACAGTGAATACACTAAATTCAAATTAAATCAAACAGAGAGTTGGAGGGTAAAGAATGGGAAAACAAATATCTGAAAGAATAAGAAAGACACTAAGCATTCTTCTGTTAGTCCTTTTTGTAGCTTCGCTGACTGCTTCATCCGTAAGCGCAGCTAGGCCTGTAAAATATATAGAAAATAGCAGTGACAGCTATACTTGCGGCTACTGGGAAGGATACTCAAAAGGATACAGTACCGGGTTTACAGATGGCATAACCGGTAAAAGTCCGCGCATATTCCTCATGATATACTACGGGCCAGATTCCGGATACAATGGTGGATACTATAACGGGTTTAGAGACGGGTACGGCGCTGGATATAACGTTGGAAAGAAATTATATGATCTTTGACCGGCGAGAATCGTCATGGTTTCCTAATGAGATTTCTACATAGGAGATGAACCCCGCTGCAGATATTCATACTGGAGCAAAAATAGTAAAACTCAAGATCTGTTTACTTGAACACAAGCTTTACAGGCGTATAATAAAGAGTTATTTTCCATATAAAATCAAATTAATATAAAAACCGATTAGATAGACTCTAAACCGGAAAAATAAGGAACTTTGTAGAAAAATAGTAGAACCTCTAGATATGAAAACCTCAAAAAAAAGCTAGCTTTCAACTCCGGTCAACGAGGCTAAAGGGCTGTTTTGCCAGATTTGTCAATGATCCACATGCCCTTTAGCCTAAATTTTTTCTCTTTTTTCAATTTGAGATTCTGCAATTCATTGAATAGAACTAATTAGCTCATAGAAATATTTCGATTCGTGAGTACGATAAAGATTGTACCATGAATCTAACGTTTCCAGCGAGAATACATCCAGTTTCTTCAACACATGAACAGCGAATTCCAGTGCAGCTGTTCCGGAAGCAGTAATCAGATTTCCGTCAGTTACAGCTGGTTCTTGTTTATAATACATTTCTCCTGTATAGTTTGGACACGTCATTTTAAGAAATCCAAGATCATTGCTGGTGTGCCATTTATTATTCAGCATCCCTTTTTCAGCAAGTCCCATTGTAGCGCCGCAAATTGCCCCAACAATTACACCTTTTTTCAAACACTCTTCAGCCTTTTTTAAAATTGGGTCGTGAATCGTTTCTGTCCATGTATTTCCGCCAGGGAGGATCAGAGCTACAGCATCTTCATTGATAAATTCTTCATATCCGATATCAGGTATTATTTTTATGCCGCCCATTGTAATTACAGGGTTTTTATCCACACTAACTGTGACTATTTTTAAAGGTTCTAACCCTTTTTTATAGTATCTTCCCGAGTTTAATTCAGCGCTTAAATAACTGATTTCCCAATCAGCCATTGTGTCAAATACGTAAAGATATACTGTGCTTTTCATACGTGATCCCGCGATCTTTAAAATATCAAAGATATCTGATTTCATATTTTGATTTTATTTTATCCAGTATGTCCTATCTTCACATAAAATATCTCTATTCATAGAAAGACTCTGTGAGGTACTGTGTAATAAATAGGTTTTTACCTCCAGACAGACGTCATTAAATACTGAAAATTTAACACAGACCCCGTAGACTACACAGTACCCATCAGAATACTTACTTTACGGAAACTAATAAGAAACGTCTATAATAGCCTGAGAAATTTCAAATAACGTTCCATCTTCACCCAAATCATTCATAACTGGAATTAATGTGATGATATTAGAAAGTAAGTTACTTCGAGCACCTTTTTTGAGAATTTGAATCACTCTTCTCCACAAAAATAAAGTTTATTCACTGGCGAATTTCTCATATCTGGAAAGAACTCGTACCTGGATTTGCTATGGTTGAATCGTATATATCACTCGATTCGTACAATACCTATTGTAACTGCGAGCAGTGCAGAAGAAATGCTTTTACGGATAACCTTACCAGGCTTACGAAACTGGAAGTTGATGAGACTGTAAAAGGAGTCCTTCCGGCCCTATTTCCAACCTATGAGGTAACAGGGTCCATGCCGACTGAAGGTGAAGAATTCAGCGAAGTGCTTCTTTTAGGATATGAGTAGCCCGGAGTAGAATATCCTGATTGGATAGAAATTCTTAAAAGAGAAGTTGCAAACCCAAGAAAATGTGTGTAAATCGAGTTTGTAAAACTTTCATGTTTAGTATTATGAAAAATAATTTATACGGTAAAATTCTTTCTTTTTCATTCTCTTTTGTGTCTTTGTCTTTTCAAAAATAACTCCCAGACTGAGTAAGACCTATTGAGATACCAGATTTAATTCAATTGAAGTCCGCTAGTTCCAACCATGCGCCTTCGCGGGACAAAAACAACCAAAAATCATCATTGTAGTCTCCTTGAATTGGTATTAATATATAGACAGCAGACCACCAGAAGTAACTTTAAAAGTTTATTTTTGAATCTTATGTCAGGCTTATGTCAATTAGTCAGCATTCCGGCGTGAAAGATGTTAACTCCCTCAACTGGGGGAAGTTTATTTTCTGTAAAAAGTAGTTAATTACTAATATAGAAACCCTTATAGGGTAAAAATTAGAGACTGATAGAACCATGGCCAGGGAAATTAGGATACTCCACACTGCAGACACGCATCTGGGATATAGGCAATATCACAGCGAGGTCCGGAGAAACGATTTTTTTGCAGCTTTCGAACTTGTTGTAAACGATGCGGTTGAGATGCAGGTCGATGCCGTAGTGCATGCGGGAGACCTTTTTGATTCAAGGAACCCGACCCTTGAAGACCTCCTTGATACAATAAATCTCCTGTCCAGGCTGAAAGCGGCTGACATACCTTTTTTAGGAATTGTCGGGAACCATGAGAGTAAGCAGAACACCCAGTGGCTTGACCTTTTTGAGGAGATGGGACTTGCGGCAAGGCTCGGAAAAAAACCGCTTATGGTAGGTAATGCAGCCATCTACGGGATAGACAGTGTCCCGAAATCAAAAATTCCTATATTCGACTATTCAGGATTTGAGGCGCCAGACTCTCCTGCCGTTTCCAGCTCTTCTACTTCTTCCACTGATTCCACTTCTCCAACTCCTTCCACCTCGTCCATTTCGTCCACGTCTTCAACTTCTTCAACTCCCCCCAACCCATCTACTCCTTCTATCTCTTCTACTTCTTCCGCCTCTTCTACCTTATCCAGCCCTTCTACTCCTTCCATCTTTTCTACTCCTTCTTACCCTGTGGGAAACGGCTGGAAACTGCTTGTAATGCACCAGATTATGAATCCTTTTCCATATGCGGAATGGGACTGTGATGAGGTGCTTGAAAACCTTCCTTTCAAGGTTGACGCAATTCTTCTTGGCGACTACCATGAACATTCAATAATCAAAAATAAGACCGGTGAGACCTGGATTACTTACCCTGGCAGTACGGAACGAAACAGTCTGTCCGAAAAGGAAGCTCGTTCCTACAATATTATCACGCTTTCCGAAAAAGGGCTTGAAATTAGCAAACGCACGATTCCAACCCGGAAATTCCTTTCCATTCAAGTGGAGTTGAAAGGAGAGGATAAGCCTTATGAACAGATATTTTCTAAAGTAGACGAATATCTGGAAGATATCCCTAAATCCGTGGTATTTCTGGAAATTTCAGGGGATTCGGGGGCAGTCCTGTCACAGAGCGAACTTGAGGAATACCTGCTTAATAAAGGGGCTCTCGTGTCAAACTTTATAGACCGGAGAACAAAAGAGTCCTTCCCGGAGGAAGTCTTAACGGTAAACTTTTCTGATCCTGACCATGCCGTTGCAAGCGAAATCCGGAAAATGAGTTTAAACGACGGTGGGCTGATTATTGATGAAATTGTCCGGAGCCCTGATGTCTCAAAGTCAAGGGTAGACGAAGAAACCGAGGACCGTCTCTCAAAACTTATTGAAGCTAAAGCTATGGACTTCAAAAACCCTGATTTCAGGATAGAGATTCCAGCCAATTCGGCCAGTCCCAATGATTATGCCTACACTGTCAATGCTGCAAGTTCTGCCACCACTCCCGAACTTCTGGAATTTGAAGAAATAAACCCTGATGCTGTAGGGGAGACTGGACTCGCCGGGAAAAACATGCCGGAGGGAATAGTTCCCGGCAAGCTTGAAATTACTGAACTTTCAGGAGTTCTGAGGACTTCAGACCGAATCAAGAATACTAAAAAAAAAGGTACTAAAAATAGTACTGAGACCTCAAAGAGTATTGAGACCTCAAAGGGCACTGAACCCTCAAAGAGTATTGAAATTTCAGCCGTGAGTCAGGATATTTCCGAATTGTCACCATTGGCACCAGCATCAAACTCACAGTGTTCATCTGATTCGGGGCTTTTGAAGCTGCCTGATTCGAGATCAACAGAGTTGACCAGTAAGCCTGTAGCGCCTTCCGAATCAAATATCCAGCAGGAAACTTCCAGGACTCCAGTAAAAACTCCAGAAATTAAAACCGAGTTCAGAAAAGACAAAGATAACGAACCTGAAGTTAAACCTGAAATTCAAGCTGAAAGTAAATCTGAAATTAAACCTAAAAGCCGAGCCAAAAGTAAAACTGAAGTAAAACCTGAAAGTAAAACTGAAAGCGAACTTAAAAGTGAACCTGAAGTTAAACCTGAAAATGAACCTGAAGTTAAATCTAAACGTCTAGCCGAAAGTAATCTTGAAACTGAACCTGAAAGTAAACCTGAGAAGAAGAGTAGAAAGCGGTCTGAGCCCGGGGTTAAAGGCAAACCTGTAAAGGAAAAAACAGACAAAGCTGAAAAGCTGCCTGAAGAAGAACCTGCAATGGCTACGGAGCTAAAAGAAAAAACGGGGAAAGCAGGGCCAAAAAAAGGAAGGAGAAAGACTGCTGTACCTCGACAGTATAACCTTGGTGATTACCTGTGAAGCTCAAAAACCTGCATATTGAAAACATCCGGAGTTATAAAAAACTGGATTTTACATTTGAAGACGGAGTTACAGTCATTTCCGGGGTGAACGGGAGCGGGAAGTCAAGCCTGCTTGAAGCATGTTTTATGGGGCTTTTTGGGAGCAAAATTATTTCAAAAGACTTTGTGCTTGCAGATGTAATCTTCAAAGGGGCTGAAAATGCAAAAATAAACCTGGGTTTTGAGCATTTCGGGCAGGACTACCTTATAGAACAGGCTTTCAGGTATTCTTCGAAAAGTGAGAACGCTTCGAATTCGAAATGCGTGCTCTATGCCAATGGGGAAAGTATTGTCGATCAGGCTACACGGACTTACGAAGAGGTCTGCTCTCTTCTAAATATGGATGAGGAGGCGTACAGAAACTGCGCTTACATCAGGCAGGGCGAAATTGATGTACTCATTAATGCAAAACCAAAAGACAGGCAGCGAATGATCGACGGTTTGCTGCAGCTTGGAAAGCTCGAAGAATACAGAGAAAGGGCAGGAAGCGCAAAAACGGCTGTAAGAAGGCTTCAAAGGGACACAAGTAACAGCCTTTCGAGCGTAAGAGCCGAAATTGAGGGAATTGAAAGTACAGAACCGCATGCCGTTTTGAATGGGCTCAGGCAGAAGATAAAGGAAAACGATACTATCTTAAAAAAATGTAATGAGAATAAAGAGGCTGCAGCCGCCCAGAAAGAAAAAATCGACCTGATGATTACAGAGCACAGAGAACGTCTCCAGGAAATCCAGACTCTGAAGCAGGCCCTGGCTAAATCTCAGGAAGACAAGGCAAGCTGTATCCGGGAAAAAGAGACCTTCGCCGGAGAATCCCATGAACAAAGGCAGGCACTGCTCGGACTGGGGGAAGAGAATAAGCTTATTCGAGAAGAATGTGGGTTTGGGGACCTTGAGATTGAGGCTCTGAGCCTGCAGCAGGAAAAAGAGGAGTTTCTTGCCAGGGAAAAGGTAAATGCGATCTCAAAAGAACTTGCTCTTCTCCTCAGGGAAGAAGAAGTTCACACTCAGGCTCTGCGCGACCTTGAAAACGAAAAAGCTGAGACCGAACAGATTTTGATTCAGTGCAGGGCAGATATCGGGGCTACAAACGGGGAAATTGAAGAAAACAGGAAAAATATACTGAGAATAGAGGATGAGAATAAAAAGCTAAAAGAAGCTGCAAAAGAGACTACAGGCTTCACGGATACTTATGAGATTCCTTTGTTTATAAATGAACTGGAAGAAAAAGAAAGCCTTCTTCGTGAACGGAAAAACGAAGCCTCAACAAAACTTGCGCTTGCTTTCAAAGAAAAAGAAACAGGAGACATAAATCTCCTCACGCTTGATAAGGAACTTCAAAATGCCAGGGTCACAGTTCGGAAAAGTAAAACCGAGATCGAAATCCTTGAAGAGGAACTAAGGGAAAATGATAAGGCAGTTCTGGAAGTCAAGGAACAAAAATCCGAAGCTTCTGCAGGGTTAAAAGGACTTGGCTTTACCGGAGAGCAGCTCGAGGACCTGGAGTACCTCAGTGAACTTCTACTGGAAAACAAAAACAGGCTGCATGGACGGGAAAAAGAGCTTGAAGCTACCGTCAGGGAGCTTGATAAAGTTATCCGTAAAAACCGGCAGCTACTTGCTGAAGGAAAATGTCCTACATGCGGGCAGGATCTTAAAGGCTCTGAAATTGCATGCACAACAGGGGAATCCGAACAGAAGAGAGAAAAACTTGCAGCAGAACTTATCGATATAAAGATCCAGCAGGCTGAAGTCGAGAAAAAACTTAATCGGCTTAAGGATGCAAAAAAACTGGAGAAGAAGATTTCGGATTACGACCTGGAAACCGAAAGACTCAAAAATAAGGCAAAAGACCTGCAAGAAAAGATAACGATCCACAAAACCCGAACCGAGGAAGATTCCCTTAAACTTGAAGGGCTTAATAAACAAAAGGAAGAACTTGAGGCTAAAATGGGCAAGCTTCTTCCTGATATTAAAGCCCTGCAGGGCTGGGAAGCGGCGGCTCAAAAAGCCCATGGTGAGAGTGAAAAGGTACTTCGAGAGGCGAAAGCCTTTGAGAAAAAGCTTGCTGAAAACACCTCGGAAATAGAGAGACTGAACGGGAAAATCAGGACTTCTCTGGCACTGATCGAAAATTACGGGCAGAGGCTTGGAGAGCTCAATGAGAAACTAAAAGGGCTTGCCGAACGAGAAACTCAGGAAAAGGAAAAACTCAAAACCCTGGAAGTTGAGCTTGAAGCCCTGAGGAAAAAAGAAGCTCTGGCAAAAAAAACCCATGAAGAAAGTGCAAAGCATCTCTTGGAGACAAAAAAACTCGGAGCAAACCTGATCCAGATGGATAACATAAAACACAAAATCTCCGAGCTTGAGGCTTCAATCAGGAACCTTGCCGAAAAAGTCGGCTTCTTTGACCGGGAAATCCTTGAAAGAAACGAGCGAGTAAAGCAGCTTGAAGGAAAGCTCCAGGGAAGCAGGTTCGAAGACCTTCAGTCAAAGCGTACCCAGCTTGAAGAGTATCAGGCAAACCTTACTGAAAAAACCCGGCAAACCACGACTGCCAAAGATGCTCTCTTAAAAGAAGTCGGGATGGTTGAGAATAGTTTAAAACGCCGCAATGAGCTGAAAGAAGAACTAAAAGCCCTTGAGAACAGGAAACAGTACCTTGAAGCCGTATATAGCAACGCCGAGGAGCTTGAGAGCATGTATATGCGCGTTCGGGCTGATATGCGGACAAAAAACATTGGGGCTCTTTCGATCCTTTTGAATGAAATGTTCAACTTCATGTACACAAATAATGCTTATTCACATATTGAACTCGACCCGGAATATAACCTCACGGTTTACAGAAAAGACGGCACTCCCCTTGAACCAAAACTCCTTAGCGGAGGAGAACGTGCAATCTTTAACCTTGTCCTGCGCTGTGCGATCTACAGACTTCTTGCTCTGGGTTTTGGCGGAGATAGGGCAGACGGGCTTCCCCCTATGATCCTTGACGAGCCTACGGTTTTCCTGGACCGTGGGCATATAAACCAGCTTTTGAAACTCATAGACATGATGCGTGGTATAGGCGTAGGCCAGATTATTGTGGTATCCCATGATGAATCCCTAATAGATTCGGCAGACCACGTCTTCCAGGTAGAAAAAGACCCTATTACCAATATGTCGTCTATTGTAAAGCTTTAAGTTGACTGTTTCCTTTTCAGAGTGCTGTCCCACAGTTAACAGGTATGCCAGATAGAATTCATAAATATACCAGACCAGGGTCAAGAGTATTCCAGAAAAGGTTCAAATGTATTCTGTCAGCAGACCAAGGTCAAAAGTATTCCAGACAAAGTTCAAATGTATTCTGTCAGCAGACCAGGGTCAAAAGTATTCCAGACAAAGTTCAAATGTACTTTACCAGAACTTAGATGTATTCAAACAGGATTCATCAGACTCAGTACCAAAATCCAGTGATAAATGTAAAATTCAAAATCACTAGATTTTGTAATTGGCCACAGTCCCTGTGATAGAACTCAGAGGTTGAAGTCTTAAGATGTCGAAGATTGATTTTGAGAAATACCGGATTCTTCTTGTTAATTCAGATTTTCAATCAAGAAATACAAAAATCACTAGATTTTGGAACAGAGCCATTCACCAGTATACCAGATAATTAAATAGCTCGTCAACTTCCTCTTGATATTCTTCAAAAAAACTGTAGTTCTTTACAAGATAGCCCTCAGCAGGGAGATCTTCAAGATACCCGTACCAGTAGACAACCATACCTTCTCCGAAAATCTCTGCATATTCCCGAAACTGTTTCTTTGAATAGTGCTCGTGTTCGAAGTAGTCCCCAAAAAGCGCTTTGCTTTCAATCCAGTTGATCATAAGATTGTCTATGCGTATAGGATTTTCCAGGACAAAATCAGGAGTCTTGCCTTCTCCCTTAGCCCGAATGTCTGCTTCGGTACAATACGGAATTTCCCTATCATCAAGCCACTTCTGGATAACTGCTTCTCCCATCTCACCTTTCTTACACTGCATCTCATGGGCATGAGGCGAAAAGAAGTGATCGACATCAAGAGCTTTTTTGACTTCCTTTTGAAGACGGCGGTTTTCGATTAAATCCACATTTTTGAAAAGCCAGTTTATATTTTTCTTGGAAATTTGACAATTCTTCATAATAAGGGATGCCATAAGAGTAGGAGGAAAGCCTGTGTATTCCGCAAGATCAAGAATAGTGCGTCCCTGTTTCCATTTTAAAAAAAGTTCATTTTCTCTTGAATAAACTTTTCTGTGTTTGAACCGAGTCTTTTTTACGACTTTCTGATTGAGAATTGTTGCAAGCACACCTACGGGTTTGGAATATTCCTCCGAAAGGCGAAAAACATCTTTAAAGTCATGCAGTGAGCTGTAGATTGTCTGGTATGTCTGACGGTCCATCCTGAATCATCGTATCCTTTTTTGTTTCCTTCCCGAGCACGCAAAATAAAAGTTAAGTAGCATAAGTTAAGCAGCATAGTTAAACAGCATGAAAAATGAGAATCTTATGATATCAAAATTCTCTCTCAGAAGTACAGTTGATTTTCCCATAACTCCTTCTATATTCATGAATTATAATCATATCAACGTCTTAAAACCCAACGTCTTAAAACCCAACGTCTTAAAACCATGAACAATCGGTTTTATAAAGGAGTCAAGAAAGTTCACTTCAGGAACGCCGGAGTAAAGATAATATAATTTATTTCTTCAAGGGTAAGAAACCCTGTCCGGAACTTCTGCCTGTATGTCTGAGCTATTTCTTCGAGCTGAGGGCTGTTAACTGCCAAGCCTATTTAAATAAGGATTGAGCGAAAAACAGCCAGTTTCGGACTGAAGGCGGTTAACTCCAGAAATCCTCATCATAAGTTTCAGGAAGGTCTATTTCCATCGCTTTATCAAGCTTTTTACGCTTTTCCTTATTCTCAGCGGACTTTATTACTTTTTCCTCTCTCCCTGGCAGGCACGAATCATCTTTTTTATCATTATTAAAAGGTGCAAAGATCGTCGTGTGCTTATCTCTTGAAATGATTTTTTCCGAAGCCTTTGGCTTTTCCTGGAATTTTGGTTCAATTTTTGCATGTATAACCGGGTTCTGTTCAACCGGCTCAATTTTCAATCCGGATTCCAGCCTTATAGAGGCTTTCTCAGCATCGCTGGGAGCATATCTTTGCCTTTCTTCATGGTTTCCCTCAAGCTTCGGGTCAGGCTTCTTTACATCTGTTTCCTGGAAGTACCGGTGCTTAGAAAGTTTTTCTTCGTTTATTTCAACAGATTCGTCCGAAGATTTATTTGTGAGCCTTGAAGGGGTCCAGTCTCCGTGTTCAGAGACATCTTTTCTTTTAGAAAGCGGCTGCCTTCCTAGTTTCCGGAAAGTATCTTCAGCATAGGTATCCTTTTTACGGCCAGCTTTTCCGGATTTAATTTTACTTGTTGTACTGTAACCTATAAGGCAGGTGGGTTCTCTTGATCTCCACTCAAGGCAGAAGAGGTGGCACTCCCGCCCTTTACATGTCTGACTTTCATCAAGTGGACAGACTTCTGGAAGAGTCATAATACTAGAAACAACAGAACATAAAAAATAGTTAACGGTAATAAAATTAAACTATTTTAATCAGAGCCCTTTAAGGGCATCTGCAATAAGAGGAGCAACGCTCAACCTGCTCTCTGCTCTTTCAAGGGTATCGGTTCCGAGAATGTCCTTTACGCCCGCATTGAAGAGTCTTAAAACTGCGTTCCTTGCAAGTACAGGATGTACACAGGCAATGTAAACATCTGCTGCTCCCTGGGATCTGAGCATTTTGATAGATTCTGCCATTGTCCCGCCTGTTGCAATCATATCGTCTACAAGGACAACATTCCTGCCTGTTACATCGAGATTCTTTGTCTTGATTACAACCGTATCCCCACTGAGTCTCGTTTTCTCCAGGTGATCATAATCAAAGCCCAGACCTGAGGAGACGTTCTTTACAAGCCCTTCAGCTCCCGAATCCGGAGCAAGCAGAAGTGGATTTTCCAGGTTAAGCCCTGCAATATACTCCCCAACAAGTTTAGCTGCCTCAAGGTTTTCCGCAGGACCAGGGAAGTGTTCAAGCACACTTTTTTCGTGGATGTTTATCGTAAAAACGCGGTCAGCCCTGATACAGCGGGCAATTGCGCGGGCACTGATCGGTTCTCCGAGCTTGAATTTCTTGTCCTGTCTGGCATATCCCATGTAAGGAATCACGACATTGAGCTCTTTTGCTCCTTCACAAGCATCGATCAGCTGGAGCAGAGAAACAAGATCAGAATCAGTGGGCGTACTCTGAATAAGGGTCACACACTCATTTTCGGTTTCTTCTGCGATTCGGAGATAAAGTTCCCCATCAGGAAATCGATTAAACTCTGAAAGTACAGGCTCTATCCCTAAAGCCCGGGCAGTGCGGCTGGCAAGTAATTGTGATGCTGGTCCACCTATAATCTTCAAGATATATACCTCAGTCTGCGGTCTTGATATATCCCATCCTTTAAAAAGCTTATTTATTATGGGTTACCCTGAGCTTTACCCTTTGAGCTTTTCGAGCACCCTGATATTTTGTATTGAAGTATGTGGATAATTTCCACTCTCATCTTTTTCCACTGATTTCACCATATCCCAGATTGTCAGCAACGCTGCCGAAACCCCTGTGAGGGCTTCCATTTCAACTCCTGTTTTCCCGACCGTCCGGACCTCTACCTCTGCTGAAATCATCCCTTTGCTAATCTCGAAATCCACATCTATGGCAGTGATAGGGATCTGGTGGCACATTGGGATTATTTCGGGGGTCTTTTTAATCGCAAGCATGGCAGCAACCCGCGCAGTTGCAAGCACGTTTCCTTTTTCCACGTTTCCGGTTTGTATCCTCTCTATAGTCTCCCCGGAAAGTATAATTTCCCCTGCAGCCCGCGCCAATCTAGGAACCTCACACTTTTCGCTGATATCTACCATATGCGCTCTGCCGGACTCAATATGAGTAAATTGCTTTTCCACAAAATCACCACGTTTTTCGTACATATATAACCTTGATTTATCTGGTTTGAGCCAGTCTAGCTATCAATTCCCTTTTTTCTAAAATTTCAGTACTTATTTTAGACATTTCAATATATTATAGGTGTTTTTGGCATTTCGATATCTTTTTCTGACATTCTAATGCCTTCCTGGCATTTTATGCTTTTTGACATTTCAACACATATTTTTTTGGATCAGTCGATTCTGATTTGCTTTCTTTGTGAATAGTCTTCAATTACTTTATCCAGCTCTTCCCTAAGTCCTCTGGCTTCTTCAAGGTTGAGTTTTATGACCTGTTCGTCTTCCCCGTGAAAAATTGTAAATCTTATCCGGTTTCTTTCAATTTTCAGCTCGATTTTCCTTTCAATTTCATGTACCATATGAATTGCCTCCCCATTAGCAAATTTACAGTATTTTACACTTAGACTTTACTCTATCTCTTTTACCCAGTCTTATTTTACCCTATCTCAGCCGTTTTAATTATTTCAGGAATTTTCTCCAGAACATCCGTTGCAAGCAGCCCGTTTCCTGCCTTCTCAAAAGCCAGATCCCCGGCTGCCCCATTGATATGTGCAGCACAGGCTGCCGCGAGGAATGCGGGATTTCTGGAAAAAAGCGATCCTGTAAGCCCTGCAAGGACATCTCCTGTGCCTCCAACGGTCATGCCCGGGTTTCCTGTCCTGTTCAGCAGGGTCTGCTTTCCGTCCGAGATAATATCGATTTTTCCTTTGAGAAGTGTTACAACCCCTTTTTCCTCCGAAAACTCCCTGACGGCTTTAATACGGGATTCCAAGCTCTCAGGAGTTTCAACATTTCTCAGGCGGGCAAATTCTCCGGCATGCGGGGTTACTATCAGTTCGCAGTTGCCTGCAAGGCTTTCAAAAATAGCGCCTGAGAGAGCTGAGAGGGCATCGGCATCAAGAACCGCTTTCCTGCAAAAAGGCAGGATTTTTCGGACGGCTTCCAGGGTTTCTGTCGCTCTCCCGAGTCCCATCCCCATCACAACTACATCATGGGAATTTATAGGGTCCATAAGGATTGAAAGATCTTCAGGGCAGAGGACATTTGAAGAAAGTTTTCGGACAATAAGATTTGGAGAATATGATGCCACTATTTCGGCTACAGGTTCTGGAACTGCTACGGTTACAAGGTCTGCTCCAGCTTTAAGGGCTGAAAGGGACGCAAGGGCCGGAGCTCCTGAATACGGACCTCCTCCTATAACGAGGATTTTTCCGGAATCGCCCTTGTGTTCACCAGATTCCCGCCTGCGCAGCATCATAAGGTCTCCGGGACCAACATACTGTTCGGCGTCGACACAGATTCCAATGTCTGCAACCTTTATCATGCCAGTGTATTCTTTTGCCTTCTCGCTCAAAAGCCCGGTTTTCATATGGTGAAAAGTAACAGTAAGCCCTGCATGCACAGCTTTTTCAAAATCTCCACCATCAGGGTCAAGTCCTGAGGGAATGTCAACTGAGATTACGGTTTTTCCGGCTTTTCCTTCCCGGTTTATAAAGTCGATAGCCTTTGATTCAGGCTCTCTGAGCTTTCCCCTTATCCCGGTTCCGAATACTGCATCTACGAGCAGATCAGCTTCCCGAAACGATTCTGAAGCCGAAGCTTCAAACTGGCTTGAGTCCGTTATTTCGAGCACATCAACACGGCTGAACTTCAGAAGGGAAAAGTTATGGAGAGCTTCTTTCGTTCTTATATCCCTGGCTTTTCCCAGAAGCATTACCTTTACAGTGTATCCTGAAGAGCCTGCAAGATGTCTGGCTGCAACAAAAGCATCTCCTCCGTTGTTTCCCCTGCCTGCAAGAAAAAGTACCCTACCGCTTTCAAGCCTTTCCCGTATGTGCTGTGCAATAACGACCCCTGCATTTTCCATTAACTGGACAGGTAGAAGCCCAAGGCATTCACAATTTCGGTCTATCGCTTTCATCCTCAAAGAATTAATGCACTTCATAACTATTACCTGCCGGACTATCTCATATGATTCCTGTTGCCCATTTAAACTTTCAAATCAATTATGCAAGCCTGAATTCTCTGACTCATATGAATTCTCTGGCTTATAGATTATAGTAGAAATTGTTATATATCTCCAGAACAATTGAGGGAATTTATTTCTTATATTTCTACACCGAGGAAAACCTATTTGATGTTATTAAGTATATATGTTACATTCCAATATAACGTTACATTTCAATATAACATAATATACCATTCCAATATGACAAATATATCGGAATTTTTGAGTTTCTATAAAAGCATATTATTTCTTTAAGAGCACGACGTATAAAACGCAGTTTCATAAGTGTGTCTAATCAGCAAGAAAAACAGTCCAAAAAGAACTACAGTTAGCCTTACAATTAACTAACTGCAGTAAAATGTGAATAGGCAGGATTCTGATCAAATGTTTGCTTTCCTTTACATGTGTCTGGACTTATATAAAACAGGGAGGACTATTTTTGCTTAACTTATCAAAAGATGCGGATAGCAATCTTAAAAGTACAGTCAAACCCAGATACCTTGTTCTGGGCAGTGGAAGTGTTGGTTTTGCGCTTGCAAAAGAGCTCAGGGAAAGCAATAAGCTCGTGATTATTGTAGACAAAGACGAAGCTAAGGTCGAGACTCTCAGGGAGGAAGGCTTTGAAGCGATTGTAGGGGATATCTCCGACCCTGAGCTTGTCGATAAGATTGACCTTAAGAATGTCGTTGTTATACTTTTCCTGACTTCCAATAACGAGGCTAACAAAAAGGGCATTGAGAATTTCAAAAAGGCGGTTAACCCTGATGTTCAGCTCTTTTCCCGGGCCTCAGATATTATCAATAAGGAAAAAATGGAAGACCTTGGGGCAGATTATGTCTTTATGCCTTCCAAGCTTGTTGCAAGTTCCCTTTCCCGTTCTCTTGAGAGAGCCGAATCGGTCCACAGAGGTAACAGGCTTGCACGGTGGCTGAAGGGGATAAGGGATAAAAAACTTGCTATTGTAATCCACGATAACCCAGACCCGGATGCTATTTCGAGCGGGCTAGCCCTAAAAGAGATTGCAAAGAGCATCGGGGTTGAGGCAAGCATCCTCTACCATGGCAGAATAGGGCATCAGGAAAATAAAGCCTTTGTAAACCTGCTTGGGATCGACCTGGGTAAGATGGAAGAGAACGGCCTCAAAGGCTTTGACAAAATCGCCCTGATAGATTGTTCCATTCCAGGAGTTAACAACATGGTCCCCCCCAACTCGTTTGTGGGTATTGTAATTGACCATCACCCCCCAGGAGAAACCGAGATAAAGGCTGAATACATAGATATCCGGCCTAACTTTGGAGCAACGGCTACTATAATGACAAAGTACCTGCAGCAACTCAATATCAATATCTCCAAGACACTGGCAACAGCCCTGCTCTATGGAATCCGGACCGATACCCAGGATTTCAAGCGGAAGACCGACCCTGCTGATCTTTCAGCTGCTTCGTACCTTTACCCCCTTTCAAACCATGGAATCCTGGACCAGCTTGAGCAGCCTTCAATGGCCACTGAAACCCTTGAAGTGCTTGGGGAGGCCATAAGAAACCGGCAGGTAATGGGAAGTTACCTCCTCTCAAATGTCGGGAACATAAGAGATAGGGATACGCTCCCTCAAGCTGCAGATTACCTCTTGAGCCTTGAAGGGATCTCTACGACCGTTGTTTTTGGGGTCACTGAAGACCGCATATATATCTCTGGGCGAAGCAACGATATAAGAATTAACCTCGGCGAAGTTATGCGCCAGGCTTTCGGCGAAGATGCAGGTGGACATGCAAACGCAGCAGGAGCCCAAATCCCCCTTGGTGTTTTCAGCGCTACAAAAGACCGTCAGACGTTACTCAGGCTGGTTAATGAAGCCGTAGTGAAAAGGTTCCTGAGCGCCGTAGGAGTCGAAAGCGCAGGAGAATGAAACCTTCAAGGTTTTTGGCACTAGCCCCATTACTGAAGTTGTCTTCCTGAATATTGAAGAAAAACCGATTTGAGAAATAATAATTCGAAAAATAATAATTCGAAAAATAATAATTTGAGAAATAATAATTCGAGAAATAATAATTCGAGAAATAATAATTCGAGAAGTAATAAAAGAAAGAGGAAAAAGAGAATGAAAAGAGTTCTGTTTCTCTTTTCATATTTTAAAAGGCTTTAATTTCTGTTTTCATTTAAAAAATCCGGATCAGGAACTCCTGAGATTCAGGAACTCCTTATTTTGATTCTGGAATTTTCACCTCTACCTTGTTCCCTTCCAAGACGTCCTTTTCCGTTACCTGGATTTCTGAAACTGTTACATTTCCTCCTGCTTTCAGGGAATAAGTCGACAGAGCATTGACTCCATCTGCTTTATTTTCGGTCGAGTAAGGTACGGTTATTTCAAATGAACCGTTTTTATCTGACGTTACTTCATTCTGATATGTGAATTTTCGACCTGTGTTTGATTTGAGCTCAAGGGTCGCAGTAATGTTTTGTCCTGGGTCTGCAGTACCTGAAAGCCTGGCTCCGGAGACAAACTCGAATATCTTTACGTCACTAGTCGTGTCATTATCTTCCTCAGGTGCAGTAGTTTCATGGACAAGCCTCAGGTTTCCGAGATTTGATCCGTCAAGTTGATGAAGCTTGTATATTTCGGTTTCCGTGTATTCCTTCTTAGCAGTTGCAATGGTTTGAAGCCCACCGTTTCCGTTGACGGTTTGAACATTTAGATACTTGCTTATGTTCTCACCTGCAAGCTTAACAATAGACCCAAATTTGCCGCCTGCCATCAGATTGTCGGTTATTACATATTTTACTTTGAGCTTTTCCATAATTGTCTTTGCGTCTTTCTCGGAGTTCGTTAAGAAGAAATGTGCAGAATCGTCTACACCGGTCTGGAAGTTGTTTGAAACTGCAGGCCTTTTAGCCTGATAAACGATCCAGTTTCCGTAGTCCCACCAGCTCAAAACTCCATATTCGGGGGTTCCGGAAGGATCAAGGTAGTAAGAAGTTTCAGAGCTCGAGGCTCCAAGCCAGGTGAGAGAGTCCTTCCAGACAGGATCAATCAAGCCGTCATCTTTTGCAAAAGCAACTCCTGCCCAAATACAGGGTATAAATACAAGCCCTATCAGTACCAGAGATGAGACAATTTTGAAGTAGTCGGGTTGAGAATTCTGTTTTGAGCCTGAGGAATTAATTTTCAATTTTGATTTTGTTTTTGACTTTGTTTCTTTTTCGGACTTTTTTGACTTTGTTTCTTTTTCTGACCTGGATGCAAACATTGCATTATTCCCGTGGGTCGGAACAGACTTCACCAGTTTTTGTACTTCGGTCTCAAAGTCAAAGGAATCCAGTAAAACCCAAAGTAAGTATGAGGTAAGTATTGCTGCGTTTACTGCGAACAGATATGAAAAACGCCTCTGAGAGAGCATTAAATATGCGAAAAAGACCGACCATAAAAGGAAAAAAACTCCTTCAGGCTTTGATTTTTCACCTCTCCACTCGAGGCCAAGCAGGAAAAACCCTCCCAGAGCGGTAAGGAAACAAAGCCCGAGACTTCCCAGTATTAGCGAAAAAGTCAGTTTTCCCTCTGAAGTTAAAAATATTGGCAGAGCTTCGGAAATCGTGCTTATGTATTCGCCTTTTCCGAGGAAGAAATTCATTCCTTCAATTACAAAAGCATATGACTCGGCAGAAAATGTCCTTAGGAACAGAAGACCAGCGACGGAGATCAGTATTAAGACGGCTGGATAGTACTTCCAGTCCAGACCTTTTTTCGAGATATATAGGGAAAAGCCCCAAAGGATTAAGGTTCCGACTAGCATGCTGAACACATAGAATACCTGGAACCAGGAAAGATACATCGCACTCATTTCCAGGCCCGGACGCAAGGCTCCTGCTGACAGGGGAATGGTAAAGAGAAGCGTTGCAAGAAGAGCTACAGTAGAGCATATAAGAAGATAGTCGGAGTTTTTCTCGGCCTTAAGGTCAATTATTGTCTGTATGAATGCGTAAAGTACAATAAAGCTTACAAAGACAAGGGCTCCTATCCATGTGTAAATCAGAAGTGCAAAGAATAGTCCAGATGCTCCTGCGAAAGCTAACGATTTTATTAGTTTCTTATCAGAAGAGATATTTTTGAAAGAAGTCAGGGAAAGGGAGCCTTTTCTTGCCCATTTTAAAGCAAGTATGAAACATGCATAAGCTGAGGTTGAGAGGAGAGTTTCAGCTACGTGATGGTCAACTGCTCCAAACCGGGATACATAGACATGAGCTGGAATCACTGCAAAAACTAAGGCCCCAAGAAGTGCGGTTTTTCGGTCAAATATCGCAGCAGCTGCTATATACAGTGGAATTATTGTCAGGACTCCCAAAAGCACTGGCAGCAAGGCTCCTGCAAATTCTGTGGTATACAAATCAGGGCTGCCCCCTCCCAGAACTTTTGCAAGCAGTGCACCTAAAAAGTCAAAAAAAGGTGGCCATCCAACCTCAAACCCCGCAGGATAATTAATATAAGAATCGAAATTAAGGGGATGTGGAAAATTGAAAGTTGTATATAAAATGCGCCGCATATGGTAGAAACTATCATATCCCATAAGATTTATGCTTCCGTTTGCAGTAGCGGTGGAATATGAGATCATGCGCATGAGAAAAGCAACCAATGCAACTGCAATCAAAGAAATAATACCGAATTTTAATCTATGAGCGGGCCGTTTTGCCACCGGACATCCCATGCCTTTGTTCGTAGTAATCATCTCTTTCAGTTTTTAACTTTTGAATTCATTGCACTTTTGAGTATCTTATCTTTGATAGTTTTTGAATATTTTATCTTTGATAGTTTTTGAATATCTTATCTTTGATAGTAGTTAATTAATATAATAACTTTAAGGTTGTTTTACGATCTAAATGGTATCGTGAGTACTTTTAAAAGGTATAACCGTAGACTGTAGCCCGATTACTGAGTTTGTCCAGTTTAGACAAGTGTATTAAATGAGAGTAAATGAAACTAAATAGCACTAAAGTTATGCTTAAATGCCTCAATTTTTATAGAGTAGAATTTATTTCGTTACCGAATAAATAACACTAAAGCGACACTTAAAGTGAGGGTTAGCTGTTTTAAGTAAGGTCAAAGTTAACTGTATTAAGTAAGGTCAAGGTGAACTATTTTAATCAAGGTCAAGGTGAACTATTTTAATCGAGGTCAAGGTGAACTTTAGGAAGTAATTGATGAATCCTCCTGTTATCCAAGAATCATCTCGCGATCTAATGAAGCACTTCATCTGGGAAGTGTTATATATATCTAATGAACCATCTCATCTGGAAAGTATCATATGTCCCTACGGTTGATATACAATTTTCAATATATTTATAATCGTTGAGCTTAATGAATTGTTGAAATCTTGCAGGAAATCGGGTATTATTAATCGTAAATCAGATCCACCGATAACTTTTATATTGATAGTTCAAGGATATATAAGAAATTTCAAATTATAAAAACGTGACACGACACTCTTCCCACTCATGGGGGGCTCGATGTTTACATTTATAATAAAATTAGCTTTTTATCTGCATTTGTTTAAACCCCTGAAAAAAGTGAGAAATCGATGAAAATAGCTATATTTCATGATTATTTTGGAGCCATTGGCGGTGGAGAGAAACTTGTTCTCATGCTCGCAAAATATTTCAACGCCGATATTATCACTACTGACTTGAATATGGAGTCAGTAGAAAAGATGGGGTATTCCAACATACGAATAATCAGCCTGGGAAAAACCCCAAAAATACCTCCTTTGAAGCAGATTTTCGCATCATTTTATTTTGCAGCCTGTGATTTTTCAAAGGAATACGATTTTTTCATTTTTTCAGGAAACTGGGCATATTTTGCGGCAAAGAAACATAAGCCCAACCTGTATTACTGCCATACTCCTACACGAGCTTTCTATGACCTTTACGAGACCTTTATCAGTAGGCAACCCCTCTGGATTTCTATCTTCTTCCGGATATGGGTCAGGCTTCACAGGCCAATTTCGGAATACTACCTTTCCCATGTATGTAAAATCGTAACTAACTCTAAAAATACCTTAACAAGAATCAAAAAGTATTTCCACAGGGATGCTGAAGTTATCTA
Source organism: Methanobacteriota archaeon (assembly GCA_023399215.1). Classification (GTDB taxonomy): domain Archaea; phylum Halobacteriota; class Methanosarcinia; order Methanosarcinales; family Methanosarcinaceae; genus Methanosarcina. Next base: position 91,152 of record JAEWQJ010000022.1, read on the forward strand.
CCCCCCTGTCGAAACTTCAAAATTTACCTGTAAAGAATATGGAGACTTCTGGCTTTCAGTAAACCGGCTCTATCCTGAAAAACGAGTGGAAATTCAAATTGACGCATTCAGAAAAATGCCCGAAGAAAAGCTTGTCATTGTTGGGGGATACTCCAAAGGAGATCACGCAAAAAGTTATGCAAAAAATATTCTTGACAACTTACCTGAAAACGTGAAGGTTCTTGGGGAAGTTTCTGAGACGGAATTACTTGACCTTTATTCCCGCTGTAGAGGTTTTATCTGCACTGCCATGGATGAGGATTTCGGGATGACACCTGTTGAAGCTATGGCAAGTGGAAAACCTGTAGTAGCTGTAAATGAAGGCGGATTTAAGGAAACTGTAGTCGACGGGAAAACCGGCATGTTTGTGGAAGCAGATATTCAAAATATAATCAGTGCAGTAAAGAATATCTCGAAAAACCCATCAAGCTATGGAAATGAATGTTTTAAAAGAGCAGCTATGTTTGACATCTCTATTTTTGAAAATAGTATGAAAAAAAATGTTGCTTGCGAAGATTGTTTTTGTGATAAATGACCTCCGGTGATCAGATTATTTCTCAAAAATTTCTCAAAAAATATAATATTCTTCCGTCCCGGTGAAGTAATAATCAGGAGATAGTAATTTGAATATAGGTTTAATTCTTGAATTAGCAAAAAGAGATATTACTGAAAAATACTCAGGGTCTACTTTAGGAGCTTTGTGGAACTTCATTTATCCACTTGTGGATATTTTTATATTTACCGTCATATTTGCTAATCTTATGGGATCGCGTTTGCCTGGCTCGTCTTCAGTCTACGCGTATGGATTCTATCTAACTTCTGGTGTAATTGCATGGAATGCTTTTTCGAATACTGTTACAAGGACATCTAGTGTTTTTTTAGACAAGAAATATATCATATCCAAAGTTAAGGTTGATCTTTCCTCATTTCCTCTCTATATTGCTGTTTCGGAGAGTATTACTTATGTTGTGACAATGGGAATATTCCTGTTTTTACTTCTGATCAGTGGGTATGGAGTAAGCCGTGTAATTTTATTAGTTCCGTTTATATATATTGTCCAGCAGATCTTCGCTTATTCCCTTGGATTTTTTATTGGAATATTTGTTGTCTTCATAAGGGACTTAAAAGAAGTTGTAGGAATTGTACTTAAGATCTGGTTTTGGTTTACCCCAATTGTATATCTTTATGACGTACTCCCAGAGTTTGTAAAAAAACTCATGAATTATAATCCGGCGTTTTCATTTATTCACTTATATCAAACTATATTCATATACAAAGAAATTCCGAGTTTAAAGCCTATTTTATATCTGCTCTTGTTAAGTCTTGTAATTCTATTCTTTGCAGAGATTATCTTCAAAAAACTAGAAAAAGATATTCGAGATTTCATATAATTAAAATCACAAGTTGTGACTCAATATGATCAAAGTATCAGGTGTTTCAAAAAAGTTCAAGTTGTATCATACACCCACTGACAGACTAAAAGAGAAAATCTTAAAGAAAAAATACCATAGAGAGATCACCGCATTAGAAAATATTTCTTTTGAAGTGAAGGAAGGACAAACTCTCGGGATAGTAGGGCAGAACGGAGCTGGCAAATCGACTCTATTAAAGGTACTTTCTGGTGTTATGCTTCCTGACGAGGGCTTGATAGAAGTAGACGGAAAAATCACCGGTTTACTTGAACTGGGAACAGGTTTTGATCAAGAACTTACAGGCATTGAAAACATATTCATGAATGGGACATTCCTAGGAATGGATAAAAACGAAATTGAAAAGAAAAAAGACGAGATTATTGATTTCACAGAGCTTGGGGATTTTATTTATGACCCGATCAAAACATACTCGTCGGGTATGCTTATGAGGCTTGCGTTCTCAATAGCAATGCATGCAGAACCAAAGTGTTTTTTGGTAGATGAAGCGCTCTCTGTCGGAGACGCATATTTTCAGCAAAAATGCATGAGAAAGATTCTGGAATTTAAAAACAGTGGTGGATCCATTATTTTTGTATCTCACGACATGAATGCTGTAAAAATTGTATGTGATTCAGCAATGTTATTAGATCATGGTCATATACTTAGTTCCGGCGACCCAAAAGATATAATTGATTATTATCATGGAATGATTTTGCAAAAAGCACACATGGGAGATACAGAAGTAAAAGTATATGACATAAACGATACGAAAGATTGTACAGGTCGAAAAAATCCGAATGCTTCAACAGGGGAAGTTGAACTTATTTCCTTTAAAATTCTGAACTCAAAAAACGAGGAAATATTATACATTGAGAGTGAGCAGGTAATTAAAGTTATATATCAAGTCAAGGCCTTAAAAGAATTATCTGATCCTCACTTTGGCCTTCACGTTAGAAACAATCTAGGTGTATCAGTATTTGAAACAAATACATATTGTAGTGGCATTAAAACTTTTACTCTAAAAAAAGGGCAGATTGCAGAACTAACATGGGAATTCTTTATTCCACTCTCGGCAGGAGACTATTCATTCTCTGTTGGTGTGGCAAATAAGGGATACGGAAAAGATGCTTTTGAAGAATATTTACTTATGGCTCACGATATAGAGGTTTTAAAAGTAATTCCTAATGATAGTGCAATTATCTATACCGGAGTTTTCAATATGAAACCAAAAATAAAAATTCAAGAAGAGTCCGGTAAAGAGTTATAAGCATTATTCAGTAAGGAACTATAGTGTTTTTGATTAAATCAATAATTTTTCTGTTGAAACAGATGCCGAAAATGAACATGCTATCTTAAGGAATAAAAGACGTAGATAGATAGATAGATAGACGTAACTTCGGATTAACAGACCTCATGCCATATCTAATAAACATACACTATGGAAAATTTTAGAAAATGATCCATATAAATAATTAAGTTCATTGAGGAATCTAAATTGGATACACTGGAAATTAAGGACGACGAGGTAGATATCGAGAAGATCATGGAAAAAATCCGTGAGAACATAGATAAGAGAAAAAAAGAGGGTATTTATACAGAAAATGAACCGGAAATAATGAGTGAAACATTTTTTGCAGCTTCCCCTATAAAAAGAGATATTCCTGAAGGTCTTGAATTTATAAATTATTGTGATATCTGCAATGAAAGTTATACAATAAGTTCTCATCGTCCATTCACAGGAAAATTTCTTGTAGAAGGAAGAAAAATGGTTCACGGAGAGGTCCGGAGATATGTTGATCCAGTTTTCCAAAAACAAAGAAAATTTAATTTTGGCGTTGCAGATGTGGTTAAAGATTTAAAAACTGATGTAGAAAATTTGAACACTGATTTTGAACGTCTAAATGTCGATTCAAAAAGTTTAAAAATTGATGTTAAATCTTTGAAAACAGATGCAGGGTATTTAAAAACCGAGCTTGAGCATGTAAAAGTAAATTCTTCCCAAAATATCAAATCCGAAGTTAATAGCGTTATTTCTGCAATTGATTTGGACCTGAATAACAAAATCTGGCTTAACAGTGTGCTTGAGAACCGCTTAAAAAAAAACTTGCAGAATCATAAGGTACAGAAACCTGAAAACAATGAATCTGAAAACAATGAATCTGAAATAAATTATTACGCATTTGAAGAACGGTTCAGAGGCTCAAGGGATCACATTCAACAACATCAAAAAGCGTTTTTAGATTATTTCAAGGATTGTAAAAATGTGTTGGATATCGGTTGTGGAAGAGGGGAATTTCTGGAACTAGCCAGACAGAACAATATCGTTGCGAAGGGAATAGATATCAATGAAGATATGGTTAGTTTCTGCAAATCAAAAGGTTTTAATGTAGAGTTAAAGGATGCAATTGAAACCCTTCAAACTATGGAAGACAAAAGCCTGGATGGAATTTTCATCAGTCAGGTAGTTGAACATCTGGCTCCTAACTATCTTATCAAAATGCTAAACCTTTGCAACAAGAAACTTAAGTATGGTTTTTATTTAATAGTAGAAACTGTAAATCCCCTGTCGTTCTTTTCTTTTACCAATTTTTATATTGATTTTACTCATATAAAACCAGTACATCCCGAGACACTCAAGTTTTTATTAAGTGCCGTTAATTTTCGCGAGATTGAAACGAAATTTATTTCTCCTGTTCCGGACAGTATGAGATTAAAGAAGTTACCAGACTTTGATGACCTAAAAGATAGAGAGAAAGTCCTGTTTGAAACTTATAATCAAAACGTCAATATGTTAAACAACACTTTATACGGAGCACAGGATTATGCGGTCATCGGAAAAAAATGAGGGACTAAATAACGTTTGAATTATTATCATAATTTTATGTTATGTGAGATCTGGGGATAAATTACTATGAAACTAGCGTTTGTAACTCCTTGGTACGGGAACATTCCTGGCGGAGCAGAAAGTGAATGCAGAAGGACAGTTGAAAACCTGCAAAAACACGGCATTGAAGTTGAAATACTTACTACTTGCGTCAAAGAATTCTTGAGTGATTGGAGCACTGATTTTTATGAAGAGGGGATTTATAATTTAAATGGGGTCAGTATACACAGATTTTCAGTGAGAAAAAGAGATACTGCCCGTTTTGATAAAATAAACTATAAACTTATGCGCGGTCTTGAGATATCTCCCGATGAAGAGAAAACGTTTATGCGGGAAATGGTTAACAGCCCCGGCCTCTATTCTTATATTGCTGAACATGGTGCAGATTACGATTACTTTTTATTTATTCCATATATGTTCGGTACGACTTACTATGGATCCTGTATACACCCTGAAAAATCAGTTATAATTCCATGCCTTCATGATGAAAGCTACGCTTACCTGAATATTTATAAGACTATGTTTGAAAATGTCAAAGGCATTATTTTTCATGCATCTCCTGAAAAAATATTAGCGAATCATCTTTATAACCTAAATAACATGCAGACTGTTTTAGGAGAAGGAATTGATATGGATTTTGTGTATAATCCAGACCGATTCCGGGAGAAATACGGCATTAAAACTGACTTCATTCTTTACGCAGGAAGGAAAGAAGCCGGGAAAAATGTTCCTCTTCTAATTGATCTTTTTGCCAGATACAAAAAGCATAGAAAGAATGAATTAAAGCTCGTTCTTATTGGTAGTGGAACAATAGAAATACCCTCTGAAAGTAGAAATGACATTATTGATCTGGGGTTTGTACCACTTCAGGATAAGTATGACGCATATGCAGCGGCTACTTTTTTGTGTCAGCCTTCTTTGAATGAAAGTTTTTCTATTGTAATAATGGAGTCATGGTTATGTAAATCCCCTGTACTGGTACACGGGGATTGCGCCGTAACTAAAGACCACTGTATCAAATGTAATGGTGGACTTTATTTTAATGACTATTATGAATTTGAAGGGTGCCTCGATTTCTATCTGGGAAACCCTGCCATTAGAAAGATTATGGCTGAGAACGGGATGTCGTACGTTATTGAAAATTTTAGCTGGGATAAAATTGTAGAAAAATATATTGAATTTTTAGGGAGCCTTTGAAAATGGAGATTCACCAGATCTTACCAACAATTTCTCCAGGAGATGCCATAGGCAATGAAGTCCGGGAAATTAAAAGCGTCCTGAATGAATGGGGATATAAATCCGAAATCTATGCTCAAAATATACATCCTGGAATTGACGCAAAAAATTATACCGAATATAAGAAGGTTTCTTCAAGAGAAAACATATTAATTTTTCACTTTTCCATCGGTTCCGAAGTTTCGGAATTTGTTGCAAAACTTCCCGACAAAAAGATAATGGTTTACCATAATATTACCCCACCTGAATATTTTATTGGAGTCAACGAGACTCTTGTAAACTTACTGGAAAATGGGAAAAAGGAACTCATGTCACTTGTTGACCACATAGACCTTGCTGTTGGCGTTTCCGAATTCAACAGACTGGAACTTCAAAAAATGGGATTTAAAAATACCGATGTTTTACCTATAATAGTGGACTTTAATGAATACAGAAACCCAAACGAAAAATTGCTGTCGAAATATAATGACGATTTTGTGAATCTCTTATTTGTGGGGAGAGTAACCCCACATAAAAGACAGGAAGATATAATAAAAATATTTTATTATTATAAACGTATTAACCCAAAATCAAGGCTTTTCCTGGCCGGCAGCTATGAAGGCTGTGAAATTTATTCAGATTATTTGAAAAAGCTGATCCAGGACTTAAATCTAAAAGATGTTCATTTATTAGGTAAGATCAAATTTAACGACCTGATTTCTTACTATAAACTAGCTGATGTTTTTATCTGTATGAGTGAACATGAAGGCTTTTGTGTTCCTGTACTGGAAAGTATGCACTTTGAAGTTCCAATTATAGCGTACAACTCTACAGCTATCCCCTTCACTCTTGAGAATACGGGAATTCTGGTTAACAAAAAGAATTATTGTGAAATTGCTGAGATGGTAAATTTATTGGTAGAGGATGAAAGACTGCGATCAATTATTGTCAAGAAACAGAAAGGTAGATTGGATGATTTCAAAAGAGAAAAAATAATCACCCAGTTTGAAAGAATATTATCCAAAGTGAAGTAACAAGGTGAATATTAAAAATAAGCTAAGTTTTGTAGTCTAGCATTACGGCCTGGAAGTTAACGAAGGTACCGAATTCCACTACAAGCTTGCATTTGAATATTTATCTTGCATTAGGCAGGTCAACATTTAATTCATATATTTTTTTGATGTTTTGCTTTTAAAGTAATGTTGGCTCTTCACTATTTCATGTGGGTAACTCAAATTTTAGTTTTCCTAATTTTGGAGAGATCATATTAATAAAATAATATATGTTTTTAAAGTCTCTTGCATTTCTTTTTTGCAACTGTACGATACGTTAATTCCCTAGAGAATTCCATTGGGTTATTTTGGAAATAGTGAATCTTCGCTATTTCGAGTAGGTAACTTACATTTAGTTTCTAAACGAGCATGAAATTCGTTGAATAACAAGCACAAAAATATTAAAGTTATTTCAAGCATTTTCATGCCAAATGTTGAAGTCACATGTATAAAATAGAAAAACAGTTGTTGCTGAAAATAACATTCAAGCTCGATATTTTCCAATTTGACCGGAATACTTTATAACTAAGTAATTATTTTCAACCCATACAAAACAGTGAAGAATCAAGAAAAGTTTAACGGGATCAAATCGGCAAAAATATTAATAATGCCCTCAAAAGTAAGAAAGTTTATCTATGTCCTTGCTCGAGTCCTAGCTCTGTAATACTTCTGTACTTATAAATGGAAAGTGTGATGTATTAAAAGAATCGAATTATTATTCAACTATTACTTAATATGAAATATTCAATCTAAATCAAATTATTATTCTACTATCACTCACTTATAAAATATGCAAATTAAATCAAATTGTTAGTCTATTAGTATTCATTATGAAAAGCATATAAACTGTTAAATCGCTTGCGCTAATAAATTGCTTTCTGGAGAACGGAGTATGATGGATGAGTTAATCTCTATTTATAACCATACTAACTACGATTTCAGGAATTATGCATTTCCTGGGGATAAATTATCAGATATATTCAATGAGTGGGTTGATTATTACCGCATGAAATTTGCAATTGCAAAAATGATCCACCCAATGTCTATACTGGAAATCGGAGTCAGATACGGTTATAGTGCGATAACTTTTCTTAAGGCTTCAGAAAATGCAACTTATCTGGGGATAGATAACAATTCTGATACTTTTGGAGGAAATAAAGAGGAGGGTAACTGGGCCAAAAGAATCACACAAAATTACAAGGCAGAATTTTTGCTGGCCAATAGCCGGTCAATGCCTACATTACCTGGAGATTTCTATGACCTTATTCATATTAATGATCATCAGGATGGAGACAGTACATTCCATAATTTAGAACTTGCACTGGAAAAAGGAAAATGGATTCTGGTTGACGGTTATTTCTGGTCTAAAGAAAATTTATTGAGCACAACTTATTTTTTAAATAAATATAAGGACTTTATCGAATTTGCTGTAACAATACCTTCCTATGCAGGCGAACTGTTGATTAAAACTAAAAGTTCAGCTAAGCATATGTTCGTAGAAGGCTTGAGTAAGGAAAATTCGGACCTAGAGGGCATTATTGACTCTTATAAAAGGTATAAAGGCAGAGAATTTGAGAATTCTCGTTTAATTTCCATATCCTGTCTTGCTAATCCGAATAAAGACATGAATATACTGGATGTAGGCTGTGGCAGAGGTGAGCTTTCCTACACCTTATCAAAGTCCGGAGCTCATGTAACCGGAATTGACGATTCTTCTTCTGCGATTAAGACGGCTAAAGCTAAATATTTAGCCAATAGCTCGATGAAGAAACTGGAATTTATTCAAGACAATTTTTTAAATCATAAGTTTAATAAAAAATATGACAGAATTATTGCAACAGATCTAATTGAGCGCGTTCCAGAAGATAAACTTGAATTAGTTATTCTAAAAATCGCCGAACTCCTTAAAGAAGACGGTTTATTTATTACATATATTTACCCCAATAAGTTGTACTACCAATATACATATGAAGAAAAGCGAAAAATCGCAAAGGAAATAGGGCTTTATATTCCTGAAAACCCCAGGACGTTTTATGAAGATCTGAGACATGTCAATGAACAAACTCCTCAAAGCCTGTTCCTTAATTTAAATAAATATTTTTCACATATATTGACATGGGTAAACGATTCTCAAGATTTAGCAGGTTCACTCACTCACTCTTTTAGTTCGGAAGAGTATAATAATGCCAGAACTATCCTTGCTGTAAGTTCTTTTGAAGATCTAGACAGGGATCGGATTGTTCAATTATTATCTCCCATAAAACTTGACCGCAATGGATTAAATGTAGAAGCTCTGTCGAAAAAAGATTCAATTAACACTTTCTCAAATAAAAAATTCAAGTTACATATAACTCTTAAGAATAACGGAAAAGAGCGACTTGTATCTCTACCTCCTTGTCCTGTAAATATCTCGTATCACTGGTTGAAAACTGATGGCACATGTGAAGTTTTTGATGGACTTAGGACTGGAATACTACCTGCTTTAAATCCTAATGAACAGCGGGATCTTCAAGTAGATATTGTCGCTCCTCAAGAGCATGGGGAATATCAGTTACAAATTGACCTCGTGCAGGAAGGCTGTTTCTGGCTTCAGGAAATTACTAATAAGCCTTTACTTAACATTAGCGCAAAAGTTGAGCAAAACCCGGATGAATGCAGGTTAGAGGAATCAAAAATGGATACGTTCGAGATTAAAGACGATGAAATCAATGTTGAAGAGATTATGGAAAAAATTCGTGAGAACATAAGGGAAAGAAAAGAAAATGAGGATCCTAAGGATACTGAAAAGATAGAACATGGATTTTCAGAGGTCTCCTCAAATACAAGAAGTTTCCAGGAATCCGGAATAATTAATTCGGATTATGATCTTCGTAACGATACCTATTCTATCAGTTCTCATCGTCCATTTTTGGGCCCATTTTTAATAAAAGGTAGAAAATTAGTTTACGGAGAGGTCAGACGTTATGTCGACCCCGTATTCCAGAAACAAAGTCAACTTAACTATAACCTTGAAGGCGTTCTCAATGATGCAAGAGAGACCGCAGACTTCTGTTCTGATAAAGTGGAGAAATTAAAATCGGAAATAGAACAACTCGAGGATGAAAACAAACTACTAAAATCTAAAGTTGAGCAGCTAAGTAGTGAAACTGAAAATTTAAAATCTGAAGTTATCAGCAGTATAAAGAAAGAAGTCGAATCTATAGTTTCTGCTGTTAATCTGGACCTTGAGAACAAAGCCTGGCTTAACAGAGTACTTGAATCCAGAATACAGAAAGGACTTGCAAGTCAGGGAACAGATTCTTCTGGAAAGGCTAACGCCCAGAATGCCTCTGGAAAAGCTAATGCTCAGATTAATTCTTCCGGAAAAGCTGCCCAGAATAATTCCTTCGGAAAGACCAATGCTCAGAATAATGCATCCGGAAAGGCTAACACCCAGGCTACGGTCTCTGGAAACGCAAATATACAGGCTAATGCCTCTGGAAACGCTGATCCTCAGATTAACTATTATGTATTTGAAGAAAGGTTCCGCGGTTCGAGAGAAAATGTCCTGCAGCATCAGACAAACTTTATAGGTTATTTTGAGAATTGCACCAATGTGCTTGACATTGGGTGTGGACGGGGAGAGTTTCTGGAACTAGCAAAACAAAAAGGTATCAATGCTCGAGGAATTGATGTCGATGAGGACATGATAAGCTTCTGTAAATCTAAGGGTCTGAATGCCGAATTAAAAGACGCTATAAAAACTCTTGAAGAGATCAAGGACAAAAGCCTCGATGGGATTTTCATAAGTCAGGTAGTTGAACACCTAAATCCCAGGTATTTTGTTAATATGTTGAATCTTTGCAACAAAAAAATGAAATACGGTTTTTACATTATTATCGAGACCGTTAACCCTCTATCTTTATTCTCCCTCGCGAACTTTTACATAGATCTCTCTCACATAAAACCTGTGCATCCTGAGACTCTAAAATTTTTAGTCAACAATGCAGGTTTCCGTGATATTGAAACGAAATTTTTGTCCCCTGTACCTCCTGAAATGAAATTGAAAAAGTTTCCGAATCTCGAGGACACCGACCAGGACAAATCAATGATTGATATCTCTAACCAAAACATAGACATGATAAACGATGCCTTATATGGAGCCCAGGACTATGCGGTGATTGGGAAGAAATAAAGAATCCAGTGACAGGAAATCATGAATAAGTAGAAATTTTGCTTGCTTTCTACTTTCTTTAAGGTTGTGAGATAACTCTGGAGCAGTGTTAATGAAGATTGCATTTGTTGTTCCCTGGTATGGAGAGATTCCGGGCGGTGCGGAAAGTGAATATAAAAATACGGCTGAGAACCTTTCCAGAAATGGGATTGAAGTTGAAATCCTTACTACCTGCGTGAAAGAGTTCAATTCGGATTGGAACTCCAATTATTATGAAGAAGGAGTATTCCAACTAAATAACGTTATAATTCGAAGATTTAAAGTCCGACAAAGGAACAATAGACTATTTGATCATGTTAACTCAAAATTGATACACAACCAGAAACTTTCGGTGAAAGAAGAGCAGATATACATCGAAGAGATGATTAATAGCGATAATCTTTACCGATACCTTGAAACTCATGGTTCCGACTACAATTACTTCCTGTTTATACCTTACATGTTCGGAACTACATATTATGGGTCTCAAATCCACCCGAAAAAATCATTTTTGATACCCTGTCTTCACGATGAAAGCTACGCATATATGGATATTTATAAGAATATGTTCCAGAACGTGGCAGGGCTAATATTCCATGCTGAACCCGAAGAAAAACTGGCAAACGAAATATTCGACATTAAAGGCAAGCAGATAATTATAGGAGAAGGCATAGACACCAGTATTTCCTTTGAAGCAAAAAGATTTCGGGAGAAATATAGAATATATGATAACTTCATTCTTTATGCTGGAAGGCGGGAGCCAGGTAAAAACACTCCTCTCCTAATTGACTTTTTTTGTAAGTATAAGCTGAAAAATCAGAATGAGCTTAAGCTCGTCTTGATGGGAAGCGGAGAGGTAAGTATCCCGGAAAAGTTTAAAAAAGAGATATTTGACCTGGGTTTTGTTCAGAAACAGGATAAATATGATGCGTTTGCTGCTGCAAGTCTTTTTTGCCAACCCTCAATTAAAGAAATATTTTCAACAGTGATAATGGAATCGTGGTTATGTCTTACCCCAGTCCTGGTTCATTCCGGATGCGCTGTAACAAAGGACCATTGTATTAAAGGTAGGTCTGGATTGTATTTTGAGAATTACGAGGAGTTTGAAGGCTGCGTTAACTTTTACTTAAATAATCCTCAGTTAAGAAGAAAAATGGCTATAAATGGGAAGAAATATGTAGATGAGAACTTTAACTGGGACCTGATTATTAAAAAATATATACGGTTTCTTGAAGAGGCTTGAATATGGAAATTCATCAAATGTTGCCAACCTTTAGTCCTGGTGATGCAATAGGCAATGAGGTTATTGAGATTAATAAAATCCTTAGAAAATGTGGTTATGACTCACAGATATACCCTGAAAATATCCACCCTGACGCTGAAAATATCCATCCGAAAGTGGATGTTAAATATCTTGAATATGACAAAGTCTCTTCAAAAGACAACGTGTTAATATTTCATTTCTCTATAGGCTCCTATGTCTCTAATTATGTAAAACAATTGTCAGATAAAAAAATAATAAAGTTTCATGGAATTATGCCTGAAAAATATCTTTACGGAATCAAAGATTATGTCCAGTATTTACTGGTATGGGAAAGAGAAAAGCTCAATTTAGATCCAGAAATAACCGACCTGGCACTGGCAAATTCTCGATATACTTAGCTAGAGCTAAATAAACTGGGGTTTAAAAATACTGAGATTTTTCCACTTTTACCGGACCTTAATGTTTACAATGAAAGACTAAAATATTTTGAAAGACCGACTATGAAAAACTTACTAAAAGATTATATTCAAAAGGTGATCTAATGAAAATCGCCTTAGTCGTCCAGCGGTATGGCCCGGAAGTTAATGGAGGTGCCGAATTCCACTGCAGGCTAGTAGCTGAACATTTATCAAAATACTTTAAGGTAGAGGTGTTAACTACCTGTGCAGTAGACTACACAACCTGGAAGAATGAATATCCTGCAGGGATCGAAACCTTAAATGGAGTGCGGGTCAGGAGATTTCGTGTTGATTATGAAAGAGATTTACTGGCATTTAATAAATTCTCTGAGAAAATTTTTGGAAATAGCCCCACCTACGAAGACGAAGTTAAATGGATGAAAATGCAGGGCCCGTATTCAACACACCTTTTAAATTATATAAAAAATGCTAAAGATGATTATACTTGCTTTATATTTTTTACTTATCTTTACTGTACTACCTTCTTCGGCCTTCCACAGGTGAAAGAAAAAGCACTGCTTGTCCCTACGGCACACGACGAACCTCCTATCTATTTGTCGATATTTGATTCGCTCTTCAAATCCCCCAGACGATTTATTTTTAACACCGAAGAAGAGAAGAATTTTGTCACCTCAAAATTCAGGGTTTCGAATATACCTTCTGATGTTGTGGGTGTAGGTATAGATATTCCGGATAAAACTAATGCAGCTTTGTTTGCCTGCAAGTATAATCTGGATGATTTCATTATCTTTGTCGGAAGAGTAGACGAGTCTAAAGGTTGTCAGGAGCTGTTTGAGTATTTTCTTCGGTATAAACAGGAAAAGGAATCTTCGGTTAAACTCGTGTTACTGGGAAAACAGACTATGAAGATCCCTCAAAGTCCTGATATCCTGTCCTTAGGTTTTGTCTCTGAGCAGGACAAGTTTGAAGGAATCAAAGCGGCAAAATTATTAGTAATGCCCTCAAAGTACGAAAGTTTGTCCATGGTTCTGCTTGAATCCTGGCTCTGTAAAACTCCTGTACTTGTAAATGGGAGGTGTGACGTGTTAAAAGGTCAGTGTATCAGAGGCAATGCCGGCCTGTACTACGAAAACTATGAGGAATTTAAGGCGTGTCTGGACCTTCTACTGGCAAAGGATGAAATGAGGAATGTTATGGGTAAAAATGGGATGGAGTTTGTTTTGCAAAATTACTCATGGGAAAATATAGAAAATAAGTATATTTCAATATTGCAGGAAATTGAAAATCTATCCTTACCGGACTGAAACGTTAGAAGATTTAGTACCAGGCATTTATAAATCCTAATCAAAGATGCTACTATCCTCAATAATCTAACAATTATGGAATACATTGAGAGAATAGGATAGGTTAATTACTCCTCCCTGAATCCTTTGTCTCAAAGTTCGGATTAGAGGAGAAGCTTCTTGGTTCATTCCTTTCTCTTTTGAGAACAAGTCCCCAGGCTCTTTTCCACGTTCCGCATGTGTCAGCGCATGTGTCAGCGCATGTGTCAGATAATTATAAGATTTTGATATTGAAGTGAAAATTTTTTGATATTGATCCCTAATTTCACAGAAGCATGCATTTTACCCCTTTCCGCAGATGTCCCATCAATTTTCAAAAGTTTTTCTGCCATCGTTTTTGCTGAAAATCGTCTTAATTACTCAAAAGTGTATTTTTTAAATATCCCACCGTTTTCGACTTTTTGCCTTTATTGAAAATTTTCAGTATCCATCTCCTGAAGCATCGGTTGAGGTAACAACTGCAGATTTTTAAAGAATTTTCCAAAAACAATAACAAGGAAAGTGTTATTTTTTTGAAGACATTTATGGAAGGTTGAAAATATAATAAATTTGTAGAAATATAAATATATGGAAATATAAATAAGTTGTCAAACCTAATTGAACCAAAAAAAAGGAAAATATTCAGCATCAATTAGTCGAGGCTGTCAAACTAAAATCATAAGATAGTAACTTAAAATCGCAAAGAAAAGTCAGCTCTCAAATCTGGTAAGGCAGATCAAAGATGAAAGATAGGTCAAAGATGATCTTGTTATCATATTTGATAAAATAATTTCCCCACTCCGTTTAACCCTGATCTTTTTTCTCTTTTTTTAATTTAAGGGTTTATTAGCTTTCAGAATGTCCCCGGTCTTGTATTTGTTGTCACTTTTATGTAATTTATCTTCTTTACAGTACTGCCGCCTGCCGCATTGCTTACTGTAAGTGTAATCTTATATTTTCCTTCCTGTGAATACTGATGTTCTGGATTCTTTTCTCTTGAAATTGCTCCGTCTCCAAAACTCCATTTCCATTTCATGGGGTTTCCTAAACTCTGATCAGTAAAGGCAACAGTTAATGGAGCTTTTCCCGATGTAGGAGATGCAGAAAATGCAGCAGCAGGTTTTGAGACTACTACTATGTAATCTGTTTTTGTTACCGCGTTACTGCCTTTAGCATTCTTTACTGTTAAGTTAACAGTATAATTACCTGCTTTGGAATATTTATGCTTTGGATTCTGGAGGAATGATTTTGATCCATCTCCAAAGTTCCAGAACCATTTAGTAGGCGTTCCTGTGCTGGTGTCAGTAAAAGCAACTGTTAATGGAACTTTTCCGGAGGTAGGAGTTGCAGAAAAGTTTGCAACAGGTCCTTTGCCAAATACTGCACCATATGCATCGATCCTGCCTGAACCGTAATCATTATCCTTTCCTGACGATCCAAGATCTACTGCTGTACTTTTTAATGCTTCCTTTACTTCAGCCGGCTTCATATTCGGGTTCTTTTGCAGAATTAACGCTGCAGTACCGGAAACGTGTGGTGTTGCCATTGAAGTTCCAGTCCCATATGCATATCCACCTCCTGGATACGTTGAAGGAACAGACACTCCAGGCGCAGAGACATCAGGTTTAATGTATGTTTGGCCATTTAGATTGACAGGGCCCCGACCACTGAAATCTGCTATTACATCAGAGGAATCCGTTGCACCGACCGTGAGTGAATTGAGTTCATCACCCGGGCATGTGATTGTGCTAGATCCATCCTCGCCATCATTGCCGCCCGCTATAACAGGAACTACACCTGCCGCCACCACCTTGTTTATCGCGGTTGTAAATAAAGAATCATGTTCTGAAGATCCGCCACTAAAACTTATAATATTGGCATCATTATTAACTGCCCACTCAAAGCCAAGAATACAGTCAGATAAATATCCATCACCTTCCGAATCGAAGACTTTTGCTACAATCAGCTTTGTACCTGGTGCAACTCCTGTTTGTATTCCATTAGCCCCGGTTCCTGAAATGGTTCCGGATACATGAGTGCCGTGGCCGTTATCGTCATAAGCAGATGATTTTGAGTTTATATAATCAATCCAGTCGACAACTTTCGGATCATTTGTACTGGGATTGTCATCAAGATCATCAAGATCAGAGTGCGTCGCATCAATTCCTGTGTCCACAACAGCAACAGTTATTCCTTTACCGGTTATACCCTGCTTCCATACTGCGGGTGCGTCAATTTTATCCACCCCCCATGCATTTATGGATGCAGCATTCAACTGGGTAGCCGACGATTCTATTTTTTTGAAAGAAAGTTCTGATCCTTTTATAGAGACGACTTTGTCAAGTTCAATATTCGAAACGTCAGATCTTCCGACAAGAGAAGTTAAAACTTCGGGGGTTACCTTGGCGGCAACAGCATTAATAATTTTAATAGATTTTATTTTATTTACCTTGTTTTTTGATTTTTCATTCTCAAGAAACGTTATGAGCTTTTTCTGTTCACTCTCAATTTGAGATTTTCCAGTAGCAGTATTAAACGCGATCTTCTGATTTGGTAGCGTTATAATTACTGGAATTTGCTCATTTTCAGAAATAGTAGTGAGTTCTGAGGTTAAACTTGTTGAGAGTTTATCGTTGGAGGATATATTGGAGGACGCGTTTATATCCCCAGCCAAGCCGGTAAATGAAAATAGAGATACTAATAATAATGATGTACATATGACACATAACAGTTTAGAAACAGATTTTCTTAAAGGTCTATGGATTTTTTTTTCCAAATATTCACACTCCTTTTCAACGTTATTCCTTTATTAGTGGGTATGACTTTCTGTAACCAAACCGCCTGGGTTTTCAGACCCTGCATTCAAGAAAATTAATGGGGATAACTGTCAAGTAGCTATATTTTTATGACGGATATGCAGGTGTTAAACTTTATTACAGAGTACTAAACCCCTATAGAGATCAGTGTCCAATTATAAAATACTTCTGAGCTTGAAGAGTCTACTATTTAATAGGATACCAAAGTTTCTTAAAAATAAAAGCATTATGGACATTTAATCATACTAAATTACGAAAAAAAAGCATTTTATTAATACAAAAACTTAGAAACGTAATATTCAGAAATTGAATCTCAGAAATCCCAGTAGCATGATTTTTTAAGTTACATATCGGTAGCAAGGTTAGAATATGACGTTTAATGGCTCGAGAAAACTATCCTGAGAACAGGACAGTTTGAACCTTTTTTTAAATTTTTTGAGTATTTGCGGATATTACAACTCTAATTGGACTCTTGATATTAGAGACGGAAATTATCTGATTGCAGAACAAAACATGATAGTGGCATCAATACTGTAATCAATATCAAAATCTTACTTTAAGATCAAAATGTTATAGTTATCTGACACCTATGGAACGTGGAGGAGGTTGAGACTTGTTCTCAAGAAAGTTTATTGATGTTAATTTTGATGAAAACTGGGAGTTTGATAACTAACAAATGAACAATTAAAAAGTGTAATTAACCTCCAACAATCAAAGAAAATGGATTTACAGAGATTTGTACATTGGATCTTATAACGATGGTATTGATGTTATTTTATTCAGGCTGAATAATTACATTAAATAAACAATTTCCCCACTCCGTTTAGACCTGGTTTTTTCTATATTTCAATATAAGGTTTATTTGCTTTCAGAATATCCCGGGTCTTGTATTTGTTGTCAATTTTATGTAATTGATCTTCTTCACAGTACTACTGCCTGCCGCATTGGTTACTGTAAGTGTGACCTTATAGTTCCCTTCCTGTAAATACTGATGTTTTGGATTCTTTTCTCTTGAAGTTTTTCCGTCTCCAAAGGTCCATTTCCATGAAGTAGGTGATCCTGTACTTTGGTCAGTAAATGTAACAGTCAATGGGGCTTTTCCTGACCTCGGAGAGGCTGAAAATGCAGCAATTGGTTTTACAGAAGCTGTTTTTACAGTTATATATTTCGTTATTGTTTTCATATTTGTTCCTGCTGCATTCTTTACTGTTAAACTGACCGTATATTTCCCTGCTTTACTATAGATGTGTACAGGATTTTGGAGTGTTGAAATTTTTCCATCTCCAAAACTCCATTTCCATGAAGTTGGTGTGCCTGTACTCTTATCCGTGAAACTGACTTTCAGCGGAGCGTTTCCTGAAGTCTTGGATGCATAGAAAGCAGCAACAGGTGGTTTTTCATTTTCTAGGGTCAGAATATAGATACTGTTGCTTCTTCCCTGATCAGACCAAAAAGCAATTTTTTTGCCGTCTGGACTCCATACAGGAAACAAATCCGATGCTGAGTCTGATGTTAACTGAACTTTGTTTTTTCCATCAGCATTCATAACCCATATATCTTCACTTCCAGCCTTATCTGATACAAAGACAATTCTACTTCCATCAGGTGAAAACATAGGGGAATTATCATTTGCTGAATCTGAAGTGAGTTGAGTTTTACCGGTACCATCAACTTTCATAGTATATATTTCCGAATTTTCATCTTCATAATATGACTCATTTTTCCCAGCATAGTATACTATTTTTGAACCATCTGGAGACCAGATCTGTGACTGCCTGGACTGAGTTTGATGAGTAATTAATCCAGACCGAAAGCTGGTAAAATCTGTACCTACCTTTCCAATGTTAATATAGTAGTCAATGTCAGCTGGCCCGTGTCCACAAATTGCTATTTTTGAAGCATCGGGTGACAGGGCGATACCGTCAGCAATGCCCATGTTCCCCAGGTTCTGTTTATCAGATCCATCGGAATCCATTTCCCAATAGGAGCCACCAATCTCTTCATAAATCTCAGCGTAAAGTATTTTTGAACTTGTAGGAAACCAGGTGTATATATAATAATATCTGTACCAAATGGTATCAAGCAATTGTTTTTTTCCTGTCCCGTCTGAATTCATTACCCATAAATCACTCCTGGGACCCGCAGCGTCATCATATCTGTTTTCAATATATGATATTTTGCTTCCATCTGGAGACCACGCGTAACCGGATGTAAAATTCTTTCCCGTTGTAGAGGTAAGTTGCTTTTCTCCTGTGCCATCTGAAAACACCATATACAGCCCATTTTCACGTGAGAAAAGGATTTCCTTTCCATCCGGAGACCAAACAGGATTTGAATCAGACGCAACATCGGATGCCACCTTTGTTAACTTCTCAACTTCAAGGGCATCAGCTACCGCTACGTTTAATGTCATAACCACCAGAAAAATAAAAATTATTGACAGATATATAACTCTTGGATTAATTTTCACGATATTCCCTCACATCCACAAGTACAGATTTTCTTACTTTCATGAACCCCAGCCGGAGAATTCTGTCCTGCCAGCGAAAGATTACCTACCTTATCTCAGGTTCATAAAAACAACCAAGAGAACCTGCTGTTTTTCCAGAGTAAAGTCTACTGAATAACAAGATTTTATATCTGTCTTCAGTTATGATAAAATGTTGAAAGTGTTACTTAATATAGCATTTTCTCTAAGCTAGAGATTAAAAACTCTGTATGTACCCTTATTTTGGTAACCATTTTAGAGAGGCCAATTTTTTTACCTGAGTATGAATTATTCATCCCCCTTTTGCTAGTACATACTATTTATTAACACCATATAAAGCAATATAGAATATACACCCTTATATTCTTTTATATATTATTAGTATAAATATTTACCGATAATTTTTTATATGTTCACAGTGAACTTATTGAATTTATATAGGAGCCCCATAAAACAGATAATTTTATAGGGACATGTTCATATATTTAAGAATGACAATTATAATTTGAGTTTGTCAGAAATAAATGTAATCGATTTTTTAAAAGTAAAGTTACACCAACTTTTTGTAAATTTTCTGTTTTTGTTTAGCTATATATAATTATAATTGACTGGCTCTGAACGTCAGTATCTAACAACTAGATTAAAGTAGCTCTCAAATCCAGTAGAACACACGAATCTTGTAATTTTTTATATTTGTTAAATAATTAATTACCATCTCTCTGTAGAAACGTTGTTAGTAGAACTTACGCAGTTGAACTGAAAAATCAACAGCATTAGACAGCCAACTGTCTAAAACATGAAAACTGTGTTTCTTCAATTTTTCGTTTTGTTACAAAATAAAATTAATAAATAATATCCAATACTGATTTTTAAACATTTTCATTTTGTTCAGTAGTTTTATAAAAATTTTTTATTCGATGCAGTCTTAGTGGAGATTTGGCTTGAATAACATAATCTGTGTAGGAACTGCAGTGCCTTTAGACACGAAAAATTAAAAATATGACTTTTGAATTTCAACTCAGAGTAAATAAAATAAAAAATCAAATTATAAACTCAGTTAAATTGCAAGGTGAACAATTAGACTTAAGTTTGCCCAAAAATAGATGTTCCTATTTTGCGAAATGTGATCAACGACACACGTCTACGATATAAAAATGATATGAGAGAGACATAAATACGGAAAATAGCGCAAATTTCAAAAAAATTCTAATCGAAAAACAATTTTAAAAAAGTGTAAATGGGATAGCGCGGATTTGAACCGCGGTCCAAGCGTCCCAAACGCTCGAGGATGGACCAAGCTACCCTACTATCCCAGTGGGTACTTCCCTTCAAACGATATTATCTTATATATAGCTTTCGTTAGAACATGGACCTGTTATGTTTTCTTAGAGATATTTTTTTGAGAAAATCAAAACTCCTTCTGCCTGAGCTTTCCAGAATTTTGAATTTCTTTCGAATTCTCTGAGGCTCTTTTAGTTATTTCCAGCGCCGATAAATCTCGTTTTCTACCTCGAGCAAGTCAAGAGTTCTTCCCACCATAATATCCACAAGGTCTTCAAGAGTTTTGGGTCTCGAATAAAATCCCGGGCAAGCTGGAAGAATGCTTGCTCCTGCTTTTTTAGCTTTGAGCATATTTTCGATGTGTATGAGGTTAAGCGGAGTTTCCCTAGTCATCAGGATGAGTTTTCGTTCCTCTTTGAGGCAAACATCTGCAGCTCTTGTAAGAAGAGTATCGGACATTCCATTTGCAACGGCTGCAAGAGTTTTCATGCTGCAAGGGGCGATAACCATTCCCCCTGTCCTGTAGGAGCCACTGGCTATTGGTGCTGAAAAATCTTTTTGGGCATAGCTCCATGTTGCGAGTTTTTCCACTGCCTCTGGGATATAATCAGTTTCAATTTCAATTATCTGTTTTGCGGCATCCGTCAAAACCAGATGGGTTTTAATTCTTTTTTCCGCCAGTACTTCAAGAAGGCGAATTCCATACTGGACCCCTGAAGCTCCGCTGATTCCTACCGTTATCTCCATTTTATCCTGCCATTAATTTTCCTGCTGATACTTTAACTCATCTCTATGCAGTTATTTTCATTATTCTCTCTATGCAGTTATTTCCACGATTCTCTCTAGCTGTTATTTTCTTACTCATCTTATGCTTTACTTCTATTATTCATCTCATGCCGTTGCTTCAAATCTTTATCTTGCTCTTCCAGTTCGTCTCCTTTTTCGTAAAAAGAAATGAAGTTTTCCACCATTTCCCCTGCAGCTGAAACTATGTTTTTTATTTCTTCAGGGCTGATATCATCCTGGTGTATTCCGACAACAAACACCGAGGTCTTCTTTGTGGCCCTACTCACCCGCCTTGCCCCATCCAGGGCAAGATATTCCTCCCGGTGGCCGGGCATTGTTATCACCGATGAACTTGCTCTCTGGTTTTTCTCATCAAAAAGACCTATGGCAACAGCTCCAACATGTTCCTCTCCGCCTGTAAGGGTCAGAAGGTAATCTTCTCCTACGTTTTTTGCATCAAGTATGATCTCAATTTTCCCCACTTTCCGTTTAATCTGAAACAAATTCCTACCTCGACCCTTAAAATTTCAAGGAAAATCCCTTTTTCCTTTACGTTTTTTAAAATTTTCTTGTTAAAATTCTCTTTTTTAAAGTCCCTTTTTAAAGTTCTTTTTTTAAAATTTTGTTTTTCTTTTATTTTACTCTACTTCAGAGGTCGCTTAATTTAAACTGTTTAAGGGGCTTTTTAACATCAAAATAGTCTCTTGCGGCCTTTCCCACGGCTTCACAGTGATCTTTAGGGCTATATACCCCCATTCTCCAGTTATCCATATCGGCTTCCTTCAGGATAGATACGAAATGGGAAGCCTCATTAAGAGGAATCATTTTGTGGTCAGTTTTTATCATGGCCTGCATTTCCAGCATTTCAGGTGTCTTAGGAATGTCCACAAGCACATACTCAGGACTCACACCAGCCAGTTCTGCAATTTCTATTTCTACCCTTCGAATTCGGTCACGGTGCCTCAGTACAGCTTTTCCTACATCTGCCAGGCCTACATATAAGGCACGTTTATAGAGTTTGCGGGCATCAAGCAGCCGTGAAAGTTCTCCTGCATAGCCAGTTGCGTTTCTCATAGATGCAATGAGGTCTATATCGTCCATGTGCCTGAGTCTGAACGGGTCAAGTTCATTATTTTCAATCATATACTCTACTGCTCTGGAACACATAGCTTCCGAAATCCTGGTTACATGATGATAGTAAACCGATGTGTTCATCCAGAAACGTGAGACCAGAAGTGATTCGGCAGCTTTTAGCCCACCATAATCTACAACGAGCCTATCCTCATAAAAATTCATTTTCTTTATCAAGCGATTGTAATCTACAACGCCGAAGGCTACACCTGTATAATGGGCATCCCGAACAAGATAATCCATTCGGTCCACATCAATCTCACTGCTAAGGATCTGCCCTAGAGAAGTTTCTCCTTTTATGTGTTTTACAAGGTTTCCGGGAGAAATTCCATATTTGTTCAGAACTTCTCTGATCTCTCCTTTTTCCAGGATTTCCTTTACATCGTCATGTCTGCGCCGCGTGTATTTGTCAATTACATTCTCGGTAACGTGAGAAAAAGGTCCATGCCCAACATCATGCAGAAGAGCAGCAGCTTTTATTTCGGTTTTCTTTTCCTCTTCAATCGAGTCTAGACCCCTGGTTAGCGCGGAGGTAAGATGCATTGTTCCAAGCGAGTGTTCAAAACGCGAATGATTTGCTCCCGGATAGACAAGGTTTGAAAATCCAAGCTGTCTGATCCTTCTCAGGCGCTGCATCTGGGGAGTAGAAAGAAGATCCTGAGCTAAATCATCCAGCTCAATGTAACCATGTACAGGATCAAGGACAACCTTCATTATTCTTTAGACAGATTTCATTATATATTGTTGTTACTACTACTCTGATACTGTAGGTTTTGCAGAAACCCTTGCCACCCGAAAGTTTAAAAGAAAGCCGGATATGGTATTATCATGATTATATTCTCAGGCGGTACCGGAACTCCAAAGCTCCTTGATGGACTCAAGGAAATCCTCCCCGCGGAGGAAATGACCGTTGTTGTAAACACTGCCGAAGACCTATGGGTTTCGGGGAATCTGATTTGTCCTGACCTGGACACAGTACTCTATTTATTCTCAGACCAGATTGACCGAAAAAGATGGTGGGGCATAAAAGACGATACCTTTCTGACTTATGAATGCATGCAGAAATTGGGCGTCATGGAAGGCATAAAGCTTGGGGACTGCGACAGAGCAACCCATATAATTCGCTCGAACTTTATACGGAATGGAATCTCCCTTACAGATGCAACCTTAGAGCTTGCGTCCATTTTAGGAATTGATGCAAAGATTTTGCCCATGTCTGATGATCCTGTTTCTACCTATATAGAAACTCCTGAGTCAATTCTACATTTTCAGGATTTCTGGGTCGGAAAACATGGAGAACCCGAAGTTCTGGGTGTTGATATAACGGGAATTCCCGAAGCTTCGATTTCTCCAAAGGTGCTCGAAGCCCTTGAAAATGACGACAAAGTCCTTATAGGGCCAAGTAACCCGATCACGAGTATAGGACCTATCATTTCCCTGCCAGGCATGAAAGATCTACTGAAAAAGAAAAAGGTCGTGGCAGTCAGCCCAATAATTGGCAATGCCCCTGTAAGCGGGCCTGCCGGGAAACTCATGCAGGCCTGCGGGCTTGAGGTCTCTTCAATGGGAGTTGCGGAATATTATCAGGACTTCCTGGACGTCTTTGTTTTCGATGAGCGGGATCAGGCGGACGAATTCGCATTTGAGAAGCTAGGGTGCCGTGCTTCTCGTGCCGATACTCTGATGACCTCAACTGAAAAAAGTAAAGAATTAGCAGAATTAGTAGTAGGGCTGTTTGATACTATTGTCTGTCCTTAATTCTTTCCTATTTTAACACATTTATTAATTTTTCACTATTTGTTATTTTTACTATAATACCTAATTTTTACTAATTGTTCTCTTTTACTATTTTCTTATTTTTGTTCGCTTCAAACTTGTTTTCACTACTCTATCTTGCTAATTTTGTAACTTTTATTTCTCTTAGTATATATTTTACAATATATTTTCAGCGTTAACAAAATTCGAAAGTTTTATGTATTATTTTTAGTGTATTTTGTAACATTAAAAGATACTGTACATATGTTTTGTATTACTTATTAAATACCATTTTTTTCCAAGTGCTATTTTTATGGCCAGATTATGAAGACATTAAGTTAATAAATTTGGAGAAAAAAAGCATGATAAAATCAGGTATAACAAATCTAAGGAGAATAAGCCCAAAATTCATTTATCTTGTTTTCCTGACAGCCCTTGTTTTGTCCCTTGGATCTGTTCCAGGAATGGCAGCTGAAGGTTGTAACTCGAATTTAATGGGTCAGGTCTTTGCTGCAGCCGAAACAGATCTCGGAGCTATTGGACCACAAAACACACTCATTATTACGGATATAGGCTCTCCTGCAGAGTCTTATGTTTTCCTGGATGATTTCTACTCAGAGTTTCATAACAGGAATCTTCTGTACACAAAAAATCTCCTAACTGTTGAGAACTCAAGGAATAGTCCCCTATGGTTTGCATTTTTCAATAAATGCAGCGGGAAATGT
The DNA here is from genome assembly GCA_023399215.1 of Methanobacteriota archaeon. Lineage (GTDB taxonomy): Archaea > Halobacteriota > Methanosarcinia > Methanosarcinales > Methanosarcinaceae > Methanosarcina. The sequence continues at coordinate 115,933 of JAEWQJ010000022.1, forward strand.
ACTTATATCGAGGTCTCTTATGAAAACGAAAGTAATATTAGTTACAAGGTAACTGAAAACATAAACTTTGATAAGCTTTCGAAAACCAATAAATCGAGAGATGCATGGAGTGAAAAGGTAAACAATTCGGTATTTAACGGGCACGAGTTTGCGATTCTTACGATTTCGAATGCCTGGGCTACCGGAAAGCTTGACTATGAGCTTATGCAGTGCCTGGAACTGCACAATCATTTCTGTCCAGGAGTCTCCAGTGGTTACGTGCTTGCAAACTGGATGGAAGAAAACTATCCGCTTAAGGAAGGCGTGAGTTACACGGTATTCTCCTGCCCTAACTGGTGCAAAGAAGATGTTTTCGTAAAGCGCTGGGATGTGACTCCGGGAACAGGAGGTATCTGGGTCTCTACATTAACGGATAACGAAACAGAAGCTCTTGGAGGTTCTCCTGCAGGCATCTTCGTAGTCAAGGATAAAAATGCCGGAACTATGAAAGCAGTAGTCCTCGGGTTTGACTTTGAGGTTGTCAATGCGAACTGTGGTGTAAAAGACACTGATCCAGGATGGGTCTCAAAATATTTAGCTGATCTCTGGCTTATGGATAAGGAAAATTGGGACACAGAGGGACTTGTTTCAGTAATTTCAGTAATGGATATCGATGCCGATACCCTGAACGAAATGAAGCTGGCAGATAATAATCCTTATGTGGTTCTTGGGCTGCTTAATTCGACAGAGAGTACCCAGTCCTCGGAAAACTGAGCTAGTAGAACAGGCAATTAAACTAATTGATCTACACCCACAAAAAGTTTAATCAAATATGTTTGAGGATTCCAGTAATCCTCATACCTTCCTCATTCTCTTCCTTTTTTATTTTATGTTGTTCTGACATTTTTCCTGAAATCCGTCTACTTTCTTTCTGGAATGTTCGATCTTTTGGTTTTTGACTGAGAAATGCATCTGGTTATAGGATAGATTATAGAATTCTTTATTACCTAAACGCACATGAAATTCTTCTAATTAAAGGCACAAAGAAATGAAAGTACTTGAAAGAACTTTCATGCCAGACGGAATTCCTTATTAACAACACAGAATTCTTTATTATCAGAATAGGATTCTTTATTATCAGAACAGGATTCCTTATTAATAACTAATTATTTACTTATAGATATATCGCAACAGCCAAAAAGAGTTAATATTATGCTTGAAAAACTGAAAACCTCACTCATTAATTCTCCTGTGATCAAGCGAGGAGAATACAACTATTTTATCCATCCGATTTCTGATGGTGTACCGTCCATAGATCCCCATATGGTTGAAGAGATCGCCGAATATATTCTCCAGATTACCGACATTAAAAAAGTTGATACTATTCTTACAATAGAGGCCATGGGTATTCCTGTAGCAAATGCCCTTTCTCTGAAAACGGGAATTCCTTTGACAATTGTTCGAAAGCGGCCTTATTTCCTTGAAGGAGAAGTGGAACTTTCTCAGAGTACAGGATACTCGAAAGGGACTCTCTACATAAACGGGCTTAAGAAAGGGGACAGAGTAATTATCGTGGACGACGTCATCAGTACTGGTGGAACTCTAATAGCACTCGTAAAAGCCCTGAAAACTATGGGTGTAGAGATTCTGGACGTAATTTCCATTATCGGCAGGGGAAACGGCTATTTGCAATTAAAGGAACTCGGGGTTGACCCCAAAATTCTCGTTACAATTGACGTGAGCGAGAAAGGTGTGGAGATCAAGAATGTCTTTGGGAACGAGTAATGCGTTTGATCTAAGGCCTGACTATATTATCAGTATAATAAATAAACTGGGCGCAAAAATCGTAGGTTTCCAGTTTCCTGAAGGGCTCAAAAGAAAAGGTCCAGAGCTCGCAAAAAAAGTTGAAGAAGCCACCGGAGCTGAGATTATCATCTCTGGAGACCCATGTTTTGGGGCATGCGACCTGGATAAAACTTTACTTGAGCAGGTTGATATTCTGTTCCATTTTGGGCATGCCGAGCTGGAGGATACGAAATTTTCCGAAAAGGTCTATTTCATAGAAACGCGTTCCGCAGTTGACATCCGGCCGGTTGTTGAAAAAGCCGTCTCTGAACTTAAGGGGCAAGTTATAGGACTGATAACTACTGTCCAGCATGTACATAAGCTCCCTGAAGCCTGTGATGTCCTGGAGGCAAATGAAAAGACCTGCGTAATCGGGAAAGGAGACTCCAGGCTAGCATATCCGGGCCAGGTACTTGGCTGCAACTTTTCGACAGCAAGGAACGAGGTATGTGATGAATATTTATATATTGGAAGTGGAGATTTCCATCCTTTAGGCGTAGCTCTTTCCACAAAAAAACGGGTCCTTGCAGCCGATCCATTTTCAGGAGAAGTTCGCGAGGTGAACCCTTCAAGAATCCTCCGCCAGCGGAGCGCGGTAATTGCAAAGTCACTGGATGCCAAGGTTTTCGGGATAATCGTATCGAGCAAAAACGGGCAGGAAAGAATGGAGCTGGCTTTCTCTTTGAAAGCGCTTGCCAAAAAGCACGGAAAAGAGGCACACCTTATCCTGATTGATCTTGTCACTCCGGATCAGCTTCTTCAATTCAAAGTAGACGCTTTCGTGAATACTGCCTGCCCAAGGCTTGCAATCGATGAAGTTGGGCGTTTTCCTTCCCCAATGCTTACGCCTCAGGAATTTGAGATAGTGCTTGGAGAGCGAGAATGGGAAAAACTTGTGCTCGATGAGATTACCGAGGAGCCGGTATAACTATTTAAATGTTGGTTATGTCCAAGTAATAAGTTAATGTCCAGGTAATAAGTTAAAGTTAATCAATAAGTTAAAAATATATAAATAAAGAATTAAAATTAAAAGAATAGAAAATTTAAGTAGATGAAATGAAACAGAGAAAACTTGAGATACTCCTGGAAGAGTTGGAAGACTTTTCCAGTCCTGAACTTGAACTGGAGCAGTACCAGACCCCTCCTCTTTTAGCTGCGGAAATTCTTCACTTTGCTTACATGCAGGGAGATCTTGATGATTCTGTGCAGGATTTGGGCTGCGGTACTGGTATCCTTGCAATCGGGGCAAAGCTTCTGGGAGCCAGAAAAGTTGTAGGTTATGATAAGGATTCAAAAGCACTTGAAACCGCAAGAAAAAATGCCCGAAAACTTGGAGTAGAAGTCGAGTTCGTATTATCAGACGTTGCCGACATTAAAGAACGCGTAAAAACCACGGTTATGAACCCTCCTTTCGGGGCAAGAGTGAAAGGCAGAGACCGGCCTTTTCTTTCGTCAGCATTAAGAACAAGTGAAGTGATATATTCAATTCACAACCGCGGAAGCCTTGCTTTTATCCAAAAGTTCATTAAGCCTGCAGTCATTACACACTCCTACGTTGCGAAATTCCCTATAAAAAGAACCTTCGATTTCCATAAAAAAGAACGAGAGGTTATTGAGGTCGAAATCTACAGGATTAAGGTCTCAGAATAATCCAGATGCAAGTACCGTTTAAGGCATCAGATTTTATAGCATCAGTGCAGGACTTTACCTCAAAGGGCGAGATATTACACTGCTTATAATAAGTATGCCTGTGTATTACAAACTATATGGTGCGTCAATAAGGGCAAAAGTGGCAGATAATAGGAACATGAGAATCTATCCCCTTTACTGAGGCTGATTATCTGTCAATTGAATGTGCCAGTATCCAATCGAATGGCTACCAGCATTCCTTGTTATTGATAGTTACTGTGATTACGATTTATATCGACTACTAACGATAGTCCAAATGAGGGATCATGATTAGAATTAGAAAAAGTAAAACTACGAGAAAAAAATTGACTGGCCCGAGCGAAGGAAAGCCGGTTGCCGAAAATGTAACTCAAATTACTTCCGAAAGCAGAGACCAGTTCAAAGGCCGATCGAGAGATCAGTTTAAAACCCAGTCAAGAGAACAGGTTAAAAATCAATCAAGGGAGCAACCAAGAGAATATAAGAGCCAATCAAGAGATCACTTCAGGGGACATCCCAGAGATCAGTTTAAAGGTAAATCCAGGGCTCAGTCAAAGGACCAGTTCAGGGGAGACCAGGGCAAGAAAAGAAGATTCCCTTACCAGAAAAAAGGCTCCAGGGAAAGATCGGATATGCCTGAATCCAGAGCTCCCCACGAAACCGAGACTCCTGAAGAAGAGCTTGAAAAAGGAGGTTTTGTGCTTCCTGGAGAGCTTGTGGGAACGACTGAAGAGTTCAAGCCTGGGGAAGGAACAACTGTGTCTGCTGGAGATATTTACTCTACAGCTACCGGTACCGTAATTATTGACAGGAAAGCAAGAGTAATCTCGGTCAGGCCACGCACACTCACTCCGAATATTCTTAAAGTAGGGGATATCGTCTATGGAAAGATAACTGATGTGCGCGAATCCGGGGCAATAGTGGAAGTTGCAGGAATTGAAGGCAAAGAAGACAGGGAAATTGTCAATGTGCGTTTGGGAGACATCCATGTGTCAAATGTGCGGGACTCTTACGTTAAGAGACTTTCAGACGAGTTCAGACACTTTGATATAGTCAAGGCCAGAGTTCTCGATACTGAAAGAATTCGCCTTACAACAGCCGAAGATTCCCTGGGAGTTGTAAAAGCCTACTGTTCAAACTGCAAAGGAGAACTCGTGCTTGAAGGGAAAAAGCTTAAATGCCCCGTCTGCAATATGACCGAAACTCGCAAAATCTCAACCGAGTATGGGAAAGGGGTAAGATAATTTCTTTCTCCTGCAGGTATGGGTTTCTGCACAATAAATTACCAGTAAATCATATTACTCACACTTACAGGTGGTCACCAATGGAACTGAACATTCTCTCCAAAACAGACAATGAGCTTGAAGTCAAGCTCAAAGGCGAGACACATACCCTTTTAAATATGCTTAAAGATCTTCTGATTAAAGACCAGAGGGTTGAGATCGCCTTCTATGATATGAAGTACGTAAGTATCAGTGACCCGATCCTTTACATCAAAACTGATGGTACAAACCCTATTGAGGTCTTAAAGGACGCTGCTTCGAAAATAATAGCTCAGTGCGACGAATTTACTGATGTCTTTGGCAAGGCAGTAAACGCCTGAAGTATCTGAAAAATAGTGCATAACGTCTTTTAAAGGCGTTTTGCTTTCTTTTCCGGAAAATCCGGAATCTTTCCAGCAGGGGGTTCTTGATAGTTATTAATGAGCTTTTGCTATCTTAAAATTTAAGGTAGTTTTGGAATACTTTTTTATGAATCGATGCGTAATCCAGATTAAACAAGAAATCTTAAACACGAAGTAGGGTAAAAGCATTAAACTGGATTGAATAATTTCGATTCTTTTTAGTTCAAAAGTTCAAAATTATATCCTGCATCTGTAACTCAAAAATCATAAACTAACCTGTAACTCAAAAATCATAAACTAACCTGTAACTAATATTGAGGTTAACTTATAACTAATATTGAAGTATGAAAGATAAATTGAGGTATGAAAGAAGATGAAACTTGACGACTCATCCCTTCAGAAGTTCGGTTTTATAAAAAGAGAGACCCTTGGCAGTATAAACATCGACCCTCTTCAGACAGGCGGGCGTCTGACCGAGGCTGCAAAACAGGCTCTTGTAGAGTGGGGAGACGGATATTCAGTATGTGATTTCTGTGGAGGGGTTCTGGATCAGATAAAAAAGCCTCCAATTTATGATTTCGTACATAATGCCCTTCCCGAGTTTCTTGGCAGTGATGAGGCAAGAGTCACAAATGGTGCACGGGAGTCCAAGTTTGCTGTCATGCATTCTATTGGAAAGCCTGGTGACTGGATTGTGCTAGATGGGCTTGCCCATTACTCTTCCTACGTTGCAGCCGAAAGAGCAGGCCTTAATATCAAAACTGTACCTCATTCAGGCAGCCCCGACTATTACCTTGACCCTGAAGGATATGCCACGGCAATCGAAGAGGTTACAAAGGAAAGTGGAAAACCGCCTGCTCTTGCGCTTGTAACTTACCCGGATGGAAGTTATGGAAACCTGCCCGATGCAAAAAAGATAGCGTCGGTCTGCCATCAATACGACGTTCCTCTCCTTCTGAATGGCGCATACGCCGTAGGAAGAATGCCGGTATCTGCAAGAGAAATCGGTGCCGACTTTATTGCAGGCAGTGGGCATAAATCGATGGCTGCATCAGGGCCTGTCGGAGTGCTCGGGGTAAGTGAAGAGTACGCTCCCATCGTGTTCAGAAAATCCAAATATAACAAGGTAAAAGAAGTTGAGCTTCTAGGATGCACGGCAAGGGGCGCTACGGTTATGACCCTTATTGCATCTTTCCCGGATGTGGTAAAGCGTGTTAGGAACTGGGATCAGGAGGTCGAAAATGCCCGCTGGTTCTCGGCAAGGCTTGAGGAAATGGGCTTTATTCAGCGCGGGCAGAAACCCCATTCTCATGACCTTATGTTCTTTGAAGCTCCGCGCTTCTATGAAATCTCCGAGAAAGTCAAAAAAGGAAGATACTTCCTCTACAAAGATCTCAAAGCACGCAATATTCACGGCATCAAGTCCGGACTTACAAAATATTTCAAACTCAGTACTTTCGGGCTTGGAAGAGAAAAACTTGAAGTTGTCGCTGACTCCTTTGAGGATATCCTGAAAAAATATGAGGATATTTAAGGCTGTTTAAGCCTGTTGATTTTATTTTACGCTCGGGGGAACTCAACCAGGGCTCAATATCCTGGTTCTGAATATCTCCCTCTTTTTTGAAGCAGATAAATTCAAAGATTCAAGATCCCGAAGAAATGATATGAGAAATATGCAAAATTGTATGTTTTCGAAATACCTATCAAATTTATCTGCCGAATCCAGGTACTTTTACTGAATCCGGGCACTTTTACTGAGTCCAGGCACTTTTACTGAGTCCAGGCACTTTTACCGAGTTCGGGTACTTTTACTTTTTTAACTCCACATTTTCCATATACCCTTTTCGTGTAGAATTAAATACCCAGGCAGTTTAATCTCTATGATGATTAAATAGCATGAGTCCTCTAATTATTGTGAGAATTTAATCATTATGGGGGAGTATGTTTGGAAGACGACAGCGAAGATACGTTTAAGTATAAACTTGGTAAGTGGGTTCTAAGCATAGATGAATGTGCTTTTATGGATCTTATGGAGCTTGGAAAGAAAAAGTCTATGCGTCAATATCTGATTGAGTCAATTGATAATTGGGTAAACAAAAAAGAGCCACTTATGACAGATGAATTTATTTCGGAAATGTGTGACTTTATTAAAAACGAAAATGAAGTCCTTTACGACCGTTTGGTGAAGAAATGCGCTCTGAAAGGAATAAGTGTAGGCGAAGGCATATTTGAATCACTGAGTCTTTTGAACTGTGGAATGATAAGTGCGCAGGAGTGCAGAGAGTATGAAGGTGACTTCTCTGATGTGTGATATTTCTGTCTTATATTTTCACTCTCTTGAGTAAGCTTTATTTCATACTTCAAGTGCAAAGTCCTAAATACATTTTGTATAAAAAGGATTAGTCAGGTGTAGCAGTAAGATCTCGCAATGAAATTTCTCTGCTATTCACCTGTCTTTAGTTTTTCAGCAAATTTTCTTTTTGGACATCTTTGCAGTTTTTGCTGAAGAGTTTTTTTACTTGGAATTTTTTTACTTGAAATCTTTCAGGGCTTCGAAATCCAGGGTTGCAAAGTAATCTTCAAGGGTCTCGGCTCTCCTGATCTGCACAACGCTTCCGTCTTTTCTGAGAAGGAGTTCGGCAGAACGGAGTTTTCCGTTGTAATTGAAGCCCATAGAGTGTCCGTGAGCTCCTGTGTCATGGATTGCAAGGATATCTCCTATTTCAATTTTGGGAAGAAGCCTGTCGATTGCGAATTTATCATTATTTTCGCAGAGGGAGCCTGTGACGTCATACTTATGGACAGGAGCCTCGTTTTCTTTTCCAAGCACGGTTATATGATGATAGGCTCCGTAAATGCCAGGCCGCATCAGGTTGGCCATACAGGAATCCATCCCGACATAGTCTTTGTAGGTGTGTTTGAGGTGCCGAACCTGGGTAATCAGGTAGCCATAGGGGCCTGTAATTACACGGCCGCATTCCAGAAAGACTTTAAGCGGATAAAGCCCACTAGCTGTGATTGTGGCGTCGTAAGCTTCTTTGACACCTTTTGCTACGGCTTCGAAGGAAACAGGTTCCTCTTCAGGCCTGTATGGGATGCCTATGCCTCCGCCGAGGTTCACAAATTCGAACTTTATGTTGAGTTCCTTTGAGATTTCAACTATAAGTTCGAAGAGGATTCTTGCGGTTTCCACAAAGTAATCAGCGTTTAGTTCATTCGAAGCCACCATCGTGTGCATTCCGAACCGCTTTACTCCTCTGTCTCTGAGTATGCGATAGCCTTCAAAAAGCTGGTCTCTCGTAAAGCCGTACTTTGCCTCTTCCGGCTTTCCTATAATGGAATTTCCTTCTTTAAGGGGGCCAGGATTATACCTGAAACAGACAATGTCAGGAAGTCCGGCATACTTTTCAAGGTAGTCAATATGGCTTATGTCGTCAAGATTTATGTATGCTCCAAGCTCTTTTGCCTTCAGGAACTCTTCAGCAGGAGTATCGTTTGAGCTAAACATTATGTTTTCTCCGGTAATTCCCGCTTTTTCAGCAAGAATTAACTCCGGCAAAGAGCTGCAATCCGCACCAAAGCCTTCTTCTCTCAAGATTTTAAGAATAAATGGGTTTGGTAGTGCTTTTACAGCAAAAAACTCTTTAAAACCCGGAACCTCCCTGAAAGCTGCTTTCATTTTCTCTGCATTTTCCAGAATGGCTTTCTCATCGTATATATGAAACGGGGTGGGATACTTTTTTATTATTTCCTGAATTTTTTCTTTGGTGAAGGGAAGGTCCTTTGAAACCATATTATTACCTTTTCTCGATTTTTGTTTAATGGGGTTTTGTATTTATTTGAATTTTTACTACTTTATTAGTCTTTCTGCCCCGAGTCCCGTCTCGGGAGGACGGTGCCCTTTTCGCTCACTTCGTTCGCTCAAGAGGGCTGAACTAGGGCAAAGAAGGCTGTTTTCTAAATGCGCTCAGAAAGGATGATTTATTCAAATTTTGTTTTGGATTACGCGGCGAGCATGGTTATGACCTTTTTAATAAAAGGCTTAACTGCAAACCTTTTCGAAAAAGAGTTAATTGAAAAACCCAGCAAAACTACGTGGTCGGTGTGATAAACCAGCGTAAAACGGTTGCGGATCAACACTTGCGGCACAATCCGATCAGGCGAGTTTTTTGAAAACTTGTTTAAGCCTGGAGTAGGGGTAGGTGTTTACAACGTCTTCTTTTTCCAACCAGCCTCGACGCGCCTGTCCGAGGCCGTACCGCATGGAAATCAGGTCGGGAACGGCATGACTGTCTGTAGATATACAGAACTTTAGGCCAAAGGTCTTTGCACGCAGGATAAGCTCGTCATTAAGGTCAAGCCTTGAAGGCTGGCTGTTGATCTCCATTACTTTTCCATTTGCAGCGGCAGCTTCAAAGACTTTTTCAAAATTAACGGCATAAGCCTCTCTTTTCCCTAGCAGTCTTCCTGAGGGATGTGCAAGGATATCGAGATATTTGTTCTCCAGAGCCATGACAATCCTTTTGGTCATTCTCCTTTCAGGTAATGCAAAACCGGAATGTACAGCTCCTACCACAATATCGAGTTCTTTGAGAATCTCATCAGGATAGTCAAGGCTTCCATCTTTCAGGATATCGACCTCAGATCCTTTGAGAATTTTTATCCGGAATTGTTTTGAGAGTTTGTCGATTTCTTTCCATTGGGCTCTTAATATCTCGACTTCCAGGCCGTTTGCAATCTTCTGGGAACGGGAATGATCGGTTACTGCGATATACTCATAACCAAGAGCTTCTGCTTTTTCAATCATTGTTTTTAGGCTGCCTATTCCTTCACTGTATTCGGTGTGCATGTGGAGATCTCCCCTAAGATCACCTGCTTCTATCAGTTTGGGCAGAGCATTTCTTGCAGCGGCTTTAATTTCTCCCCGGTTTTCACGAAGTTCGGGTTGGATATAGGCAAGGCCAAGTCTTTCATAAATATCTACTTCGCTGCTGCCTGCAATTTGTTTTCCGGATTCTTTTAAATACAGCCCGTATTCCGAAAGTTTGTAACCGTTTTTGATGGCAACGTTTCTAAGTTCTATATTGTGCTCTTTTGAGCCCGTAAAATACTGAAGAGCGGCTCCGTAACTTTCAGGTGGGACTACTCTCAGGTCAATGGCTGTCCCTTCTCTCAAAATTACGCTGCTTTTTGTGCTGCCTTTTAAGATCACCTGTTCAACGTCCGGAAGGGAGACAAAACAGTCCATTACCTTCAAAGCCTCTTCTTTTTCAGCTTCTGCCAGGATATCGATATCCCCGATTGTCTCTTTCAACCTGCGGAGTGAACCTGTGTATATTATTTTTGAGAGGTCGATTTTAGAGGTTCTGCTTTCACACTGGTCTTTTAAAGCAGATATAACTTCGTCTGCTAGTGGAAGTGCTTTTCCTAGAGCTAGTCGGGCATGACTTTTCTCATACTGCTCAATTGCCCTTGCCAGATTCTTTTCACTTTTTCCTCCAAATCCTTCGAGCCTCTTTAGCCTGTGGGCAATGATTGCGTTTTTAAGATCTGAAAGTGTCCTCACACCAAGAGCATCAGAAAGCTTTTTGATTTTCTTTGCCCCAAGTCCTCGAATTTCCATCAGTTCTGCAGCGCCTGAAGGGGCTTTTTCTTTAAGCTTTTCAAATTTTTCCACTTTGCCTGTTTCCAGATATTCGGCAATGTGGTTGGCAATTGACTCACCGATGCCCGGAATTTTAGTTAGCCCGGCTTTTCCTTCTCTGGCATAGATTTTTTCTATGTCTTCCCCAAGGTTTTCTATCATCTGAGCAGCTTTCCGATAAGCCCGTGGTTTCCATTCAACCTGCTGGTATTCAAGAATGTCAGCAGCCTCATAAAATAACTCGGCAATCTCTCGATTTCTCAATTGTTACCCCCTGCTCCTTTTATTTTCGGTTCCAGTTTTTTATTTTACTATCTTCTCCTTTCTTTCCTTTCTGCATAAATAGTCTTCAAATACCTTTCATTCGTTCAATAAATCTGTAAATGTATGTTATTTCTTCAATAAATTTTCAAATGCCTTTGCCTTCCTTTAAATTCCTGACTTCTGTAAGTGTAGTAATATCATAAAGTCCTTTATCATGTCTTATGCGTAAAAAGCGAGGAAAACGCAGAGCAAGCCCGGTATCTCCTTCTCCTTGTCCGGCAGTGTGATTCGGGCTTTCAGTAATTTTCGAACCAAGGACTTCAATAACCAGAGACGGTTCTACAAAAATATCCGGAAGCATTCCACTTTTTATGAGTACATTTTTAGGGACTTCAGAAATAATATGCTCTGAAAGCAAGCTGTCGATTTCTTTCGCGTCCGCTTCTGTGAACCCGGTCCCAACTTTTGTAAAAGTTTCAAAACGCTGTTTCTCTTCATTAAGAACTGCACAGAGGAGAGACCCAAATGAACCTTTCCTTTTTCCTCGCCCATAATATTTCCCTACAATTGCAAGGTCAAAGGTCTCTCTCATCCCGCTGGCATATTCTTCTTTCCATTTAAGCCAGAGCCAGCTCCTTTTTCCAGCTTCGTAAATTGAGTTTCTATCCATAGATTTGATTATAATTCCTTCAAGCTTCTTTTCCAGAGCCTCGTTGAAAAAGTCCTCTATTTCTTCAAGATTATCCGTAACAATTCTTCTAGCAAAGCGAAGAATTTCTGATTCCTTTACATTTTTCTCAAGGATAGCTCGTCTTTCCGGGTAAGATTTCTTCAGGAGCGAATTTCCTTCCAGATACAGGATATCAAAAAAGAATACGGCAACAGGGCAAATTTCAGTATATTTTTGGACCTCATACTTTCTGCGCCTCGTCATTAGTCTCTGGAATGAATAAAATTCTCCAGTTGAATCGTCTGTTTTCCTGCCTTCAACGTATGCAATGATTTCCCCATCAAGCACGATTTTCTCCGCAAGAATGCCTTTCCTGACTGCTTCCACAACATCAGGATACTGCGCAGTTATATCTTCAAGCCTTCGAGAAAAAGCTTTAACCTCTTCTCCGTTTTTGTGGATCTGCACTCTCTCCCCATCATATTTTTCTTCGGCTGCTTTTTTTCCGGGGATTCTTTCTTCAAGCTCTTCAAAAGTTTTCACGCGCTGCGCAAGCATTGACCTGACAGGCCGACCGAGTTTCATGGAAAAGCGCCCAAGAGCTTTCGGACCGTGTTTTGCAAGGGATTCTGCAAGCTCTCCGATGTCGGTACAGACGCTATAGCTTTCTTTGATCTTGATGACATATTTTTTGTTCCCTGTAAAAGCGATAGAAAACGCCTCAAGCAAAAATTGATCCCCAAACCCAAGCCTTAGTTTCCCAAGTACAATCCTGACTATGTATTTTCCTTCTTTGGGGCTGGCCCGCTTCAGGATGCTGGAAAACAGCCCGGTTTTTTCTTCCTGGCTTCCTTTTCCTGAGGCTTCTTTGATCTCTTTTAGCCTTCCGAACACTTCATCGATTGCCAGAGACTTTTCTTCTCTACGATTTAACTCAAAAGCTACATCCCCAAGGTCCCCTGTCCTTGAATATCTTTTTTTAACCTCTTCTTCGGAAACTCCGTATGCTCCGGCAATAGATTTTAAAGCGAGCTTATCCCCTATTCCCAGTGCTGTATTCTCAAAAGCAGGTCCTATGCTCCCGAGAAAAAGGTATGCACTGTCCCTTACTTCCTTTCCTTCCAGCCCCTAAAAAAAATTAGCAATTTTTCTGACGATTTCCTTATAGGATGTTATGTTTTCAAGTTCCTCAAAAAGCTCCGCAAGCTCTATGAATCGAACCATTACCTTCTCCCCGAAAAAACGCTTTGAAATTTATCTCTATACTATAATTCAATTCGCAGGTCTTTATCGCTTTGCAACCTCAAATTTCAGAAATAGAGTTCTTCCTCTTGTTCCCATGAAACAACTCTCTCTGCCATTCTCTCTTCATTACCGAAACATTTAATATCTAAAAGATGCATGAGGAGAATACACATCACTTTTATACATCTTCATGCGGCTGTGGTTTAGCGGCTATGACCTGAGCTTCCCAAGCTTAGAACCCGGGTTCGAATCCCGGCAGTCGCATTGAAAATAATCAAAGCGAAGCCTTTTTTGAATTATATTCCTTTTATACGAAGTCTATTTTAAACTGTATTTCTTTTAGACTAAGTCTATTTTAAACTGTATTTCTTTTAGACTAACTATATTTTTTTAAACCAAGTCTTTTTGAAACTGTATTTCTTAAAAACTAAGTAACTAGTCAGCCTACCAAAAAAGTTGATTGATATCGATTTTAATGAAAAATAGTTACTGTTATATTACAATTTCTTTTTAATAATATTTAGAAATATCTTTACTGGCTTCGATCCCCAAAAAATTCAGAATAAAGTTAGACTTTAAAATCCACATTAATAAGTGAGCTTTTTAATAAATGCATTTCCTCATAAAAAAATCAAAGATGAACACGGATAAACACGAATTGAAACTATCTGTGTTCATATGTGTTTATCCGTGTTTTATTGAGAAGATACTATGAATCGATGTACCAGGTGTTTATTTGTGCTCTACAAGAGGTAGATAATCCGAATAGGTGCTGTGTGTTATGTTTTTATACGCGGAGTCAGCAACGCCGTCCCCGTCTTTATCTACTGCGGTTTGTGAAAATCCAGTGCCGTCAGGCTTTCCCCAGAAGTTACCCGCTATATACGATCCGCCTACAATGTTAGTGCCTGCAGTTTTCGTAATGTTATAGGAATTTCCTTCTCCGTTTTTAATGGTCATATTGGTATTGTTGAAGTAGTTGTTGTAAATAAGGTTCCTATCGCTTCTAGGGCAGATATAAAAACCGTAAACACTATTATTTTGAACAGTGTTGCCTGAGAATGTGTTGCCGTCAGAGTTGCCAAAATGGATTCCTCTGCTACTGTCAGAAGCCGTATTTCCTGAGAGGAGATTGTCTTTAGAACTTTGAATAGCAATCCCGTACTCTTCATTATTTGTAACTGTATTGTTTGAGATTATATTTCCACTGGAATACAGAGTATAGATCCCAAGCCCGTTATTCAAAAGTTTGTTGTTATCAACTGTACAGTTCCTGCATGAAGACAAATAGATTCCTGAGTGAATGGGGTCTGTAGCTCCAAGAATCTTAAACCCACTAATTGTGATATTATCTGCTTTCAGAAGGAGCACGTTATCATTTGGATTTCCGGCTTGAATTATTGTATCATCAGGGTTTCCGGATTCTGACCTGATTGTGAGATTATCTTTAGTTATTTTGATGTTTTCTGTATAGGTTCCAGGACTTACGGTAATTACATCGCCAGAAGTTGAATTGTTAATAGCACTTTGAATTGAACTTCCTGGCTGGACTGAAATCTCAGCCGCAGCTCCGATACCTGATATTAGTGATAAAATAAGAACAAATGCTAATAAAGCGGTTAATTTGCTTATTTTAATGCCTCCGTTTATTTAGGAAAGTTCTGATGGAACTTTATTTAACGAATAAATATTTACGCCCCAACACCATGCCAATTCACGTATGTAAACGTGTTGTCTTGACCAAAAAAAATTGTTATTAAGTATAAATTCTTTAACTTAATATTCCAAAAACAAGCGTCTAATGTAAAAATTAAAAAATAACTGGGATTTTTAACTATAATCCCTTCCCTTTTATATCTAACAGTAGCGAAAAGAGTTATCACCTCAAGAACGGATGCGAAGGAGTTTAAAAAAGATCGGGCTTCACCAGAGAAGAACAAAAATAGAATTACGGGCTACGTGCCCAGGTTTAGACTAAAATATTCTAACGAGCCTACTCCATAATTCAAAATTGCTTCTTTGAATATGGAATTATGAATAATCAAGAGTTTATGATCAAGGGAAATAGTTCTGAAACTCTTCTCAATTTTGAGTATAAAACTAGGTTTGGGATGAGCTCAACTCTTCTCAGGTTAATTATGCTATCCTTATGTGTTTAACCCAAAAATATCCCAAGATAATTCTATTCTAAACTATACGTCTACTTTGGATCGCATTATTAGTATTCTACTGATTTGTTGAGATTAGGACTTACGCGGTTGAACTGAGAAATCAATAGCATCAAACCTTCAACTGTATAAACCACTAAACAAGTCACAATGCCTAAAGTGCTTGATTTTGTACTTCAAGTGCGTAAGTCCTAGAAATAAACTCATCTAGACTTAAATGCTGGAAAGCTCATCAAGTGAAATCTTTTTCCTGTAGCCCATACCCTGAAATATTGCTACAAGATCTCCTTTATCATCAGTTATATTTACAGTATATGTTGAAATTTTGGGGTTTATTGAGGTTTCTTTTGCTTCCGCTGTGAGGGTCTTGCCTGTTGCGGCTTTTACAAAAGAAATGTTTGCATTGATAGCAACAGCAACATTGCCGTACGCATTCGACGCTGCAGCAAAGGTGAGATCTGCAAGGGTAAACATTGCACCTCCCTGGACGGTTTTCAGGGCATTAAGGTGCTTTTCCTCTATATTCATAATAGCTTTCGCATATCCAGGAGAGGCTTCTAAAAGTTCAATTCCTGAAACTGCAGCAAAATTATCGTTCTTAAAAAACTTTTTAATATTTTCCATATAATAACTCCAGTTATTGTGTCGGTAAAGTCGTGCTTTATTATTCTTATTTTTAATTAAAGTTATTCTCCTGAATGTAAACTTACTCCTGAATCTACCATTTTTTAGAGGTTAAATTCCCAGCAAGCCCTTAATATAACTATCAAAATCTTTTTGAACACCAAAAATAATTTCTCCTGGGATCTAAGTGGTGGAAAAAAATACATTATTCTGGAAGGCAGTTATCAAAAGGGCTGCACAGATTATTGCAGGCTTATTCTTATTTATGGTGGCGTTTTTTCTTTCTGCCGGTATGATTGATCTGCCCAGAGCATGGTTTTTCTTTAGCCTTTATTTCATCTCGGTGCTCTTTAACATGGTTATTTTCCTCAAACTCAATCCTGAGATCATAAGAGCACGGAGTGAAATGAAATGGGGAGAAATGAAGTGGTGGGATAAGCTGTTTGCAGTGTTCTATATCATATTTCTTTTCATAATGTTTATTGTGTGCGGGCTTGATGTGGGAAGGTTCCAGCTTTCAAGCCTTGGAATGGAGTTTCTAGCTATCGGCGTGGTAATTTTCATCGTGGGCTGGGTTTTTGTAACGTGGGCAATGGTCGAAAACAGATTTTTTGAAACTACAGTCCGCATCCAAAAGGAATACGGGCTGATACCTGCACTGTTACTTGCTGCCGCTTTTGTTTCCGCACATACTTCGAAGACAGGATTCTCTACGAGGAGCTTCCAGGATATAGAGAATACACAAAGAAGGTAAAGTATCGACTTGTGCCGTTTATCTGGTGAGGAATAAAAGAATCACTTTTATTCTCAACTTAATTCTCAACTAGAATAGTTTCATAACTATTTTCATGATCAGATTACCAGATAATTATTCAGAATATAAGATTCAGAGATACAATTTTGATTTTTGAGATGAGCTCTATAGATATGCGATAGAAGATTACATTTAAAACGCCACCCGACCCTTAAAACCAGACTAATCTGCATAGTTAATAGAGATTAATTATTTATAAGCGGTCTGTTTATTATTTATCTGGTTTATATTAAATTACTTTTTATATAATTGAAATATATACAATCGGCCAGATGGTCGAGCTCGTATACGGGGGTTAAGAATGAAAATGAAATTAATCGTTTCTCTGCTAGCGTTATGCCTGACATTGTCTATTGTGTCTGTGCAAGCGCAGACTGAAAAGGACATGACCGGAAACATGGAGGAAATGAGTGCGGTCCTGGCCGGAAATATAGATGAAGCCATTACCTGCAACATGACCGGAAACGCGGCTATTGTCGGCACAGATAATATAAGCGGAAAAATGGGGAATATGACCAAAATGGGGAATATGACCAAAATGGGGAACATGACCAAACCCATGACATTTAATATAGTCGGAAAGGTAGTCATAGTCAAAGACGTTGGAAATATGACCGAAAAAGCGCTTATAATCGGCAAAATGGAGAATATGCCCGGAAAAGTGGTTATGTTCGGAAAAATGGATAAAATGGGTGTAATGGCCGCAAGAATGGAGAATAGGTCAACCGGAAATATGTCTGCCAAAATGGCCGCAAGAATGGAGAACATATCCGGAATAACAGAAAACCTGCAGAACATGACCATAGTCAAGGTCGGAACCATGACTGGAACTGTGACATACAATATGGCCAAAGACATGGAAAACACGCCCAGAATGGCCGCAAAAATGGAGAACATGACCGGAAGAATGGAAAACCTGACTGTGCTCGCGACTGGAGATATGACTGGAACTATAACATGTGATCTGACTGGAAAAATGATTATAATCAGAAACATGGGTAGTATGGAAGAAGTAGCCGGAAAAATATATAATATGCCCGGAATGGCCGCAAGAATAGAGAACATAACCGGAAAAATGGAGAACGTGACCAGACCCACGATGTGTAACATGACCGGAAGCATGATTATATTTAAAGATATGGATAATATGGATTCAATGGTCGAACAAATGGATAATATACCCGGAATGGACGAAAAAATGAATTATCTGAGCGGAATAGACGCAAGTACGGTTATACTCGAGGATATGGGCATGAATGGAATGGTCGGAGAAATGGAAGACGTGACCAAAATGACCGGAAAAATGGGTGTAACCGGAAAAAAGGTTATGATCCGAAATATGGATGATATGACTCAAATAATAACCAGAACCGTTACATACAACATTACTGGAAACACAACTACGATTAAGAACATGGGGAACATGACCTAAAAATTGGGTATGAAGTAACTATTGATCGGTAAAATGTTCATGTAATGAAGCATGAGTAAGGAAAGGATTACCTGTCAGTTTGATTGGAAACTCCGACTCAGGGAGTAGAAACTGCAAATAGATAGTATTTACAGTTCTTTACTCCTTTATTTTTCTAGTTTTTTATCGTGCATTATCTACTTGACATGTTTGCCTGATATCCAAAATCAGCCTTCCGATCTATTTCTGCTCTTACTGAATATTCGGGCGTCAAACAAACTTCCGGGCTAAAATAGATTTATCAATAAGTCTATAAATGCCCTAAGAATACTTATTATATTTATCAGTTATTTCTTTTAACAATGCAAGTGCAATAATCTGCATGTGATTATATACCTTTATGAGAGTAAACACATGGATAAAGAGCAATTAAAAAAAGAAAGAATGGAATTCCTTTCTCAGATTGATTCTCTCTTTGATTTCCCTCTCACGTCGCTGTCAATTTTATGGCTGATTCTTATTATTATCGACTTAGTGTCTGGTCTTTCACCTACCTTGCAAACATTAAGTTTTTTTATCTGGGGAATATTTATAATTGATTTTCTTATCGAACTGATAGTTTCCCCGAAAAAGAAGGATTATTTAAAGGAAAACTGGCTTGTCGCTTTTTCCCTGTTTTTGCCTGCATTGAGAATTCTTAAGCTATTTAGCGGATTCAAGCTGGTCAGTTTTACAAGCCATGTCAGATCTCTTCATCTGGCCAGTGTTCTCTCTTCTTTTTATCGGAGCTTAAGAACAGTACAACAGATAATGGAGCAGCGAGGCTTGATATATATTCTGCTGCTTACGACTTTGATAACTCTACTTGGAGCCGCGGGAATATACGATTTTGAGCGGCAAGGTTTTACTTCTTATTTGGACGCTCTCTGGTGGACAGCAATGATTATGATTACAGTAGGAAGCAATTACTGGCCAAAAACCACTGAAGGAAGGATACTGGCCTTTTTATTATCTGCTTATGCTTTTTACATTTTCGTATATGTAACTGCGGCCCTTGCAAGCCTTATTGTCGGAAGTGAAAAATCGCTCTCAAAAGAGATTGAAGAATTGCACAGCAAAGTACAGTGTCTTTCCAGTAAAATTAACAGGTTTTCAGAAAGGGAAAAAAAGTAGATTTGCAAAAGATCTCAATCTTTTTTGCTAATGGTTCTTATCTGTTTTCCTAATTACTACCCTATCATTTATCAGACAAACACCGATAAAATTTGCAGATTATTGCATAGCTTAAAATTCGTTTTTTAATTTTATTCCTTGAATTAACAGGGCAATTTCAAATTGCTGAGCGAGCATGAACGCTCTTTGAATTAAGCATAAATTAGGTTTTGAAATAAGTATACTAACAAAAAACGTTGCAGTTAAAGATGATAAACTATAAAAATAAAATTATATAAAATAAGCTGTAAATAGTATATTATTTAATATATTCTTTTAATTAACAATGGTTTCTTATTTATATTTCTATATCTATTATATTCTTTGAGTATAATCTCCTGTTGGTACGTACTATTTGTTGGGGCAACTTGAGATAATTTTAATCGGTACATTTTTTCGGCACACAAAATGAGAGCAAAATATGTCAGTAATATGTCTTCCAGAACAACGTCAATGACTAAGTGATAAAATAATGCTTAAGTGCTGTATATTACCGATAAAAGGGGTTGAAACAACGACAGTTTAGTCGTATCAAAATATAGGAGTGTGTACAAATGAGAATACTTAAGAAGATAATAAGCGTGTTAGTGCTGGTCTTTTTTGTAGCGTCTCTGACAGCTGGGTCAGCCAGTGCAGGCAACTGGAAAAACAATTACGACTATAAGGATAGCTGTGACTGGGGATGCAAAGATAAATGCGATTACAAAGATAAATGCGGCCACAAAGATAAATGCTGTCACAAAGATAAATGCGACTGCGACTTTGACTTCGAAGCCTTCTTTGGAGGTAGCTTCTTCGAATGCAATTACTTCCTCGGAAATGATTGCTTCTTTGGATTAGGCGACAATTGGCTTGATTGATAGTGAAATTAACTAGGCCTTCATGATATAAGTATGAAACAAATTATCACTCATTCGTAATGTCTTACATCAGGCTGCATGGACCATTAAATCCTCAATATTTCAAGTTTAGAGTTTCTATGGGGGAGTACTCTTAACAGAAATTACACGTTTAACGTTTAAGTAGTAGAGGTGTAAGCACGTACCTCTATCACATAATTATGGATTAGACAGTTTAAAGTCTCATGCGACTGGTTCTTTAGTTAAACTGTGTAGTTTATTTCTCTGTACTGGATAGCAGTCATCGAAATGGATTTACGAATGAGTCTCATTTTATATTTCACAAATTTCGTAATCTAACGAATCTGTTGAATTTTTTGGAAAGTTTTCTGATTTCTGACTTTCAGGTATAGCTTGATTAAGGAAAAACTTCTGAGACTCAAATTGCTAACTCTACTTTGTACCTGATAATTAACGTTACATTTTTCCTGTTACTAATTTAATCTATACAGGATTTTTCTCTTAACTCTCAAATAACTTTTTTGATCGAATTTAGCTTATCCTTTAGTACTATTTTTTGATTTGGAATTTGTTCGATAAACGGTTAGACTGAAGATCACAAATAAAAATAAAAAGAAATTTAATGTGTAAATTGGTTTAGTTTATAATTGATTGGCTTAGTTTATTTAAGAAATAGCGTTGTATCTGGAAAGTAATTTTTATATAAACAAATAATTCACAGAAACCGTGTGCACATGGCAAAGAAATAAATGTATCCATTAACTTTTCAAGGTCTCAAATTTATAGCACTGGAGGAGTTTGATTGAATAAAGGAAATTTAATTTATTTTGGTGCTCTTATTTTCCTGCTTCTGGCAGCACTTTTAATCTTTTTGGAACAGAGAAAGGAAAACACCTCAGGGCTTGAAAACGTAAGTGTACAGGAAGCAAAAAAGATGATTGAGAAAGGCGACGTATTCGTACTTGACGTTCGCACTCCTGATGAGTTTAACTCATCTCATATCAAAGAGGCGACCCTGATTCCAGTAAGCAATGCCTTTGGATCAAATTTGAGTTCGGATAGTCTGCTCAAGACTCGTATAGATGAAGTCCCTAAGAAGAAAATACTGGTTTACTGCAAAACAGGACGCAGAAGTGATACAGCAAGTATAATGCTTGTAAACGCAGGATATTCACAGGTTTATAATATGGTAGGTGGTATTACTGCCTGGATAGACGCAGGGTATCCGGTTGTCAGTTCGGAAGATACGGAGGCTGAAGGCTCACAGAATTGAGATCACAGAGTCTATGTTTCTAATCTGCATCAAACTACCACCTCAGAGAAGGAGACGGCTTGACGGTTTTACCGTCCACAACTTTCCTATTTTTACTTTTTTGCTTCTCAGTGCAACCAACAATTCTAATTATCTTCCTGTTTTTTCAATATATTTCAATTGAAACCTGTTTCTTTCAAGTGCAGTAACTTCAAACGAAGCAATTTCAAACGAAATAACTTCAAACGAAATAACCTCAAATGAAATAACCTCAAATGAAATAACCTCAAATGCAGTAGCCTCTTAAGATCACTACTACATATTCGCTCTGTGATTACTCTATACTCGTTCTGTAACTGAAAAGACTTTTATTCTCCAGACCTCTAAATTTACAATGAACTAAAAATTCTAAAACTGGTTCTATAATTACTTGGGAGATAAAAACCAATTTGATTATTAAGTTTGGGGGTACTAGAATATGGGAAGAGATGCACCAACCGAAGAGAAGAGTTCTATAACACCTAGAGATAGAAATGTAACTTTTGAAAGAGGCACGGAGTTTGTGGTTCCTTATGTAGAAAAAAATATTAGCAGATGTAGATGCTCGCAGTGTCCGGTTCAGGCTAATAGTCGATGTGCACAGAGTGAAGTTCAGAGTACAAAACAGGCATTGAAGAATGCGCCTGCAGGTGAAATTCCGGATCCCGAGAATGTTCCGGGAGTTTATTGCTCGGAAGGTACTGCCACATGTCAGGATCTTGACCTTGATAGACAATGCATCTGCAGTTCATGTGAAGTCTGGAAGGAATATGATCTAAAAAATGCAAATCCAAATAATCACTTCTGTCAACATGGCAGAGCAACCTGATCATTCATTTATTCCATATACTCAACACAATTAATTTTTACTTATCAATTTCGTATCGGCTCTTCAGTTTAATATTTAGGCAGTGTATTTAAATTTCACTTTTTTTTCACTTTTTTTCATTAGTTTTTCTTAATTAGTTTTTCTTAATTTTAGATTGCCATGGAAGCAGTTTCCTGGATTTATGAGAATTTGGCATCTCACCGAAAATAATATATCTTTGAATAAATATTGTTATTGAACAGTTGCAAAATTTTGGAGCTGACGAGTATAATCTTAATACTTAGTTATCGGGTCTATCTTAGGTTTTTCAAGATTTCTAAAGGCTCAAATAGCCCTATTTCAACTTATGGAGGAGCAAAATAAATGGTATCCTCTTTACTGGCAAACGTTGACGTACTTCTTGGCTTTGCTATTTTAATTCTCACGGTTTTCTACAGATTTCAAGTTCCTCCTGTACTTGGTTTTCTTGTAACCGGAATGCTAATTGGTCCATATGGGCTTGGTATTCTCAATGGAGGACAGAATGAACTGAATGCCGATCTCGGTGTAATCTTTTTGCTCTTTACAATTGGAGTTGATCTCTCCTTAAAAGAACTATGGAAGATGAAAAAGGCTTTATTTTTGGGTGGAACTCTCCAGATCCTCTTAACTATAGTTCTTACCCTCATTGTTTGTTCATATTTAGGTTTTAGCTCCGCTACCTCTGCTTTTTTCGGTTTTTTGATTTCACTTAGCAGTACTGCAATAGTACTTAAAGTCCTCCAGGACAGAAACGAAGTTTATACACAACATGGGAAAACCTCACTTGCAATTTTGATATTTCAGGATCTCGCTATCGTTCCCCTAATTCTTATTACCCCTTTATTAGCTGGAGACGCTCTAAATTTAGAAGGTTCACTTTCAATCGTTTTTTTCAAAGGTTCACTGGTCATTCTGGTTTTTATCCTGAGTGCCAAATTCCTGATTCCCTATATATTCTACCATGTGGGCAGAACAGGCAATAAAGAGTTATTCCTTGTCAGTGTTGTTTTCATTTGTCTTTCTACCGCTCTCTTGACCTCAAGTATTGGACTGTCTCTTGCCCTTGGCGCGTTTTTAGCTGGGATTGTCATATCAGGTTCCCAGTATAGCCAGCAAGCAATGGGCAATATTGTACCTTTGAGAGATATGTTCATGAGCTTCTTTTTTGTGTCTGTAGGGATGCTCTTGAACATTGAATATTTGCTTGATCATCTCCCTATTATAATTCTTGCTTCAATTGCCTTAATTGTCATAAAATCAATAGCAGGAGTAGCTAGTACTTTTCTTCTCGGCTACCCTCTCCGTGCAGCTATATTGACAGGGTTTGCGTTGTCTCAAGTAGGAGAATTTTCTTTTGTTCTATCCAGACTGGGGGTGGAATATTCTCTCATGACTGAAGAGACTTACCAGGCGTTTCTTGCAATTTCTATAATTACCATGGGAGTTACGCCTTTTTTGATTAATGCTTCCCACAAACCTGTCGATTTCCTTGTCACAAAAATTTCAGGAACAACCAACGGCATGAAGCTAATACACGGCTTATATTCGGAACCTATTAAAGAAGAAGAACAGGCCGAACCTGAAATGAAAGATCATTTAATCATAGTGGGTTTTGGTTTTTCCGGAAGAACGGTTTCGAAGGCCGCAAAAGCTGCAGGCATCCCTTATATTATTGTAGAAGCAAACCCTGAAACTGTTATCCAGGAAAAACAGAAAGGGGAGAACATCCACTATGGAGATGCAACTTTTGAGATTGTACTGGAACATGCAGGCGTTAAGAATGCAAGAGTTCTTATTATCGGGATCTCGGATTCAACCGCCACAGGCAAAATAGTAGAAATTGCAAAAAAATTGAGTCCGAACATCTGCATCATCGCAAAGGTGAGGGATCTACAGGAAATGAAACGCCTCAATTCCCTGGGAGCAGATGAAATCATCCCCGAGGAGTATGAAACCTCAGTAGAAATCTTTGTCCGCGTGCTGGAAAAATATCTGGTTCCAAGAGAAGACATTGAAAAACTCGTAAATGATGTGAGGGCTAATGGCTACCGGATGCTGCGGAAATTGTCCGGGAATACATGTGGTGGTAGCGAGTTCAATATAAAAGACGGACTTCCGGGAGTTGATATTCAGGTTCTTAAAGTAGAGGATGGTTCAAGTTTCGATGGAAGAGCCCTTGAAGACCTGAACTTCAGAAAAAAACACGGAGTTACAGTACTTTCGGTTCGCAGAGGCTCGGATCTGATTTACACTCCGGAAGGAAATTTTATCCTTCATGCAAAAGATGCCTGTATCCTCCTTGGAAAACCTGAGGATCTTTGCAATATCAGGAGATTCTTTGAAAGTATTCACGGATAATCAACAATTTCACTAATTAAAATTTCACAAAGTAATTTCAATGTCTTCTCTATCTGCAATACAAATATATCCCATGCGTCCTGAGTTTTTTCCATGCGTCAGATCATTCTCGCATCTGCACCTCCAAGGCGAAAAGAATTGCTTAAACAACTTATAGGAGATAACTTCCTGGCCTATGCCAGTTCCTACGAGGAATCACCTTACCCTGGCATGCACCCTGAAGAACTTCTCTTAATGCACTCCACCGAAAAAGCCAGAAATGTAGCTAAACATTTCAATTCCGGGCTTGTAATTTCTGCTGATACTTCGGTACTTTTTAATGGAGAACTCCTGGGAAAGCCGAAATCTTCCGAAGAAGCAGAGAAAATGCTGAAACGCTTAAGTGGACAGCAATTCCTGGTTATAACCGGGCTTACAATCCTTGACCTTGACAGCGTGACAGAAATCAACGAACTGGAATCCACAACAGTCTGGATGGACAAAATAAGCAATGAGCAGATTTCAGCCTATGTCAGAACAGGAGAACCTCTTGATAAAGCAGGGACTTTTGCGATTCAGGGAAAAGGAGCAACCTTTGTGGAAAAAATCGAGGGTGATTTCTTTAACGTCGTAGATCTTCCTCTTTTCCGTCTTGGAAAGATCCTGCAGAAAGTTGGAGTATCTATATTTGAGTAAGGTCTATCCTGAAAACCATTAACATGAAGCCGTTATGATGACTGATCTAGTCGTTGCTGAGATTTTCGGTCAAGCCTTTTTTCAAATGGGTTGCGGGCAAGCAGTTTGTTCAAAAGGGTTATGACCATGCTGTTTCCTGGGGTTTTCGGTCAAGCCTTTTTTAAAAAGGGTTGCGGGCAAGCAGTTTGTTCAAAAGGGTTGCGGGCAAGCAGTTTGTTCAAAAGGGTTGTGCTGCAACCGTTGCGCCGGTTGATCACGCCGACCATGTTGTTGCTGGAGTTTTCGGTCAAGCCTTTTTTAAAAAGGGTTGCGGTAAAAGTAATAAAGTATATCTGACCAATTAGGTAATAAGAAATGATTAAAATAACTCTAAATCGAATTTGGATACATTAAAAAAGTTTTGTTTCATATTTATAATTACTTAAGGTACTTAAATATCCAGAGGCGTTCCAGATGCTCCAGGTTTACAATACTCTTACACGAAAGAAAGAGGTTTTCAAACCTTTAAAGGAAGGCGAAGTTTCGATTTACGCCTGCGGGCCTACAGTTTACAACATGCCGCATATAGGCAACTATCGTACTTTTCTGATGGCAGATAATATTGTGAGAAGTCTTGAGTACCTTGGATATAAAGTAAAACTTGTAATGAACATTACTGATATAGATGACAAAACTATCAGGGATTCGAAAGCAACCGGAATGTCACTTAAGGATTTTACGGATAAATATACGACAGAGTTTTTTAAAGGCCTTGATATGCTGAACATAAAAAGGGCTTCAGCTTATCCTAGAGCTACGGAAAATGTTGACGGCATGATTAAACTTGCACAAAAGCTAATAGACAAAGGGATGGCTTATGAAAAAGGCGGGTCAGTCTATTACAGAATTTCGTCATTCCCAAATTATGGCAAACTTTCAAAACTTGATTTTGATAACATTATAATTGGCGCATCTGTGGACGTGGATGAATATGATAAAGATAATCCCCGCGATTTCGCTCTTCTGAAAGCTTCAACACCTGAAGAAATCGAAAGGGGAATTTATTATGAGAGCCCATGGGGGAAAATCCGTCCTGGCTGGCATATCGAATGCTCGGTGATGGCCATGAACCGCTTTGGGCCCACTCTGGATATGCATTTAGGAGGAGTGGACCTTATTTTCCCTCACCACGAAAACGAGATTGCACAATCGGAAGGAGCAACAGGAAAACCGTTTGCATGCTACTGGATTCACGGAGAACATCTCATAGTCGAAGGGGAGAAGATGAGCAAGTCCAAAGGAAACGTCTTCACCCTGCCCGAGATTGTCGGAAAGTACGGTGGGGAAGTTGTGCGTTTTATGTTTCTCTCAGTCCACTATCGTAAAAAACTGGACTATTCCGATGCCTTTGCCGAAAATGCAAAGAATAATTATTTACGGCTTAAAGAAACGCTTGAGAACCTTGAATTTAGCCTGGAAGGCGCAGAGGATACAGATTATCCTGGGGATGAAGAAGTTCTTAAAACCCTCCCTGAACTTGAAAAACAGTTTAGAGAAGCTCTTGAGGACGATTTCAACACTCCAAAAGCCTTAACGGTTTTTAAGGAGCTCTCCCGTACAGCTAACAAGTATCTTGAATCCGAAAAAAATCGACAGGTCCTTGAGAAGCTCTATTCCCTTTACAGGCAGTTTTCAGATACTCTGGGCCTCTTTTCCGAATCCGGAAAAAAGAAGATCCCCACAGAAGTGATGAAACTGGTTGAAGAGCGTGAAGCTGCCAGAAAAAAGAAAGACTGGGCAGTTTCAGACGCTATCAGAGAAAAAATAAAATCGCTGGGATATATTGTTCAGGATACAAAAGAAGGGCCAAATGTAAAAGAAACCGAAGAAAGTTAATAAGGCATTTAAGTTCTGAACTTTAACTTAAATCCTTAAAACGTCAATAATTATTTATTCATATATATACAACTTTACTTACGTTAATCTATTCTTACTCAGGGTCACACTCTCTTTTTCTATGAGACGTGGCCATATTACCTAATGGGGGGGCAGTTTCTGGATAAAGTCACTGTTGATGAAAAAGTCACTGTTGATGAAAAGGTTATTGAGAATTCAGGCAGGGAAGCCTTAAAAGCAGGGTGTATTTTAGCCGAACTGGGACATGCTCCCGGCACAGTAAAAAAATTTGCGCTTGTATCTCCGAAAGCCCTGGAAGAGAAATCCACTGAATCATTTGATAATGCGATGCTTATGATTAAGGAGATTTCTAAAAAAGTTGTAGACAATCTGAAGGAAACTCCTCCTGAGTTCAGGCCATGTCAGGTGGAACTGACTTTTAACTTACTTCTGACTATGAATGGAAAAGCAGTTATCACCAAATCGGAAAATGAGAAAAACCTGAAAATAATGTTAATGTGGAAGGATAAAGGAAAGGAGACTGAGAAGGAGGCCCCTGAAAAGTAAGATTGAAGCTCGGCCTATACAGTTATATAAGTTTTTAATGTAAGCGTATGGGTTAGATCGAAGACTTCCTGAATCCATATATTTACTTCTCGGTAACCAATTTTATTTCTTGGTAACCAATTTCATTTTTTGGTAACCAGAGTATTCATTTATTAGGAACCAGGGCATTCACTTCTTTGTCATCAACATATTCATTTATCTGTAACAGCATATTCACCTATGGGTCTTTAAATTAAATTCTGTAATTATATGTGTATATTATGTGTATGTTTCTTGCAGTTTTCAGGCATGGTTTCCATAAGGAAGAGATAAATATGATTTAAAGAAGCAAATTGAAAGTGATAGGTGGTATGAAGTCAAAACTTCTTGTTTTTTTACTGGTTATTTCGCTTTTTGCAAACGCTTACTTTGTCCTGTTTGAAGAACAGCCTTCCTTTGAGGGAAAACAGGTCCAGGAAATGCAGACTCAAATAAATTCCCTTGAAACGGAAAATGAAAACCTTAAGACGCAGATAAATCAGAGTAATGAGTCGCTTCAGTCTTACGCTTCTCAGTTAAAGTCCTATCGAGAAAGAGTCTTTGAGCTTGAAAATGGCTCTCAAACGTGTCCTGAAGGAATTGAAGGCTTTGCTACCCTCCAGGGGCCTGCTGTTTTCAAGAAAGTCGAGCTCGAGAAAGCAGGGCCCTTTATCCGGAAAAATGTTTCTGAGGAGGGAGCTTTGCTCAATATCTCAGCTGAAGTCCAGCCCGGAAAAGGCCGTGTGCTTGTCCAGACAACTCCTCTGATGGGTGTGGTCTTCCAGGATGCTGCAAACACTGCAGTTTTCGTCGCCGAAAACAAAACCGGTAGACAAATGTCAAGCAGTGATATTATTTTCAGCATTACCGCTTCGAATGAAACTCCTGGAGTCGATGGCCCCAGCGCAGGAGCTCTCATGACTCTGCTTACGATTTCAACCATTGATAACAATACCAAACTGAACAATAGTATAACCCTTACAGGCACTATTGACGATAAAGGTAATATCGGTCAGATAGGTGGAGTTATGGAAAAAGCTAAGGCAGCAAAAGCCGGAGGCAAAACCCTTTTCCTCATTCCGAGGGAAAACAGCCAGCTTGTTACATATAGTTATGTAGAAAGGCAGCTTGGCGGTTTTAATGTCATTGAGCAGAAGCCGGAAATCGTAGATGCTAAAGAGTACATAGAAAAAGAGGTGGGAATCAACATAGAGTATGTGGATACTATTGATGATGTACTTAAGTATGAAAAGTAAAATCTGGATTTGAATTTTAACTGTAATTTTGATTATAGCTTTGATTCTTTTTCCGGGGATTCTTTTTCTCCCCGGAATGATCTCAAATTCGATTTAAAAATCCCGTATCTAATTTCAGCACGTCTAATTCGTATGTTCTTTTTTTATAAATATCTCATTATTACATAACAGTTACCTTCTTTGTCCATGCCTCTGAGACATTCAGTTTTTCCCCGGGCAGCCAATCCGCTTCAAGCCCGAAGCTAGGTCGCGATTCCTTCATTGCTTTGAAAATTGGGAAGAGGATAAGTGTGAATGAAAAGATAAGAGAGGAATTGCCCATCTCCTCCATATTTGTTATTCCCAAATAAAGATCCTGTCTGCGATACAAAGTATTGATTGCAATCTCTCTCAAGCGAAAAGTCCGATCCAAAACGAAGGGAGGAGCGGAGAGGTATTATCGTAGCCTGTCTGCGGCACCTGCCGAAACAGGACGTAGGCCACCGACCACGATGAAGCCACAGGTCAGAGCGTGTTCTTGTAGATCTTCCCGTCCTTCATGATAACGACGAAGTTCCTGTCAGGGTCAGCGATAAGGTCTATGTTTTGCAGCGGATTCCCGTCCACCAGGATCAGGTCGGCAAATGCGCCTTCCTTCACTACACCGAGATCGCCTGGGTAGGGGTCGCGTGGACCGCAAAGTTTGAGCAGCTGGGCATTATCGTGGGTGGCCATTTTCAGAGCTTCATAGGGTGTGTACCATTTCTTCATCTTGGCCAGGAATTTACCCTGTTTCGCGGCGAGCGCGGGATCGAACAGCATGTCGGTACCGAAGGCGGTTTTGACCTTGTACTTTTTGGTGAGCGCGATGACTTTCTCCAGGCCGGCAACACACTGCGCATACTTGGCCGTGCTAATGGGATTCTCGAATTTGAAAGCGTCTTCGTCACCAACCGACATCGGTTGCATACTCCACCACACGCCCTTTTCTGCCATCAGTTTCGCTGTTTCCTCTTCAATGAAGAAACCGTGTTCGACGGATAGAGCACCGGCTTCGATCCACTGCCGGATGGCCTCGTCGGTATTGGCGTGGATCATGACATAGGTGTTCCAGGTCTTGGCAACGTCGCATATCGCCTTCATCTCTTCGAAGGTGTATTCCGTGACATCGAGCGGATCATAAAGTGAAGTCACACCGCCACCTGCCATGGCCTTGATATGGCTGGCACCCATGCGAAGCACCTCTCGGGTGCGCTTAATCACCTCTGGCACCCCATCTGCGATTAACACGTGCCCGACTCGCTGCATGTAGTCGAGCGGAGTGACTGGATTCTCAGGCACGTCATTAGGGCCACGGAAATCGCCGTGACCGGAGGTCTGGCTGATATATGCGCCGGCAGGATAAACTCGAGGGCCGTCGATCAAACCCTCATCAGTGGCCTTCTTTATCGAGAAAACATTGGCACCGGCATCCCGCACCGTTGTGAAGCCACGCAGAAGGGTTTCTCCGGCCGATTTGGCGGCCACTATGCTGAGAAGGCCGAAATCGGAACTAAGTATTTTGCTGATAGGCCAGAAACAGAACATGGTGTGCCAGTGGGCATCGATGAGCCCGGGCATCAGCGTGCGTCCCCCGCCGTCGATCACCATCGCGCCGTCAGCGGTGATCTTCTGGGCCGAGATCTGCTTGATCAGATTACCTTCAACAAGAACGTAGGCGTTTTCGATGCGCTTCTCGTGCACGCCGTCGAAGACGTGAACATTGGAAAAAAGAGTCTTTGGTTTGGCTGTCTGATCAGCCGATGTTGTTGCTCCCATTTTCCTTAACCCCCATCTGAAATTTCCCCCATTTCAATGGATAAAAACGATATTATTCAATTTTATGTATATAAATGGCAGCATATATAGGTTTTTGGAATATAAAATTGCGTTCTAACGGACAGCAAACAATTTGGTATCTTGTGCAGCTCGTCTGGTTCAGAGAGTTGTAATACTGCTACTTATCTTATTTGGAGTGATAGTAGGAGGCCTTAGGTTGCAGGAAAGAACGGGACAACGACGATAAGGCGGTTGGTTGATCGTACTTTTTGTTCTTCTCTCTACCATCTTCTGGTTCTTCTTAGTTTTCGGATTTTTTACAAGAATCACGTTTTGTATCATGATATTTTCCTCTACCTATTATATACGGTTCAGCCCCGACCATTTAAATATCGTAAACTACATATTGCTACAGGTTTGAAAAGTCATACTTTATTTCCAAGAATAGTTTTCTTTTCAGAAAGAATAATTTATTTCAAATCCTGAAAAACACCTCTTATCGACTATGCCACCCGAAATAACACCTATCATTGAAGAACCTGCCCTTATCGTCAGGAACACCGAAACCTCACTGGTAGTTGCCGATATCCATCTTGGGATCGAGTGGGACCTGTACAGGAGCGGGATTAATTTACCCAGTCAGATGAAAGGGCGGCTGGACAGGCTTCTTGGCTATATCCAGGCAAATTTCCCTGATAGAGTAGTACTTCTTGGGGACGTGAAACATAATGTTCCTAAGGTCTCCTGGCAGGAGAAAGACGAAATTCCTCGCTTCCTTGAAACACTTGCAGAACATACACACGTTGATATTATCCCCGGAAACCATGATGGGGGAATCGAACTTCTTTTCAACAGGCAAAAAGACATCAGGATTCATTCCTCACGAGGTGCGGTTATTGACGGAGTGGGATATTTCCATGGGCACACCTGGCCTGCACCTGAAACACTGGCTGCATCTTATGTAGTCACCGCCCATAATCATCCCACTGTTCGTTTTACAGATTCCTTTGGCTACTCAATAGTTGAGCCTGCCTGGATCAGGACAAAGTTCAATCTGGAAGTCCTGAAAGTTCATTTCGGAAACCTTGATTTTGAGAATCCTGCACAGTGGGCAGATCCTGAACTCTTCGTAATGCCGGCTTTTAATGAGCTATGTGGAGGCGTACCTTTTAACGAGTCCACTCAAGAGGAGCTGCTGGGCCCGGCTTTTTCCTCAGGTGGAATTAAACTTGAGGCTTCGGAAGTGTATTTACTTGATGGAACAAGACTCGGACTGCTCAGGAATATTCGGAAGCTGAAGCATACAAGAGTTAGAAACAAGAATAGGAATAGAAGATGCAGGAATTCAAAAGGCTCTGCATAAGATGATTTGGCATGTAGACAAAGAAGTTAGCTTTAACTATAATCCTAAACGTGAATATTTGAACTTACTTTATAACCACGGAAGGCGTTGAAAGCATGGAAGAATTATGCTCACATTTATTATTCTGTGCAGTATTAACATTACCATAATATCCAAATCTTTTTAAAATTTAATGCATATAACTATTTTGAATATTTGTATTACTTAAAGAGTAAGTGAAAACTTATAGAATTGAGGAGTTTTGAAAATATTAATATTAGCTTCTCCATCCACTAACAAATGACAAATACACTTTCTGTGCTCATATTTTCTTAGTATGTGCGGCGCAGCAGATACTATCGACTTAGCTTTTAACCATCAGTTGTTTCTGGTCAAAAGGGAAGGAAAATGGGAAAGGATCGAAAAACCCAGGTAGAAAAATAAAACTGAGTGCAAGCAGACTGAGAAAGTGTTCAGACTGAGAAAGTGTTGGGCCAGAGTTAGCAGCACATCAGGCAGAAGTTAGAATATATTCTTTCACCTGCTCGGGAGGTGGATAAACTGGAAATCACTGATATCGTTGACATCCAGACGATCCAGTCTATGATGGACAACTTCTATAAGATCACTCACATACCCATGAGCCTGGACGATCCAAAAGGCAATGTTCTGGTAGGCGTAGGATGGCAGGATATCTGCACGCGATTCCACAGGGTTCACCCTGAAACCTGTAAGCACTGCGTAGAGAGTGACATAGAGCTGTCTGCAGGCATTTCACCAGGAGAGTTCAAGCTCTATAAATGCAAAAATAACATGTGGGACATAGCGACTCCAGTTATGGTAGAAGGACAGCATGTTGCCAATATCTTCTTAGGCCAGTTCTTTTTTGAAGACGAACCTCTGGACTATGAGCTTTTCCGATCCCAGGCCAGAAAATATGGTTTCAATGAGGAGGAATACATAGCAGCACTTGAGAAAGTCCCATGGTTGAGCAGGGAAACTGTGAATACAGGTATGGCCTTCCTGATTACTTTTGCCAATATTATCTCGCAGTTAGGCTACAGCAATTTTAAAATGGCTCATTCGCTGACTGAACGTGAAGCACTTCTGGGCGCATTGCAGGAGAGTGAGGAGAGGTTCCGGTCAGTTCTTGGAACTCACTTGATGTAGCATACAGACGAAACTTTCAGACTGACAGTTATGATTACATGAGTCCAGGGATAGAGAAGATTACTGGCTTCTCTGCCCAGGAAATAAGTTCAGTGAATGCCAGTGAGATTCTTGGTCGTCTTCATCCCGACGACCGCTCCATAATTAAGATGAAGTGGAACCGGGCATACGATACTGGTTCTGAAACTCTAGAGTGCCGATTTAAACACAAGGATGGCAAATATCGCTGGTTCTCAAATCATTTTACGATTACCAAAGACAGAAATGGCAAGGTTCTCTTTAGTGGAGGTATCGTCCGCGATATTACAGAGCGCAAAAAAGCAGAAGAAGCTCTAAAAAAAGCACATGAAAATCTAGAAGAAAAAGTTAAAGAACGAACAGTCGAGCTTGAGAAGGCTTACAATTCATTGAAAGAAAGTGAGAAAGGCCTTGCTGAAGCTCAAAAAATGGCTCATATTGGAAACTGGGAGTGGGAGATTGCAACTGATAAAGCCTACTGGTCTGAGGAGATGTATCGTATTTTTGGACGTGATCCTCAAGAGTCAGCACCCTCTTACAATGAATATTTAGGTTGCATACATCCCGATGATCGAGACTACTACCGTAACGCCCTTAAAAAAGCTGCAAAGGAAGATCTTTTTGTTATCGATTACAGGATTGTCTTAGCAAATGGAGAAGAGCGTATAGTCCATCTAAAATCAGAATTCGTGTATAATAATGAAAATATCCCCACTAAAATAAAAGGAATAGTTCAGGACATTACTGAAAGCAAAAAAGCTGAAGAGAAAATACAGACACTGTTGAATGCAACGGAATCATCGGACGATGCTATTATAACTGAGTCTCTTGAATGTATTATTACAAGCTGGAATAAAGGTGCAGAGCAGATTTATGGTTATTCAGCTGAAGAAATTCTGGGGAAAAATATCTCAATCCTGGAACCGGATAATCTCAAAGGAAAAATAAGACAGTTAATTGAAAAGATTAAACAAAAAGAAAAGATCCGGCATTACAAAACTCTGCAGCGGAAAAAAGATGGTAACTTAATAAATGTTTCAATAACTCTTTCTCCGGTTTTTGACGCATCTGGAAAGCTCGTGGCTATCTCAAGTATTGTAAGAGATGTTACTGAGCATATCAAAGCGGAAGAAGCATTGCATGAGAGCGAAACGCGACTACGCGGATTTTATAACTCAGATATGATCGGTGTATGTTTTTACAATCTGAACGGTTCGATAACAGAAGCTAACGATAAGTTCCTGGAAATAGTCGGTTACACTCGCGAGGACTTGCGGGCTGGGCAAATTAAATGGGATAAGATGACTCCACCGGAGGACAGTCAATTTGACGATCATGCCGTGGCAGAACTCAAATCAACAGGCATAAGTACGCCTTACGAGAAGAAATACATCCGCAAAGACGGCTCGCGCGTACCTGTCATTATTGGGGTAGCTACCTTCAATAAGGTGCTTTGTGAAGGCGTAGCTTTTGTTCTTGACATTACCGAGAGGAAAAAGGCAGAAGAAGCTCTGGTAAATCTCGAGACTGCCCGTAAGAAAGAAATCCACCACAGGATCAAAAATAACCTGCAGGTTATCTATTCTCTTCTCGATCTTCAGGCTGATAAGTTCGATAACCTGAAAGTTATTGAGGCTTTCAGGGAAAGCCAGAACCGGGTTATCTCTATGGCTCTCATCCACGAAGAATTATATAAAGGAGAAGGAACCGATACCCTGAATTTTTCTGAATACCTTAAAAAATTAGCTGAAAATCTTTTCCAGACTTATAGCCTTAGTAGTAAAAATCTCAGTCTATGCACGGATCTGGAAGAGAATACGTTCTTTAATATGGACACTGCTGTTCCGTTAGGAATAATTGTTAATGAACTGGTCTCCAATTCCCTCAAACATGCATTTACAGAAGGCCAAAAAGGGCAAATCCGAATTAAGCTTTACAGAGAAGAAATTAATGATGAAACAAGTAAATCTCTTTTCAGCCTGACAGTTTCAGACAATGGGAAAGGAATTCCTGAAAATTTAAAATTAGAGAGTCTAGAATCACTTGGACTTCAGTTAGTAAATATCCTTGTTGACCAGCTGGACGGGAAAATAGAGCTTAAACGAAATCAGGGTACTGAATTTGAAATTACTTTTAGTGTAGTGGAAAATTCGAAGTCTATAAATTAATAGACATAGGATACATTTGCAATAGTACTATGAAAGTTTTGCAACGAATTTGATATCAATTTTTCTCAGAAAGTACTGCTGATTTCACTAATAATTTATTAATATATGGACTCGTTTTCTCAATATTTATATAATATGCATGGATGTATTGAAAAAATTAAATGTCAGGACTCAGGCTAATAGACAGGCATTATTCCTGGCATCAGACTTGCAGCTTTCAGCCATAGAAGTTAATAAGAATCCACATATCTAAGAATTCACTATCTAACAACTTACATATCTGAAAATGCACAAATCTCTGTGAGACCTTCCAAGATTCTTTTCTGCTGTGGGTACTCGGGTTGATTTATTAATGGTTGATTCGCTGATCTTGATTTATTATTGATTTGTTTATGGTTAACTTACTTACTGACTTATATATGATTACTGATCGATTTAATAATTTATTATCAGTTTACTGATTGATCAATAATCGATTACTAAGCGGTTTATTCGTATTCACCTGAATAGGATGTACTGATTCAATGAGCACGGAAATTAATAATGAAAAAATGTCAGATAGCCTCGTACCGTCTGACAATGAATCTGACAATAATGATATTTCAGATAACAGGGTCTTTGATGATTCTAAACTTGCAAAACTAAACGGCATCAGAAGCCAGAGACTTAATCCATACCCCTATAAGTTTGAAAAGAACGGGGATATCTGTGAAATCCAGAAAAAGTTCGAGGACTTTGAAAAGAATGAAGGGCTAACGGTCAGAACCGCAGGAAGGCTCTACAATATTCGCAGGCTTGGAAAAATGATATTTGCCGATCTTGGAGACCAGGGGAGCAGAATTCAGATAACTTTAAGGAAAGGAAATCTTCCTGATGAAGATTTCAAGACTTTTAAAACCCTGGTCGATTCGGGAGATATTGTAGGCGTTCAGGGCACACTTTTCAGGACAAAAAGAGGTGAAAATTCCATCAGTGTGTCCGAATGCTCTCTTCTCTCAAAATCCCTCTGTGCCCTCCCCGAAAAATTCCACGGCTTAAAAGACGTTGAAACCAGGTACAGAAAAAGGTATCTTGACCTTATAGTCAATGCTGATAAGAGAGAGATTTTCGTTATGAGGAGCAAACTCATCTCCGAGATCAGACGATACCTTTCTGACAGGGAATTTCTGGAATTTGAAACTCCAATACTCCAGAATGTGTATGGAGGTGCAAATGCAAGGCCTTTCATGACTTTCCACAACTGTCTAGGGCAGAAACTCTTCCTTAGAATTGCCCCGGAACTCTACCTTAAGAGGCTTGTTGTTGGTGGATATGAGAAGGTCTTTGAGATCGCCAAGAATTTCAGGAATGAAGATATTGACACGACCCACAACCCTGAGTTCACCACGATTGAAGTCTATGAAGCTTATAGGGATTACAATGACATGATGGACTTAACTGAAGGCCTCATTTCAGAGCTTATGTTCAAGTTGACTGGCAGCTATGAAATCAAAATGGGCGAAAACACGCTCAATCTCAGTACTCCCTGGAAACGTATTTCCATGGAAGACGCCTTAAAAGAGTATGCCGGACTTGATGTTTTTGCTCACTCGCTTGATGAGTTGAAGCAAATCGCAATCGAGAACAAAATCGAGGACTACGAAAAGGCAAATACTTACGGAGAGTTCCTTGCCCTGCTCTTTGAGGGTTTGGTAGAAGACAAGCTGATAAACCCGACTTTCATATACGATTACCCCGTGGAAAATTCTCCACTTGCCAAAAATCATAGGTCAAAAGAAGGCTTTGTAGAGAGATTCGAGCTATTCATGAATGGTTGGGAACTGGCAAACGGCTATTCCGAACTGAATGATCCTCTTGAGCAGCAAAAAAGGTTCGAAGAACAGGACAAGAAAAGAAAGTTAGGAGACCTTGAAGCCCAGACCATTGATTACGATTTCGTAAATGCCCTCGGATACGGAATGCCTCCTACAGGCGGCATGGGGCTTGGGATCGACAGGCTAACCATGATTCTTGCGGGCCTGGACTCTATCAAGGAAGTAATTCTCTTCCCGCAGATGAAAAGTGAAGACTGATTTCAGACTAAACCTGGATTGATGTTCTTCGGGGAATTTATTCCCTCTTTTTTATTACTCAATCTAATCTTTTTGTCATTTCTTTTTGTCATTTCTTTTTGTCATTTCTTTTTGGTATTCGGTTCAGTTTCTTGTTTTTCACTGAGTTACTCTTTTCATTTTTAGAAGTTTTAGATTTTTATAAACTTTAGATTTCTATAAGTTTTGTTTATCTTATCTTTTCCAGACCCTTTTTCAGAACCTCTTACTATTTTCTGTTGCAATATTGGTATGTAGGCGTTTTTGTGTAACCTACTAATAAAACACTAAATTACTCTAACCAACTGTTCTAACCAGATTTAAGATCTTTATGTTAGTTATTTTTGGAAAAAGGGAATCTATAAGTATACAATGCCCCTCATAATATACACAAATTTATATATAATAGTTTAAATGCAATTCAATGAGGGCAAACTCTCTGAAAAGGTGTAATTATGGGGGCACTTAGACGACTTAGCGCTATATTTCTGGAAATGTCTGTCACGATTGGAATGCTTCTGTTTGTATCATGTCTGCCTGCATCGGCGCAGACTTACGACCTTGTCATCAATAATGGCCGGGTTATGGACCCTGAAACCATGTACGATTCCATTGCCAACGTTGGTGTCAAGGACGGCAGAATCGCTATCATCACAAATGAGAGCATCGACGGCAAGGAAAATATTAATGCCACGGGGCTTGTTGTTGCACCGGGTTTCATAGATACCCATTTCCACGCCGTCGATCCGTTTGCCACAAAACTTGCTCTCCGCGACGGTGTCACTACAGGCATGGATCTCGAACTTGGCGCATTGAACGTCAAGGAGTGGTATGATAAAAAGGCGGAAGAAGGATGGCAGGTTAACTACGGCACCACAGCCAGTCTTAACATTATCCGCATGCTGGTGCACGACCCGGAGGTCAAGATCGAGGAACCAGTGGACTACTCCAACCTAATTCATTACATCAATGAATCCACAATTGACGGAATCCCGGGATGGTCGGTGAACCGTAGCAATATTTCACAGATGAACAAGGTCATGAAAAAGCTGGACGAAGAGTTGCAGCAGGGAGCTATCGGTGTGGGTGTCGGAGCTGCCTATATGGCAAAAGGTCTGACGAGCTACGAGCTTTTCGAGGCTCAACGGACTGCCGCTCGTTACGGCAGGATTGCTTCAGTACACACCCGTTATCACCTTAGCAGCGAGACACCGATGGAAGCTCCTATCGCCTTTGACGAGGTATTTACTAACGCAGTTCTGCTCGATGCGCCACTGTTGATGGCACATGATAATGACTATGGTTGGTGGGAGATTGAAGAAAAATTACGGTTGGCTCGCTCCAGAGGTCTCAACATGTGGGCAGAATATTACCCCTACGATGCTGGATCTACATCAATCAGCGCTGATTTTCTGAGCCCCGATCTCTGGGAGAAAACCTATGGCTACAAGTACGAGGAGACTCTCTACGATCCTTCGACCGACAAATTCCTTAACAAATCAGAATATGAGACATTGGTGAAAGCGGACCCGGGTCGCAACATCGTGGTATTCATGCCTGCGAGGACAAAATGGTTGCCATACTGGTTGACAATCCCTGAGATGACTGTGGCAACGGATGCCATGGGTGGTGTGGGTACTGATGGGAAGTTGCTACCGTGGAATACAAACTATTCTGAGTATGCGGGTCATCCGCGCACAGCGGGATGCGATGCTAAGGTCCTTCGACTCGGCAGGGAACAGAACGTACCCCTTATGTTCACACTTTCCCAGCTTAGCTACTGGAGTGCAAAGCATCTGGGCGACGCCGGCATTGAGTCAATGAAAGAGCGTGGCCGTGTGCAGGTAGGCAAGGTCGCAGACCTGACTCTTTTTGATCCAGATACGGTGACTGACCACGCAACATATAA
The DNA here is from genome assembly GCA_023399215.1 of Methanobacteriota archaeon. Lineage (GTDB taxonomy): Archaea > Halobacteriota > Methanosarcinia > Methanosarcinales > Methanosarcinaceae > Methanosarcina. Next base: position 155,345 of record JAEWQJ010000022.1, read on the forward strand.
AGCTGGTGAACAGGGGCTACCCTCAACTGGCATACCTTATGTCATCGTCAATGGTACAATCGTTGTAAAAGACTCCGAAGTGCTTCCTGTCAAGCCCGGACAGCCAATACGCTATCCGGTAGAGGAGAAAGGGCGATTCGAACCAGTGGATGTCAACAAGTGGATTAGTGAGAACACAATCGTATCGAACGCCATTCCAGCAGTGGATGACACGGGTGCAAGCCAAGGGCTAAAGAGCTGACCTCCAGAGTTGGTGATCGCTCCTGGAAGTATCTCTTCTTCATGGCTAACGAATTACAGCTATCAGGTCCAGATAACTGACATTGGATCTTGATATTAATTATTCGATTGGTCATCGAAGATAAGATCTTCTTGACTTAGAAGAGATCTAATAGTTGGAGGTAAATGCTATAAAATTCAAAGCTCTCCTCCTCTTTTTTAGTAAGGTTTAGTGATTCGATTTCAAAATAAATTCCTTTATTTGTTGGAAAAACCCATAATCTTCGGATATATGCAAAAAATCAAGTTTTATGAATCTGTATTCGATCTACATTTTTCCATATTTTTGTAATTGTCATTTACCTTATTATCCTGCATACTATCTTTAATCATATTTTTCCCCGGATATCATCTTCAACAATAGATCTTTATAATAAAATGTGATAAGTATTATACAGTATAAATTTTATTAGAATTGTTACTCATAATTTAGTTACTACTCATTAAACCTCTTCAATCCCGGAAAAGTGCCTTTACTGAACCTGAGACAAAAATGAGAAAATAATTCGCTTTTAAGTAAACTGGCCGAGGACAATCTAATGGCTAAAGACGAAATATATAGGATTCTATTTGAGCAGTCCAATGATGCAATTTTCATAACAAAAGGAGAGTGTATTCTCGAAGTTAACCCTAAAGGCTGCAACCTTCTCGGATATGATAGAGCTCATCTTGAAAAAATGTCCATTCTCTCTCTATTTACTGAAGAATCTCTTCCCGGCTTCCAGAATGCATTAAACGTAACTCAGGAAAACAGATCGGCGTTTTTTGAAACGAAGATCAAAAGGTCAGACAATAGTATCCTCGACGTAGAGGTTAGTTCCTTAGCCATATGTGAGCAAAGAAAAACTCTCTTGATAATCTTCCGGGACATAACTTTACGTAAAGTATCAGAACGTTTGGTACAAAAAGAAAGAGAGATCTTGAGTGCTTTACTGGAAAAAAGCCTTTGCGGAATATTGTTAATCGAAGCTTCGGGCCACAAAATAGTTGATGTAAACCCTATTGCAATTAAAACGATCGGGAGGTTAAAAGAAGAGATTGTCGGAAATATATGTCACCAATTTATCTGTCCTACAGAGGTCGGAAAATGTCCTATCAGTGATCTCGGGTTGACTGTGGACAAGTCAGAAAAAACGATTATCAATGCTCAAAAGGAAGTCATCCCAATCCTTAAGAGTGTGGTTCCGGTAACCATAGAGGACAAAGATTATTTTGTTGAATGTTTCATTGACCTGTCCGAGCGTAAAAGAACTGAAGAGAACCTCCTCCGGGCAAAACTGGAAGCTGAAGCCTCAAACCGTACCAAGAGCGAATTTCTTACCAATATGAGTCACGAGCTGAGGACGCCTCTTAACTCCATTATTGGTTTTTCGGACATCCTGCTCGAAAAAATTTTTGGAGATCTCAACGAAAAGCAGCTGAAATACGTAAATAACATCTCTGTCAGCGGAAAACATCTCCTTGGACTTATAAACGATATCCTTGACCTCTCAAAAGTAGAAGCCGGAAAAATGGAACTTAACTACAGTGAATTTTCTATTGGCTTGGTTTTCGATGAGGTGAAATCCACTATCTTGCCCCTTGCTCAGATTAAAAGCCTTGAAATGGAATTTAAGATGGGTAAGGATTTTGGAGATATTAAGGCAGATAGAAACCGCCTTCTCCAGATCCTTTACAATCTCGTAAGCAACGCGGTCAAGTTTACCCCGGAAGGAGGCAAAGTATCTGTCTACTGTAAAAAAAACGGAAACAGAGCTATATTTTCGGTCACAGATACGGGAATAGGTATATCCTCTGAAGACCAGAAATACCTGTTTGAGCCTTTCAAACAGCTTGATTCGGGCATGAACCGCCAGTACGGAGGTACTGGCCTTGGGCTTGCTCTGGTAAAACAGTTTGTTGATTTGCATAGGGGCAGAGTATGGTTTACAAGTATTCAAGGAAAAGGGTCATCTTTCATATTTGAGCTGCCCGTAAATGGTCTAGATGAAATGGAAAAACAGGATAATGTATTCAAAGATAGTGCCACCAAAGTTAGGGTATCTGCAAACTTCTCAGGATGAATAATTCCAGATTTTACTGCGGTATAGTTATAGGAAGACTGTTTCCAGCTCTGGTGGCAAATAGTGCATCATTTCATGGAAGAACAATACTCAGGTCCAATGGATTACTGGTTAGCATATCTACGTCGACGTATAGTGCCAAGCTTGTTGAATTTTCTGAAACCGTTTGGGTCCTAGTGATATTGTTATCTAATGTAACTACAATTTCTCCACCTGGTACCGGTGTAATTGAAAATTTGTCATTTATAGTTTTTCCAGGAACTGATGAATATGATTTGCTAAATACAGAAGTGTTTTTTGAGTTAAGTAGTTCTACAGTAACTTCATGATTTGCATTACCCCAATTATTTATGAAAAAAGAATTAGGATCAACGCTTTCACTATTATTTTCTTCTTCAACATTGTTTTCTTCTTCAACGTTGTTTTCTTCTTCAACGTTGTTCTCTTCTTTACCAGTAGGAGAGTTATGCTGCATAAAAGGGTTTAGAATAACAATGCCTACTAACAAAAGGCATATGCCTGCAAATATAATTAAAGATTTTTTTCCTGACATTTGATTCCTTAATTAAGTTTATTAAATATGTGTTTGTATTCAAACCTTTATATAGATTACGTAGCTTGAAAAGAAATTGTGTAATCTTTACCTTCAATTCGACCTAGCCTTTAAATTCGTATCTTTAATTTTTTTTTATTTTAATACGGATATTTATATATTTTAACATAGGTTGATACATAATAGATTTAGCAGGTAAACGTAATTATGAGGTAAACGTAATTATAAAGTAAACATAATTATAAGGTAAACATAATTATAAGGTAAACATAATTATAGATAGATATTTTCATATTTCTTCCCATGAGACTCAGTATTTTCCAGTGGATCTCTTTCATATTCAGTATTTTTGACTTTATAATTCCTTTTTTTGGAGTTATAAGCTCTGTAATCCCCGGAAACTTGAAAAATATCAATCTCATTGCAGTTTTGTTGATTTCCCTTTCTGATCTGCAACCGTTTCATTTTCGTCCTCTAACTCCGATTCCATTCCGCAATTAAATATTGAATAAATCATCAAGCAGAGAACTATTATTATAATTATTATTATTATTATTATTATTATTATTATTACTATTATTATTACTATTATTATTATTATTATTATTACTATTATTATTATTATTATTATTATTATTATTATTATTATTATTATTAACATCGCTTTAATTCTTGACTTATTCTTGAGGTACACATTCGATACGCTAAAGGGATAACTTTTCAAAACTCGCAGTCTTTTTTAGGATTGATCCGCAGATCACGAGTTTTTCTAGGAAAATAGGGAATCGATTCTGGAATCGAAGCATCAGTATAAAAATGAACTTAAGAATTTGGAAAAAATTTAATGAAATTATTAAATAACTGTAAATATTTATAGTAATCACTTTTTGGGATTTATAGAAAAATGCTTAAAAAATCCACATAAGTTACTTGCAGGAGAAAATAGAATCATATTGGGAATTGAGGATATAAAAAGAGAAATATAAAAAGAGCGTTATATGGTATCGGTAAATTTAAAAGAAGGCAAAAAGGCCTGACACATCAGGAACATAAGAAGGAACTAAATAAAAGTATGAAATTAATAAGATCATACTTATAATTCAGTAATATAACATAGGTCTAAAAACACGACGGAGAATTCGCTGTGGAATGTAAAACTGTTATTCAGGATGTCATATGCAGAATAAAAGCCATGAAAGGCGTAGAAGATACATATATCTTGAGTGAAGAAGACAAAGAGAAAATTTTTGAGCTTGAGAAAAAAGCTGAAGGAGCCGTACTTATGGGGCTTGGTGTAGGAGACAATAGGGGAATAAAGGAAGTCTTCAAACGCCAGGTAATCATAGCCTTTACAACTAATATGCATTATGTCTGGCCTGAAGGGTCCAATGTAGTACTTATGCAGTATGGAGAAAAGATTGGGGAGGATGTTTACGATCCCGAGAAACTTGAGGAATGTAAAAAATGTAACGATATGCTGGTTATGGGAAACCTTGTACTCTACAAGAGCTGCGTGCCTAAGCCAAGAGATGCAAAGAAAGAACCCATAACTGTAGTACTTCCACCCAAGAAATGCCAGGACGTGGAATGCGTAGAAGGTGTGACCAATGCTGTACTTGCGTCTCCGTCCACCCCCTCGGATGAGTATATCAGGTCTGTAATGGGTCTCAAACCGGCGATAGGTCTCGGAACCTTTATTATCGGATTTGATCTTTGTTAAGTAATGACCTGTAAAAACTTATGGATTTAAAATGAGGCAGGCTCTGCGCAGCAAATATTGAACTGCCATCATGCTCGCATTAAGTGGACAGCTCATCCCGAAACCAATTAAATTACTACATCGGTATGAGTACATCAATGCGGGTGTATCAATGTGAGTTTTCAAGCACACTTTGTGATCCGAAGCTCTCGACTGATTATCCATAATTTGAGTTGGTAAAATAATTTTGAGCTTTGGGATCCGCTCAAATACTTTCAATAAGATCAAATTAAGTAGCTTTTTTAAAAATCATAAAATCTTTTTGAAGCTCTCAAAATTGATTTTTATTTAGAACTGCCATAAGAATAAAAAGTTGGAACCCAGAAACCGGAAAGACGGAACTTGAGATGAAAGAAGATGATTATAATAAGGCCTGCAGGGAAATCCTTGAAAAAGTACTTGCCGGCGAGATAGAAAACGAAAACCAGTTAAATAAGGCAAAAAAAGATGTCAGTAAACAGTATCATCTGGACAGCCTCCCCAGAAACGGAAATATCATAACCCAGGGATCGGACGAAGAGCAGGCAATAATTAAAGATTTTTTGAAACGGAAGCCTGTAAGAACGATTTCTGGAGTTGCGGCAATTGCTGTAATGACATCTCCGGCTCCATGCCCTCATGGAGTTTGCCTTCCCTGTCCGGGAGGACCTAAATCTGCTTTCAAGTCGCCCCAGAGTTATATGGGAAAGGAGCCTGCAGCCATGCGGGCGATCCAGCATGGATTTGACCCTTATTCCCAGGTTGAATCCAGGCTTTCCCAGCTTAAAGGGATCGGCCATGATGTAGAAAAAGTGGAACTGATAGTGATGGGAGGTACGTTTTCTGCACGCAGTCTCGATTATCAGGAATGGTTTGTTAAACGCTGCCTAGAGGCAATGAACGATTTCACAGGAAAAGAGTGGAGAGAAAAAGCCTGGAGAATTGGGAAATCTTTACCTTATATTCCTCTTGAAGAAGTGCAGAAAGCAAATGAAAAAGCTGAAATTCGCAACGTAGGAATCACATTTGAAACGCGTCCTGACTGGGCAGAAGAGAAACACGTGGATGAATTCCTCAAACTTGGAGGAACTAAGGTAGAACTCGGAGTTCAGAGTGTTTATGATTTTGTGCTCACTCGTATGCAGAGAGGGCACGGAGTTGCAGAAATTGTCAGGGCTAATCAAGTATTACGGGACAGCGCATTCAAAGTTGGATTTCATATGATGCCTCATCTGCCTGGCTCGGATTCAGAGCTGGACCTAAAAGGCTTCAAAAAGCTCTTCGAAGATTCTCGCTTCAGACCCGATTATCTCAAAATTTATCCTACCCTGGTAACTGAAGGAACTCCTCTTTACAAGCTTTGGAAAGCAGGAGATTACGAGGCTCTTTCTGACGAAGAAGCTGCTGAACTAATTGCGGATGTAAAAGAGATCCTGCCTAAATGGGTAAGACTCCAGCGTATCCAGCGGGATATTCCAGCATACCAGATCATTGCCGGGGTCCGAAAGAGTAATCTCAGGCAGCTTGCAGAAGAAAAACTGAGAGAAAGAGGAGGAGAATGCCACTGTATTCGCTGCAGGGAAGTAGGTCATACTGGCCTGAAAGGAAGAAAAATAAATCCAAAAGACGTCGAGCTGACTGTAGAGACATACGAAGCTTGCGGAGGCAAAGAACATTTCATCGCGTTTGAAGATCTTGCTGCAGATGTCCTCGTCGGATTTACCCGTTTGCGCTTCCCCGCTGCTCCTCATCGCCCGGAACTGCAGGACGCCGCCCTGATAAGAGAACTACACGTTTACGGATCCATGGTACCTATAGGAAAAGAAGCGAAGCAAAAGGAGTGGCAGCATCGAGGATATGGGAAGGAACTTCTGGAATATGCAGAGAAGATAGCACGTGAAAATGGATACCGGAAACTTGCCATTATTAGCGGGATAGGAGCCAGAGAGTACTATCGAAAATTCGGATATGTCCTTGATAACGTATATATGTCAAAGGTTTTGAAAGATTAAGACCTGCAACTCCCCGAGCAGGTCACTAATTTTAATTTTGTTATTAACTTAATCTGTCACTAACCTAATCTGTCACTAACTTAATCCTGTCACTAACTTAAAATCCTGTCACTAACTTAATCCTGTCACTAACTTAATCTTATTATTAACTTAACTTTAAATTCTGGAACCAGTGTTATGTATTATTAACCTGCATACACCTAAAAATAGGCTTGGAGTCACCAACTTAAAGCTTTAGTAAATTATCAAAAACCCCGAATAAAGAGAAAGTCTCGATTTAATAACCTGGTGCCTCGAGCTGAAAAGTAAATTTCCATAATCAAGTTTCTGGCTAAAAGACTTTTATATAAAATCACGGATATGCTTAAAAGAGTTTTACAGAAAAATATTAAATAGTATGGTATGGTATCGTAGAACTGTTTTCTTATATATAAAAAATAATAATGTAAAATACAAAGTATCAGTAAGAGTAAAGGCTTTATCTTGCTAACTGCTTTTCAAAATTCTCAGAAAAAATTAGCTTTAAAGAACAAAGGCATTTGAATTTGACAGATTATAATAACTAAACCGAAAGAAAAGTTAGTTTTTCCAGGATTAACTTTATAAAATAAAATTTAAGAATTAAAAAGAAGGTAAAAAACGTTAGTAAAAAATTAAATACTATACGTTCCTAACATAGGAAAAACCTTGAGTTTAAATGTTAGGTTTTGAAAAACGATTTATAAACTCTAGAATTTCAAAGAGTTTTTAAAATAAAACTAACTGAAATTTAGAACTGATAAATTCAAAAAATTAAAAAATAAATAATTGAGTAAATCCGATAAACATAAAAATTATAAAAACTTAAAGTAAATTCCAGAAAATGTAAAAATGTCAAGGAGACCTGAAGGTCCTACAAGTTCTTAAAGGACTCCTGAAACCCTGAAGTCTAAAGAAACCCTGAAGAGACTCTAATGAACTCTAAACAATCCTGAAAAATTCTGACGAGACTCTAAGGGAGAAACCCTAAATACCCTAAGGAAACCCTAAAAGGCTCTAAAACACCTTAAAATGCCTGAAAATAAATGGTGATAAAAATGAAAATTAGAGTTGTAAGTTCAAAAGAAGAGATAGACACTTTAAAAAATGATGAGGAAATTATCCATCTTGCATTCAGACCATCCAACAAAGATATTTTTAAACTCATCCTGAAGTGTCCAGAAGTTAAAGCGATCCACATCCCTAGCTCATACAAGAAAACAATTTCCAGTTCCGCACAGATGTATCTTTCCATGCAGAACATTGCTTTACTTGAGGGCGATGTGTGGGGCCACAGAAAAGATATTAATGAGTACTCCGAGATCTCCCAGCGTGTTTTCGACCGCATACAGGAACTAAAGAAAGAAGGATTTTCCGACGATGATACTGTTGAGAAACTCGTAAGAGAAACAAGACTCAGCCCAGACTTTGTAAGTTTCATTATGTCTAACTGATAAAAAAACCACATAAGCCGGTCAGATCCTGATCGGCATCTGTTTTTTTATAAAATGCGTTGCTCAAATTGAGCGCGCTGATAAAGCAATTATTCTATTAAAGTAAGTATTCTAAAGTAATTATCCTGTTCAAACTTTTTTGACCTTTAAATAGACTTCTCTGAAACCTCTCTGAGAGAAATCTTTTGTAGTTTCCTGCCGGACTCCAAAATAATCGGCTCCAGAATTATCTTTTATAGATCCCCGGCTAAAAATCTGGGCATGATCGATAGCAGTTAGTTTGACAGTTAGTTTGACAGATAGTTTGACAGTTAGTTTGGCAGTTAGTTTGACAGTTAGTTTGGCAGTTAGTTTGGCAGTTAGTTATAAAGAATCAATGTTAGTTTCAGATACAGGATATTGGTTTAAGATAATGGACTTAGCTTTAGGTGATCAATAGAAGTTTCAGATATAACGAGTACAGTTCCCTGATTCTGAAACATTATCCAGGCTGACTTATCTGCTCCTGTTTACTCAAGTAAAAAGAATGGCATCCTGAGTAAAAAGCTTAAGTAAGATAGCGAAAAGATTTAACAGGATTTCATGACCGAGTTTGAACACATGCTTGTAAACTCATTTAATGCATACATTGAAGAAAACGGAATAAGAGCTATTTCCTACAGGCTTAAGCAACATAGATTTACTCCGCAGTTTCTTGACGTACTTGTGGACTCTCTTAATCCAGATCTATACCTGGGAATTGAATGCAAGAGCATCTCAGTGGACAAGGGAGCAAACGCACTTTACTTCTCTCAGCATTTTACCGTGGATAAAAATGGAATTCATCAGATAGAAAGAATTTCAAACTACCTGAACAAATCAGGAAGACGTGGCTTTCTTGCAGTGGAGCTTCGCCTGGGAACCGGACACGGCAGAGAAGCATACATGATTCCCTGGAATGAGCTCAAAAAAAAATACTTTGGTAAAGATCTCAAACTTACGTTACAGGAGATCCGGAGTTTTCCAGAAATCAAAAGAGAAGGAAAAGATTATAAGGTTGATCCTATGGAGTGGGAAAGAAAATAACGTTGGAAAAAGCGCTTAAATTGAGGCAAGTAGAAAACCGTGGAGAGAATAATGTCTGAGACAATGAAAGCACTTAATAAAGAGGCGGCAAAGTGTGCCGAAGAGATTAAAAAGTATAAATCAGCCCACGTTGTGTCCCATATTGATGCTGATGGGCTGACTTCTGCAGGGATTATCTGTACTGCCCTTGAACGTGGCAATTTTGAATATACAACACGCTTTGTCAAGCAGCTTGATGAAAAGGCTCTTGATGCCATAGCAGATGAAAATCATGATATTGTCATTTTTACGGATCTGGGAAGCGGGATGTGCGAACAAATAGAATCCCGCGGGATTCATGCAGTAATCTCAGACCACCACCAGCCTCAGGGAAGCTATCAATTTCACCTGAATCCTCACCTTTTCGGAGCAAATGGCTCATATGAACTGAGCGGCTCAGGAAGTACTTACCTGCTGGCTTCAGCCCTTGGAAAAAATCAGGATCTTTCCTCGCTGGCCATAGTAGGAGCAGTTGGGGACATGCAACATCTGAAAATGGGGCAGCTTGTCGGGATCAACAGGGAAATTCTGGAAGAAGGAGTTAAAGAAGGCACTCTCCAGTTCAAAAAGGACCTTACCCTATTCGGAAAGCAAACCCGCCCGATTTATAAATTGATACAATATTCCTCAGACCCTTATCTTCCCGGGCTTACAGGAAATGAAGAAGCTTGCATCGAGTTTCTTCATACTCTCAACATTCGCTTCAACCAGAATGAACGCTGGAGGCGCTGGATTGACCTTGAAAACCCGGAAAGACAGAAGGTTGTCTCAGGACTCATCCAGTATTGCCTGAAATCAGGTATACCTTCGTATAAAATCGAGCGCCTGGTAGGTGAGGTATATGTTCTTCTGAGGGAAAAAGAAGGTACGGAAATGAGAGACGCTTCAGAGTTTTCTACCCTTCTTAATGCTACTGCACGTTATGACCATGCTGAGATAGGACTTGCAGTCTGCATGGGAGATAGAGAGAAAGGCTATGAGGATGCCCGCAAACTGCTTGCCGAACATAGACAGAACCTTGTTAACGGGCTCATGTATGTTAAAGAAAAGGGAGTTGTTCAGCTTAAAAATATCCAATACTTCGATGCAGGCTCGGAAATAAAAGAGACTATCGTGGGAATTATTGCAGGCATGAGTTCTACACTAGTTGAAAACAGAAATCTTCCCATTATTGCTTTTGCAAAAGCCGAAGGAGGGATTAAAGTCTCGGCCAGGGGTACACAGGATCTGATTCGCAGAGGAGTTAACCTTTCGGAGGCAATGTCAATGATATCGGCTGAAGTTGGAGGTGCAGGCGGTGGACACGATATTGCAGCAGGAGCAACTATTCCCAATGGTAAAAAGGAAGAGTTTGCAAGAAAACTGGATCTGTTTATAGGAGAACAAATGCAAAGAAAGGTACATCCCAAGTAAAGAACCAGCCTTCGGAAAAAGACTCCGAAAAACTGAACTGAGCAGTAGGTAAAGGCTCAATAAAAACAAAGAATTTTAAAATAGGATTTACAATTGAGCCTTAAACCAGATCTTCAATTCTGCTCATCTCTTTGAACGAGATTAGTCTTGACATTGCACTGGTATCTATGTCAATTCCATATTCCTGTACAACAGCCATAGGGTTTGTCCCTCCTATGACGACTATTCCGAGATGATCTCTCTCTATGGGAACATCCAGAACCCGTGTGTTTGGTTCTCCAACTTCCAAAATTCCACTAAAGCCTGCATCCAGAAGGTCAGAAAGGCAGCTTTCAATTTCATCTCTTGCAACCATAGGAGCTTCCCTGAGATTTGCAAGAACCTTACCTGAGCCTGTCCTGAGCATTTCCGACACAGAAGTAATACCCTGTGACATCAGGATTTCAAGCGGATCTACAGTCGTACTTACATAGGTCAGCACATCAGTGAAACGAACCGGAACTCCGTTTCGGATCTGAACAACTCCTCCAAGTTTAGGGTTTACAGGAATTCCTGCCTTGAGAAGTACGCCGTCAATCGTAATGCTACATACGGTTCCGATACCTACCTTTCCCTTTTCGATAGTCAAGTCTCCTATAGACTCTCCCTCGGAGACTATCTTAACATAAGGAGTCACAGAAAGCCCGCTTGAAATTACCATTTTAAAGATCCCAAGCACATCGTCCAGATCTTTTTTATCAATAAGTGAAAGATTAAGAATGATATCTCCATCCATTATCTTAGGATCAAATGTAGTCCTGTACATAAGATCCCTTATTCTGGATGATGTAAATTGAACACGGTATCCATTTTTTTGCATTTTGAGCCTCCAGTAGTTGAAGGTATTTATACTTATTATAAGTTATGTATTAATTATGTACTATAATTATGTACTAATAACCATAATATAGCTATAATATATGTTTTGAGTCCTTATCACTTATTTTTTGCGCTCTCACCTGCCAATAGAACCAGGTTTACTATAGGGCAGGAAATAAGAATAAAAGTTTTCTGAAAGAACGAACTTAAAAAGGAAAAATAAAAAAGTCCAGTCTGTTTAAGCTGGAAAATAGCCTGTTTCTCAGAGCACTCCTGTTAAGAATCCTGTAAAATCCTCTGGAGCCGTTAAAAATCTCAGTTTTTCAATTTTATGCACAAGCTCATACATACCTTCTCCGGAATCGAGCCCTAGCTCATCGTATGCAAGGGGCTCAAAGTGGCGGATAGGTGGTGTATTCCTGTAAAGAGGATTTTTGACATAACCATCTTTAAGCAGGAAGTAAGAAGCTCCGGAAAGCCTTTTTATAGGCTCATAAACCGAGGAAAAGTCGCGGCAAACCCAGTTTGCCATTTCGAGAGTTTTATCGGAAGCATTTATAGTCACATGTCCATATCCAGGAGGAACAAGCACCAAATCTCCTTTTTTTGCTGTTATGACTACGACATCCAGAACAAAATCTTCCTCTCCACTTTTCACCTTTTGTAGAAGATAGGTAGCAGAACCTTCAAGTACCTGATAAATTTCAGGATAGTAGACATTTGTTCCTGGAACACGCGGATGATAGTGACCTACAGTTTTAATATATTCAGATCCAAGCATTGCGGGAGGAATTACAGTAATGTCATACCTCAGGTGATGAGCTTTAATTGCTTCAAGTTCAGAGTCACTTTTTGCAAGGTCCCTGAACATGTAGTACACATCCCGATTTCGTCCCTCTGTTTCTTCAAACCACTCCTTATCAAACACCACATCTTCCATATCATGGAGTCTTCGGACGTCTGCGACAGAGACTTTATCCCCGAACTTCATTGTAACTTCCATCGAGTTCCCCTTTCCTACCAGAGCATATAGCTAATATTCAGATTATAAACAAGAATTTACTATAAAAGCGCCAATACATTACCAGAGTCGACTATCAGGAACAGCACTATAAGTATAATAAAGTAACTGACGGAAATACTACTGCAGCCTGATTTTTTACCTCTTGCCATTTGAAACCTGAAAGATAATACCTCTCAGGCGTTCAAAGCATTTTCAATCATTTTAGGGTAAGTAAGTTCTATAATAGTTTTCAGATTAACTGTATCTTCTCTGTTGTATTTAATAAGTGTATCCAGAGCTTCACGATCTCCTTTCTCATATTTTTTCCAGAGCCTCACGGCATCAAAACCTGTTATGCCCTCAGTACCGTCGCTTCGGGTGATCCCGAGTAGTTTTTCAATGTTTTTTAAACCTCCACTATACCCTATTCGCCTTAAGGGGTACATAAGGTCTATATGGAGCTGATTGAACTCAATTTCGGGAAATTCGGATTTTATGAAAGGTAAATCAAAACGGGCACCATTGAAGGATACAAGTAGCCTGTATTTTGAGAACTCTTCTACAATGTCATCAAGGTTAATATCTTTTATATACGTTTTTGATTCTTTCCCATCGTAGATTCCCACAACAGTTATTTCATCCCGGGACTTAGAAAGTCCCGTTGTTTCGATGTCTACAAATGCGGCAGAATCGGAAAATAAGGAATATGCCCTCCAGTGTTCGGCAGAAGGAAGGCATTGTGAGAAAAAACAATAATCTTTTGCTGCAAGGTGTTCAGAAGATATCCGAACCCCTTCACAAATTCTGGCCTTTCGTGCTGAAGGTATAGAGATCTGGTCTTCCATTTCAAGAAATTCTTTCCAAGTATGTATACCTTGAGCCCAGATTTTTCGTTCAAGGCCCTTTCCTACACCTGGAATATGAATGTATGTATTATTCAGCATATTTCCCCTGAACCATTTGGGGGTAATATTTAATAAAAATACTGCATGAAACTGAAAGTGTTCAAGAGAGAAAAACAACAAATTCAAGAACTAGATATAGTATAAAGTGCGAACACAGATATAACAATCGTAGCTGAACGATGATAAAGAGTCACGTTACAGGACAAATTTTTAAAGATGGAAATTCCAAAACTATTCGAAATAAAGTATATAGTATAGGTGTGCAGTTGATGGCTAAAATTTCCGTGATTGGTGCAGGAAACGTAGGGGCAACTACAGTCCAGCGACTAGCTGAACTTGAACTTGGCGAAATTGTCATGACAGATATTGTGGAAGGACTACCGCAAGGAAAAGCCCTTGACCTTATGCAGGCAGGGGCAATAAAAGGTTATGATACGTCAATAATTGGGACCAATGATTATGCAGATATCGTAGACTCTGATCTTGTAATAATTACAGCAGGGATTGCAAGAAAACCCGGAATGACTCGGGAAGATCTGATTAAAATAAATTCTAAAATAATAGCAGAGGTTTCCAGAAATATTGCAAAGTATGCTCCGGAATCCATAGTAATTAATGTCACAAATCCACTTGACATTATAACATACATAGCTATGAAATCAACAGGATTTGAGACAAAGAAAGTATTTGGAATGAGCGGAGTTCTGGATTCGGGACGTTTTGCAAGCTTTATTGCGGAAGAACTGAAGTGTTCGAAAAAAGATGTTCAGGCAATGGTTATAGGTGGTCATGGAGATCTGATGGTGCCTCTTCCTCAATATACAACAGTATCAGGAGTTCCACTCACGGACCTGCTTCCGGGGGATAGAATTGCCAGGCTGGTAGAGAGGACAGTAAACGGAGGAGCAGAGATCGTAGAGCTCCTTAAACAGGGCAGTGCTTTTTATGCACCGTCCGCGGCTATTGTCTCAATGGCGGAAGCCGTTATTAAAAATTCAAAGAGGATTTTGCCTGCTTCGGCTTATCTTGAAGGACAATACGGACAGGAAGGCATTTACTTTGGTGTACCCGTAAAGCTTGGGGCATCCGGAGTAGAAGAAATACTTGAACTCAAGCTAGATGAAAGCCAGTACGAGATTCTCAGAAAATCCTCAGAATCTATTCGAAACACGATTTCACAGATAGAAGTATAAAGAAATAAACTGGAATAAGAGATAAACTGAGATTCAAAGGGGATTAATCAGAATAAAAAGAAAGGTTATATAAAAGAATGAAGAGTTCTGATCACAGGTAATTCAAAAATTTACCTGTGAGCCAGAAAAATTCTCAAAAGGTATCTTCTCATTCTGGACAATTACAGGAAAAAAGGTAAGTAAGCTGTAGCCTTTGATCAAACAAGAGTAAAAGCAGCTTAACACTTTTAGAATTCCCTCTTCTTAGTTCAAACATTGGACAAAGAATTTAACAAAACGAGACCACTTTTATCTCTCGCTAGTTTAAATATGGGAATTTATTATAATAATGATTAAGATTCCATTTTACCTGAAAATTTAAGATAAAACTGGCGATGATATAAGTTGGCAAAACTGTAAGATATATAAGTATGTTTTTCATATAAGATTAGGAGAAATATTTAAATTAATTTACAAAGCAGGGATATGATGCGCGCAGAACTTACATCACTTTTTGGTTTAAACGTGTACACAAACGCTGGTGTTTATGTAGGGAAGTTGCAGGATCTCGTAATTGATATAGAAGATCAGAAAATTACCGGGCTTGCTATTTCGGATATTAATAGGGAACTTTTTGACCTGACTACACGGGGCGTAATTATTCCTTACCGATGGGTTATAACGGCAGCAGATATCATAGTAGTAAGAGATGTTATCCAGAGATACAAAAAGCGAAAAGAAGATTAAGTTAATCTGAAAAGTACATGAAAGACCGGGAAATTTATGCTGAGATGCGCTGTATCCCTCCGGTGGTTGTGCGCGCGGACGGCAGGAATTTTAAAAACACACTTAGGAACCTGGGCTTTGGAAAACCCTATGACCAAACTTTCGCCAGGGCAATGGCGGATACTGCTGAACTTTTTATTAAGAAAAGTGGTTTAAGCCCTCTCTTTGCTTACACTTTTTCGGATGAAGTTAGTTTTCTCTTTATGGAACTTCCCTTTGAGGGAAGAGTGGAAAAAATTGATTCTGTTACGGCAAGCTTTCTGGGAAGTGCACTTACGATAAATTTGCAGCTTGAAAAACCTGTGGCTTTTGATTCTAGAATAGTAGTTCTTCAAAAAGAGGAGATTCCTGCGTATTTTCACTGGAGGCAGCTTGAAGCCTGGCGCAATTTTGTGGCAGCCTGGGGATATTATACGTTGAGAAATGAAGGAATAAGTAAGATTGAGGCTTCTAAATGTCTCAGAGGAAAAAAAGAATGGGAAATCCATGAAATGCTTTTTGAGAGAGGAATCAATCTTGCAATGCTTCCTGCCTGGCAGAGGAGAGGAGTCATTATTTCAAAAGAAGAATACGAAATCTCTGGCTTTAATCCCATACTTGACAAAGAGACAAAATCTCTGCGTAGAAGGGTCATTCAAAACTGGGAAATCCCGAATTTTAAATCAGAAGAAGGCATGGCATTTTTACAGAAACTTATTAATAGGAATTAAGGTTTTGAGAATAAGAAAATAAAAGGAATGTAGAGGCAATGGATAGACTCGAACTTATAAAAAGAAATGTTCAGGAAATCGTAACTGAAGGAGAACTTGAAGAGCTTCTTAACAAAAAAAAAGCTCCACGTGCCTACGTCGGATACGAACCTAGTGGAAAAATCCATATGGGTCACGTTCTTACAGTAAATAAACTAATTGATCTCCAAAAAGCCGGATTCGAAATTACTGTCCTGCTTGCGGACGTGCATGCTTATCTCAATCGGAAAGGCACGCTTGAAGAAGTCCGAAAGATTGCAGACTATAACAAGCGCTGCTTTATTGCCCTCGGGCTTGACAAAGAAAAAACTAATTTCGTTTATGGGTCTGACTATCAGCTTGGAGCAGAGTACATGTTAAATGTTCTCAAACTTTCAAGGTCAGTGACTCTGAACAGGGCTCGTAGGAGCATGGATGAAGTCGGGCGTGCTATGGATGACCCAACCGTTTCTCAGATGGTATATCCACTGATGCAGGCTATTGATATTGCTATGCTAGGAGTTGATATCGCAGTTGGAGGTATTGACCAGAGAAAAATCCATATGCTTGCACGTGAAAACCTAAAGAATCTAGGATTCGAAACCCCAATCTGTATTCATACTCCAATTCTTCTGGGATTAGATGGAACCAAGATGGCCTCATCAAAGGAGAATTTTATTTCGGTGGATGACACGGAAGAAGAGATCTACAAAAAGCTTAAGAAAGCCTACTGTAAGATAGGAGACACGGAAGAAAACCCAATTCTCGCTCTTTTCCGCTACCATATATTTCCTAGATACGAAACTATTGTCATAGAGAGACCTGAAAAATTCGGTGGAAATATAACATATATGAGTTACGAAGAAATGGAAAATGCTTTTGCAGCGGAAAGTGTCCATCCAATGGATCTGAAAAATTCAGCCGCAAAGTATATAAATGAGATTCTGGACTCTGTCAGAAAAGTTCTGCTTTAAATTATGGGATGGCCGGGCTCTTCTCGGCCACTTTAAGGAAAAATATAAGTATAGAGCCTCTATCCAAAGTATAAGATACAGGTTCACGTAAAACTTGTTGCTTAGAATAAGGTACTTATTTTAGAAATGAAGGAAGCTTCGGGATAAAACGTTATATAGCTATAGATCATAGAATATTTAAAGGGTCGTCTAGCTATTCAGGGTGCTTTTATGAAATATATTTACCAGGACTCTACGGAACTGCCTGTACAGCGGGATTTCATTGAGGATCTGAAGACTTTTTTAGATATAACTTCCCGAGTAATTCCTCTGGAAAACTCCATCATAGAGATAAAGTGCAAGCAGAAAGAAGCGCTTCATGAACTGAAGAGTAGAATAGAAGGAATGAATTATTTTGAAGAGAAGCTTGAGACTTTACTCAGAAAATTAGTAAATGAAGTTGATATAGAGGACATTATACCCTGTACTAACGCAATCCTGCAAACCTGCAGTGAGAATCTCGGGAAAAGAAGAGAAATACTCAAAGTCGAGTATACAAAAATAGAAAGTAGGACTCCCGAAGAGTATACAAAAATTGAAGATGAGATACTTGAAGTTCTTAGCAGGTTTTTAATCACAGGAGTTTACGGAGCTGAAAAGAGATTTGAACTTTCCATCAATACAAATGGCATTTCAGGAGAAATGGAAGGTTGGGTCTCGGGTTTGCAGTATCATTACACACTCACTTTTACAGAAGAGACTCTGACAGTAGAAAAACTACTTGGAAGCTTAAGCCTGCCGGGATGGGCGCGGGCAGGTATCCTGAGAAAAGAAGAAAAAATAAAAATGCAGAACATTTCCGAATTTCTAGTAACTTTTCTGGAGTATGACACTCAGAAAAACATACGTATAGCCCTGGAAAACAAAAAAGCAAACCGGAAATTCAGGATTGAAGGCGGAGATCACAGGTATTTTGTATATGAAGATGATAAGGAAATCACCTCGGATAAAGAACTTGGGGATTTCATTGATATGGAAAACCTGGCAAGAATTCCTGAAAAAATTCAGGCTTATTTCATGGCAAATATCCGCACTTATAACCTTTCAAAAGTCCTCCTTGACGAAGAGGATGCCATTTCCACCAATCAGATCTTCGATTGCCTGAAAGTTATTGCAGAGCAGTATGGGGTAATCGCTCAGGAATGCCTTGCGAAAGGACACAATAAAGAAGAGATAACCATCAAAATTGAAGAAGCTGATGGCACACGGACTGAGAAATACATAACAAAAACCGAAATCTACACCCAACTGGCAGAAGTCGGAAGTGAAGGCATTGAGATTGCGGGAATACTTGGTGTCGACAGCAGAACTCAAATAAAAGATAAAAAATACCTGATTGTTTAAAACTTTTCTTGCACTTTATTTTTAGAGATTTAACAATAAGGAGGGAAGTCTCTCCCTCGACAGATTGGATAAATCCGATCTGGCAGGTGGGAGATGAAAGCCGTCAACCTTCTAATCTTCTACTGATATTGAATCTGCAAACTTACTTGCATTTTATTGGTCATCGGTTAAGGAATTTTCTTGCCTGAAAGCTATCGATTTCGTATTAGAAGCCAGCCGTAAATTTTGGCCCATTTACATAAAATCGAGACCTAATTCCAGCTCATAATTTATTAAAATATATAGTAAGTGTTGTGGAAATTGATGCGATTTGTCACGATTCCTCACTTAACCTAAGACGCATGACTTGCATTTTGAAGTCTAATAGATTGTTACATTGCCGCCCCAACCTGATGCGAGAACCAAGCTAAGGTGGGCAAACAGGATGTGTCAACTCCTGAAGGTATCAGGAACAAAACGGGCAAAGCCGCAAGCTGGAAGGTATCTCAAGTATATCAGTCCTATTTATCATGCTCATGTCACCTGCGGAATGCGGGGAAGAGCTTAGGAAAGTTGCCGAGAGGTAGGGGAAGGGACTAAGAAGCTCATCCCTCAAAACTCTAAGCTATGCGAAGGGTTTAGAGAGATAGTGCACGTATTATTATAAGACTCAGGTAAAATTTTGAAATTTTAATATTATAATTTTTATTTTATGATATAGAGACATTAGTCATTTAACTTTTTAAAATTCATTGAGTTGAGTTCTTAATTATTTTTACTGCTTATATTACTTTTACACTGCAATTTTTAACATTTCTGGATTGTTTGTTCAAACATAGTTAAGAACAACTCAAAGAGATATAAATGCTAATATATAATATACATTTTATAAATTCGGGATATGGAAACTATAAATAAAAATCTATACATGAAAAAAAATAGAAATCTAATTATAGGGAACTGACATAGGGGATAGAACATAGAGATTTTTGTCTGAATAATAAATTGTAATATATAAAGAACAATTAGATTAAATTTTGATTATGCTTATAAAGTAATTATAGGGAAAATATATATAAAAATGCTTGAACTTTGGGTAAAAATATCAAAAGTTTAGACAATAAAGAATTTACGTGGAGCAAAAATATCCTTGACTTCGACTAACATCATATTGAGACACTCACTGAAAATTAAAGGTTAGGAAGTTTATTTCTATAAACTGTACGATTATAAATCAATAAGCTACTGACGTACCGGAAATTTCGGTTTACGGATGTAGGGGCGGAGGCTTATTAAAATGAAAGCCGATTTTTTTAATTCTGTAATTTATGTATTATTAATAATGCTGATAATTTCTGGGATAATCCCAGGCATGGCATCTGCTGCAGATAAAAATGACACAGACCCCATAGATTCAACCAGTGATCTGATAATGGAGAGTATTTCGTGTAGTCCAGAGAATCCAGAACCCGGAGAAGCTGCAACCATTGAAATAGCAGTACTAAACCAGGGAACTGCAGTCTCAGAGCAAACAAAGGCAGTGTGCAAAATAGGGGATGAAGATCCGATAGATGTACCAATACTAGAGATAAAGCCGGGAGAAACCTTATTAGTTTCATTTGACTGGACTCCGAAAGAAGAGGGAACAGTAAAGATAAAAGCAACGCTGGGAGATAGCAAAAAAACAATAGAAGTCGTAGTGGGAAAAGAAAAATCTGCAGATCTCTCAATAGAAAGTCTTTCCATTGACCCTGAAAATCCGGAGCCTGATAGTGAGGTAACCGTTAATGCATTAGTCAAGAACACTGGAAATGAAGCCTCTGAAGAGACCAAATTAACGTACAAAATCGGGGAAGCAGACCCAAAGACGGTAAAAATACCGGAAATAGATTCGGAAGATAGCTCGGTAGTCTCATTTACCTGGACTCCGGAAGAAGAGGGAACAGTGGTGATAAAGGCAGCAGTGGGAGATAGCGAAAAAACGATTAAAGCAGTAGTGGAAAAAGAAACATCTTCGGATCTCACAATAGAAAGTCTCTCCATCGACCCTGAAAACCCGGAAACTAATAGTGAAGTCACTATAAAAGCATTGGTCAAGAACGCTGGAACTAAAACCTCAGAATCAACGAATATAATATATACAATTGATGGAACTGAAATAAAAGAAGAAGTACCTGAAATAGAAGCTGGATCAGAAAAATCAATTTCCCATACCTGGACAACCTCTAACAAGGAAAAAACTGTAACAATAACGGCAGCTTTAGAAGATGTAGAGAATAGTGAGAAAGAAATTTCTGTGAATATAGGAGGAGAGTCGCTTCCGGATCTGGTAATTGAAGATCTGGACACAGAATCATCAACACAACCTGAAGCCGGAAAACCTTTGAACTTTACTCTGAAAATAAAGAACGAGGGGGAGGCAACTGCCAATAGTAGTACTGCAAAATACAGTTTTAATGGAGATGCAGGAGGAGAAATTTCTATCCCTGAACTTTCAGCGGGAGAAAGTACAAGTGCAGGATTTTCGTTTACCCTTGGAAACGAAGAAAGCGTCATTGTAACAGTTGTTGCGGATTCCGAGAAAACCGTTAGTGAAAGTAATGAAGATAATAATAAAATGTCAAAAACCATAAATATAGGAAGTAAGCTTCCGGATCTGAAAATAGAATCGATTTCTCTGAATCCTGAAGAACCGCATCCTGGGGAGAATATAACCTTTACAGCGACAGTGAAGAATGATGGTTCTGCAGCTGCTGAGAAAAGCGAAATTAAGTATGATATTAAAGGAAATAATGAAAGTTATACGGGAGTTACATCGATACCAGCCATTGCAGCAGGTGAAACCGGAACAGGCACTTTTTTCTGGACTCCCGAAAACGAAGGGCAAATAGAAGTAAACGCAGCCGCGGATTCAGGAAGCGTTGTATCTGAAAGCGATGAAACCAATAATGAGTTCACAAAAACCGCAACCGTATATGAAGAAACAGTTTCCAGCGATTCAGGAAATGAAAGTTCAGAGTCTTCCAACAGCGATTCAGAAAATGAAAGTTCAGAGTCTTCCGACAGCGATTCAGGAAGTGAGAGTTCAGGGTCTTCCGGCAGCAACTCAGGAAGTAAGAGTTCAGGATCCTCCAGCAGCAGTTCAGGAGGCGTCAGTCTCTCTAAAGAACCAGTAAGTAATGTAGAGGCAAAGGAGCTTGCCACTGGGAACGTTCAAAGTGGTTATCATATCAAGTTCGATTTTCTGGAAGGTGCTACATGCATTAAATATATCGAATTTGACCCACTAAAGACATTAAAGAAGACAATTACAACTGTAGAAATGCTCAAAGATAAATCTGTTTTTGTCTCAGGAATCCCTTCTGGTAAGATATATAAATATGTGAATATATGGGTAGGAAATTATGGAACAGGAGTCGCAAATTATTGTGAAAATGGGGTTATAGAGTTCAAAGTTGAAAAGTCATGGCTTGAAGAAAATAATATTAGTCAGTCCCAGATAATTCTTCAATGGTATAATAAAGACTGGGAACAGCTAGATACCGAAAAAGTTAAAGAAGATACGGATTACGTTTATTTTAAATCGAAAACGCCTGGCTTCTCCTGTTTTGCAATAACCAGTTATTCCACAGATAAGAAAACGATATCTGGAAGCAGTGGATTAGCAGAAGAAGAAGAAGTGTTGAAAAACTGGTACGGTGAAACAAACACGAGTACCTTCAACGGAAGTGCAGAAACGGATGGCACAATTAAAAATCCTATGGGTAAAGCCAAAATACTTATGGCAATTTCTCTGCCTCTGTTCTTAATTCTTGTAGAGTACTTTGTGATGAAGAAAAAGATTTGAAAAACTTTTTCTTCAGAATTTTATTTTTATTAAACCTCACTTTCTTATGAAAAACTTTAGCATCAGTAAAACATTTTTTATGTTTCTGCATGTGCCAAAGGTTCATGAGGATCTAGATAAAAAGCATATAAAATTCTTTGAATAACAGGCACAAAGAATTGAAAATATTTGAAAGTACTTTCATGCCAGGGTAGTGAAAATCGAGTTTTCAGCCAGAGAATCCAAACTCTCCAGTATCTTACTCAACCCACATACTTGCCCAAAATTTTAATGATTAGAGATGTTTGCTGTCGAATGAACCTTATTTTATAGAAATTCTTCGTAGACTATCTATTCTCGAACTTCATTTTAGAATCAAGGCCCTAATATCAAATTCCTGCTCTTTCAGCCAGAACAGCCCCAATTACCGACCCGATTATACCTATCACGGCGGTATGAACTACGATCACTATCGTAATTATAAATGCAGAGGCAGCTACAAATCCTCCAAGAATAGGAACATTACTTAGTATAGCTCCAAGAACACCTCCCAGAAGGAAACCCGGAATAATCATGAAAACGGTCATCAGAACTCCGGTCTTAAGCCCTCCTCCAGCACCTCCATCTGCATAATAACCTCCTAAAAAACCGCCCAGAAAAGGAGCTATGGAATTTACTAATGGAATAAAATAGAAGACAAAAGTACAGACCATACCTATTAGTGCTCCACCCAAAGCTCGAGCTATTATCTCACCTCCACAGTAAAGAAAGTACAAATCGCAGTTATTATAATAAAATTGATTTAATTATTCATAAATATATAGCATGAAGTTCAAAATTATTTTTTAGAGAAAAGTAAGTCCTTTTCAGATTCTCCGTACTTACTACCAAAATTAAGAACAAAACCCAAATAGTCATTTTTAATCTTAAGCCCTAGCAGTAAGAAAGCAAGTACGAAAGAAATACTATTTGCAACAATCAGGGCAGAATCATTTACCAGGATACCGTGAAGCATCCAGAGAAGCATACCTGAAGTAGAGCAAATTAGCATCATAAGAGATACATCTTTTGTAGACTTCGTAGTCAACGCTCTTAGAAGCTGCGGAGCAAAAGCTACAGTTGTCAGTGCACCTGCGATATAACCGATCATTTGACTTCACTTCCAGAGTTGCGCTAAGGGGCCATAAAAACTAGAAATTTATGAGAGTTGCGATATAATCGCAACAGCACGATACTCTTTTCGCCAGAGTTGTGGCTCTACAGCCCTAGTTTCATATCGGGATGACAGGGCCCTTTCGCTGAGCTTAAGAGGGCTAAGACTCCCGGTTCAATCAATTAAGGAACCGTTACTTAAATAATTTTTTTATGTATATAGAATTTGCGGAAGAACCAGAACCCTGATATAAGCGTATTCCCTAAAACTCTACTGGGATATGGTTATGACAGAAGACTGCCTTTTTTGCAGAATAATAGAGGGAAAAGTTCCTTCAGAGAAGGTATATGAAGATGCTGCCGTTTTTGCATTTCTTGATGTTTTTCCGGCAAGCGAAGGGCATACACTGGTAGCTCCTAAAAAACATTTCAGCAGGTTTACGGATATGGATGCGGAAAGTGTTGCTTCGCTTTTTGAGGTTACAAGGAAGATTACGACTGCAGTCGAAAAGGCATTTTCGGCAGAAGGCTCAAACATCGGAATCAATGATGGAAAAGTCGCCGGACAGGAAATTCCCCATGTACATGTACACGTTATTCCCAGGAGAAAAGGAGACGGTGGAAGAGGAATAAAATCAATAGTATGGACTGAGCCTGATACTGCCAATCTGAAAGAAGTTGCGGAAAAGATCAGGAGAACGCTCTGAAAAGAAAGACGGCTCAGAAAAAGAGAAGTAATTCCCAGATAGAATATTTCCCAGATAGAATATTTCCCAGATAGAGTTTTCAATACGAAACGATAATATATTTTTCGAGAATATATTTTTTAGAATATAATGAATTTAAGGAACGACAGCAAACAGAACTGTTGTCAGAATCCTTCCGTTTCTCTTACTTTGGGGGGTAAGAATAATGGCAGAAATGGAAATCGATGTTAGAGGGCAGACTTGTCCGGTTCCGCTGGTAGAGTGCAGAAAAGCCTTAAAGAAAGCCGCTCCAGGGGATCTTGTTATTGTGAAGGGGACACATCCGGCTTCAAAAAAGGAAATTCCTATGGCCTGCGAAGCAATGGGGCTCAAAGTGCTGGAGATTGAAGATAAGGAAGGAGGCAAAGAGTGGGAGATAAAAATCCGGAGATAAGCCGGAAGAGGAATGAAAATGGGGGAAAAGACTGTCATTATCCTGCATAGCGGCGATATGGATAAGGTATACAGCGCACTTATAATTGCAAACGGAGCACTGGCAATGGGCATGGAAGCCTCCATATACTTTACCTTCTGGGGGCTAATGCGCTTGAAGAAAGGAGAGCTTGATAAGGGGCCACTCTCCAAAATGAATATGCTGGGGCTTGGCAGGCAGATGATTAAACAAAGAATGAATAAAGCCAATGTTGCTTCACTTGAAAGACTGATGAATGATTTCAAGGAACTTGGCGGAAAAATAATCGCCTGCGAGATGACCATGGAAATTATGGGCTTGAGTAAAGAGGAGCTTCGAACGGAATGGATAGATGAATGGGGAGCTGTAGGTTCGTATATTCAGGAAGCACGGGATGCAAAAGTAACTCTCTTTATTTGAAACTCTAATAAGTTATAGAATGAATTTAGAGTTTAAATTGCCACGCTAATGCGAATTTTCCCGTGATTTGACCGATTTAGATGTATCATACTCAGATAATAACTATCCAGAAATAATAACTATCCAGAAAAAACTATCCAGAAAAAACTATCCAGAAAAAAACTATCCAGGAGATTATTGTCCCGGAAATTTATCGGATTAAAAGCCCAGGTTACTGAAAAATCTGAGATTTAACTGCAAAATCCAAAACTTGGTTATTTTAATGGGGAGGGAGAATAAATATTTGAAAATGTAAAATATCTTGACAATGCCGCATGCACACGATTGGATGAGCGGGTACTCGAAGTAATGAAACCATATTTTTTTGATACCTATGCAGTTGCAACATCGGAATTTGGCTATTCTATGGGTATTGACGCAAAAGAAGCGCTCGAAAGGTCCCGCGAAAGCATAGCTTCAAAGCTCGATGCAAACTCGGAAGAGCTGATCTTCACTTCAGGGTCTACTGAGTCAAGTAACACCGCACTTAAAGGCGTTGCCATGACTCTTAAAGAAAAGAAAGGAAAACATGTTGTTGTCTCGAAAATAGAAGATTTTCCTGTACTTAATACAGCAAAAGCTCTCGAGAGACAGGGGTTTAGTGTTACTTACCTGAATGTTGATGCTGAAGGGTTTGTAGATCTCGAAGGTCTTAAAAATGCGATAACAAAAGAAACGGTTCTTGTTTCAATTCAACAGGGAAACCAGGAAATAGGAACAGTGCAGGATTTGAAAGCTATCTCGGAAATATGTGAAGAAAAAGATGTGCTTCTGCACACGGATGCTACTCATAGCTTTACCCGGCTTCCCCTCAATGTAAAGGAACTGCCTGTAGACCTGATCACAATGTCCGCCCATACCATCCACGGCCCAAGAGGAATAGGTGCGCTTTACATCAGAAAAGACACCCCAATAACCAAACTCATGGACGGAGGTTTCCAGGAGTTTAATCTGAGGGCAGGAGTCGAAAATATTCCATCAGCCGTCGGTTTTGCAAAAGCTGTAGAGCTCGTAACCGAAGAGGAAAACAGAAGGTTCAAAGAAATGAGAGATCGCGTAATTGATAAAGCCCTCTCCGAGATTCCGGATGTTACCCTCAATGGAAGCAGGGAAAAACGCCTGCCTCAGAACGCAAACCTGACATTCCATTATGTAGAAGGCGAATCCGTAACTTTGCATATGGATATGAGAGGTTTTGCAGTAAGCACGGGTTCAGCCTGTTTTAGCCGCTCCCTTGAAGCCAGCCATGTAATCAGGGGTATAGGAGGAGATCATGAGAGAGCACATGGTTCGGTACGCTTTACCTTTGGGCGCTATAATCACATTGAGGATGCTGATGCAGCAATCGAAGCAATGAGTGAGATAGTAGCAAGGCTCCGGGAAATAAGCCCACTTGCAAGAAAATGAATGGAAAAAAGTGGGAAAATAGCAAGGTGAAGCAGAATCCAGGCGATCACATAAGTCAATCAGAGAATAAAGTCAAAGAATAAAGTCAAAGAATAAAGTCAGAAAATAAAATCAGAAAATAAAATCAGAAAATATAGTCAGAGAATAAAATCAGAAAATATAAGGTGAGATAATGAAGTTTCCTTACAGCCAAAAAGTACTGGAGCATTTCAAGAACCCGCACAACGTGGGAAAGATCGAGAACCCTGATGGAAAAGGTCTTGAAGGAAGCCCGGCTTGCGGAGACATGGTAGCGGTTTACATTAAGGTCAATCCTGATACCAAGATTATTGAAGATATAAAATTCGAATCTTATGGCTGCGCCTCAAACATTGCTACGGGCTCGGTTATTACAGATATTGCGAAAGGAAAGACCCTTGATGAGGCAAAGAAAATAACATGGAAACAGGCTTCAGAAGAACTTGGAGGGCTACCTCCGATCAAAGCCCACTGTTCAGTGCTTGCAGTTGAGGGCCTGCGGGCCGCAATCAAAGATTATGAAGAAAAACACGGGCTTATAACCGAGAAAGAGCCTACCACCGAAAAAGTTGTCAAGAGCAGGCTAAAGCACGTTATGAACCCCCTGACCGGCCTTGACATAATTCGTACAAACCTTATCCTGAAAACGAGCGTGGAAGACGGAGTTGTGAGAGTGGTTGTAGACCTGCCTGCAAACCATCAGTTTGCTCCAGCAATAAAAGAGGATATTATGGAAAAACTGGGGTCTTTATGGGATGTTGAAAGAGTTGATGTAGTGTTTACGGCCTGAAAAGAATTTAGGTTCATATCAGGATTTCAGAAGAATAATAATACAAGACGGATAATAACGCATGTATAGAAATACCAGACGGGGAGAGGGGTATGAGAGATAGAAAAGCCTAGTACTTATCTTTACTCACAGCAATCGCAGTTATCTTTTCAGGCTGTGCAATAGGGGAGTCCAAACCGCAGAAAGAAAATTCAGTTATTAAACCAGCTCAAGTGGAAACTTTTAGGGGAGAGAGTAGAAGCCTGGGCAACGGAACTGCTTATTCCTGGGTTATACTTGACAGAGAAGGGAATCCTTCATCAATAGGAATAAGCTTTACAGAATCAGCTATTCAAGGACTCCCAGAAGAGGAAATTACAGAGTATACACTTGCTCTGCCAGAAGAAGCTGCTTCCACAGCTTATAATCACATTGGAATAGATTGGAACCCTCATGGGCACGAACCTAAGGGAATTTATGACAAGCCGCACTTTGACTTCCATTTTTACATGATAAGCCCTGAAGAGAGAGATAAAATTACAGCATCTGGGGAAGATTGCAAGAACTTATCGAAAAAACCAGCCTCTGGATATATTCCGGAAGGATATGTTTCTACACCCGGAGGAGTGCCCAGAATGGGAGCGCACTGGATAGATCCAAGAGCACCCGAGTTTAATGGACAGCCTTTTAATGAGACTTTAATTTACGGGTTTTATGGAGGGAAAATGGTTTTTGTCGAGCCAATGGTTACAATAGCCTTCCTTAAGACAAAACCGGAAATAACAAAAGATCTTAAGCTGCCAAAATGCTATCCGACAACTGCATACTATCCGATAAACTATTCTATAGGCTATAACGACACACGTAAGGAGTATACAGTGGCTCTTGTAGGTATGACTTTCAGGGGAAACCCAGCTTAAAAATGGAGAGAGGAGTATTTTCTCCTCTCAAATGAATTTATTTTACTCTCAAAAGAGTTCATTACTTTCAAATGAGTTTATTCTTCTCTCAAATGAGTTTAGCTCCTCTCAAATGAGTTTAGCTCAAGTAAGCTCAGAGTTAATGAGCTCAGGTTGTGGAATATGTTCATTCGTTTTCCTATCCTAACACAGGTGTAACAGCCGATTAATAGGAATTTCATAGAATTCAGCTCGCTCAAAAAAGTTAATCTAGTGTTGAGATACAAGAAAAAACAACAAGGGAAATGCAAAGATCGAAATAAGTCTTATGAATAAATTAAAAACGGAGAACAGATTTCACAATGTAGACAAAGATGAAGGTATGGACTTTGACCTTTCCTTATAATACATGAAAAGTTCCTCTCCCCATTTTAAAGCCTGAGGCTCAAAGGCAATTAGAAATCGGGTTGTCACTCTCCCTTTTTTGTCAAGTAAAGATAGGAAAAAGATTTTATCAGTTACGATCACTGATATGGGTTTTAAGTCGCCTTCGTAGACCAGAAAATTATAATCCTTGCTGCAAAAAACATTTTTTATTTCTTTTTTATACTCAATCAAGGCTTTGTTAATAATAGGATTATTTGTTTTTAAAAGTGGAATATCAGAATGATATTCATTCTGGAAAGCCTCTAGAACTTTTCTTGTAACAATTGTTGTAGCTTCGATGTCTTTTTGAAGATACTCAAAAAGAAGTAAAAGAGAAAAAGGATGAAATATAGAAATAAAAGACATTATACGCTTCGAACTCATTAAATTCGTCATAATTTCATCTGGAATCCGGAAAACGTTTGAGAAATCCTGTTCTATAATTTTAACGTGGCCCAGTTCTCCGATTTTATTAAGAATGTGGAAAGGAATAGGGCTTACGTCGTGATCAGACCAGAAGTCCAGATTTTCTTCATATACTGAAAGCGTATTCAGGAAAAACTCTGCATTCGAGGCAATCACTGCACCCATATCTGAGAGGGAGTATATTCCATTATCTTCGAGAACAAGGCCCCAATCAGTTAATTTTTTAATTTGGGGAGTGATTGATTTCCAGGGAAAATCAAGCACATCTTTGATATCCTCACTGCTTTTTGGACCTTCTTCTCTAAGGAGCAAAAGAAGATTCTTTCTCTTTTCAGAAAGGAAAATAGTATCCAGAAGCGAAGATTTGGTTTCTACTCTGGTATGTGCTTTCGATTTCATATTACCTAATAATACTCTTGAAGGGATTATATAAATTCAATGAAAAGTTCTTATATTCAAGAGAAAAAACAGCAGTATAACTATTTTCATTTATCGCTTTTAAAAAATGAATAATAACCGAAGTGCCAAAAGACCAGCATTTTTCAATTCAGTTTAGAATAGTCGGTCTAGAATGACCAAGACTTTTTGCTTATTCTAAAGTGGTTTGCCTGGCAAAAACCTCGAGATTATTCCTACCACGTGAATAAAAATCACACCGTTTTGGCTATATGAAATGCATATCAAAGTTTAGAGTGGTAATTCCAAAAAGGAGTTCGATACAAAGCTGGAAAACTGGAGGTTTTAAGATGGAAAACCGTAATAAATCTATAATCTTTGCCTTGCTAATAGTGGCGCTTCTTATTACGTCAACAGGTTTTGCAGCGGCAAAAGAGGCAACAATAGTTGTAAAAAGTGCTGATACCCCTGCTAACAGAGTAGTTATTTTCAGTGACTTTTCACCCGAGAAAATTGATATACACTCAGGTGAAAGTGTTACCTGGATTAACTTCAAGAAACCAAAAGCCCCAGTAGTGCTTGTAAGCGCTGACGAGCTTTGGGAAGAGACAACGTTGAACTATGGAAAAGCCTTTTCCTTTACTTTTGAAAACCCAGGAACATATTCTTTTACTCTTAAAGATAATCCTGATGTAAAAGGAACAGTAACCGTACTTGCTGGCGAATCACAGAACGCAAGTTCAGAAAAATCTGTGGGAACAACAGTCACCGCAGAAAAAGCGCAGGTTCAGTCAAAACCAGAGTCCTCTATTAAAAATCTAGAGGTCAAGAATAAAGAAAACGTCAATAATAAAGAAAAGATAGCAATATATTCAACAACGCTTACTCCAAGTCTCTTAGAAATTGAAAAAGGAAGCACGGTTTCGTGGGTAAACTACAAAAAGCCAAAAGGATCCTCAGTGCTTGTGAGTGAGAATGGCTTGTGGGAAAAACAAACTATTAACTACGGAAAAGCGTTTTCATATACGTTTGAAGATTCAGGAACCTACACATTCAGTCTGGAAGGAGTTCCAGAAGCAAAAACTACTGTAGTAGTAAAGTAAAAACAAATTTAACAAAAAAATTGGAAACGTTCAGATTAAAAAACCACATCAGGAAACCAAATTAAACAACGAAAAATATATTACCTACGCAAATATAGAGAAATGTAAAAGAGATATATGGTAGTGGGGGGTTCTTAATTAGTTCATGAGTGCAATCAGCCAGTATAAGCAAGAATTAAGTAAATAAGGGAATAGACAGGGGAATAAGTAACAATTATTTCTCAAAAACATTTATAACATTTTTATATTTACAACATTTTTTTAACATATCCCTTATAGGACTTGCTGAGGGCATTTCTTTTCACATTGCCCGCACTCCGTACATTTTCAAGCCTTGCCTTTAAGGCCACTGTATAAAAGTTTCTCTTTTTCTACTTTATCAAACATCTCAGAATTATTAAAGTACTTAAAATATTCAGGAATTCCTGTATAACACATGAAGAAGATAAAAGTCTATGTAATCGGTCCTGAACTTAAAGCTGCTCGTTTAAGTAATGGCCCATATCCTCTCTGCTCGTAATTCCTCTCTGCTCGTAATAAGCCAGCCTGGAAGTTTTGTTGCAAGAACGAACTTTTCCCTGTAACCGTCCTGAAGTGCCTTCCCAATAAGGAATTCAATCATACAACCCATGAAAAGATAGGCAGTATCGATATAATTGACGCCCTGACCTATAGCATAATGAGTCATATACAGCCTTTTCTTATCAATTTTTAAGTTCAATTTTTGAGTCTCAATTTTTGAGTCGTCGCCCCACAAGAGTAAGAAGCCAAATGGTGCCGAATCCAGTTACTAAGATACTACTGCCTTTTTGACCAAGTTTTCTATATAGCATACACGTTTAACCCTTGTTTTAAAAGAAAAATCCACCCCAAAAGAAATTTTTACTACCTTTTCTCCAAGATAGGAGACAATACTTTGTGAGACTACGAACAGTATAAACATAAACAAAAGAAATTTGATAAAAGAATAAATTCGGGAAAAATAGTAATAGAAAACTATATTAGAAATGTTAGGTTTCAATCTGAAACTAAAAATCTAGAGTTAAATCTGGAAAAAACGATGATGACAGGTATTATATAAAAAGAATCTAAAAATAAGAATGGGACCAGGTAGGAGAGAAGAAATACCTTTTAATGAGTTATAGCTTCGGGCACGTAGAGACGTGGTCTTTGATACTTAAAAAAAGAATATTTTAAATATGTCTGTTTCAATCTGGAGAAGTACAAGATCCAGCGTTTGATCAATCTCAATGAATGGAAAATCCAGATAGGAACAGATTTTAATTATAAAAAATATACACAGAAATTCCACTCTGAATCCCTATGAAGGTGTATTTTTGAACCAGGGAATATTGAAGAAAGCCATTGTGATTCTCTTACTGCTTACAGTTGGAGTATTTCTGGTCCATGCCTACTGGACAGAGATTGTATCTGTTCTTGGAGAGAGCTTGAAAATGCTCGCTGAAACACGGATTCGATATGTTATTCTGGCGTTCTTAGTTTACCTGTTGAGTGTGTACTTATTTGCAGTCCGCTGGCAGCAGGTACTCTCCTCAATTGGCCACAATCTTAAAGCCACAGACCTTCTTCCCATTCTTTTCGGAGCAATTTTTGTGAATAATCTAACTCCAGCGAACCGGACAGGAGGAGAACCCCTGCGGATGGTATGGGTTAACAAACGCTTTGGGATAAGTTATACCGACGCTTTCATAACAATACTCTTTGAAAGACTCGTTGAAGCGATTCCCATTATCCTGCTCTTATTCTATGTGCTATACTTCGTTCCCTCTTTAGATATTAAATTCCTGCCTCTGAAAAATATCCTGACATTAAATTCAACTTATCTGTTGCTCCTTGCTTTCCTTGCAACCGGAATACTCATATGGATTTTCCGGGAAAGATTTACTGTCCTTCTTAAAGATATACAGCAAAACTGGAAAAAACTTCATAAATCTTTTATTCCTGCTCTCCTGTTATCTTCCGGGGTCTGGATTCTTGATATAGTACGACTTCAACTGATCTCCCTGGCTCTAAATCTTAATCTTTCTCTGCACATTATCGCATCAGTTTCAATCTTGTATCTCCTGCTTGGACTCCTGCCAATAACTCCGGGAGGGCTTGGAATCGTTGAAGGAGGACTGATCTCCCTGCTTCTATATTTTGGGTTATCGCTTGCTTCTTCAGGAAGTTTCGTTTTTCTGGAACGTTTTATCTCTTTTGGACTTAGCAGTCTGATAGGATTCCTGTACCTGTTTTATTACGGAGGATCTGAGATATGGAAAAACATAAAATTGCAATGATCAGTGATTGGTATTTTCCGAAGGTAGGAGGAATCGAGTATTCAATGCACACCCTTGCTAAAACCTTGAGAATGCATGGATCTGAGGTAAGCGTTATTACAAGGAGCTACCCGGGTGTTCCTGAGTACAGTAGAAGGGATGGAGTATCAGTAATAAGAGTTAAAGGTAGACCTTTACCCGGACAGAGTCGATTTCTCATGCCCGGTGCATATAAAGAACTCTTCAACCTTTTAAAGAACGGGAATTATGAAATTGTCAATTGCCATGGGCTGGATTCACCCATAGGTATGATTGCCCTTATTATCTCCCGAAAACTCGGAATTCCTGTAGTAGTCACCAATCACTCCCTGGTAGGAGATACACCATATAGTTCGCTTTTATATCTTGCAGGCAAATTGCTTCTAAAAAATGCCGACGCTGTAATTGCAGTTAGTTCGGCAGTTGAAAAAGACTCAAAGATGATGACAAAAAAACCCATTTACCGGATTTTCAATGGGGTAGATTCGGAAGATAAAATCGTCAAAGTTCCCTTTCCCGTTAATACGGAAGGAAAAATCGTAATTGTCACAGTTGCACGCATGACAAAGAAAAAGGGTGTTCAAAACATTGTAGATTTAGCCCCTTCACTCCTGGAAAAGCATAAAAATTTGCTGTTTGTAATGATAGGAGACGGCCCGCTCAGGGAAAAGCTTGAAAGCACGGTGGAGGAGTCAGGTTTATCCAGAAATTTCTACTTTACAGGGGAAGTACCCAGGGAAAAAGTGCTGGGATGTCTGGAACAGGCAGATATCTTTGCCCTTCCCTCAAGTAATGAGGCTTTTGGAATTTCGATTCTGGAGGCAATGTCAAAAGAGGTCCCTGTTGTAGCAATGAACAACAGTGGGGTTTCAGACATTATAAATAACGGTGTGAACGGCTATCTTGCAGACAGCCTTACCGAATTTTCAGACTATCTCGAGAACCTTATAGAAAAGCCGGCCCTGAGAACTTCCTTTGCAAGGGAAGCTTTAAGAGGGCTGTCAAATTATGACTGGAACCGAATCTATGAACAGACAAGCAAGGTATATACAAGTGTCATTTATGAAAAATATCACAATAACCGTTGATGTGGAAGAAGATTGCCCCCCAATGCTTACAAGTACGAGAGGCATGGAAGAAGGACTGCCTGAGTTACTGGATCTTTTCAAAAAAGAAAGGATAAAAGCAACCTTTTTTGTTACCGGGATGATGGCTGAGCAATATCCTGACGTTATATCTAGAATTCCTAAAGAAGGACATGAACTTGGATGCCATGGATATACCCATACGCGTTTTGACCAGATAGATAAAGAAGAAGCCAGAACTGCTCTCAAGCAGGCTGGAAAAGTTCTGAGGCAGTTTGAAAGGAAGCTGGTTTCTTTCAGGGCCCCAAACCTGCAGTTCCCGAAAAATTATATTGGACTTCTGGAAGATGAGGGTTTCAGGTACGACTCGTCAATTGCAGCGTATAAGCCTCCTTTTCCACGGAGCAAAGTCGAAGGCAAAATAATAAGGATTCCGGCGACGATTACTTCTTCATTTATAAGGCTGCCTCCGGGATTATTTATCCCGCTACTCAAGCGTTGGGAATCTCCTGTCATCTTTGTCCATCCCTGGGAATTCGTGGATATGTCAAACACATCTATACGCCTGGACTGCAAGTTCAATACTGGAGAAAAAGCCCTAAACAACCTTAAAATTCTGATCCATACCTTAAAAGCTCAAAATTACGGTTTTTTAACTCTGCAAGAAAGAGCAAAACTTGAAAAATATGAATAACTGCCTGAAAAGAGTAAATAAACCCTTTTTTCCTGTGAGAAGGTGCCAATGTTGTCTATTGAGTTTTAATTGAAGTACTTGCACAAAATTATTCTTCAAGAACTTCCAGAAGCTTCCTGATTTTATCGTTTTCTATGGAATAGAGCCTCATCTTTCCTTCCTTTCTCACTTTAATTATTCCCCAGTCCTGCAATTTTGCAAGGTGCATTGAGGTATTTGACTGAGTTCTACCAATAAGTTCCGGGATCTCGCAGGCGCATAGCTCTCCTTTACAGTTATCGCATTTATTCTCTTTGCATTTGCACTCAGCCTCAAGAAGAGCCTTGATAATCCTGTACCTTGTATCTTCGCTCAGTGCCTTGAAAAGCTGGATATTTTCTTCATCACTCATATCAATAAACATTGAATATGAGAATATATATTTTTCTAAAGCTGAAAAAGAAAATCAAACACTTGATCCGAGTTACTTTTAAACAAGCTCTAAAATAAGGAAGCTTCAGATTTATAAGGAAGCTTCAGATTTCATTTTCCGGCCGCTCTCTTAGCCTCTTTTGTTATCTCTTTCATCATTTCTCCAACGAGGTTAGCTTTTTCACAGTGAGAAGCCTCTTTTGGCTTGCAGTTAAGGAGAATACTCATAAGTCTATCAGCCATCCGGTAGAATTTAAGATCTTCAAGCCGGATCAAAAGTCCTGATAAACTCTCACTAAATTCCCTGCATTTATCATGGTTACAGACAGCCTCCTCATGCAACTGGCATACTGATTGCAGTTCTTTTATTATCTCGTTCGGGATACTCTCTACCATAAAATCAATCCGGTTCAGCTTTATTTTTAATAACTTAAAGGAATGGTTGAAATTATAAAAGTAAATTTGGCAAAGTAAAATATGACAAAAAAGATCTGGCACTTTTAACCACAAATCAAAAGTCTAATCTCAAATTTGTAATGCTTGGTATTTTAAAATGTATACTCATGCCTGCAATACTCCATTACATCCTCTATAAAATCGGTGTAAAAGTCATCCAGGACTGTCACTTTCTCTCCTGCCCTTATAGCTCTGGCTTCCAGGTCTTCTTTACATGCGTAAATTTTGAACTCTTGTTGTTCTTCTATCCCGGTAAGCAGGTGATAGACTCCATCTCCTGCAAGGTAGATTCTGGCTTTCCCAGAACAGGCAGCCAGTTTAAGGCATAACTCCGATCTCGGGCTGAAGGGAGGCTTTGTCAGCAGGAACACATCCGATTGTTCTTGTTTCATATTATCATCCGATGAATCCATAATCAGCAGTAGTATTTAGCCATTATTAAAATGAGATAACACCATCCGAACTTTTCATTACTTCAAAAAAATCTTCTTCGTCGGTCAGTTCTAGAGTTTCTATCAAAGTTTCTCCGAAAAGGTGCCTTTCCATCAACGAGGGTTCATGCACAAGCACTCTCAACTCCCCGTATGCATAAAGAATATCTGCAAGGTTTGGTAATCCAAGCTTTCTGCTGTCTTGCCCTGCAACCGCAAGATAAACTCCATCGCCATAAAGACCGAGAGTCACATCCATCTTCCCAAGGCTTACTGCAGCTGCATTCAATGCTCCAAAAGCTTTTTCACTGCCGTATGGTGCTGTATCCAGCAGATAAAAAACTGATCTCATAGGATCTGAACCTCCCAAAAATTGGGTTTTATCAATAAAACCTTATCTTGAAAGTGAAATTACTCTGTCACTCTTGTTCAACATTTCCGACAGCTCATAAAGGCTAGTAATTCTGATTCCAGGGAAATAATCTCTGCAATTATTTCCCTGTATAATCTCCTCTTCTGGAATGTAGCCTCTTGCACTGGCGCATCGCGCACAGGCTCGAATAACGACCCCTTTTTCTGCAAGTCCGGAAAACAGTTGTCCTGCATTGGTAAAGAAGGACGGATCCTGGTCATTTTTTGGGATATGCACTGCATCCAGGTACAGAAATATGTTTACATTATATTGTTTAAGCGCAGCCCTGGCAAGTTTGTAGGCGATCTCAGCGTACTCAGAGATGTAAGGCCCATCAGTGAGTACTATTGTTAGTGTCTTCAAAGCTTCCTCCAACTGATTGATACATCAGATTGTGACTCAAATATACGCAGCCAGAAACTGTAGCCGTTCGAGATTGATTTCATAACCTGGCTCTTTAAGTTGCGTACACCGATCTAAACTTGCCTGTCCTGCCATTAGCCTTATGGCAAAACTGTAGCAGCCCTGTTCACCGCAGTCTCGACAGTTAGTCTGGGGCAGGCATTTATATATGTCCATAAGTTCTACCCTGACTTTTTCTCTGGGAGACGGAACTATTCCTTTTTTGATAGTTTCATTGATAGTGTTTTTTAGATTTTCGAGTTCTTTTTTAGCTTCATTCTCATTTTTAACCATTCTCATGACTACTTTTCCACTACCATAAATAGTTGTAATGATTTCTCCTTTTTGAATTATGAGACTATCTTTTTTATCAGAGTAATTCCCTCTGGGAAAGATTGGTTCAAGAATTTTTAAGACTCCACCCAGTGGAGGAACCATATTTGCAACTACCCTGAACTTTGTAGAATCCGCTATACATGGCAAAAGCTGTCGAACTTCCGCAATCTCCACAGGCTTTGCCTGAGAAAGATCTTTAATTTCTTCAGTGTTGCTTTTTTTATTATTTCTCAAGAAATTTTTGCCATATTCACTGATTTTCGCAGTTCTTTCTGTTAACTCAATCAGGTTTGCATCTTGCAAAATCTTCAGATGGAAATCAATCATTTTATTTCCGACTAGAACTTCAATTTCCTCAACATTTCTCTGGCCGTTTGCAAGGAAGTTTATTATTTTCCTTCGGGTCTTATTGCCCATAGCAAAATTCACCAGCTTTGTTTCACTCGTACCTCCTGACATTTTACACCTCTCAGGCACTATTGGAGTTTAATTCCATTTACATCAATTAAGCAGTATCAGCAAGGATGTCTAAGAGTAAAGCCTAACTCTTTCAAGCTATTCCTATAATTAGTTATGACGTTATATCAATAAAAACACAAAAGCCAAATATCAAAAAAGATTGATACGTAAACATTTAAACGGTTATAATTTAAAGAAAATCTGCCCGACTATTAGGTTGAAACAAAAGTCTCTCATAGATTTTAGGAGATTCTAATATGGAACTAAAAAACAAGATTGAGACCATAATAAAGAACACCGTAGAAAATTCAGATACTGAAACCAGATATCGTGAGCCTATCATAGGTTTTGCTTCTACTACCGATCCTATTTTTATGGAAA
The DNA here is from genome assembly GCA_023399215.1 of Methanobacteriota archaeon. Lineage (GTDB taxonomy): Archaea > Halobacteriota > Methanosarcinia > Methanosarcinales > Methanosarcinaceae > Methanosarcina. The sequence continues at coordinate 193,191 of JAEWQJ010000022.1, forward strand.
TTAAACAAATCGTAGGTCTTCATCATTTAAATCCAAAAGAAATCTTTCCTGAAGCAAAGACCGTTGTCGCTTTCTTCTTGCCATTTGATAAAGAGCTTGTGAAACAGAACTTGAAATCAGGTGTGGTAAAGGAATCTATTCAGGCTAGCCTAGACACTTCTCACCTTATCAAAGAGATCAATGAAAGAATCAAAACTGAACTTGCAAAAGATGGTGTCACAGCAATTGTACCTAAAGCGATTTTCGATTATAAGAATAAGGGTTTTAATGTTTCATGGTCTCACAAGAGCGCCGCTTATGCTGCCGGAATTGGAACTTTCGGAGTTAACCAAATGTTGATTACGAAAGCCGGATGTGCAGGTCGAATTGGATCTCTTCTGATTTCTGCCGAAATCCCTCCTACTCCACGTCCAAAAGAAGAGTTCTGTAGACACAAAAGAGGAGAAAAATGCCTTGTATGTGTGGATAGATGTCAATCCGGCGCTCTTAGTTCAAATGGGTTTGATAAAGAAAAGTGTTTCATGCAGCTTCAAGAAGATATAAAAGCTTACCCTGAACTTAATCAACATGGCTGTGGGAAGTGCACCACTGGCCCCTGTACCCTAGATCCTGCTGAGTTAGACGAGGATTCTGTAAAGTCTTTGACAACTAATGTCATTGACAACTAATGTCATTGACAACTAATATCATATAACTACAACGTCATTAAAATTAAAAAGTAGTTAGAGTTGCCTACTCAAAGAAAATTTATTCATTTAGTAGTTGAAGACTTTGCAGAAACCTGGAAATTACTTTGCTATTATTTTATTTAGCATGGCATGATACAAGTGAACCGTACTTTTCGATAGGTTCTAACGCATTTTTCAAATTATTAGGTTTAAATGTACGCACTTAGAACCTGCAAATGTTCCTGGTTGGTTGCGTACTCCGGCTCCTTGAGCGCTGTACACTTATCAAGGGAAGCTTCTCCGCTCATGAGTTTTATGGCAAAAGTATAACAGCTCTGTTCGCCGCATTTACCGCAATTGGTCTGAGGCAGGTATTTGTAAAGTTCCATGGGTTCAACCCGAACCTTTTCCCGAGGAGCCGGAGCAACACCCTTTGCAATAGCCTCATTGATGGTACTTCTAAGACCTTCAAGCGCTTCTCTGGCCTCGGCCTCGTTTTTAATCATTGTCATGGTAACTTTTCCAGTACCGTAAACCGTTGTAAGCACTTCTCCTTTTTGTATTATCAGGGCGCTTATCTTGTCTGAGTATCTGCCTCTGGGAAAGAGAGGTTCAAGAACTTTGAGGGTTCCACCAAGCGGGGGAGTCATATTTGCAATTACTCTGAATTTTGAGGAGTCTGCTATACAGGGTAAAAGCTGCCGGATTTCTGCAATCTCCACAGGCTTTGCCTGAGAGAGATCGGTGTTTTTTTGAGTATCTTTTTCTTCCTTGCCCTTCAGAAAATTTCTGCCGTATTCACTTAACCTGACTGTTCCGTCTCCTAATTCAATCAGGCTTGCCTGTTGCAGAAGCTTGAGATGAAAGTCAAGCATTGTCTTCCCTGCGGCTTCTGCGACTTCTTCGGTACTTCTATCGCCATCTACAAGAAAGTTCATAATCTTCCTTCTGGTGGCATTGGACATAGCATTATTTACAAGTTTTATCTCATTCGGATTTCCAGGCATTTCCACACCCTGATGATTCTATTGAATATAATTCCTTAAGATGTAACTAAAATGTAACCATTATTTTTCCTGATAGCTATCACTATAAGGCCACGTTTTTATCAAAAATAAAGTCAGTTTTTCGGATTAATATAGAATCTTCTAATAATATGAAACTTACTTCATAAGAACATGGGAGCTGAATATCAAAAAAGATTGATATGAGATTTAGAGAGATTTCAGAGAGATTCCAGAAACTGACATTTTAATATTTATCAACTATACACCTATCAATTATTCTTGATACTCATCATGCATGTTTTTAAAACTTGAATCTCTAATGTCGATTATATTATTTTTACAGAATACGATTGATTAAGCAAGGAGACAAGGAATTGAAAAAAGAAAAAGATACATTGCCAAAAGAAGATACATTGCCAAAAGAAACTACAAATAATCCAGAAGATGATGAAGAAGACCTGCTGTACACACATAAGTCTGAAGATCGGGGCAACACTATGCACTGGAATAATGCTTTTTGCAGAAGACCTGGTCATTGAGACAGATACATGAACTGCCAGGAAAAGTGTAAGAAGCAGGTTGCTTAATTTTAAAATACAGCTGATTATAAAGGCAAATTGCCGGTAGAAGTAAATTATATGTAAAAGTGAATTATCTGTAGAAGTGAATTATCTGTAGAAGTAAATTACCCGTAAAAGTGAATCATCTGTAGAAGTAAATTACCCGTAAAGGTGAATTGCCTGCAACTTTACAGTTTGAAGTAATTTAATCAAAGTATACCTTATTTGGAATTTTTAAATTATACTGATGATTACAAATTTATATAGTTTTTAAGTAGGAGGGGATTTCAATGTCATTTTTGAATGAAATGTTACCTGAAACTGCGGAAGCTTTTGGACAGATGAGAAATTCCATATTCAAAGATGGTTATCTGGATCTTAAAACCAAGGAACTTATAGCCATTGCCTCCTCTGTCCTTATGCGTTGTCAGTTTTGCGTTGATACACATTCACAAAGAGCGATTGCTGCAGGAGCTACAAAGGAGGAAATTGCCGAAACGATTTCAGTCGCTATGTTTGTTGCTGCAGGCACACAGATAGGGTGGACAAACGTATACAGAGAAAATATATACGACAAAATCTTTGAAAAGGATAAGGGAGAAGAAGAGAAAGATAAGGAAGAAGAAGACTGTTGTTGCTGCTGTAAGGACTAAAAACCCAGTAATTTTGTTTCTTTTCCTTCAGGTTTATCTTCTTTCAAGTTTATTTTCTTTCATGTTTATTTTCTTTCAGGTATCTGTTAGATTTTTTATTTGATTTTTTATTCTACAGTTGCGATATAATGTTGAAAACGTTTCAAAATTCGGTGTTTAATTTATAAAAAGGGCTTTTGGGATAGGCTCAATGAGTATTAATTGAACGAAATAAACCTTAATTTGCCTGATAACAACTCAATTTTTTAGCCAGATCCGTCTGTTAATTTCGGTTCACACTTTCGATATTTTTCTTCATTTGTGTCATCTGGTAAAATATTTATATCATACACTATACTTGAATATATCAATATATTTTGATAATTGGAACTTTTTTTAGACACGCAAAGTTGCAAAAGAGACCTGGAACTATATCAAGGACATGAATAACTCGAGTAAAAGAGAAGGCGATACCTGGTGGATGCAAGTGAAAAAAAGCAAGTAATTAAAGAGAAATACGGAAAAATAGCAATGTTAGGCGGGTCCTGTTGTTCGAGTGGATGTTGTGGTGATTCGAGTGCGATAGATCTGTCAAAATCCATTGGCTATTCTGACAATGATATCAACGCTGTTCCAGACGCAAATCTGGGTCTTGGTTGTGGAAACCCAACAGCTTTTGCAGAATTAAAACCAAGCGATGTTGTACTAGATCTCGGCTCAGGTGCAGGATTTGACTGTTTCCTTGCTGCACAGAAGGTAGGAAAATCAGGAAAGGTTATTGGAGTTGATATGACTCAGGCTATGATTGAAAAGGCACAAGCAAACTCCCAAAAATACGGTTATACCAATGTCGAATTTCGTCTTGGAGATATAGAAGCTCTTCCGGTTGAGAGCGGATCAGTGGATGTTATTATCAGTAATTGCGTGATCAATCTTGCTCCAGATAAAGAAAAAGTTTTTAAAGAAGCCTTTAGAGTTTTGAAACCAGAAGGCGCAATGTATATTTCTGACATGGTTCTTCTGGCCGAGCTTCCCGAAAACCTTAAGAATGACAAAGACCTGCTCACAGGCTGCCTTGCAGGTGCCTTGCTTAAGGAAGAGTATCTTGGGCTTTTAAAGAGAGCCGGATTTTTAGTTGAAGTTTTGAATGAAGATCTGGATATAAGCAAAAGACAATATAATGAATTGCCTGCAGAGAGCTTAAAACTTAAAGCCTGGAAATAAAAAGATTTCTACTGTTTTTACTTTAGAACTTGTAATTTTGGAGGAAACCATTTAACATGAAAAATTACTAAAAGGAGCTTTTACATGACATGGCCTATAACTTCTGGCGATTATGTAGTAGGAGACACCAAATCTCCTGTGGCAGTAGTAACCCTTGCTTCTGACTATCGAACCTTGAATTTAAAAAACTACGCCATCTGTGGGACCTGTTTTACGGAAAATTTTGGGATTGAGAAGATAATAGTTAATGTGATTTCAAATCCTCACATCAGCTGCCTGATTGTCTGCGGAAAGGAAAGTGAACATTTTGCCGGGCAGTCTCTGCTGTCACTTACCGAAAATGGGGTTTCGACTTTCGGAGGGTCAAAAAAGATTGTCGGGTCTGAAGGAGTAATTCCTTACCTTAACGAAATTCCAGCGACTGCAATCTCTCGTTTTCTTAGGGAAATTGAAGTCATTGACCTCGTAGGGATAACCGACCCTTCGGTAATCCAGCAGGCAATAGATTCCTGTAGTAGAAAAGAAAGAAGCGAAGCTCCAGAGCTTTTCATGCCCGAAATTGATGAAAACAGCTGGAAGAAATATGAATCTCAGGTAAAGCAGAATGTAATGTCCAAAATTAAAAGAGGATAAGATTCAAAGTTTTCAGCTTCTAATTAAAAAGATCTAAAAAATAATTTCATGAGCCTATCCCGAAACCAATTTCATTTTGAGATCAATAATGGTTCCAAACAATTTCCAGAAGAAGGAAATTAATTTCCTTATTTAATATCTGGCAATATAATTCGAAGTTTTAGGATAAGCTCTTCTTAACAAGTTTTTCACTTAACCATAAAGGAAAGAATTTCCTTTAAAGGAATTTGCCTCTTGAATATTAGATTGAAAATTAAAAAAGAAGGAAAATTATTCCTCTTTTAAACTTCATTGAACTCGATGCTAATGCTACCCGCTTTTTTTACGAGAGATTTTGCAAGGAAACCACTTTCCAACCTGCAGAGATTGAGCACTGCACAGGGCACAAGACAATTTGAGGAGCACTGTGCTTCCTGTGCTCGATCAATCACATAGTTGTTTTTGATATCCATAATTTCCATCATGGGAACTTCCATGTGAGAGAACTTCTTTATCTTTTCACATGGAGTTTCAATGTCAACAATAATTTTATTTCCTTTTTTGCTTCCACGTATCTTATGAACAAAACCACAGATAGTAGAATTTACAGTAAATTCAGTCAACTTGTCACCCTTCATTTTGGTTATTTAAGTTTCTGATTATTAAGATATATGATCTTAGCAATGCCATAGATATATGGTCTTAGCAATGCCATAGATATATGATCTTAGCAATGCCATAGATATATGATCTTAGCAATGCCATAATATGGTCTTAGCAATGCCATCAGATGTTAATTGAAACCAAGATCATTCAGACTGCAGTATCTCAAGGGTTTTTTCCAGAGCTTCTGAGATTTCATCGTCCTTGAGATTCTTGTCTTTATTCTTTTTAATTCCTAACTCAGAAATTACAATATGTCGATCCACTTTAAAACCTGCAAGTTCGAGAGTTTTGCTTGCACAGTTCACCGGGCAGCCATCAATTGCAATTATCTTTTCTGAAGCCTCGGCGGATTTCATGAGTCCGGGAGCTCTAGCCCCGATTCCTACGGTACACATCATATTTCCAAAGTTTTGTTTTTCGAGTTCTATCGCGGTCTTATTTGAAAGTTGTCCCACATTTGAAGCCCCAGTACAGGGGAAAATTGCCACGTTTGCCGAACCACATGCACATTTTGTTTCTTCTGCCATAATTTTATACTCCTTATTAGCTTGTTTTTCTTATTTTAATTAATTGGATAGTGAACTATTCCTTTTTTATTGAGTAACCCATTTTCGAATATCTTTTTCGTCTGGAACCTTACCTGCAACTTTTATTTCTCCATCAATAGCAACTGCAGGAGTGACCATAACTCCGTAGTTCAGGATTTTTTCAATATCCTCAACTTTAATTACTTCAGCTTCTACGCCAGTCTGCTTCAGTACTTTTTCAATAATTTCTTTTGTTTTTTTGCATTTTGGACAACCAGTTCCGAGAATTTCGATCTTCATTTGTTTAACCTCGTGTTTTGTTTTATTATTTGAACATTTTACTATCATTATTTGAACATTTTACTGTCTTTTCAAGTTGTAAATACATTAATCTCATAGAATAATGTTAAATAGATATCCAGTAAATATGATCGATACCGTAACAATTAAAACAAAAGCTCCAATCAACTCTTTTTTAAGTACCTTCTTCAGGATAATCATTTCAGGAAGCGAAAGTGCAGTAACTGCCATAAGGAAGGCTAGAGCAGTGCCTACAGGAAGCCCTTTTTCAATAAGGCTTTCCACTATCGGGATCATACCCATAACGTTTGAGTATAGGGGCACCCCCATAACGACTGCAATTGGAACAGCAAGCAAATTGTCTTTCCCTGCATATTGTGCAAGGATGCCTTCGGGAGCATATCCGTGGAAGATTCCTCCCAAAGTGACTCCAATAATTACGTATATCCAGACCTTTCCCACGATTTCTTTAACATTGTCGAAGGCAATAGCAGCTCTTTCTTTTATTTTCAGAGATTCCTGCTCTATATTTTGATCACCGACCTTTATCTTGTAAACAAAATCTGCCACATATTTTTCCAGTTTCAAAAGGCCTATTATGTACCCACCAAAAACTCCGAGCACAACACCTGATACTATATAGATCAAGGTTACTTTAAGGCCAATGGTGGCCCACAGTGCAGCAACTGCAGCCTCATTTACCAGGGGTGAGGTAATCAGAAAGGAGAAAGTCACTCCGAGAGGGATTCCAGATTCAACAAAACCAATAAAAAGAGGTACTGATGAACAGGAACAGAAAGGTGTGACCACTCCTAGCATGGAGGCTAATAGATGATATTGCAGTCCTGTTCTGCCTCCAAGGATTTTTCGGGTTTTTTCTGGAGTTACATAGGTCCTGATATAGGAAACAACAAAAATCATCACTGCAAGCAGCAAGAAAATTTTCAGCACATCATAAATGATAAAGTTAACACTGGATGCAAGGTGTGTGTCAGGTGCAATTTTAAACACCTCATATGTCAGTTTATCAGCAATCCATTGAAGAGGATAAAATATATCAACCATTTTGGATCCTCCATTATGTCACTTCTTGATCGAGATTTCAATTTGCAAATATATCAATATATAATGATATACTATCGTATTTAAATATTTCCCTAGAGCTCAGAATATTTAGTTAACGCTGGCTGTAAGGTGTGTGTCAGGTGCAATTTTAAACACCTCATATGTCAGTTTATCAGCAATCCATTGAAGAGGATAGAATATATCAACCATTTTGGATCTTCCATTATGTTACTTCTTGACCGATAGTTCGAGTTACAAATATATCAATATATAATGATATACTATCGTATTTAAATATTTCCCTAGAGCTCAGGATATTTTATTCATTTTGAACTCCATATACTTTTACTGGTATCAATGGGCTTTCCTGTAATTTTTTTGAGAATAAATCTGAAACTTCGCTGAATAAGAAAACAAATATGGAATATAGAAACTTCCATGAAAAACTGGAGATGCAAGTTAGTTCGCGGATTGCAAAAAAGAAAAACTACCTTCTTCGAGTAAATAGTTGGCCAGCTAAAACAGCAAACATTCAGTTGATTGCTGAAGAAAGAGAAAAAAGAAAAACTCATTTTATGCAAAGAGGGCACTGCTATTGTACAAATTCCTGAAAAAACGATTTAATTTACTCATAACTTACAAGGAATAGAACTTTTGAGTTTTTTATAATAATACAAAATCTTATTCCTCAAGTACTTTCAGAATTTTCCTGATTTTATCGTTTTGGATAGAATATAACCTCTTTTTCCCCTCTTTTCTTACCTTAATTATCCCCCAGTCCTGTAATTTTGCAAGGTGCATTGAGGTATTGGATTGAGTCCTCCCGATTATTTCCGGGATCTCACAGGCGCATAGCTCTCCTCTGTTACCGTATTCATTTTCTCTGCATTTATTTTCAGATTCGATTAAAGCCTTAATAATTCTATATCTGGTGTCTTCACTTAGGGCCTTGAAAAGCTGTATATTTTCTTCATTAATCATATCAACAAGTATTGAATATATAAAACTATATATATTTTTCGAAATTGGAACTCAGACATATTGTTTGTAAATTTAGAGTAAAGGCTATTTTTAACTCACACCGTTTCCAGGCTAATGAAATAAAGTAGATTTCATGTTCAAATGGAAAAACAAAAGATACATTGGCAGAAGAAAATAAAAATAAATGAGAAGAAGATTGTTGTTGCTACTGTAAGGACTAAAAACCCAGTCATTTTCATTTTTAAATCTTTTTTTCCAGATTTAATTAAAACCTGCTCTGATTTTCATTCAGGTTCATTCATATTTTCTTTCAGGCATCTGTTAGATTTTTTATTCGGATTTTTTGTTTTGTAACTGCTTAATAATATCAAAAATATCTTCAAATTCAGGATTCAACCTGTAAAAATGCCATTTTGAACTGCTGTAGACTTCTACGATCCCACAGTTTTTCAGGATTGATAGATGATGAGAAACAAGGTTCTGCCTTTCGTTCAATTTAAATATCAATTCGCAAACGCAGTGGTCTCGCTGTGAGAGAAAATAAGCAATTTTCAGCCTTATAGGATGCCCTAGAGCACTAAAGATCTCACTGGCTTTTTTTATGTCGTTGTCCAGAAAATCGATTTCCTGGAGCATTTTATCTTCCCATTCCTTCTTTTTCTCAGGGTCAACAGGACAGCAATAGCTCATAAATAAAAGAAGTTAAGCCTTCTAAATAAGGGTTTTTATATCAGTTTTGTTTGATATATAGAATGCTGTTAGTTATATCCAATCTTTTTCTGGACTTTGGGTCTTAAAAATAATATATCAACATTTTTTGGTATATATCTCGCGGGTTTTGTCTGCAGAGTAAACAACTGCATAAGTCTTATACAGGTAATATTTAATCATTCCAATAATGAACCTTTTATATCCTTAATTTTGCTTTTGTTTCTTAACAACAAGAACTGGAACCTTTGAGTGCCTTACAACCTTATCTGTTACACTTCCAAGCAAAAATCTTTCTAATCCTCCTTTACCAAGGGTTCCTATTATTATAATATCTACTTTGTTTTGCTCTGCAAATTCCAGAATTGCACTAGCAGGATCACCTTCTACAACCACACCTTCATAGTCTATTTCCTGATCCTTTGCAACCTTCTTAGCATATTGGATAGCATTATCTCCTTCTTTACGCAACATTTCCTCCATGATATTCCAGTTAGAACCTAGGTGAATCGGCGTTTCCAGTACAGGCGGTGCATATGCGTTTTTATTAAACACATAAAGAGCATAGACCTTCGCACCCATAAGTTTTGCAAGTTCCATTCCTTGGAGCACGGCATTTTGACTATATTTAGACCCGTCTGTTGCAATAAGGATTTTTTGTAAAGTATTGTTAAGAGTTATTTATTTCCCCCCGTTCCAGACTATTTGCGTTAATGTCAGCTAAAAGCAAACAAAACGTATTACAGTATAATCTAAGATAAAAGCAAATAAAGATATGCGTAACTATTTAGACTGGCCAGGACAACATTAAAAATCAGTAGTGAAGCATGGATTTTAAATAGCATATGAGTATAATTGCATATAGTCATATATAGGCAGGGGTGCCCATGGATATTGTTTATCTATTTAAGGCTCTAGCTGATGAAAACCGGATAAGGATACTGAATCTTTTAAAAAATGGGGAATTCTGTGTATGTGATATTGAAGCGGTTTTAGGCATTAAGCAATCGAACGCTTCCAGACACCTGAACAAATTGAAAATGGCAGGAATTATCGTCTCTGAAAAAAAATCCCAGTGGATCTATTATCGACTCAATGACACCATTTTTCTGGAATTTCCATTTCTTTCAATGATAATTAGCGACGAGACCGAAAAAATAGGCGTTTGTAAAGACGATTTAGCACTATTGGAAAAGTTCAAAGCAAGCGGTAGATTTTGTGATTGATTAAAAATTAATTTTATAGCAAATGGATTTATTAATAAATGGGGAGTGTTCGTTCTGAAATCCGTTGTATCAAAATTGTCGTTTTTAAATCGTTATTTAACCCTGTGGATCTTTCTGGCTATGTTTATCGGCGTAGCCTTAGGCTTCTATTTCCCCGGATTTGCAGATTTATTACAGGATCTGACAATTGGTGCCACTTCAATTCCTATTGCCATTGGGTTAATAGTTATGATGTATCCTCCGCTGGCACGAGTTAAATATGAAGAGTTAGGCACGGTATTCAGGAATCATAAGGTATTAGGCTTATCTTTACTACAAAACTGGATCGTCGGCCCGATTTTAATGTTTATCCTGGCAATTATATTTCTCAGGGCATATCCTGAATATATGGTAGGTGTTATTTTAATCGGTCTGGCCAGATGCATAGCTATGGTGATTGTCTGGAATACCCTGGCAGATGGGGATAATGAATATGCTGCTGCCCTGGTTGCTTTCAATTCAATCTTTCAGCTGGTTTTTTACTCCGTTTTTGCTTATTTCTTTATAACTATACTACCTGAATGGCTGGGATTTAGTGGTATGGAAATACATGTATCCATGGGAGAAGTTGCTCAAAGTGTTGCGATCTATCTGGGAATTCCTTTTGCGGCTGGCTTTTTAACCCGTTATTTCCTGCGCCCCTCAAAAGGAATCGAATGGTATGATAACAAACTCATTCCAACAATAGGTCCAATTTCACTTTATGCTCTATTGTTCACGATTATTGTTATGTTCTCGTTAAAAGGCGAATACATTGTTGCACTGCCAATGGACGTTGTAAGGATTGCAATCCCCCTCTTAATATATTTTGTAACTATGTTTGGGTTCTCTTTCCTTATATGCAAACAAATGAGGATTAATTACAAACAGACAACATCTCTTGCTTTTACCGCGGCTAGTAATAACTTCGAACTTGCGATTGCCGTAGCAGTAGCAGTTTTTGGTATCAATTCCGGGCAGGCTTTTGCAGCTGTAGTAGGCCCTCTGATTGAAGTGCCCGTAATGATCGGACTTGTCAATGTTGCACTCTACTGGAGAAGGAAATACTTTACAAAAAACACAAAATAACTTTAAAGTAGCAAAGAAATCTTGCAGTTTATTACTTTACAGTCAATCAACTTTTGCATTTGCAGAGCAGTGGTAAAAGAATCTAAAATTAGACTGTGGGTTCAAGCCCAAAAATTAACTTCGTTATCGCTGCTAAGGTTAGAAAATAATATATGAGATTCTTTGATTTCATATATTTACAAGATCATTTTGAATAATCATACATAGCTGAAAAATTATTAGTAGATATTTCTTTTTGAAATCAATCCAATCTACATTATTAGTGCTATTTTCTGTAGTGGAAAGGTATATATTTCCATATACAACCTGTCATAACTACATACAAGATTCCATTCATTAATTTTTGTAAGTTCGCACAAGATATTCCTGTGTTTGGTTTTTATAGCAGGTGATAATGTTCTATGGATTCCCATAAAACATCACCGATTTCGTGAAGACGTAATGTCAAATTTAGAATTTATACATAATAGTCATTTTGAGACAGAGATAGTACTGATTTTAATCAAATAGGCAATATTTAATATATAATAGACAATTAGACTATATATTAGATTTAAATTAAAATTAACTGAAATTTTTGAGTATTTAATTTCAGATAAATATGAAACAGAAAAATATAGAGTATATTAAAAATTTTTAAAGTGATATTAAAAGGTATGCACTTTAGAAGCAGAGATAACTATACTTAAATTTATTAGGGGGTAAAAGTAAGACACTAGTTTTCTTGGCAGCTCATGATATTGATCTCAGAATATCAAAGTAGAAAAGTATAAATATTTATGCGCATATGTGTAAAATCGGAATTTGTTTTTCTCTTTTGCAGTTCGAACCAGCCAATAACTAGCTAAAAAACTGCTACTCTAGAAGTTACAGATTGACTGAAAAGAAATATAGAAAAGAGCAAGATAAAGGAGTCCGAAAAGCATGTCGAAATCAAAAGATGTCTGGAAAGATTTTTTCAAAGATAAGAAACATGGAGGGCACAGATACTCATCTGAGGAGTTTCTTTCTATGGAAGCCAGGGAAAAACTGTTTCACCTTGAAGGAGGTAGAACACTTCTTGATTTTGGATGCGGAGCCGCAGAACTCCTTACTTACTATGCTTCGGAATATGAACAGCTTGTAGGGGTGGATTTTTCAGAATCTATGCTAAAAGAAGCAAATAAAAGGATCGAGAAAAATAAGTGTCAAAACATAGATCTAATTCTTGCTGACCACGAAACACTCTGGAAGAAACTGGAATCTTCTTTTGATCGAATAACTGCAGCCGGTGTAATTCAGTACTTAACATATCAGGAAATTGATAAATTTATCTCTGATGCATCAAAGCATCTGAATAAAGATGGCAAAATAGTATTTTTTGACATACTGGATTCCCGCCTATATCCGCTATGGAAGATAGGTCTATTCTCACAAAGCGCGAATGGCTTGAAAATTTTATGCAAAACAGGTTTTGAGTTTAGGACTGCGATATCGGCAAGCCTAAAAAATCGCCCAAAAGATATTCTCGGGTTTGCACACAATCCTTACATAATTGAAAAAATTGCAAATAATCATGGCTTTAGAATGATTTGTGTACGCTCAATGTATTACGAGTACAAATATCATACAATAATGTTTCGGACTTAAAAGGCTGTTCGGATGGGTATCCAATTAGAAGAACCGAAGTCAGATGGAAAATAGAATATAAAATTAATATGGTGGTTTAGTGAACAGCCGTAGTCACCTAAAACTGTTTTCTCTAATACCGTTTATATTGGGTAGTTTATTTATTGGAGGAACTGAAACTTTCCCCTGTAAGGAGACTCCAAAAACTCGTGAGAATATTGATCAAGGCACTCTTACCTTATTTTCACAAAACTACTCCAAATCTAACAGCGTTCCAAAAAATGTTTTTATTGCAAACCTTCAGGGTAATAAGATTTATGACAAATTATATTCTGCAATTTACGGGATGCTTAAGTCGGAGATTTTTTTCAAGACCTCAAAAGCACTACAGTATAAAGTAAGAAGAGGCTCCTGTTCACGTCCGTACAGTTTGTTTCCGGTTGCAGACACTGTTTTAGGATCCGGAATAAATGGATATACGGCAGATTTAGTTAAATCTTCCGAAACTTATCAATTCTGTGAAGCCGCTTCGATCCCACTAATTCACTATATGGAGCAGCCAAGGCAGATTGGATCACTTTACATCTGTAGGCTTATACCAATGGTTAAATGCACTTACCAGATCTCAATAGATTTAGAGATGGATGACCCTAAAAGCTTTGTTGAGCTTAATACCCCAGGTTCAAAGTTGATTCTCCAAAAAGTAAATAATAATATTATATTAGAAAGTTATTTTAAAGATTCTTCAGAAGATATCAGATGTGAATCCATATCCATCGGGAATGCGGCAGAAAAATATGATTTTGAGATTATGTTTGATGGATATAACAAAACAAACACTATTCTTGCAAAAGATGGCAAATGTATCGTGACCCCATTTTATAACACCGATAGGCAGAGATTGCCATATGTGGATATTTCAAATGGGTACATTAAGTTCACTTCTTTTGTACTTGGAAAAGGAACTCACCTTGATTTAGATATATACAGTATAAGCCAGACCTCAGAAAGAAAGCTCATAACTGCGATTGGAAGTAACAAAATCCTGGCTTTCGGAATTGATGGCCCACATGTTAGAAATACAACCGAGCAGGGAATACGTTACCTTAACAGCAAAAAAAATAGAGGAACAATATGGTTTGATATAGAACTCCTTGAACAGCGCGATGAAGAGGACCTTGAATATTTGCGCGGTCTGGTCATCAATGATTCATGGGACATAGGTGTACATTACTCAAAAGAATTGAACAGCTTTCCACTTGAACAGGCTTTTAAAATAATGGATGAAGGATATTCGTATGTGTATGAAAAAATCGGTCGAAAACCGACAAGCTGGTGCTCCATGAGAAACAGAGATAATATTATGCACGCTCTTTATGCATATGAAAACTTAGGGATGCTCTGGAGAAATGGAGACTCGGGAATCCATACGGAAAAATATATTGGGAGTCTGGAAGATGATACCTGGGAATGGTGGGAAACAGCATCCAGAGCAGGGATGGTACACCCTGTTTTTACCCATGAACTTGATAAGGATCCAGCTATAAAATACTCAATTAGCCGCTCAAAATTTCAAAACTGGGTCAAGAATTATGAGTCAAACAATATGTCCATAGTGTCTTTTCACGAGTACGGTCAAATAAGTCGAAATACATACGATGCCTCCTTTGATAACTTGCAATATACTGAAAACTCTGTCTTTTTTGATGCACACACAAACGATGGCATTGCCCATGTAAATGTAAACATAAACGCTGGAAAAGATACTAAGGTTTATGACAACACATCTGGAAAATTCCTTGATTATGACATAGAACCGGATAATTCGATTACTTTCTGGGTTGAAAACAACCATAGTTATATTATAGAGTTAAATAGCGCTGAATATTGATGGTTTAACGGTTCTATACAGGACGTTTTCTTGTGACCTGACTTTGCATATTTATTGATGATATTCATACAATTTGTGTATATAACGAGAGATAAAAATGGAAATATAATTAAAGATAAGTTTCTCTTAATATTCAGGAACAATTAGAATTGTCTTTGATAATTTCACCAACAGCATCATTCACCGAGTAAGTGATCTAATGAGCCTCTCAAAAATCTGCATTAAGCCAGTTGTGTATTTAATGTATTTTAAGAGACTGATACAAGATACCGTTGGAGCTTTTCTTATAAGTAACTGGAAACAGACGAAAAAGGAAAACGTTATGCCTATAGAGGATTTTATGCTTCCTGAGGTACTTAGAATTCAAGGAGAAGGGTTTGAAAATAAAAGACAGGAGATGCTTATAAAATATTCAAAAAAATTTAGGAAAATTTTTTATATTATTAAAAGTCAGAATCAAGTAGTAGGCTACTCAGTATACTACATACGACTAATACCTACCTTTCAAGGTTTTAAGAAAAAATCAGTAGTTTGTTCAATATCAATTGATAGAAATTTTAGAAGACGGGGTTTTGGTGAGAAATTATTAAAAGATAGCATCCAGGAAATGAAGTTAAATAAAATAGCTTCTGTATTATTGTATGTAAATGTAAACAATGCCTCTGCTATAAAATTATATGAAAAACTGGGCTTTCGAATAATAAAAGAAATAAAAAACATTTGTGGTGAGAACGAAAGATGTTATGAAATGGAATTGAATCTTGTTTAACGGTTATTTGATTTAACTATTATTTGGCTTAACTATTATTTGGCTTAAAACTATTATTTGATTTAGCTATTATTTGGTTTAACTATTATTTGGCTTAACTATTATTTGGCTTAACTATTATTTGGTTTAACTATTATTTGGTTTAACTATTATTTGGCTTAACGATCATTTGGTTTAACTATTATTTGGTTTAACAGTCATTTGGCTTAACTATTGTTTTTTTGACTGATTTCTGGGTTTAACTACCCCCTGAGTTATATAGAAGTTGTTTTTGTCAACGTACTTGTGTGTGCATCATAACATTTTATTGTCAGTGCCTCAAATTTGCTGTAAATTTGAAGTCAAGTTTTTGCGTACTATGGAGAAAATTGATCTACCGATATGGAATTATCTACCCAATAACTTTTTGAGATTTATTATTTTACAGAAAAATAGACACACTGCTGATTAGTTCAAAATGATTTGAACTAATCCATAAATATAAAATTATCATAGTACAAATTACCTTAGCAGCTTGAATCAAGCCATATTGATAAAAAGGAGCTATAAAAATGAGAATGCTTGAAGAATTTTTCCCGGAGTTTACCCAGAAACTGGACGAAATTGATCAGCTTTACGCTGAAAAAAGAATGATTGACGAAAAGACCTATCAGTTCATTTGCTTTGCTCTCTCCATCAAAGCCAGGTCAAAACCCTGTGTTCTGAAGCATTTTAAAGGTGCCCTTGAAGCAGGAGCTACAGTCAAGGAACTTTCGTATATCTTTGCCCTGGTCATGCGAGAAGCCGCAGGCGCCGACGACTGCTGGACCCATGATGTAATTGGGGACTGGAAAGAAATCCTGAAGGGTAATATTTCCTGCAGCTGCGCAGGAGATGAGAAGTAAGCTTATAATAACAACTATTTTCAAGTTTATTTTTCAAACCCAGTCCAAGAATTTGCTTTTAAGAATTATTCAAGACTGAGGTTTATAATTAAGAGTAAGGAATAAAATGGACGAAAAATATCTGGCATACTTAAGGCAAAACTGGAAAAAAATAGGACTTTCCATTTTTATTTTTATATTCCTGATCGCATTGGGAGTATTCATCTTCGATACTATAGAGTCCAACATTCCCCCTAAGTCATCAAACAATACTGTGTACGTAGCTGGCGATGGAAGTGGAAACTTTACCTGCGATGGAATTGATGATCAGGTAGAGATAAATCAAGCTCTTGAATATGTTGCAAAAAACCCACAGTTCTCAACCGTTCATTTGAAAGGTCCAAATACATACGTCATCTCTAACAGTATTCTAATTGGAAATAATACAATCTTAGAAGGAGACGATACGGCTGTAGTAAAACTCCAGGATAACGCAAACTGGGCAGTGGGCAAGCCCCTGATAACACAGATGAACAACGCCGGAATTTTTGGAGTTACTATAAAAGGATTTGAAATAAATGGAAATCATGACAAGAACGAAGATAAAAAGAGAGGGCAAGGATATTACAACATGATCAAATTCCTTAACGCTACAAACGTAGACGTTCATGATGTGTATATGCACGACGGACATGGAGACGGGTTAAGAGTAGAGAAAGGCTCCAATATCACGTTTTATAATAACACTGTGTATAAATTGGGACATGATGGTCTTTTTGCCATTGATTGCCTGAATGTAGAGGCCTGGAATAATAGAATTACCTGCAGGACCAACAGCGGTCTTAGAGTCTGGAACTCAAACCATGTAAAGTTCCATGATAATGTAATAGATTCCTTCTACCACTGGAGCGCAGGCGGCTCTGGAGTTTTGATTGAGAAAACAACAGGTACCGTCAACGATGTTGAGGTATACAATAATACTATTCATAATACTTATGGCCCTGGAATCTGGCTGATAGGTTATGGAGAGGCTTATCCTAAAGAAGAGGCGCAGAATGTCCACATTTATGAGAATACCTTCTATAACACAGGTACTAATCCCAGTATTGACTGGGTAGGGGGAATTGTAACCAGCGGGTTTTATGACACCCTGATTGAGAGAAATGTGTTTGACGGAATATATCATGCAGCCATTGTCCAGATGTATCCTCCTTCTTCCGAAGACACAGACAACTCAGTTGATCTCTCACCTCAGGGTACAGGGTACAAAACAATTGTCCGTAATAACATAATCGTTGATACCCAGAAGCGTAAAAAAGACCCTGATGGAACAGGATACGCAGTGATTAATTATCTGCCTGAAACGCATTCCTTTGTACTGGAAAACAACTGTCTGTACAACAATACAGGTGGAAATTATAAAAATGCAAGCTCAACCACTGACATATATGTGAATCCTCTCTTTGTAAACCATAATAAGCATGATTATCATCTGAAATCAAACTCCCCTTGTATTGATGCGGGATACGTGTCATCAAATTCATCAAAAGAGCTAGATGAGAATGAAAACAAGGTAAACATAGGAAGGTATGACTAATACTTGTAGGACTTACATTTGTAGGACTTACTAAAATCAAGAATTATTTTATGAGAAATCCGTTAACGTGAACTGCTTCGAACGGGAAAGTTTTGCCTGCATGGGTTTCATGTAGTCTCCAGACAAATGGTATCTTTCCATAAGAGAGCTGAGCATTCCATAAAGTTTAGCCTTATAGGCTATATCAGCTCCTCCTTTTGCATACAATTTGCGGTAAGGATCCGCAAGTTCGGGAAAGTTAAGTTCAAGAAAATCGAAAAAATGCTTTCTGGTTTCGCCCCTGAGGTTAAGAACTCCAGGCAGAGCGTAATCCACTCCACATTCGGTTGCAAGAGACATAATTTGCTCGAGATTCTGAGGGTTGTCGGTAAGAAAAGGAAGAATTGGCATCATATGGATTCCAGTAATAGCAGATGTGTTTTTAAAAGCCCGCAGGACTGAAAACCGCTTTTCAGGAGACGAAGTCAGGGGTTCCAGTAGGGCACTTAATTTTTCATCCACCGTTGTAACCGTAACTGCGATATTTACAGATGTTAGTTCAGCAAGTTCTGAAAGAAGGTCATAGTCTCTGAGGATAAGGTCCGATTTTGTAGATATAGTGACCGGATTTCGGTATTTAATCATCAGCGCCAGAACCTCGCGCATCAACCTGTACTTTGCTTCTACAGGCTGATAACTATCGCAGACCCCGCCTATATTAATTACTTCCTTTTTCCAGCTTCGTGCTGCAAGCTGCTTTTCAAGAGCTTCTGCAACATTCGTTTTTACGTAAATTTTTTGAAAAAAAGCACATTTTTTGTCCACTACAGAAGAACAGCTATCTCTCCCGAGTCCTGGCTCTGCACAAGCAAACTTCTTCTTTTCTTCCAGATAGCTATGAGAATACACTGCATAACAGTAATTACAACCGTGTTCACAGCCCCTGTAAATATTCAAATCCCAATGAAATGGTAGATTAATCCTGCTGGATTTATTTATCCGATTCAGAGCTTTTTTAACCTTGAGTTCTTCGAACATCCCGGAATAAGATAGGGTTGAGAACTATAATAAACTTAAGAAAGGAGAAACTAAGAAGAACTTAGAGAAACTTAAGAACAGAGAACCTAAAAAGAACTTTGAGAAACTTAAGAAAAAAGAACCTAAAAAGAACTTTGTAGCAGGAAACATATTTCCAAAAAGTAGAAAAGGAGAACATTACTCCCAGTAGTTATTCTCTAGAATTATTCTCTGTAAACTCCATCTCCTGTAATAAGTTTTCCTTCCGCCTTTACCCAGCCTTCCTGCGGGCCTGAAAGTCGGATAGAAATCCTATCACTGTAACCATTAGATTGCCAGCCGTAAATCCACCATTCGTTTCGGCCATCCATCTGAACAAAAATCTGAACCTCGGCATCAGGAGACGCATCATAGTGCGCATATACCAGGCTCTCATAATCAAAATATTCAGGGTTTATATGCTCAGGTAGAGGAATTTCCGAGCCTTCTTTGGATTCTCGAAGATTATATTTAGGCAGGAGCACTGACTCATTACCAACAGGGAATCTGGTATTAATCATATGGTCAGCCCTTACATTGGTTCCGAAATCAAAAGATGTCAAAACCGGGGTTTCTTCTGAGTATTCATTGGACTCAACTATCTGTTCTTCTTCCTGAACTTCATCTCCCATATTCTCGGATCCAGGTTCAGATTCGGGTACAGATACAGGAAGGGAATGATAAACCGGTTTAATTTCGGCAGCTTCTATTTTGAACATTAGCCCATGCTCAGTATTTTCAAGGCTAAGATTCCAATTTGAAGGCTTATTGTAATAATCACCATTCACCATTTCCAGTCCTACCTCAGATTCATTTTCAAAAACAGGAACAGGCGAATATAAAGTTACATTTTGCAGGGTGCTGTTGCTTTCTATAATTATATCGTATTCATAATTACTCATAAGACTGTCATTATACATTTCCTCGCTTCTATTTTCCAGATAGATTGAGCCCAGCACAAGCAAAAGAAGAATAAATAATACAATGCCTCCAAAAATTGTTACCTTTCTGTTCATGGTCAGTCATTCTCCCCTAACGATTGAAAACAGATATGTGAGAGTGATAATTAAACCTTACTAAATTTAACAAGAAGAATAATCATGAATTTATCACGCATTTGTCGCACTGTATGAATGAACTACAAAAAGAACCGAAGTAACCGGAATACACTATTTACTGGCAACAAATTACTGGCAACAAATTACCTTTTATAAATTAGAAGATTAGAATCAAAAAAACACTTAGTTTCTTGTAATTTGATAAGGAACGTTAAATATATATTTTAACATGTGGGAGGAAAAACCGAAGAACCTGGATACGTTAAGCTTGTTTTCACCACCTCCAATACTGAAAGGGTACATGTACGGGGCACAGGAAGCCCATCAGGCACGGAACTCAAATAGGCTTTTAGCCATACGTCTTGAAACGAACAAATCCTGCAATCTCCGCTGTCGCTACTGCTATGCACAGAGTGGTGAAGATTCGGCAAAAATAGCCGATTTTAATAATCTCAAGCGTATTATTCAGGAGGCAAAAGAACTCGGGATCAGGTCTGTGGTCGTAATTGGGGGAGGAGAGCCGACCCTGTACCCGAGTTTCAGGGATTTAATAGCCTATATTGATTCCCTGGGAATAATCCCGGTGATTTTTTCGAATACGGTTTTAATGACAGAAGAGCTTGCAGGGTTCCTGTACAAACACAACGCCTCAGTAATGGGAAAGTTAGATTCCCTTAAGCCTGAGGTTCAGGACTACCTCGCAGGAAGAGCAGGAGCCTCCGAAGATATCAGAAAGGGGCTTCGGAATCTTCTCAAAGCAGGCTTTTCAAAACCTGCAAGGCCTGGAGAACTCCGTCTGGGAGTTTCTTTCGTCAGTAACAAAATGAATCTGGAAGAAATTGAGGAGATCTGGCATTTCTGCAGGCAAAACAATATTTTTCCCAATATGGAAATTCTAACGCCTACAGGCAGGGCAAATGACGAACTTGAGGATAAGCTACTCACGGCTGACGAGATAAAGGAATATAAATTAAAACTGCTGGAAATCGACCGGAAATATTATGGTTATAACTGGCTGCCCTACACGCCGATTACCGCTAGTGGCTGCCTTCAGCACCTTTACAGCCTGTATATCAATATAGAAGGAAATATCCGGCCCTGTGCGCCTACAAAGCTGGACGAACATCCTGTGCTTAGAGTTGGCGGGGAATATCCCTATAATATAAATAAAATGAGCCTTCGGGAAATTTATGATTCTGATCTTTTCACATATGTCCGAAACATCGATAAAATGCTTGAGGGAAAGTGCAGGAACTGTAAACATAATGAAGAGTGCATAGGCTGCCGGGGGTATGCTTACAGCGTAGGAGTAAAACATGGCATAGACCCTCTTAAAGCCCTCAGGATGGAATGCCAGCAGTGTTTCAAGTAAATGGCAGAAAGGTAAAAGCAAAACTCGGGCAATAAATAAGTTAAAAGAAATAAATAAAGATATGTACTGTTGAATAATTTGAGGAGAAGGTGAGACATTGAACAGTACAGTTAGAGTGGAGTTTGGACAGATTTCAGAAAATAAGGAAAAGATAGTAATTACCAGTAAAGAGGACATAGAAAGAAGACTCTGTCAATGCCTGAAAAACCATGAACTGCCTGATTACCTTCTATATATGGGCACTGGAGGAGCAAAAAACTGGCTGAAACTTGATGGGGCTAAGACGTTTCCTGTAGCCAGGCAGCTCAAAGTCCTTCTGGAAAAAAATCTGGACTCAATCGTAAGATTTATTCCGACAGGCATGAGTCTCGTAAGTGTGGGAGTGGGAAATGGGGAGAAGGAAAGAATTTTTCTCGAAGCGCTAGTAAGAAAGAATCTAGCTGAAAACCCTTCCTCAGGAAAAGTGTCGATACGCTATTACCCCATCGATATAAACAGTGAATTTGTAGATGTCGCTCTTGAAAAGGTCGATAACCTGCCTGTTGAAAAGAAGGGAATAGTTGGTTTCATAGAGGATATGGCCACTCTTAAAGAAAATTGGCGTCTCCCGATTCTTTTCTGCGTTTTAGGAAATACCTTTTGCAATTACGACCCAGAGTTCATTCTTCAGCTTGTCCATGAAAACCTTGAGCAGGGAGACCTTTTTTTCTTCGATGCCAACCTGCTACCTACTGAAGGCACAGAGGCACAATCTGTAAGGAGGTCCGTACTGGGCACATATGCGTCAAGAGAGAATGCCCTCTTCAATATGTATCCTCTACTTCAGTACGGAATGGCTCCTGAGGATTTCGAGTTTGAACTCTTGCTTGCGCATGTAAACTCAAGGATAGGGGGAGTATACAGGACAAGGAAGAGTCTGTATATCCTGAAGGATACCGAACTCAAAATCGGGACCGAAACCATAGACTTTAGGGAAGGAGACGTCATCCGTATGGGTTTTACTTATAAATATACATATGACCAGATTACAGCTTTTCTGGAAATTTGCGGATTTGAGGTCCTCAAGGCTTTCCGGAGTGAAAACCGGGCAAATGTCATAATCCTTGCAAAAAAACGTATATGAGAATGACACGGATCAAAAGGTAGGTTCAGGGTATGGGTTGCAGGATAAATGGACTTAATAGAGGCGAAAAAGCAAGATCAGGCATCGATTACGGATGTGAGGAATTTGGAAGACTGAAAAGCGTATTGATACATACACCCGGAGAAGAACTTTCTCTACTCAACGAATCGAATTATAAACACTGGCTATACGATAAGGTTCCTGAAATTTCAGGGTATATTAAAGAGCATAGAGACTATCAGGAGTTGCTGGAATCAAACGGAGTCAGGGTCTATGAACTTGAAGACTATGTGGACGAAAACACAGGTCTAATAAAGAAGATGCCAAATCTCACTTTCTTGCATGATACTGCAGTTATCTCCGAAAAAGGGGCTATTCTCTCAAGAATGCGTCCGCCTGCCAGGGAGAAGGAAGAAGTTGTTGTAAAGGAAGCTCTGAATAATCTGGGAATTCCCATTCTCAGCGAATTCAATGGAGGAAAAGGGTTTTTCGAAGGCTGCCTCCTGCTCTCAAAAGAAACAGTATTTGTAGCTGATACGGAAAGACACACTTACCCATTTATAAGAGAATTTATTTCAAATATTCTTATAGAGTTTAGTGAAGTTATTTACGTCCGGGTTCCAAAAGCCAGGCGGTACATGCACCCTGATACTGTCTTCAACAGGATAAGGGAAGACCTTGCCCTTGCTTATCTACCTGCATTTGAGGAAAGCTGCCTGTTTACGGAAGATTCCAGAGAAAAAATCGATTTTAAAGCTTTCATGCGCGAGAAAGGAATGGAAATCATTTCTGTTTCGGACTCCGAGCAAAGCCGCCTGGCTTGTTCTTTTGTTCCTCTAGAGAGCGGAACTATTTTTCACTACGATACCTCACTTGATCAGAAAACAAGGAAAGACCTTGAAAATGAAGGTATTGAGATTATTCCTTTTCATCCGGATGCCTTGCTTGCAGGAGGAGGGAGCCTGCGTTGTCATACTCTAAGACTTTGCAGAAGGAATATTAAGAATTAATGAAAACCCAAAAAGAACTGGATAATGGGCCAGAAAAGGCCAGAAAAGGTAAAAAAGAACCAGAATGAAAAAGAAGCCCATCTCAGTATATAAAGTCAAGAATAATCGACACTGCGTAGATTACCAGAACCCCGTGATAAATAGGCAGTATCTTCATTCCGGCACCCGGATTTTTTTCTTTCCACAGGTAAAGGTTTGCCCCTGCAAGGAGCACAAAACCTGCAAGAAAACCGTAAAGGGCAATCTCTCCAAGCTCTCGGAGAAAGAAAATAGCTGCAAGGAAATGCAGGATCGTAAAACCTGTAATCCAGTACATTGTCCCTTTTTCACCGTAGAGTACGGCTATTGACTTCATGCCCCTTGCACGATCGTTTTTCAGGTCTATAAAGTCATTCAATCCCAGATGCGCCATTGTCCAGGGATAGAAAAAAACCATGTAGAGCAACATGGTCATATCTGGATGCCCGTAGCAGAGATAGCCTGCCGCCGGAAAAAGCGTAAAATCCGTCCTGCCCAAAAGCTGTGCAATTGGATATTTCTGATTTCTCTTTTTTACCTGGTAAAAAGCCTCAATACTGTAAGAATATATCATAATCACAAGCACGTATAAAGAGTTTGGATAAGGAAGCGTAAGAATCAAGGCTGAAATAACTGCTACAAGCAGGATAAACAACAAAAAGGCGTTTTTTGAAGAAACTTTTCCTGAGGGGATAGGTCTCTCTTTAAAAGGCCTCCAGTACCTTGTAAGCGTGTCTTCTATATCAAGTCTATCTTTGTTCCTGTCCACATAATCATTAAGTATAAAGCCGGCTTCAAACCCAAGCAGGCCTATTAGAGCCACATTAATAGTCAACGCCCAGGAAAAGCCGCCATAATTTTCAAAAGCAAGCACAAGCCCAGAGCAGGAAACCAGAGGCCAGGCAGGAAGAAAATGAGCACGTATAAGGTCAAGATAAGCTTTCAGGGTTTCTGTCATTTTTTAGCCTCAATAAAGATAGAGGTAATTAAGAGAACTATTACATAAAAACTATGAAAATAGGGTAATGCTGCTGTTAAGAAACTGCTGTTAAGAAGTTATTATTTTTGAAAATGCTTTATTTACGAATATCGTTACCTTTTGTTTCAGGCTGAAGCTTTTTAGAGTTTCATGTGTTCGGTCCAAGCAAAGATATAGCATATCAGAGTATCAATCAGTTAAAAGTGCTTCTAGAGACTTACCCGATGTTACAGGTTTCAAGGACTGTCTGTGAATCTTTCCATATATTAAAATAAAACAAGAAACAAAAGGATCTTCAGATTAACTTTGATAATTTTAAAGTCATTTTTAGAAAAAACGGTTATTAAATATATGTTAATGTAGTCTCTAACAACAATAATAAAAAAATTAGAGATTACGGTATTGAGAAATTTTCTGGAAAATTTACGATATGAAGAGAGATAAAATCAGAGTAGATTTATCCAAGCCGTTTTAAAAAACTAAAATTGTAGCCTATTAGAAGGCTACTTGAATAATTCCTTTTTACACTACTAAATTAAACGATTTAGATATTGTTTTCATCTGCAGATTCGTTGTCTTCAACTGTAACATTGTCATCTGCGGATTCGTTGTTTTCAACTGTAACATTGGCAGAGTCGTTGTCTTCAACTGTCATATTGTCAGCTGCAGAGTCGTCATCTGTAACATTAGCAGATTCGTTGTCTTCAACTGTAACATTGTAATCTGCAGAGTCGTTGTCTTCAACTGTAATGTTCTCGGCTGGAACTTCTGCATTTACATCTTCGGCTGGAGTTCCATTGTCTGCTACTGGAGCCTGATCAGTTACTGCTTCTTGAGATCCGTTTTCTGCTGTTGTGTCAGTACTCTTGTCAGAACAGCCGGCTGCAAAGACAACAGCACTAATGACAAGGAGCATTGCCATAATCTTTAACATTTTTTTCATTAATAATACCTCTAAAGTTCTCTTCCTTTTTTACACCCAGCTCATATAAAATTATGAGATTTTCATATGAGATATTTATGCATGACCAGTCAATAACATTAAAACTTTTCGATTTGATAAAAGAATAATACCGCAAAATGGTTTATTTGGTTAGAATATATACACCACCTTGAATATTTTTATTAGTATCTAAATTATTAAAACTCATACAAACATATTAATTTTTAAACTGTTTGAAATAAATTCAGAAAGGAGAATAAATGTATAAACTGTTAGAAAAGAATAACCATTCAGCGGGAAAAAAGTATTTAAATTGGATGTATTATTCCTCTGAAAGGAAGCGCAAACCTGTTAACACCCGGTTTGGACAAGATATGAAAGCAGTCTGAGGATAAAATCTGAAAAATTACAAAACTCTTAAACGTTGCGGTAAGGCTCAAAAGGAATTCAAAAATTCCCTGTTCATAGGTTATGCCAGACCTGTGAAAAGTGAAGCTGAGGCAAAAGCCTTCATAAAAGGTATAAAGGAATTGCACCGCGATGCAAACCATAATGTTTCGGCTTATTTTATAAAAGAAAAAAGCTCTTTTGCTCTTAAATATGATGACGACGGGGAGCCTGCGGGCAGCTCAGGAAAGCCTGTTTTTAAAATACTCGAATCAAAAGAAATTATGAACGCGGCTGTGGTCGTGACCCGGTATTTTGGAGGAATAAAACTGGGTTTTGGAGGACTCTCAAGAGCATACCGGGATACGGCACTTTCTGCTATTGAAGAAGCAGAAGTTATTGAAGTTTTCGAGCAGGCCAGATTAAGAATACGCCTGGGATATGCAGAAAGTCAGAAAGTCAGAAACCTGATAGAGAAATATGCAGTAATCCAGGAAGAAACGTACTCGGATACCGTGGAATTCATCCTCCTTGTAAGAAAGGACCTTGAAGATGAATTCATTAAAAAAATAATAGATCAGACAAAAAATAAGTTAGCACTTGAAAGATTTTAATTTTATCAATCAAGTTTGCACTCAAACCAGATACCTCGGGAATAAAAGAACCTGAGGTCAAAAAAGGAAAAAGTTAAACCACAGAGAAGTCAGACCTTAATATAAAACCACAGAGAAGTCAGCTTTTAATATTTTTCTTCGGCATCGACCCTTCTTGCGGCATTATCTTGATGTAACTGTAATGCTGAGAATAATTTCACCTTTACAATTCAAGATCTCTTATGTGGCGCTCGTACTGTTCTTCCCAGGCCGGAGCAGTTATGCAGACCTGCTTGAGATTTCCACGGAACCAGAACCTTTTTCCCGCAGGCACGACAACTACATCTCCGGCTTGGGCTTCAAATTCTCTGTCCTCAACTATCCAGACCCCGCTGCCTTCAAGGATATAATATATAAAATCGCTTTTTTCATGCAGGAACTCCTCTGTGTGCCCTTTCTGCGTTTCCTGATAGAGTACACCGGCATTTTCGGATTCGGCTTTAGTGGTGTAGATTCTCATCTTCACCCCTTTTTTCTCAATTACTGCCGCATCCTCAGGCTTGAAAACCACACGCTTGGATTCAGTAAAGCCAGCAGAGCATAACTCCGGATGAGAGCTTTCTTCGAGAGGACTAACAAGGAGAAGATTTTTCTCAAACCCGCCCTTTTCATGTTTTTTCCGCAGTCTTATTGTCTCAAGTTCCGCTTTTGAAGAGCCTCTTAGCTCTGCTATTCTATAAATTACTTCAAGCAAGTCTGCAAGCTCTTCAAGCTCTTTGCTTTCGAGATACTCCTGAAGTTCCTCCTCTAGCTTATTTTCAAGCTCAGGAAGAAAACTGGAGTCTGAAAGCTCACGGATCATGCATTCCTTGCCTGAAAGTTTGAGAATTTCAGGTATAAGATCCCGAACTGCTTTTGAATTATTTTCTGTCATAATTTTGCCCGGTCACAGGAATTTTTGATTAAGATTAGCCGATTAGTAATTAAATTCTAAATAAAAAGAAAGAAGATTTACGGTAAGAAGAAGATTTACTGTAAGAAGTAATCATCTCTTGCCCTGACAAGTGCCTTTATATTCTCAAGTGGAGTATGTGGGGCAAGCCCGCAACCTGGAGCAAGGATATCAATTCCATCTTCAAGGCAGGCAGTAGCTTCAATGAGAACTGCTTCAGGCCCTTTTGCGAGCAGGGTATCGGATGGAGAAATATTTCCTATAAGCCGTAAACGATCGCCTATAGTCGCTTTTGCGAGACTTACACTTACTTTTTCTTCAATGCTTATCCCGTCAAAACCTGCATCTCCGAGAGGATCAAGAACGGCTGTGGCGTCACCGCACATGTGAAGGACTTTCAAGCCTTTTACTTTCCTGCAAAATTTTCTGTAAAGGGGAAAGACCGATTCTTCAAACATCTTGGGGGAAATAATATCAGGCCCAGCTTCGGAATCTATAAGGGTTATGGCATGTGCGCCTCTTTCAAGCAGGCTATTGGCATATTCTATGCAGACATCAGTAAGAATTTCAAGTAGTTCCTCAACAACTTCAGTATCTTTCACAAACCATGTAATATAATTTTTTATTCCGGCAAGCATGAAGGCAAGTCCAGCAGGGCCAACAACCCCTGCAACAACAGGCACCGTCTCTCCGACTTTTTCATTAAGAATTTCAACTGCCTCCAGGACTACTGAGGTCCGCTTGCCCTCAAGAAGCGAATCCGGAACCGTTATATTCTTCACATCTTTCTTGTTTTTGCAGGGGAAATCCGTTATATAAGGCTGCATATCTATACTTCCTTCGTCTATTGTGCAGCCAAGGGTCTCTGCAAGTACGGTAATGTCGAAGGGACAGCGCACATTCTCAAATCCTGCAATCTCATACCCGGAAAGTGCAAGCGCAGCCATTTGCTCGGCATTGAAATTTGCCTGGGGCCAGTATGCTCCAGTCATTTCCATTAGTTCTACAGTGCCTGTCTGAGTTACGGAACAGACAGGAATAATGTCTACAGCCTCTCCTTTGAGTGCCTTTTCAAACCTCTCTCTCAGGGTAAATTGACTCATTTTTATCACCAGAATGTAATTATCGGCTAAAGAATATGCTTTTGAGAGAATCTATTCAGAGAAACAATGTATTGAAACAAAGATATAAAAATATATGAATGAAAAAAACTCACATAGATGAAATAAAATAATTTAGTAAGCTAAAAAAAATTAGTAGGAAATTTTCGACTTAATTGAGATACTTAAAAATCCCGCGTTTTATTGATAAGTGTTTTCTCGCCAGTTACCAGGAGGCACTGTAATTTCAAATCTCGCACCTGTTCCTTCAGTCCCGGTTTCTTTAATTTCCATGCCTGTAATGGAAAGAATACCTGTAACAAGGAAAAGCCCAAGTCCTGTATTTTTCCCTATGGATTTTTGAAAAATCAGCTCTTTCATTTCAGAAGAAACTCCTATACCATCATCTTTTACTTCAATTACAAGATTGTCATCAACCCTGCGTGAACTAACACTGATTTCAGTTACGTGCTCTCCATGTGACCCTGCGTTGTCAAAGAGATTGTAAAAGGCTTTTTTCAGCAGTGGATCGGCATAGATTTCCACTCTGCTTTCCTCGATAGAAAACTTTAAGCTCTGACCAGAGAAAGGAAAGGATGCTTCTCTTGCTGTATTACTTATGGATTGCCAGATCGGAGAAACTACTCCAAGTTCCTGGTAGTCTTTGGTGAAAACAATCTGGTTGTGGATTGTTTCAATACCTTTATTGAGATTTTTCAGATATTTTACTATTCGGGGATCATTCTTGACATTTTCGGGAAGAGTTTCGGAAATTAGTTCAGTGTACCCGGAAAGTACATTCACCTGGTTGAGAATATCATGTCTGGTAATGTTGCTCATGAGATTTATCTTCTTATTAGCCTGTTTCAGAGCTTCTTGATACCTATAAGTTTCAGTAGTGTCATGCATCATTAGTAGCCTGCCTTCTTCATCATCTTTTGTTAGAAGGGTGCTGACACTAAGAGTAAAAAGTTTTGTTTCAAGCCCACTCTTCAAGAAAATTTCTTTGTTGAAATTACCTTCATGAGCTTCACTCTGAAGCATTTGTACTTCATTCCCAAAAAGCTCATTTAATTTTCTCCCGAGAACCTCCTTTTTTGTTTTCCCTGCCAGTTCAAGAGCAGCCTTATTGATATCTACTATAGTATCTGAAAGGTCTACTACGATATATCCGTCATTCATAGATTCGATTACGTTTTCTCTAGCAATCGGAATAATGTTAAGGAACTCATGCTGCATGATACCCCAGAAGAGAATCAAACCTGTAATTGTAAATGCAAAAGGAGTCGGGTCAAAGAATGCAAAAGGACCTATATCTGCGATATGAAGAATATTCCCCAGAACTGGAATACAGGCTGCCGTTAGAGCAATTGCTGCCTGAGCCCTGTAGGGCGCAGTTAGATGGACAAACTGATTGAAGAAGAAGAAAATTCCAAGAAAAATTAGAATAAAAGAATAGATATAAAATATCCAGAAAAAAGGCCCGTGTATGAGCACAAGAAGAGGAAATCCCCTTGAGAAGTCCAGGTAATAACCTGAAAAATACATTCCGTGAAAGCTATTTGTAAGCATCAGAAGAATTATGAGAAAAGGCATTATGAAAAATTCTTTCTGATATTTCCTTATGAATTCCTTACGTACCCCTGAGTATTCCGATGCAAATAAAAACCATGCTACCGGAGCAAATGCCATCCCAATATACTCGAGACGGGCAAAGAGATATTTGAGTTTGATGTCCATGAATCCGACCTCAAAGGCATAATTAACGGACCAGAGGGACATGCTTAGCATAATAAGTATGAAATATTTTGAGAAATCCATCCTGCGGTACTTGAAGGCTTTGTTGGCTTTGATCGCAAGCAAAGTCGACATAACTCCTGAAAAAATGAATGCTCCCATGTAGGGAAACGCAGCGGCAGGGATTAGCAGACTGATAAGAATACCTTCTTATGAATTAGTGTCAGACGAATAGGGAAAGTTAGGCGAAAGAAGTTAAAAAACATAAAATGTTCTAATAATTACACAAAGCCCAAATATATAAATTTATGTGTTAAGTTAGGAAGTCCACAAACTGTTACTATAAGAACATTACTTTTTAAAGAGAATAAAAGAGAAAGAGTTAAAAAGACGAGGAAGAATAACAACAATAAGAAAGAAAACTGTTTCCTGAAACGAAAAATCCTGGAAAAATTCGGAATGCAATTATAAGAATAGAGCACCTTAATTTTGCTCAATCAAGGTCAAAATCTCTCAGGGCGATCATTTAAAGAATATTCGAGAATTAAGGAGGGAGTAATTTGCTTGATTCGCTTCCAGGACTCCGCAGCATAGAACCTGGAATTCACCCATTAAAACAGCAAAGGTGTCTTTCACGGTCTCAACCATTTTACTGGAAAACTAACTTTTTTGCCCTGAGAGCACTTTTACTCCCTGAAGTAGGGGAAGTCAAAATATATAAATTTATTGATAAAAATCTAAATGTAAAATAATGAAAAATAAAAAGGTTTGAAAATTTGGGAAAGATATATCTTTCATTTTCGAAGATAAAAATTAAAAAGGGATTTTCAGAATTCCCCACTGTTTTGAGAGAATTTGAGAATTTCGGGAAGTCCCAGATTAAATTTACATTTTTCAGGACTTGAAGCTTCAAGAATCTGCTGCTTTATATAGTACAGTGCATTCAGAATAGTATCACTGTCTTCAGAATTCATGTCTCCGGCATAGGGATGGATATTTTCTTCAAGGGCATCCAGAAGCCCTGGATCAATGTCATTTATGAAGTAAGTATCCAGAACCAGGAGGTTTGAAATCTGCTCATAGAAAGCTGTAAGTTCCCGAAGCCAGTCTGGCACTCCGTAATTCCTTGCATACTTTTCCCTGTTCAGGAACGCAAGGTAACTAGATATAGTATCTATGA
>JAEWQJ010000013.1 GCA_023399215.1 Methanobacteriota archaeon
CTTACCGCCTTCCGAATTTACGTACTACAAAAACAAGCACAAGAATTGCAAAGCCCAGAAGAGCTATGCCAAGAAGCCCGCTACTTGATGATTTTTCAATATTCACCTTGATACTTTTCTCAGAACTCACAATGTCGTCACTCTTTGCCCGGATGAAAATTTCCTTAACTCCAGAACCTGCATTGGCGTTTGCAGTAATTTGCACAGGTATGGTTTTGGATTCTCCTGCTTCCAGTTCTTCTATCGTTCCAAAGCCCTGAATCTGACTTGTGATGCCGGTTACCTCGTTAATTTCAAGAGTGACATCCTCAAGAGGATCATTTCCTCTATTTTCTACGTTAACCCTGACTTCAGATGAACTTCCCGGATTCAATGTCAATTCAGTGGGGCTTGAATCAACTTTAAGCAGTTCTGCATTTTCGAGATTGTTATTGATATTTACCTCAAGCTGCCTGGAAACAGTCCGATCTCCGCTTACTGCTGCAACTGTGATTGGATAAAGTCCACTTGTAGCATTCTGGAAAGGTTTGACCTTAACGGTGAAAAACTGTTCTTCACCTGCAGCAAGCATAACGGAAGAAAGCCTTTCGTCTTCGTCATCGTCAGTGACAAATTCCGTGTTCCAGCCTTCAGGCTGGCTCAAAACTTTAAGATTCAGTTTAAGTGGCTGATCATACCTGCTTCTCAAGGAAACCTCAAATTCTGCAGTCTTTTCAGGCCGAATTGCAAGTCCAACAATGCTGGAGTTAAAATCTACATATGCACTCAAATCCTCATTCTTGGCCATCTCAGGATTTATTGTTACACTGAGAGGCAAGAGTACACTCTGATTGCTTTTTTCAGGACACGCTGCCACTAAAATTTCATAATCTCCTTTGGTTGCATTGATTGGAGGATTTACGGTAACACTAAATTGCTGACTTCCTTCTCCAGAGACTCCTAACCTGGTAATCCTGGCTCCACCCGTTGAAAGCAAGTCAACTCCCCATTTCTCGGGTTTGGAAACAAGATAAATCTGAAAATTTGCCCTACTTTTATATTTGTTTTCTATAGTAGCCCCGAAACTGACAGGAATTCCAGGATGGGTCTTTTTTCCAGGAATGTCAGAATAAATTTCCAGGTTGGACATCGCATTCCTGTCAACCGTTACTGTAAATTCTTGATACATCTTATCATAATTTCTGGTACTTTCCCCATAAGGTCGTAAACCTATTTTTACAGGATATGATCCATCCTTTGCATTTTCAGGAACTCTTACCTTAAGAGTCAATTCCTGTTCATCAGCTTCTTCTGGTAGAGTAATCTGGCTTACCTGAGTGCCATCTGCATAGATACCTGCAGTCCAGTTTTCGGGGACTTTCTCTATGAAAAATGTAACTGATGTGCTTTCAGAAGTATTGTATCCCTTTTCTACAGTAAAGCTGAACTCCACCAGGTCCCCAGGCTTTGCGACTTTGCCACTGATTTCGTTTAAGACTGCAAGATTGGAGAAGTCTGCTCTGGCCGGAAAAGGAGTTAGAGAGAGTAGTATGAGTATTATCAACAGGATTGGGAGGAAATTCTCTCTTTGACTAGGCATTCATATCCTTCCTCACAAGTTTGATGTGCAGCTATCAGGATGATTAAGGATCCAATCACTTGAATCCCGCAAACTGACCATGATTCCTCTGTAGAGTTCACAATAATGGAGTAATGCTCTCTATTGTGTTCTCAGAGGGGGACGTACTTTGAAATAAAATTCAGTCTTTTGTATACCATTAATTCAGTCTTTTGTATTCCATTTTATCACTTTACAGAGTGATGTCTTTCCTGAGAAATGTGATGAAAGCTATTATAAACAATACAACCGGAGTCATTATCAGCACTACAATATTCATCCAGAATTCTGTTAAGCACTGAGTGAGAGTATATTTAGTATCAAAAATCCCTCCAATGATTGGTTCTACGTTAACTCCCATAAAACTCAAATCAGCTCTTCCCACTACAGTCTCTCCATAGTGATGTAGCGGTGATATATTCAAAAGTTGTGTGATCAATAAACCTTCATTCGATATTTGACCTGTTAATACGGCAACAACTGTCTGGAGAATTGCACCGAATAGTATGCAGATAAAAAGCCATATAACAATGTTATATGTCAGTGAATCAGTGGAACTTTTTACTGTAGTGGAGATGAGAATCGCAATTCCTAAAAATGTCACTGTATAGAAATATGTGATAATGGTGAAAACAGCTATTCTGATGAGTTCTGTGTATCCTATGTCGAATCCATAGAAGATAAACAATGTTCCTACAGTTACAAAAACCGAAAATACAATTATAATAGCTATCATCAACATTGATCCAAGTAATTTCCCTGCAAGAATATTATCCCTGAAGAGGGGATGAGTTAAAAGCACATTCAGTGATCCAGAGTTCCGCTCTCTGACAACTGTATCGAATCCCAGAGTTATGCCAACTAACGGAATAAATAGAGATATCATTTTGACATTAATGCTACTCAAGAGTACCGAATTTTCCTGATGCACCAGAGAACCGTAAATGTATGTAGAGGCAAATATTATTACAGTATATGTTGCAAGTAACACCAAAAATCCGGCGTCATGAAGATGATCAGCAGCTTCTTTTTGTGCAATCACAAATACGTTATAATTTTTCATTCGAGTTACCCCATGTCCTTTGATATATCCTGACGCAAAAACGTTATAAACGTAATTATAATTAAAAAGACAGGAGCAATGATTAAAATAAGAACATTTATCCAGAACTCATTCCACCACTGTTCCAGCGTATGTTCCGCGTCAAATATCCCTCCCACGTTTGGTCTCTCACTCGAAATACCTAACCAGCTCAAACTAGGCACACCATTTACCGTCATAGCATAATGATGGGCTGGAGACAATTTTTGAATACCTGCATTGAGTTCTAAAAAACGATTGCTATCATCTAAATCCGTGGGTTTATGCCCGGTTATAATGGAAGCAACTGTAGTAACAATCATACCAAATACAATACATAATACAAGCCAGATCGCTATGTTGTATACCAGTGATTTTATAGAATTCTTTGTGACAACCGAACTAAGTATGCTAAGTGCCAGGAATATAGAGAGATATAGGTATGTAAGAATTGCAAAGATTGCCAGTCGGTTAAACATCAGTGAACTTAACTCGGCTCCTGACGCCACAAGCATTGTTCCGACAACCGTGACAGTCGATATAAGTACTACCAGAGCTAATGTAATCATTGCTCCAAGTGTTTTTCCAGCAATGATATTATCCCTATATACAGGATGCGTCAGAAGCACATTCAAGGATCCGGCATCCCTTTCTTTGTTAATCGCATCAAAACCAAGTGCAACTCCCATAAATGGCAAGAAGAGGGAAATAACCTGAGAGACATCAAGAAAACCTATGAATATAGTATCCCCTGCCGCAGTTCCGCTAATATAACTTACTGAGAAAATAGCAATTGTAAACGTCAAGATCAGTATTATAAACCTCGGACTCCATACATTGTCTGTAAATTCTTTTTGTGCAATCACAAACACATTCCGATCTGTTTCCACGATTGATCCACCTATCATTTTTTCATATGTCTATAGACAAATGCAATAAGCACACCCATAAGTGCAATAATTGTAGTAAATCCGGGCAATCTAAAAGTTTCTTCAGTGGTGTTTACACTTAAATGCTCATCTGGATCTTTTTTGATTGTCACCACTTCAGAGGCTGTACTGTTTGTGTAATTTCCGGCAGATATTTGTGTGTGAGTACCTTGCTCATGTATTTCGAAAATAATACTATCTACAGCGATGTAGTGTCTGGATGGGTCCAAACCCAACATTTCAAATTTTTTCATTGGCAGCGATATCTCCAAGGTATCATGTGTGCTTGTGTTTAGTACTGAGATCTCATAATCCGTAGCAAATAGCACATCTGCGCCTTCCCAGGAATAATAGGATACATTCTCGATTGTCAATGTATCTGATTCGTTGAACAAAAACAGGTCATATGTTCTTATGTAAGGTGGAGTTGTGGAGTTGGGATTAAGGCTGACCGCTGAGATGCAACCATTAGGCGTTACCATCCCATCAATATCTCTATTTTTCTCGATCAGTTTTTTCATCTTTCCGGTTGTTGAGAGCGAATACAGTGCACATGAATCATCAGAACATTTTCGAACCAAAATCTTTTCACTGTCTGGATACCATTGTATCATTCTTGACGAACCCGAATTAAAAGTTGTAATTTTTACGGGCTTCTCCAGGTCTTCGTCCACAAGATATATATCGTAACTAACATCATCAACTTTTCCTGATGTTTTAATCTCATAGAAAATTAACTTTTTACTATCTGTACTCCATTTTTCACCATACATTCCAACCTGCTCTGCGGAGTAAATCTGATTAAATTTCTCATTTTCAATATCTAAAGTAATAATCTCTTGGTCGTTTTTTGAAAATACAAGTTTCTCACCATCCGGAGACCATTCCATATCAGTTATTGTATTATCATCGGATATGCTAAAATTTAACTCATTTTTTTTATCCAGATCGTGAATGACAATTTTTCCAGGCACAAGTGCAGCATATTTGTTTTCTTTTGGAGACCATTTGAAGTTAGATAAATCAGATTCTAATTCTATCATTTTTGCATCTAGTTCTACATTTTGAATAAGGTTCAGATCATTTGACATGACAAAAAGATTGGCAGATTTAATCTCATACCTTTTCCCTTTTTCCAATTCCACATATGCAAAATAATCACCAGATTGGCTCCATACAGGAGGAGTAATTGTTTTCCCACCACTGATAGAAATAAATTCTGCCCATGCAAGACGCGTTATTCCGGAACCGTTTGGATTTGCTGCATACAGTGCATCTATCCAGCCGTCAATATCAGGTTTCCCTTTCGGATGTACACTGACAAATCCATCAATTAGCATATGACTGCCGTCAGGGCTCCAGATTATATCAAAAACAGGTTTATTTCCGATATCAAGGCGATTCGTATCGACAAGACTCATGATGTCTTTGCCCACTGTCTGATTCAAGTCAGAAACTACGCTTGCATTCGTCTGGTTTAGACTACCACTTGCAGAAACTGGTTGAAAAGATATGCAAACTAGAGCAATGAACATCAGTGTTAGTGTGATCTGTTTATTGAACATTTAATCCTCCTTCATTGACCTCAGCCAAGGATTTTCTGCCATTGCTATATGTTTTTTGACAAAAATTAATTCCTAATTTCTGACATAATACCTAAAATCAATGTTATTCCACTTTTGAAATTAGAAGTAATTCTTGCGAAGATTCTGTATATGTAGAAACTATAAAAAATTAGAGAAGATTGGAGGTAAGTCAACCATCTCTATGGAATTCATACTCAATTGAATTAAATGTTTAGACCTGCGAGGAACTGGTAGGAAAACTGACTTCCAGCAATGATTTCGATACGAGGCTGTGGAGATGCTCGTAAATCTGCAGTGTGATCACTATGTGAACTGCTGACCCAGGCTTCAATGTCACCTTCATAGTCGTCATGCACTTTCAGCTCACCACCATTATTTATAAACGTTTTTTGCAAATCAACGTAAAGATCATCACCATTGTCGACATCGAATTTATACCAGTCATCCGCAGTGAAGGTACAACTCCATATATCGAAAGTTCCATCTGGAACGTATATACTTTCTGCGTCGGAATAAGATTCTCCACCGTCTGCTGAGACCGTTCCAATAGTCATCAACATGACTAACATCGAAATTCCAAGCTTAACAACCATATTTGTTTTCATTCTTTCTCGTCATCTCTTTTCACTTTACTCCAGAGACAAAGCTACGCTTATATAGTATAAACAGCAAACATAACCATGCCTTCGGGCATATGGAGTTCAAATGGGTCCTTTAGAGTAAATTTGAACTCCATTAATTACTATTAAAACAAATTATATAAACTATAAAGGTTTTAACGGAATCATTAAACTATCAAACTAGATGCTTAATTTATGATTTCATTTTAGCATAATATTACTTAATATTAAGAATCCTTTAATATAATTAGGTAGAAGTCATTGCAAATGTGAAAAATCGTTCAATAGGAGCAATACAAGGACATCTTTATTTTTTATATCTTAGACTTAATCATTGAGTTTATCCTAAAACTAATTTCATTTTCACTCGGTATAATTTTTAAGACCCTATTTCAGGATCTGAAACCTATCGTTTACTCTTGAAACCAAATTCAAAAAAACAACTTTGAGTTTTGGGGGGTGAGCTCATTCAAAAAAAAGTAGTACGTACACTAAAATAAATAAAAATTATATCTTATTTTTGGGAAGGCTCCGAATATAACCTCTAGAGCCACAGAGTTTAGCAAACGACAGAGTTTAAAGTATTTTTACTTATTTAAGCCAACCACTCAAAAAATTTTATATGCTTCTTTTTCAATTGTATCCCGATAAATAGGATTTATATTGTATATTATACTCTTTCCTACCTTATTTTCTTCAATAAGATCTAGTTCCTTTAATTGTTTTATATACCATGTAATTGCACTTTTGGAAATTCCTGTTGTCCGAGCAAGATCTCCGTTGGTGTTGCATTCTTCCTTTAATATCTTATAAATTATATTTCGTGTCATCTCATTTTGGAGGACTGAAATAACCAGTTTTTCTTCCTCACCGTATGTAGAATTATTCTGAAAATAACGGATTTTTCCACAATCATTGTGAGCTTCAATCAGATTTTCTCCTTCGAGAATATTGAGATGATAACGAAGAGTTTCACGGTTGAGGTCCATATTACTTGCAATCTCATTGGTACAGGTACCTGGACAGGCTTTAATGAAGGTACATATGTGCTTTCTCTTCAGAATTCCAGCAGCATTTGGATGGTCCACAACTCGAAATCCAAGTATTACAAAAATAAGCTTTGTAAAGTACAGAATTACGTCTATTATTGATAAAATTTGCATTGCAGCTAGCCAGAGCAAAAACTGCCAGTAGGGTATCTGAGTGACTTCAAGTTCAACTACTTTTTCTCCATCTACGGATACCCCAAATTCATCATTTGGAGCAGGACTTACAACATACTCCGTAGCCTCGGCTGTCGATACAAAAAGTAAAGAAAAAAAGCAAAAGAGACAGAGTCTCTTACAATTAATGCATTGCAACATTAAACGTGTAGTCTTCGGTTCCACTAACCGATTCTCCGTAAACTTTGAACTTCCATGTTCCCTGTTGCACATATCCCTGAGAGGGATCTATATTGATGTGTATCCTACCATTTACGCTTCCGTCAGAACTATCGCAGTAAGTTCCGAGTTTACTTCCTGAGGGAGTGTAAACACTAAGAGTCAGGGAATCACTAGTATCTCCCCAGTTCAAGTCCACTTCAAGATAATTCACTCCTGATCCCACATTTACATTGTTAGTTATAGTCTGCCCCTGGCTTATGGACTGACTTAACAATGTAAAAAAAAGAGGATTCTCTGTATCAAAAGAATTTTCGATCCAGGGGCTAACAATGTAGTCTTTTCCATTAGCATTTTCTGAGTCTCCATTTTCGGCAGAAACCGTAGGAACTACTATCAACCCTATAATGATGCATAAAATCAACATCTTCCAGGTTTTCATAAGATCACCAAAATAAATTAGAAATTAATACATATATAGTTTCGGTTATAACTATAAAAACACTAATATAATAATATATAATGATTCGTTA
This sequence comes from Methanobacteriota archaeon, assembly GCA_023399215.1. GTDB lineage: Archaea > Halobacteriota > Methanosarcinia > Methanosarcinales > Methanosarcinaceae > Methanosarcina. The sequence continues at coordinate 7,729 of JAEWQJ010000013.1, forward strand.
CTAAATTTATAAGCCGCCTGAAAAAAGATATGAAGGTTCCTTTTATTAAGAATATTTATTCAAAAAAGAGAAAAATAGGCAAAGCTACTTTATTCTCTACATCAAGATAAAATCGTAAATTTTTAATCTCGTTTTGGAAAATTTTAAGAACAGCTTCTTTCCGGTTTTTGTCCAGGATTTATATTCATAAACTTCTACAATTTTGATTATTTTTTGTATTTTTTCCGAGATTTCTGCAGAACCATTTCTGCAGAACCCTGAGTATTACTTTGGGTTATGTAGATAGACTTATAATTCTGGGTGAAAGTTTAGTGAAAAGTAATTCTTTTGGCAAGAACTGTCTTTTGAACGGGTTGACTTTGTTTTGGGATTTCTTATCAAATTAATATCTCTTTTTTAGAGTTTATTTAATAAACTTTGGTTATTTTGAGTACATTTAGTAACACTCTTATATGTTCAGATAATAACACCTACATGTTGCTAGTATCTTTATTCATATTACCGGTGATTAGGTAGGTTAATTCACAAAATAAGGTGTTCTGTGATGGAGAAAAAAAAGTTATTATTTTCTATTTTCCTGACAGCTCTGATTTTAATAACGGCGGGCTGTGCTAATAAGGACAGTGCTCAGGCCGGGACATCGGCCGAAAACACTTTTGATCAGACCGAGACATTGGTTGAGAACCCTTCCAACGGATCAAAGTATGTGGATGTTGTTAATCTCAGCGGAGGAGATTGTGGCTATCCACAGCCATTTACAATATATCCGAGAGGTCCTGGGTCATCAAAAGTTGGAATGATCTTTGACAGTCTGTTCGAAAGAGACGAAAAAGGTATAATTCCCTGGCTGGCTGAAAGCTGGGATGTCAATTCAAATGGAACAGAATATACAGTTTATCTCCGTGACGGTGTCAACTGGAGCGATGGAGTGCCTTTTACAGCAAATGATGTTAAATTTACTTTCGATTATGAGCAGAAAAATGTACCCATAGCAGGTGGAATTGAGTCCGGTATTATAGACAATGTTCAGGTCGTAAATTCCAGTACCGTCAAGTTCGTACTTACTCAGCCTGTTTCTACATTCATTTATAAGCTCACGAGTTTTAAAATCATACCTGAGCATATCTATAAAAATGTCTCCGATCCTACCAGTTTCCTTGATTCAGAAGCAGTCATCGGCACTGGCCCATTCATTCTTGATGAGTACAATAAAGAGCATGGAACATATCGGTTTGTAGCAAATGAGAATTTCTGGGGACCGGAACCCGTCGTTAAAGCCGTCGAGTTTATTCCGGTCAGCGACTCATTAATAGCTTTTGAACAGGGACAAATAGATTTCACAAGTATATCGCCTGATACTCTTGACCGGTTCAAATCAGATTCTGATATAAGAATAGTCCAGCAGCCGGCTTTCTGGGGTTACCAGTTTTATTTCAATATGAAAAACTGTCCTGAGCTAAATGACAGCAGAATAAGACAGGCCTTTGCTTATGCCATTAACCGTGATGAGCTGGTAGAAAAGATCGCGAGAGGTGCAGGGAAAGCCGGTAAAATGGGCATACTCCCTGAAGACCATATCTGGTATAACTCTGACCAGCCGAAGTATGACTACAATCCGGATAAAGCCCGAGCATTGCTTGAAGAAGCAGGATGGACTGACACAGATGGGGATGGGATACGTGATAAAAACGGGGAAAAACTGTCATATGTATTATCTCTTGGCAGTGGCGAAGTCCGTATAGGCGAACTTATAAAAGAGAGACTGAGTGAAGCAGGAATTGATGTTCAGGTAAAAGCCCTTGAGAGCAAATCCCGTGATGCCAATCTAAAGAATGGAGATTTTGAACTTGCGATCAGCGGCTTTGGCGGCTGGGGGCAGGATGCGGATTATCTCCGTACAAGGTACTGTGACACAGGTGCACAGTCCGGAAGTGTATCATCTGGCGCATCAGTATTTGGTTACCACAATGATACCCTGAATGATCTTGGTACTCAGGAATTACAGGAATTGAACGATAGTAAACGAAAAGAAATAGTATACAATATGCAGACCGTGCTTGCTAATGATGTACCCGCAATACCGCTCTATTATACTACGTCGTATGATGTATGGCGCATTTCAAAATATGACGGCTGGATGACCAGGTACGATCACCATGCAAGAACACAGTGTATTCTTTCATATTTAGAGAGGGATGGAATTGCAGCAAAAAGATAACATTGATAACCTGATCGACTGCTGGAAAAAAGCTACAACTAATGGAATGCTCCAGGATGAGGGCAGGATGGCGGAGTTCTGGAACAAACGTTCCGGGAACTATGCCAATAACATTGAAAAAGATAACAGAAAGAAGAGAACCGATGAGATTCTCGAACTCCTTGAAGAGGCCGGCTTTAATCCGGAAGGTTCCAGAGTCCTGGATATAGGGTGTGGGCCCGGTACCCTCACTCTTCCTCTTTCAAAGCTTGGAGCAGAGGTGACAGCACTTGATATCTCATCAGGAATGCTTGACAGGCTGAAAGATTCTGTAAAAAAAGAGTCTCTTCCGGTAGATATCGTTGAATGCTCCTGGTGGACCGCAGACATAGATGAGCTTGGGTTCCGGAATGAATTTGACCTGGTAATTGCGTCTATGACCCCCGGAGTAAAGGATATCGAAAGTTTTGAAAAGATGATGTCGTGCTCGAAAAATCTCTGTTATTACAGTAATTTTCTGAGAAGAGATGAAGACAGGGCATATCGTGATATCAGGAGTTCAATACTCGGTGAAAAATCCGAGAATAACATGAACGGCATAATTTATCCATTCATGTATCTTTACCTCTCAGGCTACAGACCCTCGCTCAAGATCAACCATTCAGAATGGAAGGAAGAACTAAACTGGAAAGAAACGGCAGAACAGGCAATAGGGTTCATTGGGCGGGCCCGGGATTTTGATGATGAAACAAAGCAAAAAATAATGGATTATTATCAAAATGCCTCTCCAGATGGAATCTACCATTCTGAGTCTGATGTATATACCGGTATGATGGTTTGGGAAGTTAACGGCAGATGATCGGATAATAAAGGGGAAAGATGATTGGATGGTAAATGACAGGAATTCGTTTATTTTCAGGTTGTTATCAACACTTTTTATAATTCTTGTCATTAATTTTTTTCTACCAAGGATGATGCCTGGAGACCCGTTCTCAACCACTTCCGCAGATGAAGTTGGGGAAGATATTATTGTAATGACAGAGGAGCAGCATCTTTATTACATAAACTATTACGGACTTGACAGGCCATTGCCTGAACAATTTTTAGCATATATGAAAAACCTGATGACTGGCAATCTTGGAAGGAGTATTTATTATAAAATGCCTGTCAGCGACGTAATAATGCTCCATCTTCCCTGGACTATATTGATTGTCGTGAGTGCTACAGTGATCAGTACAATCTCCGGTGTGATCCTCGGAACACTTTCGGCAAAGAACCGGAAGAAGGGGAGTGATAAAATTATGATGACGGGTATGATTGCCTTTGCAGAAATTCCTTCCTTTCTGCTTGGCCTGATCCTTCTTCTGATTTTTAGTGTGTATCTCAGGCTTTTTCCACTTGCAGGTGCTGTTACTCCCTTCGCAAACTATAATGGTCCGGCAGAGCAGATACTGGATATATCGTACCATACCTTTCTGCCTGTTCTGACTCTCTCACTTTCACAACTGACCGGCGTGTACCTGCTCACCAGAAATACACTGATTACAGTGACCACAAAGGATTATATCAGGACTGCCAGAGCCAAAGGTCTGGGTGAAAAAAACGTCTGGATTCGTCATGCACTCCGAAATGCACTGCTCCCGGTAGTGACAAGAACAGGTTTTACGATCGGCATAATGATGGGGGGTGTTGTACTGGTTGAGAATGTTTTTTCCTATCCAGGCATAGGGATGACACTCAGAAGTGCTGTAGTCGGCCGGGATTATCCGCTTATTCAGGGTATTCTTCTGGTAATTGCAGTCTCCATACTTATCTGCAACCTTTTGGTTGACAAAATATACGGGAAACTTGATCCGAGGGTTGTGATATAATAAAGGATACTGATGCTTCTGGAAACGCCGGAATACTCTCTTTTATTCAGGCTTTAAATATTAATAAAATTAACAAAATTGATAGAGTTAACGTAATTGACAGAATTAACAGAACTGTCAGCAGCATAGCTAAACCATTCTCCAGGTTCAGTACTGAAGGTAAAATTGGTATCCTTGGAATTCTCTGCATCATTTTAATGGCAGTCTTTGCTCCTGTGATAACAATTTATCCTCCTCAGAAGATCACAGGTGATTCACTTGAACCTCCTGGTCCCGGACACATACTTGGAACCGACGAACTTGGTATGGATATCTGGTCACAGATATGTTACGGTGCAAGAATGAGCCTTACAATAGGGCTTGCAGTAGCCTTTATAGCAGGTTTTGGGGGAGGAGCTATTGGAATACTGGCAGGATATATTGGAGGGCATGTTGATCAGGGCTTGATGAGAGTAATTGATGTGACAATGGCTCTTCCAAGCTTTCCTCTTCTGATTGTAATGTCTGCTTTTCTTGGTCCAAGAATTCTTAACGTAATTCTTATACTTGTTATTTTCAGCTGGGCCAAACCTGCACGTATTGCACGTTCCCAGACACTGTCACTAAAGAAGAACAACTATATTATTGCCGCTCGGAACTACGGCGCAAAGCCATTTTACCTGCTCCGGAGGCATATATTTCCTGAAGTTCTGCCTGTCCTGTTTGTGCTTGTCATCGGGATATCCTCACACGCAATCATAGCCGAAGCAGGACTTGCCTTCCTGGGCCTCGGAGATCCTACTTCCAAGAGCTGGGGAATGATGCTTAATCATGCAACCAGTTTCCGTTCGATATATTTTACACCCTACTGGCAATGGTGGTTATTGCCTCCTTTGTTTATGCTCATTTTCCTCCTGCTCTGTCTCGCGTTCATAAGCAGGGATATGGAAAGGATACTTGATCCAAAATTAAAGATAAAAAAGGGTTCTGACTATGAGTCTGCTTAAAATCAATGATCTTAAATGCCACTATTTAACTGACATTGATACTGTTAAGGCTGTTGACGGTATTTCTTTTGAAATCGAAGAAGGGGAAATTCTGGGCATTGTTGGAGAATCCGGCAGTGGCAAGACCACTGTTGCTCTCGGGATCATGGGGCTATTACCGGAAAATACAGCTATTTCCGGAGAAATTCTTTACAGGGATGAGCTAATCTCCTCTTTGCCTGAACCTGAAATGGACAAATTCAGATGGAAGAATATTGCAATAGTTTTTCAGAACAGTCTTGAGGTGCTGAACCCTGTTATGAAAGTGGGCGTTCAGGTAAGAGAACCGATGATAAAGCACCTTGATATCAGCCCTGAAAAAGCACAGAATAAATGTGCGGATCTATTCAGGACGGTTGGCCTTGATCCTAAATGGATGGATTCATATCCGCATCAGCTATCCGGTGGCATGAGGCAGAGGGTTCTTCTGGCAATGGCTCTTTCATGCGACCCGAAATTACTGATTCTTGATGAAGTTACTTCTGCCCTTGACGCATTTACCCGAAAGGAAATCAGGGACCTTCTTGTCGACCTTCAAAAGAAGAACGGGTATACGATGTTAATGATCTCTCATGATATCACTTTTGTATCTTCTGTGGCATCCAGAATTGCTGTTATGTATTCAGGAAGGGTTGTTGAAACAGGACCTGTAAGGGATATTCTCGTATCTCCCCGTCATCCTTATACAAGGGGCCTTGTCCACTCGACCCCGGATATTTTCGTTTATAAAGATTTATGGGGAATTCCCGGGGATGTACCTGCAGGGGACGGATTTAAGGGTTGTCCTTTCAGCCCGAGATGTACACAAAAAATCGATATCTGCAGAAAAGTTTCCCCGGTTCTGATGCCGATAGGAGATGGGAGGGAAATTGCATGCCATAGAGGGGGCATAGCAGACCTTCTGGTGGCTAAAAACCTGAGTTTCAGATATCGTCTGCCAGATGGAGAAGATCTTCAGGCAGTTGATAATGTTAATCTGGAAGTGAGGGAAGGAGAGGTTCTTGCAATTGTTGGCCAGACCGGTTCGGGAAAGTCGACCCTCGCACATATCCTTGCAAATGTAATAAGGACCAAGTGCGGAAAGGTATCGTTTATGGGTGGGAATGTTAGCGAAGGAAACTATGGAAGCAGGTTCAATGGTATTCAGATAGTATTCCAGGACCCATTCAGTTCAACCAGCAACAGGTTTACTGTGCTTGATGCAATCAAAGAGCCTCTTTATATCAATAAGATCGGGTCTAATGGAGATAGACTGCAAATGGTTAAAAGTGCCCTTGAACTTGTTCGTCTTCCCAGTACTGACAATTTCCTCAGCAAATATTGCGGTGAACTCAGCGGCGGGCAGAGGCAGAGGGTTGCACTTGCAAGAGCAATGGTTATGGAGCCAAAACTTCTTATTGCCGATGAGATTACTTCGGCTCTGGATGTTTCAACCTCTGCAAATATATTGCGTCTTTTAAAGGGCCTTCAGAACAGGAGAGGGTTTGCAATGATATATATTTCACACGATCTCTCCCTGACACTAAAGATTGCTGACAGGATAGCCGTTATGAACTCCGGAAAGATTGTAGAGATGGGAAATTCCCACGATGTGATGCTCTCACCTTCTGATGAGTATACAAAAAGACTTGTGGGTTCAAGAATAGGACTTTGTTGTCATACTCATTAAGCATCATATCTTATTTTTATAACGATATTACAGTTTTATTATTTATATGAGTTAATCCCAAAACTAATTTTACCCTCAAATTAGTAAAACTTCAAAATATTCAATAATATCAGAAAAAAGGTTTACTTTGCAAAAAAGATTTGCTTGAGGCAATTGAGACTTTTTCTTCTTGCCTGACACTTTCCCATACCCCAAGACTATTTAATTTCCTGGTATTTCTCAAATTTTCAGAATTCATTACCCGGATCTTCTCTCTTGAATTCAACCGATACAGTACATAGATCTACTCAATCTCTCTCAATCTCTCTCAATCTCTCTCAATTTCCACATGACTCCCATCGCAGAACGGTTTATTTCCGGATTTTCCGCACCTGCAGAGAGTTACCCGGTTCCTGATCTCGTACTGTTTGCCATCGGCAGATTTTATCGGGATGCCGCCACGTACCCAGAGAGGACCTTGCTCGCCCTGGTGAGGCCCTTCCTCGACAACAATCGATTTCTCAAGTTCAGGCTCAATCGTTTTTCCTGTGGCATTGTCAATGATTACCAATCTACCTGAAGGGCAGTTACATGCTTCTTCTATAGCAATGTCTCGAGCTTCCAGGTTTTCGGGTTGCTCGACAAGGTTCCATATTTTCCCTGCCCGTGTACAGAAGCCTGCGTGTACACATAGATGCTTATTGTCAACAAGAGTCAGCAAAGGGCCAGTGATAACATCAGTACCTTCGCTAAAGGGCTCAAAGTCCCCTGTCTCTGTTCCGTCAAAATGGATCTTTGAATGTGTCCCATCACAGAAAGGTTTGTTCTTTGACTGGCCACATCGGCACAGAGCATACCGGTCCCTTAGAGGGTATTTTTTGACTTCGCGCCATATTAGGCGATCAGTGTCTTCATCTTTGCAAATTTCCCAGGTCATAAGGGGAACTCTACCGGTCACCATATATGGACCGTTCTCAAGCACAGCAATCTTCATGGAGTCGTTGGGTAGATTTGATTTTCCTTCCACTTCTTCCTTCATGATCTCTTGCAGCCTCCTCTGTGTCTGAGTTTCTCAAAGCTTTCTTCTGGCAGAATCACCAATTATTTTTAATATTTTCAAAAAAAAGATTGTGAAGATTTTTCATCTTCAAGGCCAGAAGAAAATCATAAACTTATGGATTAGCTAACTTATGGATTAGCTAACTTAGGGATTAAGCTTTAAGCGGGATCAAAGCAGTTTCTGTCCTGGTTCGGTTCCAGCCCCGGGTTTGCACTCATAAACATCAGTAATTTTCAGAACTGCAAGGGCTTTTCCAGGGAACCTGTCTCCTTTGCTCTTGACCATTTTATACATCTTCTCGTAGTCTTCCCCTTCGGTCTTGATCTCAATATCACCTTTTATCTGGTAGCAGCCTTTGATTTCCGGGCCCCATACATAGATCGCTCCCCTGGGATTTTCATCAAGATTGTTGCGAGTTTTATTAAAATAATTGTCTGCGATCCAGATTGTTTCTCCATCTTCCTGTAGATCACACATTCCTATTGGTATTACGTTTGGTTCTCCACCTTTAGATGCAGTTGCAAATGGGAAAATTTTCATCTTTGCAAAGTCTTCCTTCATTTCATCAGTTAATTTTACCATTTATTTTACCCCTTATTGAATTGGTTTTTATTAATAGTGCTTCAATGAATATATAACTTTGAATGACTCAAAAAAAATGGAAAAGTCTGTGATTTCGATTTTGCGTTTTATCTCAGGAAAAAAGGCGATCTCAGGAAAAGAAGTGAAAACTAATAGAAAAATTGAAATTCACGAATATGTTTGAAAGTCAGGTCAAATAAATAGTTCACCCTTTACCCAAAGTTCATCAAATTTTGTCTTGAATCGCTTTGCATATGATTCATCATATATTCTTGTCATACCGAGGTTTCTACTCATATTGAACTGGTCTTCAATATCGAGCAGGGTTATCTTGGAATCAATGATTGAAAAATTGTATTCGGTTTCTAAAATTCTTACTTCCAACAGATCCTTAAAATAGCGTTTAAATGATAGATCTTCTATTGAATCAATAAGCTCTTTTAATGATGGTAGTAATTGTGATCCCGGATCCAAAATTTTAACTTTTATGCCACGCTGTACTAAACTCAAATAAGCCTTGCTAAAGGTGGATACTGAGGCATCATATAGATCCGATCTTTCAGGCTTGTACTTAATATGAATTACAACACATATTTCATGCTCGATTTTCTCAAAAGATGAAGTCACCATTTCATTTAGTTCATTATTACGAAAGCTGTCAGGCCAGAAGACAGTTTCAACATTTTGTGGTGAATTGTCGTTGCAAAGTTCCCTTTCGATTTCATCAAATATTTCTTTGAGCACTTTGAGCTCATTGAGTGTTTCTTCCTCTTTTCTTTTATACATGAATTTAAATGCGTTTTTGGGATCAACCGCACGGTATCTCTGTGGCCGAGACGGTTGGATTTCAACAAGCTCATAATTTTTGAGGGCTTTGAGAACCTCGTAGATCTTTCCTATAGGGACTTTCGATGCATGTGACAATTTACTTGCTTCCATAGAATCTTGTTTTAGAAGTGTTAGGTAAACTGAACTCTCATACTTGTTCAATCCAATTTTTGCAAGTAATTTTTCATTCATCTTTTCACTACTTTTCAGTTTATTGTAGAGTAAAACGGTTATCTTTCTAAATGATATTAAGACTACTGTTCTAGCATATGAAAGATTCTAGCATATGAAAGTGAAGTTATTAAGTTAAAGGCTACGCTGACTGAATACGTTCGTTCAAATAAAAGAACGATATGTGACAAAAGTTACATTGAACCTATAGAAGAATAAGTAACAAACTCCATGAAATAATATGGGATAGATTAACTAAAAGTGGGCAAGATGATGTTTACAAAAAGTAACAAATATGATTTTGATTTCGTTAAAGAAAACATGATGGGACCAAACTCAATGAAGATTCTTGAAGAAGTGTCCGACTCTCTGAAGCTTGAGAAAGGCATGAGAATACTTGACCTTGGGTGTGGGAGAGGGTTGACCTCAATATTCCTGGCAAAAGAATATGATGTTACAGTTTTTGCCACTGATCTCTGGATAAGTGCAACAGATAACTATGAGAGAATTAAGTCAATGGGACTGGAAAATAAAATAATACCAATACACGCAGAAGCCCATGATTTGCCGTTTGCAAATGAGTTTTTTGATGCTGCTATCAGTATAGATGCCTATCACTATTTCGGGGTTGAAAAAGATTATTTGACAAATCATTTTGCTCCGCTTGTAAAAAAAGGAGGGCAAATAGCAGTTGCAGTCCCAGGATTGAAAAAGGATTTTACAAATGGAGTTCCGGCAGAATTACAGCCTTACTGGTTTGATGATATGAGTTTAACTCTACACTCATGTGATTGGTGGTATAATTTATGGAAAAACTCTGATTTGGTCAGCATTAAAGAATGCAAAGAATTAAATTGCTTAAAAGAATCCTGGCAGGATTGGCTTTCGTGTGATAACGATTATGCTCGTCGAGATATTGGAATGATGGAAGCTGAAGGTGGAAACTACTTTAATCTGGTTTCAATCATAGCTACAAAGTTATGATTCAAAATCTGTTGAGGAGCTTTCGACATGACCTAAAAATCTTGTATATAGTTACAAGATATGAGGAAGAAATTACAGCGGAGACTTTGCTAAATGAATTTTACAATAACTTATCTGATAAGGATAAGCTCTTGTATTCTGAAATGGCAGACTTCGCTATTGAGCTCGGTTATAAGTCAAAGCAAGAAAGCATTTCCAAGATATGAGATCAAAGAATATCAGATCTTGAAGTTATAATGTTAGCAGTAATAATCAGATTAAGAGTCCATCCCAAAACTAATTTTATCCTCAAATTAGTAAAATTTCAAAATTATTTTCGTGATCAGAAAATCTATTACTTATTGTAGATCTGGGATTCAGAAAAATCATTTTGAGTTTTGGGATCAGCTCTAAATTAAATTTTGGATAGGCTCATCAAATTATTATTTTTTTCGTAACTATTCAGCCTATCAAAACATGTCTGATGATAGTGATTCTACTATAACTAAATAATCCGAAAAATAACTTATGAACAATAAAAAATGTAGTCAATCGCCAATAATCAAAGAAAATCAATTGACAGAAATATATCTATTAAATTTTAGTAAAGATGGCTATTGATGCTGTTTTTCGGAGCTGAATAGTTACCTTTTTCTATCATTTTATGCATTTTTAAATATCTTGTCCAGGAAATACTGGTGAATCCGCAAATCCTCGGTTAATTCCGGATGGAACGCAAGAGCCAGCACATTTCCCTGCTCTGCAGCAATAATCAGGTCATCAAGCCTGGAAAGCACGCGAACCTCAGGCCCGCAGCTCACGATTCCGGGAGCCCTTATAAACACGCCAGTGAAAGGAGAATCAAGGATTTCGACCTCAAGTTCGGCTTCAAAAGAATCCCTCTGCCTTCCAAAAGCGTTTCTGTTGACCTTTGTATCCATAATTCCAAGCAATTCCTGGCTGGTTTTCTCAACCTGCTCGTCGCCTTCCTTTGAAAGCACAATCAAACCTGCACAGGTCCCAAGAATTGGAACTCCTCTTGCAGCCGCATCCTTTATTTCTTCTGCAATCCCCTCGCGGGCAAGCAGCCTGCAAAGTGTGGTACTCTCCCCGCCAGGAATCACAATTCCACCGCACTCCGGGATAACACCCTTATGCTTTACTGCAACTACCTCTGCATCTATCCCTCTTTCCTTGAGGGCTTTCTTTAAAGCATCAATATGCTCAGAAACCGCTCCTTGAATAGCGATTACACCTATTTTCATGAAAAACACCATTTTCCAGAATTAATTCATTACCTGTTAATCCGAAAATAAAAAATTTAATTGATTTATTCTTACAGGCCCGTAAGAAATAATCCATTTTTAAAAATTGAATTTTTAGCTCGCCTGAACGAAGCTAAATGCCAATTATTCTAAAATCCCCGCTCAAGCGAGTTAAAAAGTAATCTAATTGTTCATAAATTATTCCGCTTGAGGGAGCGTAGCGACCAAAACGGAGGCATACTGTTGCGATTACATCGCAACTCCCAGAAAATATCTGATTTTCTGTGCTCCCGAAGCGTAATTTGAGGTTACCAACCGCGTTCCTGAAGAGCTTCCTTTTCGGGGATCGTGTCTGCGCTGATGCCTTTCATGCCTGCACCCACGCCTTTTGAGATTTCTGCAAGCTTTGCAGGGTTGTCAAAGTTATTTACGGCTTCAACAACGGCTTTTGCCATTTTCTCAGGGTTTTCAGCTTTGAAAATGCCTGAACCTACAAAGACCCCGTCTGCACCAAGGCGCATCATGAGAGCGGCATCCGCAGGGGTCGCAACTCCGCCGGCTGCAAAGTTTACCACAGGCAGACGCTGCATTTTTGAGGTTTCGACTACAAGTTCGATCGGAGCTTCGATTTCCCTTGAAACCATAATCAGCTCTTCTTTAGTCTTCCCGGCAAGGGCACGGATTTCACCCTGAATCTGCTTCATGTGCTTAACTGCCTGGCTGACATCTCCGGTTCCAGCCTCTCCTTTAGTTCGGATCATGGCTGCCCCTTCGTTAATTCTCCTGAGGGCTTCTCCGAGGTTTCTGGCTCCACAGACAAAAGGCACGGTGAACTGCGTTTTGTCTATGTGGAAGTAGGGGTCAGCAGGGGTCAGGACTTCAGACTCGTCCACCATGTCAACACCCAGAGCTTCTAAAATTTCAGCTTCGACAAAGTGCCCGATCCTGGCTTTTGCCATTACAGGAATTGTAACCGTATCAATAATCTGCTGGACAATCTCAGGGTCGGCCATCCGGGCAACCCCACCTGCTTTTCTTATATCTGCAGGAACAGCCTGGAGAGCCATAACGGCAACTGCTCCGGCTTCTTCTGCGATCCTGGCCTGTTCCGGGTTTGTAACATCCATGATTACACCCCCTTTCTGCATTCTTGCAAAGCCCCTTTTGATAAGTTCGGTCCCGTGTCTTAATTTTTCAAAGTCCATGAATGTCATCCTCTCTGTCTTGATATGATTATAAGATTCTATGCCGTGGAAAAACCTTTACGAAATGAAATAACTCTTGGGTCTTTTCCACTGATTGCAACCGATAGGTTGCGATTTTCAGTTAGTTATTTATCCAGTGAATTGTGAATACGCTCAATAGTCAAAAGCATTATTTAAGTTATTCCTTATGAATAAATACAAAGTAAATTATATATAATAACTTAATATTTTTTCCGTTAACTAAAAGTATTTCTTACACCTGTTAGTCTTATTCTGCTCCTTCAGGAAATGCATTAAAGAGACGTAATGTGATTTATTATTCTTTCTCTATATGCTTACCTGAGGTTAATTAGCACTATTTCTGTCTTCATATAATATATATGATCTTCTTCAGGTTCTTAGATATATAGTTTTCCAGGGATATAAAGAAAAAGGACTTGAAAAACACTCAAAATAAGTCCCTGAACAAACCCATCTGATTTCGTTTAATTCTAAAGGTTTCAGCCAGTTCTTGACAAACACTACATGAGAATATAGTTATAAGACATATAAAGTCCATTAAATAAGGAAGATTTTTTCAGGGTATAGCTTCTGTGGTTACGCTTTTAAAGGGGCTGGTAAATCCAGTCCTTGAAGATTTTTTTAATGAATTTCTACTCATCTCGTTCTTTTTTAATGAACTTTTACTCCATTCCGTGCCCGGGCTGCTTAAGAGTTCCTTTTCGGCTGCTTAAGAGTTCCCTTTCTGTCCTATACAGGTTGAGCTTTGTGCAGACAACTACGGACACCCAGAGTGTAGATGCAGGTATGAAAGCTTTCAAGAACTCGATGAGTTTAAGACTGAAATAGGCTACGGTTTCGATATTATCGAACCCTAAATCAAGAATAAAGCTGGAGATTCCGAATAGCAAAAGTGCAATAAATATCCTCAAAACTCTCTGTTCGACACTTCCCGCATCATCAGGGAGTCCTTTTCGTATAATCAAAACGTATGCCGCATTCGTACCAAGGAAAAAACCCGCTGCTTCTGCACTTATCATAGATGAGGCTATAAGAACAAGAGGAATAACAAACAGGACGAAGTACAAAATAAGGTTCTTGCTCTTGAGTGCAAGTTCAAAATTCTCTTTCTTGAAAAAATCATCTTTCAGGGGGCTTTTGAGAAAGAGGGCAAAAGCAGTCAGGAAAAATAAACCTACAATAGCTCCTCCCAGAATATCCCCCAGAAAATGCCTTCCCAGGTACATTCTTGATAAGGCTACAAGCAATACCATAAAAGGAGCTATCATTTTGATTTTCCGGCTGTTGAAAATCGTAGAGCTTCCTCCCCAGAGTGCAGTCGTAATTGCGACATGCCCGGAAGGGAAACCAAAAGGCGAAGGGGAAAGTGCTTCTTGAAGGCGGAAGGTTTCAAGAACTTTTTTGTCAGGAAGTTCGAACACCCCATCAGGTCCACTTCCGTTGAAAGGGGACGTACTTTTCACTCCGTATTCAAGGTTAAGTACCCTGTTGTCTACATAATCCGGCCTCGGAAAGGCAATTATTGTCTTAATGATTTCGGTAATCAGCCCTGTCCAGATTAAGAGCTGGAACAAAAGAAAGCCTTTCCGGAAGTTAATCCCAAAAGTTACGATAACTACTATGGCAACCAAAAAAGCCGACGATCCCATTGAAGTTATCAGAATCATGAGAGATGTAAGCCAATCATTTCCAAGGGATTGCAAATAGAGTATAGGTTCAGTCTGAAACAAAGCTCTGACTCCTGATTAAATGTTTGCCTGCAGATATACTCAGTTTTATCCAAAAAGTCTCTGGTTAAACTGGATATCTAGAATAAGTACAAAATTTAGATCTATTTCGTATTATTGAGTTTATAACAATGCATTCTGGAGAACTATTTTAAATTTGTATTGTTTTGTACCTGTGTATAATGGGAATCCTCTTCTGGGCCGGGTAATTATTTTTAAGTTTACTGAGTAAAATTACTCTTGTCATTACTCTTTTTAGATTACTGTATTTCAGGTTGTCCCCTATAGCAACCGCGTGTTTTGTCATTACTCTTGTCATTACTCTTGTCATTACTCTTGTTAGATTACTGTTTCATCTTTATGACTCTAGGATTTCCAGCTTAAAGTTACTTATAGAGAACATCTTCTCAAGGCACCTTTCTTCGCATCTTCTGCAGGCGGTACCGAGACATCTTTCAGTATTGATCCTGAAATTATCGTGTTCTCTTGAAAGAGCCTCTTCCGGACATTCTTTCAAACAGGCATCACAACCGCTGCACTGAATGGTAGCGGTAAAATCCCATTTTGACTCCGTGATTTCCAGGCTTTTTCCAAGTTCGTAAATATCTCTTTCAGATTTTCTTTCAATAATGCTTTCCTGAAATTTTTGCGGGATAGGCTGGATGCCTAATCTTTCAAGGTTTGCGTTATACTTTTCAAGTGGCATACCTTCATTCCACAGGGCTATTTCCTGGACGTAGATGGCTGCAAAGATGGGAGACGAGGCAAACATTATATGATTTGAAAGGACCGATTTTTTCATTTCATTGAGGTAGGAGAGGTAGTCGGGATTAAGGGCGAGGTCTTTTGCAAGTTCCAGGGAAGTGTTTCCGCACTGGACAATCCTTTTCGGGGTTGCAGGCACAATGCCTGTAAAGCGAGCTTTTATAGGGTCTACATACGTTCCGCTTGCTCCGCACATGTACATTGTCTCCAGATCTTCGTATGCTATTCCTGCCTCATGCATCAGGGTCAGGTGACCTGCTCTAAGGGCTCCGAAGGCTTTTCCGGCTTCTACTACATCTTCCTCCGTAAATGTAATCTGCTTTCCCAGCCGAATTATATCGCCTTCAATATGAGGAGGCTTTATTATGCCAGTTACAAGTCCTGCATACATAAGTGCAATCACTCCCGTACCTGTAATTCCCTTTGCAGGGTATCCGGCGGCTTTAAAAGTCCTGCTGCGCAGGTCTATTCTTGGCCCTTCTACCAACCTGAGTTTTTCATCAAGGACAAGCGATTGCCAGCCTCTGGAAAGCTTAAGGTCGGCAATCGCTCCAGGCGTTGCCAGCATTCCTTTACTGATCTGCTGTCCTTCTATAACAGGGCCTGCAGCAGCCGATCCTGTGTATATTCTGTCACCTACCTTCAGGGCCATTTCAGCATTTGTCCCGTAATCCGTAACCATGCATGTTTCGGAAGTATCCAGAAATCCGGTTTTTATCATCATGGCAAGGGCATCGGCTCCGATTTCATGTCTTACTGAAGGTGGAATGATCACATCAACGTCTTTACAAAGCCCGATTTTATTTCCTGAGGCGACGTGCCCATCCCTTTTCTGTGGCTTTACATGTATTTTTTCGAGGGCGTTTTTTCCTGCAAATGCAAGATCCCGGATCTCTATTCCTTCGAATATAGACAACTGAATTGGATTTCCACAAACAGCTATGCGTTTGAGATTTGTTGGTTTAAGATCATTTATCAGGGAGTTTACGGCTGAGACAAGAATTTCGTGGGCTATCTCCTGCCCATAGCTGATCGCAAAGTCCAGATGGTCAACAACGTTTGCACCCGGAAGTGGGTTTCTGGACAAAATTGCAGTCCTGAGAACAGAGGAGTCCGTAAGATTCAAGAGTTGAGCTCTAATTCCACTGGTACCTATATCAATATTTATTGCCTGATCCATTTTGATCCCTGGATTTTTTGAGGTTTTTGTTTATCCCTTTCCCGATTTATGCTTCCTTATTTTTCATATTTCTTCGTTTTTTCTTTTTGAAGCTTATTTTCACCTTCCAGCATTCCTTATTTATTCACCTTCCAGTATTTATTTCCCGATTTAGAGTTAAATAAAAGAGATAAAAATTGGGAGAAGAAAAGTAAAAAAAGGGAGCTGGAAGTAAAAGTAGAATCAATAAAGTTCCTTGCGGGTTTCTTTCCAGTTCTTTCCTGCACAGATCTTCTTTGCAATTTTTACCGCATCAAGCGGGGTTTTTCCATATACTGAGTTGCTAAAGGTCTCGACGAAACGCCTGTCAATTGCAGCCCCGCCACAGGCTACGGGAACATCCTCAGAGTAAAGGATTTCTGCAAGGTCTTTAAGGCCACCTTTGGTTGTGCTCATGAGGGTTGTTCCAGTAACAAGGTCAG
>JAEWQJ010000019.1 GCA_023399215.1 Methanobacteriota archaeon
GGCTTTGTAGAAATCCTCAAATATTCATTTATTATAAAAACAGTTTTAAATAAAGTGCTCCTTCCACTTTTTACCACAAAAACGTAGGAGCACCTAAAATAAGTGATTTCAAATAAAAGTAGCAATAACAAGTATATTAAATTTATTGAACTTAGTCTGAAGACTGTTCAGTCTTCCAGACTAAACCTTTGCTCATGTAAGTTCTCAAAACGAAATTATACTCAGCATCAACACTTTGTTCTTGTCTTATTCAAGCAGTATATTAGGACAGATTATTGTGGAATTATTGAGCTAGTTGATTTAATGAGTAGAGTAAAAGAGGTACTTGGTCTTGACCAAGTACCGCACTTTACTACTCTTCAGAAGTTTGTCTCAAGAATTCCATCCTATTTCTTTAACTTAGTTTTATCAAGAACTTTAAAAATGTTTTATTCTGAAAGAGAAACGATACCCGTAAATGCTATTGATGCAACAGGGTTTACAAGTTCTTATGCAAGTCACTATTATTCTCAGAGAACAGGTAAAAGGAGAAAAAGTTTCCTTAAGACTCTAATTTCAATCGATACCGAAAAAAAAGTAATTATTGGCTTTAAAATAAGCAAGAAAACTGATCACGAAATAAAACATGCAAATGCTTTGATAAAACAAGTTCAAAGAAAAAAGAAAGCAAAATGTTATGTGATGGATAAAGGATATGATTCAGAAAAGCTCCATTCATTTATTAGAGAAGAAATTAAGGCAAATTCAGTAACTCCGGTGAAAATTAGAAAGAGAACCAGGATAATTGGAGAATATAGACAACAATTGAATAAAAACTTTGATAAAAAAGTGTATAATAGAAGAAGCACTGTTGAAACAGTATTTTCAGTAATAAAAAGAAAGTTTGGAGAAATAGTTAAAGCAAGAAAATATTACAATCAAGTAAAAGAAATAAAAATAAAAATGTTAGTGTACAACATAAACAAAAATATTATTAATTCGTTTTGGCTGAAATATAGGATTTCTACAAAGCCATAATTTCACCTACAAAGTGCTTCCATTTGAAGGAATTAGATAGCATATCACTATCTTTGATTTCATTTCTATTTTAGTATATCCCTGGCAGATATTTTTTGCAACGGAACCGAATATCGAAAACTCTATAAAATACAACAAAAGTAGGATAAATCGGGAGGATTGTCCCTCATTGAGAATAACTAAAAAATTAAAAAGATTCGTTTTTAATTCATTTAGTTTGAGTCGAGAAAAAGGAAAAGCAGCAATCTATTTTTGGGACTGTTTCTGCCTTAATCTCACCTATCTTTATATGGCCTTCTTATCTATTACCTAGGTGACATGAGACTGCCAATTTGACTACTCATTGGTAGTTATCAGGGTTTCAGTGGATGTTGAAAGGTTATACATATATATATCCCACTTTCCGTTTCGATCATCTGCCCACACTATCCTATCCTTGTAGATTACAGGATTTATCTTAGATGATTCAATATTTGTTATCTTAGTTTTCTTGGAAGTGGAGAGATCGTACTTGTAGATATCGCTATCCCCGTCTACCCATACTATTTTTTCATCATAGATTGCAGGTGCATGCGCATATTCGGCTATCTTAGTTTTCTTAGAAGAGGAGAGATTGTACATATCGATCTCAGGTACTAACCATCCCTGATCTATTTTATGAATATCTACCCATACTATCCTGTCCTTATAGATAGCGGGTGCATACCAATCTGCGCTATTGGTAATCTGAGTTTCCTTAGAAGTAGAGAGGTCATACATATAGACACTGGTGTTATTGAATCCATTCCGATCATCTATCCACACTATTCTATTCCCATATATTTTCATGGACCACTTCCTTGATTTGTCGGTTGGGATCTGAATTTTCTTTTTAGTAGAGATATCATACATCTGAATATAATAAGCATCATAACCTGAGGGTGTTTGACCTCGTGTTTCTACCCACACTATCTTATTGCCAAATATAGCAAGGCATTTTACGGAATTAGTATTGGTTATATAAGCTTTCTTGTGAGTTTGGGTATTGTACATGTAGATATCTATTTTTCCATTGTGAGCCTCGCTCCATACGATTATGTTATCATAGATAGCAGATTTCTGCGCAGATCCGCTAGCGGTGATCTTATTTATTTTGGATGTAGAGGTGTTATACATGTATACGTCCGACTTTTGATCTTGATTCCCAACCCACACTATAGTTTCTCCATAGATTCCAGGATCATACTCATTGTTAGTCACGGGAATATAATTATGATAGTTGTTGACTTTTGGCTGTACTGTATCTGCAGATGCAATAACACAAAAAATGGTTATTAAAAAGAAAACTGTCACTGCAAGATACGTAGATTTTCTGATTTTCATTTATTTCCCCCCATTGTATTATACATAAGACTCATGCATTTGAGTCATGTCCATAGGTTATTGATCGTCTTTAATAAACGAGTACTATCTTTGAGTTTAAAGAAAAGGCAGAGAAATTCATATGCAACGATTTTAACCAACCTATGGACATTTCTAAAATATAAGTTGTTAATTATTTGTTCCGGTTGCGGAAAATTCTACAGTCATTTTATAATTATATTAATATATACATGTTTTTATATAAACTTGTGCAATTTTAATATTTAATATCAGATAAGCTTCTAACTATCTTTTTTGTGACCATCTGGATTTTCAATAATGACTTTTGGACTTTCTGTACATCCAGTAAAAAATATATTAGTTTTATAGTCTGAAGAGCGCTTACAGGGATCTGGGCGAGCTAAAAAAGCATTTAGGCCTTTTTGCAGAAGCCCTCGAAAAGATATAGTGCATTCAATTACTTTGAGCTTGCGACAAATTTTCAACTCAAAGCATATCGTTTTTGAAAAATCGGCTTTGTAGAAATCCTCAATTGATCATTTATTATAAAAAAGGTTTTAAATAAAGTGCTTCTTCCATTTTTTACTCTTCCATTTTTTACCACAAAAACACAGGAGCACCTAAAATAAGTGATTCCAAATAAAAGTAGCAATAACAAGTATATTAAATTTATTGAAATTAGTTTGATGATTGTTCAGTCTTCCAGACTGAACCTTTACTCATGTAAGTTCTCAAAACGAAATTATACTCAGCATCAACACTTTGTTCTTGTCTTATTCAAGCAGTATATTAGGACAGATTATCGTGGAGTTATTGAACTAGTCGATTTAATGGGTA
>JAEWQJ010000021.1 GCA_023399215.1 Methanobacteriota archaeon
GACATACCCTCGCTGCAAACAACGGGGCATGTCCGCGCCACCGCTCGAAATTTCGTTCAAGGAGATAGTAACCCAAAACAGTTTAGTTTTGAGCAGAAGTTAACAACCAAAAAATGGAATTGATAAATTATATAATCATCAACGGTTACTGGGGGGAGTTTCCATCCCCGCAGCAAGCTAGCGGGGTATTCGACTGAATTAAATCTGTTTTATATGCAACTATTATTTCAATACCTTCAATTTCAATACGAATCACTCAGTTCCTAAAATGTGAAGGATAAATTTATGGAAAATTCTGTAAAAGTAAACTTAAAGGAAATAGACCCTAGAGAAATATTAGGTCCAATTGCCCACATCTACCGGAGCAATGTGGCATACATGGCAAAGGAACTCGATGCTTACAGGATCGGAAACGGACAGTTTGAGTTTTTACTGTTTTTGTACTGCAAAGATGGAGTATCACAGGAGACTATTGCAAGAACCCTGAAAGTTAGCAAAGCAACAAGTGCAAGAGCAATCCAGAATCTGGAAAAAGAAGGTTATGTTCACAGGGAAAGAGACGAAAGTGACCTTCGAGCTTACAAGGTTTACCTGACTGAAAAAGGAAAGGAAATGAGAGATATAATATTTAAAAAGCAGACTTCTTTCATATCTATTCTCTTTTCGGATTTTACCTTTGAAGAAATAGAAATTGTCAGGCTACTCCTTCATAAAACTGTGATTAAACTTTTTAAGCCTGGATTCGAGCTTCCATTGGACAGACCTAATGACATGAAGTAAAAAACGGTAGAGATAAAAATATGGATGAAAAAAGCGAATTTCTTGGCAAAGATAACATAAAAAAGCTTCTGTTTAAGCTTTCAATTCCTATTATCATCGGAATGCTGGTCCAGGCTATTTATAATGTAGTGGACACCTTTTTCGTGGGAATGGCCTATGGAGCAGACAGTGTCCAGGCTATAGGCGGGCTTTCGATAGCTTTTCCAATTCAGATGATAATTATGGCTTTTGGGATCGTGCTCGGGACAGGAGGTTCTTCCATAATCTCGCGTGCCCTTGGGTCCCGAGAAAATGAAAAAGCCGAAAGAGTACTTGGAAATGTTTTTTCCCTGAGTTTAATATTAAGTGTACTTATAGCCGTTCCCTGCCTTTATTATCTTGATCCGATTTTGAAGGTTTTTGGGGCAACTCCCGGAGTTCTACCCTATGCCAGAGATTACCTGAAATATATAATATTAGGAGGAACCGTCTTTGTCTTTGGAGTGGCTACTCAGAATATTGTTCGATCCGAAGGAAATGCCCGTCTTGCAATGAACGCTATGATTTTAGGAGGCGGCCTCAATATTTTCCTTGACCCAGTCTTCATGTTTGGCTTTGGGATGGGTGTTGAAGGCGCTGCAATTGCAACCGTAATATCACAGACAATAGCTTCGATCTGGCTCCTGCTATACTATATTAAAGGAAAAGGGGCTGTAAGCTTCAAGTCCAACACCTTGAAACCAGACCTGAAAATCATTAAAGAAATTGGGGCCATTGGTACTGGATCTTTTGTAATGGAATGCTCGAACAGTGTCATGATGATTTTCGTGTATAATGCACTTGCAACTTATGGAGGAGATGTGGCAATTGCCGTTTTTGGTGTGGTAATGAAGATTAATTCCTTCATTTTCATGACTCTTCTGGGTATGGCTTTTGGTCTGCAACCAGTTGTCGGGTTCAATTACGGAGCAAAAAAATATGAAAGGATAGCCGAAGCTGTGAAATTATCGCTCGCAGCGACAACGACTATTGGGATTATTGGATTGGCTATTATTTACTTTTTAAAAGAACAACTTCTCGGGTTATTCAGTACAGATCCGGAATATCTGGAGCTTGGGAAAAATGCTATAATGATTATGTTGCTCGGAACGCCTTTGATAGGTATGAATGTAATTACTTCAACCCTGTATCAGGCCCTGGGAAAAGCAAAACCCGCTTTCCTTCTATCCATTAGCCGACAGCTCCTATTTCTGATCCCTGCTGTTGTTCTCCTTCCCCGCTTATACCAGCTGGATGGAGTCTGGGCGGCTTTTCCGGTGTCGGACTTTCTGGCATTTCTGCTGTCCGGGTTTCTACTTTTCAGGGGATATAAAATCTTCAAAGAAAGTAAATATTATTCAAAAAAAGGTGCGGGGTCAGAAACTGCAGATAAAATATCACCTATCTGATATTTCATTCCTGATGGTTAATATCTAATGGTTAATATCTGACAGTTCATAAAAGCTGTTCAGACCATGATAAGCAGCTTTTAAGTGAACAGGCTTGGAAATGAAATAGAAAAGAAAGAGAGAGTTATCAACCCTTTCTTAATTAACCTTTTTTCTTAGTAATTCTTTCTTAGTAATCCTTTCTTAGTAATCCTTTCTTAGTAACCTTTCTTAATTTCCTGCTTTATTGGAATCTGTGGCTTTCATGTTTTTCTCATCTGTAAATTTGATTAGCCTCACAAATCCACTGCTGCCCTCAGAATCCATTTCCATTTCTACAAAATAAATATAATCCGAGATTTCAGATAGCCCTCCTGCTCCACTGCTGCCTACTATCAGCGAATAGACCTTTGCGTTATACTTCTTTTTTGCTTCTTCCCAGCGGGCCAGTACCAGTTCATCAGAGACTTCTGATTTGCCATCGGTTATAAAGAGCAGGTCTGCACCCTGAAAACCCTTTTCTTTCAGGGACTTGAGACCTGATGCAAGAGCGGTATTGAAGTCAGTTCCTCCGCCAAAGGTATAGAGAAGGAAATTAAGGAATTTTTCGGACATTTTTTTCCTGCTGCTAAGTTCGATTTCCAGGTGCTGGCTTGTCGAGGCAAAAAGGATAACTTTCATGTCCCTCTGCTGGGAAAGCATCAGTTTTGCCATAGCCAGCACTGCAGACTTAGCTAAAGTTTGGGGAGCGCCGTGCATTGACCCGGAGGTATCCACAAGCACTATCATCGGGCCTCTGGGTTTTATGCGAGGAGGGCCTGTGTAATGCTTTCCGAGGAGCTGATAGCTCAGCAGTTTTCCTTCAAGCATATCCGCATAGAACTTCTTTTTTAGAGAGGGATTCAGGAGTTTTGCGGCTTCCATGGGCAGCAGATTATTGATGGAGTCAGAAAAACGCACGGTCTGAATCCGATTTTTTCCGAAAGGTGAAAGGCGTATGCGGTCTGAGGGCGGGTCAAATTCTCGCCTGCCTATGAAATCTATAATTTTTTTCAGGTCAGGACTTTTTTCAAAAAAAGTCGAATAGTTTTTAAGCATTTTAAGCTGCACATAGAATGGCTCTTTTTTAAGCTCTTTTACGGAATAACTCCAGTTGCGTTGGGGAAAAAGCAGGGCAAGGGTATCAAAGAGCTCCAGGTTTTCTTCCATTTCCGAAATGAACTCGTTCATTCTTCGGTATAACCCCTCCATAACTCTTTCCAGAAACTCCTGGTACCCGCCTTTCTGCATGAATGCCAGAACAGCATCGACAAGGGCAGATTCTCCGGAATTCTTCATTGTCTGAAAATTCCTGCCTGAAAATTCCGCAGGTCCCGAATTCCCCCACATGAGAAGGGTTTCTTTCAGGATTTCTTCAAATTGCCTCAGGATCTCATCCATTCCGGCATCAAGCTCCTTAAGATACTCTGCACCTGAAATACTGGTTGAATCTGAAAAGCGTTCCAGGATCTCATAAATAAGAGGCAGAAGAATTTTCAAGCCTGCAATTCCGGCTCCCCGGCTTTTTTTTGCAATTTTTCGGAGTTTAGGCCAGGGTTTTGAATTTCTCAGGGTAAGAAGGATTGGGTAAAAAGCTCCAAAAGTCTCAATAAACCTTTCAGGATCCTTAATCTCATAAGGCTGGCTAAAGAGAATCTCAAGGGTTATGATTTCGGCTATTTTTTCTCTCATTGGGCGGGGGATAGTTCGAGGAAAAGCTATTGTGCTCCTGAGATCACGTTCCAGCACTGTCGCAGTCTGATTCTGGAGCAGGAGCAAGTCCCGCAAACCCTTATTTCCTGAGGCTTTATTTTCTGAAAAGGAGTAAATTCCATATGAGGCTACACCTGGATTATTTGAGAAATCCTCAGAGCCTTCCATATCAAAACCTCATTTAGATTATCTGATTTAATGTTTCCTTGTTTAAAGATACCTGGTTTAAAGATACCTGGTTTAAAACTACAGCTTTTGAAACACTTGGTTTAAACTATCTGACCAGAGCTCTTTATCTGAGTTTAAATCGAGAGCCAATTCCCTTCATAAAACTGTTGACACTGCTGCCCGAATCGGATACGGAAATTTTTTCCATCTCTTTTTTTTCTGCCTCTTTTGCAGGCTGGAGTTCAGACTGGGGTTCAGGTTGTGCCTGTCTGCTCTGCAGTCCGAGCATTGACCAGCTTTTCGAGATAAGGTCGTTGAGCTCGGATAACTCGGTACTTCGGGTATCGTGAAGAAGGAGAGCTTCGTTTCTGTCAAGCGTCGAGAGCCAGATGTTTGCATCCATCAGAGTTTTGAGAAGTTCCCTTTCGGCTTCAAGCCTGTATTTTAAGCGTCTCACACGATCATCCAGGGCTTTCAATTCGGTTTCAAAAATTTCTTTTTGAGCCTGCGGCAGTGTACTCGCTTTTCCAGTGGCTTCCTGAAGCGAATCAATTTCTTTCACAAGGTTGCCATAGGGATAGATCCTTGAAGATCCTTCGGCTTTAAGAGTATAGCTGTGATTTGGGTGAGAAATATGGTGAGTTTCGATTTCCTGCCTCAGCCGGAATTCTTCTCCGCAACTGTCGCAGATGATCTTTACAGGAAGTTCGTTTTTCAGGGCAATACTTACTGCAGCCTGGAGATCTTCGGCTTCCTGGCGAAGTTTTTCCGTGCTTATTCCGCCTGAAATTGCGAACTCAAAGACGGTTTTTCTTATGGTTTCTCGCTCTTCAGGCAGGTTCCAGAGCATGTGCTGAAGCAGGAGCACCATTGTCCTGTCCACGGTCGGGCATTCGCTGCTGCAGGCTGCAACCTTCAAGACCTGAATAACTTTTTTCCAGCGCCGGTCCGAGATTTCAATTTCCTGAAGTTGAAGGCTTTTTCGAAGCTCAGTTATGATGACCTCAACATCAGGGTCAACAGGCATGTCCTTTGCGCGTGCTCGGAGTTCGTATATTGCGGAAACCCTGAGACTTGCAGCAGGTTCGAATTCTTCAGGGCTCCTGAAGAGGAGGTCCCGAAAATTCTCATCGTCCTGAATGTAGGAGAGCCTGTACCTGAATAAAAAGCGGTCATAAAGAGCTTCAAGACTCTCGTTTTCGTCAGGAAGTTCATTGGATGCACCGAAAACCGAAAGCAGAGGTACATCTACAAGCTCTCTACCGTTATGGTATTTGTGCTCATTGAGGATCGTCAGGAGGCTGTTCAGAATCGCACTGCTCGCTTTGAAAATCTCGTCCAGCAAAGCGATATGCGCAGTCGGGAGGCAGCCATCGATTTTCCGATGGAACTCGTCTTTTTCCAGGGCTTTTAAGGAAAGTGGGCCAAATAGTTCTTCAGGGGTGGAAAAACTTGTCAGGAGATAATTAAAGAAATTTCCGCCTTCAATTGACTGACAGATATTTTTTGCAAGCTGGGTTTTTGCCGTTCCAGGTGGGCCGAGGAAGAGGAGGTTTTCCCCGGACAGTACGGCAAGGAAAGAGCCATTGATCTCGGCTTCTCGCTCTTTAAAATAGGCCATAAATGAGGATTTAATCTCAAGAAGCTTTTCTTTCAGGGATAGACCTCCAGGTAAAGAGTAAATGGGATAGATCAGGATAAAATCAATTTGCAGCCAGGTTTTAAGTTTAGTTTGATTCTATTTTAAACCTTTTAATTGTATTTGACCTTCTGAAAAATTAGTTTCTGGAAATATAACTTTTTATTTTATATTTTAAAGAGTTTTGGAATTCTTTTCTTCGAATTAACTTTTAGTTAACGCGTTTTTGAGTTCAAAGGAACAAAGAATTAGATATTTTTACAAAATAAAGACAATTAGTTTTTATGCACTATAACTTTTTTACATATGTGAACCATGAAGTTTAAATATGTTTATGACATTGTTGATTTATCAACTATTGATTTTTCAATTATTTAATTTTGTATAATTGAAAAATCAATATTATATATTTTTTCGTAATTTTGGAAACTATGGCCTCGAAAAAATATGGCGGCAAAATGTGGATATTAAGGAACAGTGAATAAAATGGATGAAGTAACGCTAAAGAAAATAATTCTTCTGATGATGGAAAGAGATGCTCTTGACAATTTTATTTTTGAACAAACTTTTCAGAAGAAAATCATTAGCAAATTCAAAAATCTAAGCAAGAATCAGCCCGTGGTAATCAAGATCATAGGTATGGAAGGTGAAATCATGCCCTCAACCATAGGGAGGTATACAGGTATGGATAAAAGCAGCCTCACTCGAATGGTTGATGATCTGGAGAAAAAGGGGTTGGTATTTCGGAAAACTGACCCGGAAGACAGAAGGAAAGTGCTTGTTTCGCTGACTGAGAAAGGATTAGAGTGTTATAACTATTCTAATCAGATTCTCGATGAGTTGCTTAAACTTGTAGATGAGAAGGATATAGAGGACTATGTCCAGAGTCTTGAAACAATGGTGAGGATTTTAAGAAAGGCGGTCAGCCAACAAATTCGATAGATTTAATCGGAATATGGGTAAAAAGGAGGAGAAGGAAGTGACTCGTAAAATTATAGACAATCTTCAAAAGTTGGGGTTTACCAGAAACGAAGCTAAAATCTACGCAGTACTTGTCTGCCTTAAGCAAGCGCGAGCCAGTGAAATTGCAGAAAGTTCCGGAGTCCCCAGATCTAAAGTTTATGGAACTCTCAGAGGAATGGAGAAGAAGGGGTATGTCCGGATAATTGAAGGTGAACCAACACTTTTTTGCTGTGTAGAGCCTGCAGAGCTTATTTTCAGGATAAGGACGGACTTTATGCTTTCTCTAAGTGAGACTGCAAATGAACTTAACGCTTTGAGCCCTACAACCAACGGATTTTCGGTAGGAAGTTTTCGCAAATTAAAAGTACGGGTCTAAGAAATAGAAGCCAGAAAATGAGTGAGATCTTAAAAAAGCTATTTAATGTAACATCAGGTATTATTTAATTAACCTGTTTAATTCTTATAATCCTGCCTTTTAATTCTTATAATTTTACTTTGTTCTGGGCTTGTAACAAGACTTTATATAGTGTTTTTGTGCTCTGATTAGATGTGTTTTATCCTGAAATAATTTAGCTTTAAAACTTTTTTCATTTTGTTCTTAATTCACAACCCAAACAATATTATTACTGTTAATATTATTACTGTTCTAAACTTTGCTTCAGTTTGTAATCTATGTCTGGCCTTACAGGTATTGGTTTAATTCCAGGTTTTCCGATCTTGTGAACTACCAACGGCTAAAACACATTGGCTTTGAATCATCCCGTTTCCTAATGGAAATCAGTCATATAAGCTCTTCCCCGCGTTCCGCAGGTGTAAGAAAAAAGTACGAAATCTATAAGCGTGATATACTTGAGATGCTATTACGCTTCAGGCTTTCCCCGGCTTGACGTTCCCAATCCCTTTGGGTATGCAATACCCTGTTTCTAACCAGCTTTTTGGTTCTCGAATCGCCTTGCAGTAACAGTATAGCATATATAATATTGGTGGGAAGATATAACTAAATTTTCAGATCACGAAAATCGGTACAGATGGCGCTGTATCCCACTGATAAAGCATGTGGGATTTAGCATTTGACTCTCATAAAAGTTGTAATTTTACAGAAATATTTGCACACTGCCTGAAAGTTTACTTTGAACCTTCGGAGCCAGGTAAGTAGCCTGAAGTAGGCCTGAGTTTTTCTGAATCGCTTTGAAGCTTTCGCGAGTCTTCTTTCACATCCTTTTTCTCCAGCCCGCACTGCGAAAGAACGATATCAATACTCTTTTCCAGGTCCTTTTCATCAAAAGGTTTCACAATACATCCAGACCCCATGTTCCATATCTGTTCGAGAAGCTTACGGTCTGAACAGGCAGTAAGGTAAACAACTGGAATACCGAACCTGGTAATTATCTCCTTTGATGCTTCTATACCATTCAGGTTACCTTTTAAAATAATATCCATAAGCACAAGATCAGGTTGGGTACTTTCGGCTTTGCTAATGGCTTCCTCTCCGGATGAAGCTACACCCGTAACAGTATGTCCCAGGTTCTTCAGCATTATCTGTATTCCCATTGCAACGATATGCTCGTCCTCAACAACCAGAATTCTTCCTTCTACCATACTACTGTTACACCTTTATTCAGCTTCGGAGAGCTGGATTTGAAACAGGTTTCCTACCCATTTCAGGCTTAAATCCTCCAATCTATCAATGAAATTATAAGCCGGAACAGAAGTACTCAAACACATTCGATCTCTAAGTTATGATAGCAATTCAAGAATTTTAATAATTCTGATTTCAATAATTCTGATTTCAATAATTCTGATTCCAATAATTATGATTTCAATAATTATGATTTCAATAATTATGATTTCAACAACTATTTGATTTCAATAATTCTGATTTCAATAACTATGATTTCAACAACTATTTGATTTCAACAACTATGATTTCATAATTATTCACAAACCTTGGACCGAAGGCAAACTTCTGTATTGCTTCCGGTATTGAACCCTATATAAATTAAAATATATAACCCACCCCGTATGGCACTTACAAAAGAATAGGAACTTTAAGCTGACCCTGTCCATGGCAAAGGGGAAGAACTTTGTCCGGGTGCAAGGGATATTTTGATCCTATTAAAAATTTCAATTACACTGTCAGTAAAAGTTGAGGTAGATATCTGGAAAAAGGTGCCGGAAGAATAGGAGGGCACCTTCGCCTTTAAAGAAAAAGAGTAAATTTTGGCTGTCTGGAAGATTTCAGGATTTCTTAAATAACCTGGGAAAACAGTTTTTTGCTAGATTGGTACGAGTTTTTATCTGAGCCATCTGGTTTTCTTATTTCTTTGTTGTTGACCACTCGAGCTATTCTTTCATTCTGTTTCTGTTTCCCGGAATATCTTTCGTTCTGCTCTTTCTCGTCCTGAATCATTCCATTTTTTCTTTTTCCGTCCTATGCCTGTGCAGGGCTATCTCAATGCTGCTATGCAGATCTTTCTCATCAAAAGGTTTTACGATATAACCGAAAGGCTCAGTTTTCTTAGCCCTCTCAAGAATCTTATTATCAGAATAAGCAGTTAGGTAAACAACCGGGATATCAAACCTTTCCCGGATTTCACCTGCAGCTTCTACGCCGTCCATATCACCTTTTAACATGATATCCATAAGTACAACATCAGGAAAAGTGCTCTCAGCCTTGCTAATGGCATCCTCTCCGGACGAGGCTACACCGGTAACCGTGTACCCCAAACTCTTTACCATTTTTTTTATTCCCATTGCAACGATATGCTCGTCTTCAACGACCAGAATTCTGCCTTCCGCCTTTTTTCGTTCTTCTGCCATTATTCTTCCTTCCACCACTATCACACATTATTTATAATCTATTTCCTGAAAAAACTAATCTCGAAACCTGTTCCCTTGCTTCGATCAAGTTTAATATCCCCTTCTATCTGATCTACAAGCGTTGTTACCAGCTGTAGGCCCAGGGAAGTTGTGTTTCGGAAGTCCAGATTCTCAGGGAATCCCCTGCCGTTATCTCTAACTATAAGGGTTAACTTCTCCTCCTTGTCCTCTGTTATGCCGTTAAGGTCAGTCCGTTCATTATTCTGCGGCCTGGATTTTGTATTTCCGGAGTTGTCAGGATTCTTATTCTGCAAGGTAGAGTTTTCTCTACTTCTGTGCAACTCAATATATATCTCTCCCTCTTTCTCTCCGGCAAAAGCATGTTTCAGGGAATTTGAAACCAGCTCATTGACAATTATTCCCAGGGGAACAGCCGTATCCATTCCAAGGAAAACCTTTTCGACATCCAGCTTCAAACTCACTTTCCTGCTGTCCAGAGAGTAGGACTGGAACAGGTAATCTACAAGATTCTTAATATAATCCGCAAAGTCCACACTTACCATATCCTCAGACTGGTAAAGTTTTTCGTGGACAAGGGCCATTGATTTTACCCTGTTCTGGCTGTCCCTGAAAGCCTCGATCACATCCCTGTCCGTAAAATTTCCGGACTCAAGATATAAAAGCATGGAAATTACCTGCAAATTATTTTTGATGCGGTGATGGATTTCTTTTTTGCGAATTTCCTCCATCTGAAGAAGTGCATCCTCGGCTTTCTTATGCTCGGTTATGTCCAGAATAATGCCCTGAAGATGGACTTCGCCGTCCTCGCTGCGCTGGATAACTGTCCTTTCGTCAACCCAGCGGACCTCCCCGGATTTTGTGAGAATCCGATATTCTGAGGTATAGTCCGTGCAGCCGGCTTCAACGTTCATTTCAAGTTCGTCGGTCATCTTTTCTAGGTCTTCGGGATGCACAATATCCCCATAAAGAAGCCTGTTCGAGGTGAAATCCTCTACCTCATAACCCAGCCTGGTAATATTTTCCGAAACAAACTCTGCAGGCCACTTGGGTTCATACTTCCATAGAAACACAATTACAGGACTTGTATTGATAACCCTTTCCAGCTCTTTCTTAAGCTGGTTGGAACGCTCAAGTTCTTTCGCATAGTCCAGAAGGGCTTTTTCCGCCTCTCTTCTCTGGGTTGTAATCATATCAAGAGCCTGGCGGGTTTCTTCGATTCCGTCCGTAAGCAGCTTGAAATCACCCTGCCCATGGATACTGATCTGCCGTTTAAAATCATTCTGCTGGAATGCAGTAAGAACAGCATTTGAATCATCAATAATACTGTTCAAAGTTTCTGAAAATTTGTCAAGTGTATTTCCGAGTTCTCTAAACTCTCCCTGTACATCCACATTTACCCTCTCTTTTAACTCCCCTCTTGCAAGCGCATTGGTTACCCTTATAGTCTCTCTTACAGGAACAATTACAGCCTTAAGGATTTCATTCAGGCCTGTAGGGATTTCTCTGAAGTCTCTCTCCACATCTGTGTCTGCCCTGACATCAAGTTTTCCTTGAACTGCATCCTGAGCAATGTTCTTGAAATCCTGAACGATTTTATTTATTGGCCTTGTAATAGAAAGAGCAATCATATAAGCAAGGGCCGCCATAAACAGGATAGAAATTGCAGAAATGACCAGAAGCCTGTTCCGAAGATCAATAACACCTTTAAGCATTTCTTCTTTAGGAATTACAAGCACAAAGGCGAGATTACCGGTTCGCACAGGTTCGTAGAACATTACAACAGTTTTGCCTGTGGTAGAGTCCATGGTCTCAATATATCCACCAGTTCCGTTTTTTATATCATCTGCGGCTCTGGCTATTTCTTTTGAATTAAAGTCGTAGAGACTCTTTTTCCCGATCCAGTCCTTGCGTGTAGGGTGAGAGAGCAGGACGCCTGTGTTGCTTACCATGAAGGCATATCCCGTGTCAAAAGCTTTGACCTTACCCACTACCTCATCCATATAATCAAGAGGGACATCTACTCCACTTATCCCCACGAACTTTCCATCCTTGAAAATCGGGGAAACATGGCTGACCATGAATATGCCTTCATAAAAGTACGGTTCTGTCAGGACATCCTCTTCTCTTGCCTTGGGAAGCTGGTAATAATCAGAAAAATCATAGTGGACAAGAGGCTCAATTGTCATAGGACCTTTAATTTTATTGCAATAAGGAACAAATCTGCCTGTTGCATCGTGTCCTGAGGCGTTAATATATTCTGCATCTTTGCCATCAAAAGCGTTTGGCTCGTATCCCACATAAACCCCAATCAGATTTGGATTTTTTTCAAGGATATTCTCAAGGATGCCGATTACCTCAGTCCTGTTGGAAGCCTTGTAATTTTCCATTGTAAGAGCAAGAGTTTTTGCAACTGCGCTGTTAGCTTTCATGTCGGTATCGAACTGGTTTGCATAACTGCTTGCCATTTCAATTGATTTCTGATAAGCCAGCTTTTCTTCCTGAGAGGTGACCGTACTGATGATCACAGCCGTAGAAACTGCAAGAATAAGAAAAACCCCGACAACAATATAGATAACTAGCTTTGATTTCAGGGGGAAATTATTAAATCTCATAGTCAAAAACTCCAGCCAGTTATGAAAGAAAGGGAAAAGGCCTGTTTTGGTCCTGCCTGTAAAGATAAGGCATGCTTCAGATTTCGATTACTTCTTGAGACAATTCATTATAATGCATGAAAAGCTCCCTTCCCCAGCGAAGAGCGCTTGCATCGAAACTCATCACTTTCCTGTGGTCGTATTTTCCCTGCTTGTTGAAGAGGCAGATATACATGAATTTTTCAGTAACAGCAATTGTCGGAAGATTCAGGTTTTCCTCGCAGATCTTAACAACCGTACTCTCGGAGTCGAGCAGGGTTTCCAGCTCGTCTCTACAATCATTTTTTAGCCTTTCAAGTACGGCTTTTGTAAGCACTATTTCCATTTCAGCTCCGCTTTTTGCAAGCCTGGAATAAAGCGACGAATAAAGAGGATGATAGTAAGAAAGCGAACTCATGATACATCTGGACTTTATAAGATTCTCCGTAAATTCCCTTGGGAGGTCAAACAGATGGTTAAGATCAGGTTCGATTACCATACACTCCCCCAGTTCTCCAAGCCGCATAAATTGCTCCTGGGGAATGACACTTGTATCCCGGCTTGTCCAGTATTCCTTGTTTTCCTCGAGAACCTCAAGTGTATTCAGGAGAGGAAGCATGTTTCCTACGACAAGTTTTCCAATCTCCGAGAGCATATAGGTGTTCTCTTTCTGGATGACCAGGCCCTGTTTTTGAAGGATTTTAATCTGGGGCATCATCGCCTTTGAGGTCACGTTGAGAGAGGTTTTTATTTGCTCAATGTCTCTGGGACCTTCCATAAGCAGTAGAAGGAGATTTTTTCTTTTTTCAGAAAGCCAGATAGTATCACACAAAGATGAGCTCATTGTTAATTCATATTTATAGAAAGTACTTTTATTAAAAGATTATGTTATATACAATTTATATTTCAAAAATATTGAGTCTGAAAGAGATTCTGGAAGGATTTCTGAGCCTTGATAAACTCGGTTGAAAATTTTAATGCCATTAAAATATCACTTTACTTTAGAACCTGCATGTAGCTCTTTCTCTTACCCGAAACTTTTGCAAGAGCAACGCGGATCGGGCTATATATTATCGAAGCTATAGATAAATCACTTACCAGTCAAGAACAAATCCAACAAAAAATAATTGCCTGAAAGAACAATGAATACTTCTGAAAGGGCAAGTAATAAATTAAAAATGGAGTTAAAAACGGGATATATGGTCACGGAATAACCAAAAATGGCAAGAAAGATAGGATAAAGTGACTACTAAAATAATTAAAAATGACAAGAAAAAACGGGATAAAACAACCACCAATAATAAAAACTGTGAAATAAAAAACGACATAAAAATTAATTAAAAATTGCGCATTAAAAACAGATTAAAAGTACAAACATTAAAAAACGATAGAAATTGTTGCATCCTTTTGAGAAGAGATTAAAGAGTACTGCTGGATTCATGCCGGATCTATGTGAAAATCTGGCTGAAACTCACGGTATCTCTGGAGAACTAAAAAGGAAAATTTTAGGTTTAACCAAAATTTTCTTTACTCCGAATTCCAGCAAATGCATTAAAAATGTACCAGAGCTGTGGTATGTGGGAATGCCATAGTTTCTGGATACCTCCGTAACTGATTTTTTTCACTATAACTACCTTGACTATGTCAGATTAGACAGTTATTCCAATTGCAGTTCTTAATTTCACTACGAACAATATACTTAGGATATGAGGTCTAATGATGACATTTTACCTTGTAATGTGACATAGTCAAGTTATATTCTTCTTACTTATTTTCCCCATTTTCTCTTTTTCTTTGCCTCTTACTCAATTTC
Source organism: Methanobacteriota archaeon (assembly GCA_023399215.1). Classification (GTDB taxonomy): domain Archaea; phylum Halobacteriota; class Methanosarcinia; order Methanosarcinales; family Methanosarcinaceae; genus Methanosarcina. Next base: position 13,993 of record JAEWQJ010000021.1, read on the forward strand.
CGGCCAGAAAGGTTATTTTCTTGTAGAGCTAACCCCCAAAACTCAAAACGGTTTCTTTTGAGATCTAATTTGCAATTATCACCAGAATTTTGGATCATGAAAACAATTTTAAAAATATACCGATTGAAAATAAAGTTGGTTTTGAGATGATCTCGTAAAATTGAGATGACGAAAATGGCTTTAAAAATGGCTTTAGTTTCAAGGTTTTTTGTTTTTTGATAATAAAAAATTAGTATGAGGCTTCAGGATTAGTACGGTTACATATTTTCCATAATATTACCGTATATAGATTATGCATCCTGTAGCCATATATTTTCTGCGAACGCTTTTTGTACCCTAAATAGGACTCATGATTCTATAATACTTATTGGCTCACGAGTTTGACCTATTTTCGGAAAAGGGAAGCAGTAGTAATTTTCGGAATGTATCTTTGCGCCTTTATATTGTGGACTCGTTTGATAGGGAATTATCCTTCTCTAAAGTTGTCCTGTTCTCATTTTGGGAATAGTACCAGAGAGGGATATAAAGGGCAAGCACCACGAAGCCAACTATAGTTGAAGTCCAGCCTAACTCAAGGCTGTTCAGGTATATTATCCCAATAAGACACAGAGGCAGGTTAAAAAGCCCAAAGAAAAGGGCTACGTGTCTCCAGCCTTTTGGGGCTTTGAACGGTCTTTCAAGCTTCGAGAACCTTGGATCAATTTTTGCCTTAACATATGCGAGCAGACTTATCCCGTTGGCACAGACATAACCTATTGCTGAGGCTGCAACTATAGCTGCAGGAGTTCCCAGGCAGATGAAACCCATATTCAAGAGAGCAATGACAATCATTGCGTTGACTGGAGTTCCATGTACATTCATTTTTCCAAAGAACCCTGGCAGATTTCCTTCTTCAGCCATTGAATACATGGCCCTTGAGGCTCCAAGGAAGGCAGTCTGGATAATGAGAACCATTGCCGCGATCAACATAAAGATAGTCAGAGATCCACCTATGGGACCAAGGGTCATCTGGGCCATAGGCAGCATTGGAGAAACCGGTTCGGCCAGGATTCCTTCAATCCCCAGGGCTCCTGTACAGGCTGCCTGGACGAGAATGAAGGTCACAAGACAGATCGCACCGCAGATAAAGAGGGCTTTTGGAACATCTGATTTAGGCTGTTTATATTCGGGCCCGTAGATCGCTGCGGTTTCCCAGGCGCAGGCACTCCACTGGGCCATTGCAAAAAGCCCGAGCAGGATCAGGATATGCTGGATGTCCCAGCTCCAGTCTGTGGGAAGCCAGGCACCGGTAATATTACTGAGCTCAAAGTGCCCGGTTACGAAAGGCGCAAGGGCAATAATGATAAGTGGAGCAAGCGAAAGCACGGCAAGAATGTACCCGAGCGTTGCTCCGCCGGCAAGCCCACGATAATTAACCAGGATAAGAAGCACGAATACGACTGCACCAGATGCCAGGTAAACAACAAGGTCAGGCACGCCTGCAAGTGCAGGGACCAGGCCTTTAAGATAGCTTCCGATCAAAATTGAATAGATTGCAAGGACCGGATTCCAGGCAAACCAGTAACTCCAGGCACTGAAACCTCCAAGCAATTTGCTAAGGTCATATCGGTTGTTTGCATTCCCCGTAAAAACACTCTGGGCGTACCCTGGAAGCCCGGATGCTTTCGGGAACATTGTGGCAAGTTCTCCGTAAGCAAAATTTTGCATGAAACCCTGAAAGACAGATAGCGCCCAGATAATGATTGCAAAGGCCCAGACATAATTTGCAAAATAGCCTATGGACGGCAGGATCAGCACAGGAACCCCCAAGGCAATTGCAAGTCCCTGCTTCCAATCAATTGTTCGCTGGAGCCCTCCGGTTTCACTGTTTTCGTCGCTCATTTTCAAGTACACTCCTCTAATGTTTATAGAGTAATAATTGACGATTCGCACAGCTCTTACAGCACAAATCGACTCATGACTCATAAAAGCCTGCAAATGGAAAAAGCGGAAAATCCGAAAAATCCAGCCTTTCCCAGGATATTATCAAGAAATATTTTCAAGAGATATACTCAAGAAATATTTTCCAAAAATATCACTAGGAAACATGATCAGGAAAATATCCTGGGAAAGATCTGCAGGAGATCTGTATCCACTTTTTCGTATCTTCTTAGTTATTTCGGAGCTTTTCTTTACGCTATCTCTTTACGCTATCTGCTTTCTGAAGAGGTTGCAGGAATTAATCTTAATATCGAGCAACTTTTCGATGTTCATCTTTGCAGCAATACCTTTTGCCGCGCCTGGTACTGATGTTATAATACCAATATCGAGTTCTTCACGCAGCTCGCGCATAACGTGCTCGTCTACAAGGTCCATCTTGTCGACCCCGAGTTTCTTTGCAACGTATTCTTTTGCCTCACCTATGCGCATATTCTTTGAGAACTCCATTCTTGCAACAAGGTCACCTGCAGCTCTCATTCCAGTCATACCTGAAGCCATTATGTGGGAAATCGGCATACCCAGAGGGTCGCCGACCCCGATCTATATGCCGTCTACGCCTGCAATTTCTACCATTGCTTTGCTTGCCCTTGTAACTGCATCAATAGGAGGTGTTTCAAGCATCGGTATTCCGCCCACACCCATTCCCATGTCAACGTGACATGGTATTGGAGACGCTTCGACAGCTGCCTTCATGAAAGTAACTGCACGGGCAAGGTTCCAGGCTGAGGTCTTGCTGGTATTGGTGTTGCATACTGGTCCGAAAACATTTGCTCCGGCTTTTGCAACAAGAGGTGCCTGCTGGTGAGGCCAGAGACCTGCAAGGGTTACTCCGTCGTACTGAAGGTTTCCATGCATACCAAGTACGCATTCTCCAGCCATGCCTGCTTCAATGTACATATCAGGGAACTCTTTTCTGAGGGCTTCAATCGCATGGAGTGTACCAT
>JAEWQJ010000002.1 GCA_023399215.1 Methanobacteriota archaeon
ACTCGGTTCTTGCTGGAGTCATGTATTCAGCCTACCAGCTTTGCTGGCCCGGCGGCTCGCTCTTCTTATTAATAGTTCTGGTTTATGCTATATTCCAGTATATCTTGGACAACTTCCGGAATGAGTCCAGCGACTACCTCGGGTTTACGGGCATAGTCACCTGTCTGGTAAGTACAATACTTATCCTTCCATTTGTCCATCCCGATATGGGTTTTTCTCTTTACTATTACTCTTGGTTCCATGTTATCACATCCCTTGGGACAATGGCAGGCTTTGTGGCTTTGAGTCTTATTGAAAGGGAATTCAAAAGAAAGCAAATGAAGGCTTATTACTACCCTCTTATCATCCTCGGAGCTGGCATTCTCGGGTTTATTGTTATTAAAATTGCATCTCCCTCTCTTTATTCCCTGATTATAAATGCTCCAAGCACTGTTTTTGGGATTCAACAGGGAGGACCTTCAACAATTGGTGAAGCTACTTCTATATTTTACAATAGTGGCGTCTTTACCCTATCTAAAGTTTTTTCAAATTTCACTACTACGGGATTTCTCGCTTCTATTCTAGGAATGCTTATTCTGGCTGCAAACCTGTTTAGAAGACCAAAGCCTCAGGAATTTCTACTTCTTGTCTGGAGTTTCTTTATTCTCCTTACAATTTACGGCCAGAACCGTTTTGCATATTACTATTCAATAAACGTTTCAATCCTGAGTGCATATCTGGGCGGATTGTTACTTGAAAAAGTAAAATGGAGTGAACTTGACCAGAAGTTCAAAAGTGATGTAAAGTCGCTCGCAGATATCCCAAAGGCATTGAAATTCGTCAAAGTACAGCATGTTTTAGCAGTCCTGCTTATTGTGGTATTTCTGATCTATCCGGTATATGAATATGCAATGCTATATGCAGTTGGCTCAGACGAGCCCAATGAGCCGTGGACGGAAGCCTGTACCTGGCTTAGCTCAAACACTCCAGATCCTGGTATGGACTACAATGCCATTTATGAAGCCCCTACAAACGGAGAACTTTTCAATTATCCTGATACTGCTTATGGTGTTATGTCCTGGTGGGATTATGGGCACTACATAGAGACAATCGGGCACAGGATGCCGAATGCTAATCCATTCCAGGCAGGAATTGGAGGCCGCAGGGTAAGCATTAACGAGACAAACCAGCCTGGAGCTGCAACCTTCTTCACAGCTCCGTCTGAAGAAGAAGCAAGTGCAGTGCTTGAAGCCATAGACCCAAGGTCCGACAAAGCAGGCTCACGATATATAATGTCTGATGCCAAAATGGCCACAGATATATTCGGGGCAATGCCTGCCTGGACTCTTGATACTGATGGGTACTATCAGGCTTACTGGACAGGTAGCCAATATCAGAGCATACCTTCAACTCGATACTTCAATTCCATGGAGGCAAGGCTGCACATCTTTGATGGAAACGGCTTGAAACAGTACCGTATGGTTCACGAGACTGAGGCCTACCAAACTGACGAGGCCGGGTATAAACAGGTCTACAATTACTTCTACGGAGGTAAACTCTCTGAAGTAGATACCGGCTATGTCAAGATCTTCGAGTACGTCAAAGGTGCAAATATAACAGGTACGGCTTCCCCCAATGAGACCGTTAATATAAACACGACAATTCTTACAAATCAGGGAAGGACCTTTGGATACTCGCAGTCAACAACTGCAGACTCTCAGGGAAGGTATGAGTTTACAGTGCCTTATTCAACAGACGGCCCGATTACAGGCGAAACACAGTTTGATACTGCACCTTCTGGACCCTATGTAGTGAGTTATGGAGATACGACAAAAGAAGTGAAAGTAAGTGAAGAAGCCGTATTAAAAGGAGAAGAAGTAACGGTATAAAGCTACGGAGTGCACTATTACTCACTCTGCTTCACCTTTATTTTCCCTTCTTTTTCCTTTGCTTTTATTTTTGGATTCTATCTTTTCAACCTTATTTTTAAGTCAGGTCTACAGTTTTTTACTTCCCTTTCCCGCTATCTAGATATACCATTAAAAAAACCTACTTCGCAGGTGAAGTGCGATGAAAACCCCTATCATAGGCCGAGTCTGGAAATTCGGAAACGATATCGATACAGATGTAATTATTCCTGGTAAATACCTGCGGACCAAAGATATGCAGGTTTTTGCAGCTCATGCAATGGAAGGCATTGACCCCGAGTTTGCAAAAAAAGTAAAACCAGGGGATATTATTGTAGCAGGCAGCAATTTTGGTTGTGGTTCCTCAAGAGAACAGGCTCCCCTTGCTTTAAAACATGCAGGTATAGCCTGCGTTGTCGCAAAATCTTTCGCAAGGATCTTTTTCCGAAATGCAATTAATGTAGGGTTACCTCTTATTGAAGCCAATATAGAGTGCCAGGAGGGCGATGAGGTCAGGGTTGATCTGCTAAAAGGCGAGGTTACAGTTTCAGGTAAAGGCACATTCAGAGGAAATAAATTGCCGGATTTCCTTCTCCAGATACTTGCTGACGGCGGTCTTGTAGCTCATCGAAAAAAAATCCAGAGCGAGCAAAAAGAATAATTAGTCCAGTAAATATCAAAATATACTGAAAAGTACACCGAAATGTACACTGTAAGCATACCGGAAATGAATTAAATTTGACAATTACTAAAATAATAGTAATCCAGAATAGTAATCCTGAACGGTAATCCAGAACAGTAACCTATAGTCACGCCTGTAATTGTTGCAATAAAAATTTTATTTCATCTCAGTTGAGTAGTTGCATTATTTAGTCTCGTGACTATAGAATCGATAGCCCAAAAAAATCATCCAAAACAACTGATATCTATGATTTTTCCTGATGAGTATAAGTATGTGGGCGTAACAAAATCCTTCTGCCCGGGCACTGAGGAGCCTATCTATTTCCTGACTAACTATCTGATTACAGAAAAGGAAAATCCTCAGACAGGCGAGTACGAATATGCAGTCTATCACGTAAAAAAAAGCGGAGAGGGATTGCTCAGGAAAGTTGAAGCTCTCGAAACAATAGCCTCAGGAGAAGAGGTGGTAAAGTATGACAGGGAATTGAACATAAAAGACCGCACACTCCTGATCGAGACTGCAGAAAAGCTCTGTAACGGCAAAGTGAACACAGTAATTTTTACAGGTATGGATAGGCATGTTACTTTTGTTCATGCTCCTGACCTTTCAAGCATTCTTGAGCTAGAAATTCTTGACGTTGCTCCTCCTTATCCTTCCTGGCTTTCTCTTGTTGTGAAAAGGCTTGAAGCCAGTGGAATTTTCGGGGACCTCCAGGTCAGGTTTACTGAAAAGGTAATTGACCTCAGGCGTTTTGAAGGAAAAAATACGGTTTTTCCATGTAGTGCGTCTGGACTCGAAGGCAAGTGCCTGGATTCGGATGTGCTCACAGAAAATGGACATTTACTTGTAGGATGCGAGATTTCGAAGACTCTTTTTGAGATGCGTTTTCCTGAACTTGAGTATTCTTTTATAAACATCTGTCCTTTCAAGTCCGAAATAGTTGTGCCCTCAAAAGCTTTTATTACTCGCTGTTGCAGGTCTGAAAATTCAGGGCTTGTAAAGATTTCGGGTTTTGATGGAGCTGTAGTCCACTGGGGAGCATCGGAGTACCAGGTGGCTGAAGCCATCCGAAAACTTGTAAATAGCCTCAGGCAGGGTTCAGAGGATTTAAATAGCCAGAGCATATAAGTGTATTCACAAATTAAACTACAGGACTGCTAAGTTTACTTGAAGAAACTTACACTGGAAATTGGTAATTGAAAAAACTGCCGTGTGCGAAATTCAATTTACCTATTTTGTACCTTTCTTTTAATATTAATACTGCCTGCTCCTACCTTCCCATTTTCATTAGCTGTTGATGATAAACACGTAGGTTAAAGTCACTCCTAATGGTCAGTTATAACGATGGGCTTTTAGGCTTTTTTGCTGTCGAACGTTCGTTTTAATGCTAACCGAAAGTACTCACTGAAGATGTCCATAAATTCTAAAATTTATTCTTTGAGTATTCGTTTAAGACTTATAAGACTTTTTTACTAAGTTACCTTTTTCATAAAGTAAGCCGAAACTGATCTTGCAAGACGTATAAGTAACACACTTGTGAATTATCGTGTCAGGTGAAAGAGTAATATTCGTGTTATCTTTTTGTCGATAACAGTCTTCTGTGCAAGATTCTGATCAACTTTTATTAATTATACTTTTATATCTAAATCATAAGATTTTTTATTATATATATGTAAGTTCCGTATTAATAGCAATTCTTGACAATATTTGGAAAAAGTTATAATCTATGAAGATCATCCATTTAAAGGATCATTTACTGGCAATGCTCGTAATTGAGGGGATTTGAGGGGAACGTCAAATATTTAAGTGACTCCTGTAATCGGAAGCGGGTAGCTGATTACATAACAAAATTAAGTCTGGGGGGTAATGCTATGCTTTTGCTCATGATTGCATGGATTGGTGGATTCATTGTGGGGGTTTTCTTGCTGAAGTTTTTGTTTGTAACGGTTGCGGTACAGGCTTCACTTGCTTATAACTCAATCATTGGACGTAATATTCAGGGGAAGTATCAGCAGGTGAATGTGATACCTGATTTGGTTAAAACTCTCGCGGACAGCAACATCTACCAGCGTTATTCGCTTGATCCGCTGCGTTTTGTAAAATATCCGGCGTTTTATAGAAAAGGCTTTAAGTTTTTTGACGGGGATCGGGATAAATATGCTGTTTCTTATGAAGGCAACGGTAAATATACCGTCTATAGAAAAGTAAGGGCAGGAATATCGGGCAGTAAAACAAAAACAGTGGTTGAGGAAAAGTCTGAAATTAAGGTCTGAGCAGAACTAAGGTATGAGTAAAGTGAAAGTATCCACACAGCGATTTCATTTAAACACTGTCTCTTCTAATCATGTTACGCAGACCTTTTGGGCTTAGTCTGCCTGGAGTTTGACGAGAGCTATTTATTATCCCTTATCCTCTCAAAAAGTATTTTTCATCAGTTGCCTACACAGAATACATAGTTTTAAATCTTATTGTATATTTATTGAACCACCAAAAAGGTAATAACCAGGCATATATGTATTTTGAGGATTTCAAGTCTCAAATGGATTTACGTACTGAGGCTCTAATTGTCCCTAAATCGCGTGTTAAATCTATAATTATCTTTAAATCACGTGTTAGGTCTTTAAATATCCCATAATCATATTTTAAAACTCTAACTACTCCTAAATCATATACTAAAAATTTAACTATCCCGAAAAATCTCATTTATAAAACGAAACTGGAGTTCACCTAATGTCTTTCCTGACTAACTTCCTTTTAGGGCTCGGGCTTTCAATGGATGCATTTGCAGTTTCCATGTCCAGCAGTACTACTATACGGCCTTTTCATCTAAAGGATGCACTGAAGCTTGCCTTCTTTTTTGGAGGATTTCAGGCTTTTATGCCTGTGTTGGGCTGGCTTGGAGGGAGCGCAGTAAGCGGCTTTGTATCAAACTATGCTCCCTGGATTGCTTTTGGGCTTCTGGCCTTTATCGGAGGCAAAATGATTTATGAGGCTCTTTACGGAGACCCGGATGGGAAGATAAATTCCCTCAATTATCCGGTGCTTCTGATGCTCGCAATCGCTACAAGTATAGATGCCCTTGCCGTGGGAATTAGCTTTGCTTTTCTCAATACTCCCATTCTTGAGCCTGTGATTATAATAGGCTGTGTGACCTTTTTCATGTCTTTTTGTGGAGCAGTCCTGGGGTGCAGGATAGGTCATTTTTTTGAGCACGAAGTCGAGATTATTGGAGGGCTTATTCTCATCGGGATTGGTGGGAAAATCCTTGCCGAACATCTACTCTGGATCTGACAAATCCTGGAAGTCTCAAAAAGTTACGCCAGATTCATATACCCCTAACTAAGATGCAGTTAATATGAGACTGGCTGTAATCGAAGGTGATGGTATAGGCAGGGAAGTAATCCCTGCGGCTGTTAAAGTCCTTGATGCCTTCGGGCTTGAGTTTGAAAAAGTTCCTCTGGAGCTTGGCTATACCCGGTGGGAAAGGACAGGAACTGCAATATCAAATGATGATCTGGAAACTATAAAGGGGTGCGATGCTGTCCTTTTTGGGGCAATTACTACTGTACCGGACCCGAATTACAAAAGTGTGCTCCTGACCATACGAAAGGAATTGGATCTATATGCTAATGTCAGGCCTGTAAAACCTCTGCCCGGCATAATCGGGGTTACCGGGAGAAACGATTTTGATTTTATTATTGTCAGGGAAAACACTGAAGGGCTCTATTCGGGAATTGAGGAAATAGGTCCCGAAATCTCCTGGACGAAAAGAGTCGTTACCCGGAAAGGTTCCGAGCGGATTGCAGAATCTGCCTGTAAGCTTGCAAAGAAAAGAAAGAACAAGCTGACCATTGTTCATAAATCCAATGTCCTGAAATCCGATAAACTTTTCCTCGATGTTTGCAGGCAAACCGCCAGTGCTAACGGCGTGGAATATGAGGATATGCTGGTTGACTCGATGGCTTACAACCTTATTATGCATCCTGAAAGGTATGACATTGTGGTTACAACGAACCTCTTCGGAGACATTTTGAGTGATATGTGCGCAGCCCTTGTAGGAAGTCTCGGCCTTGTCCCGAGTGCCAATATAGGGGATAAATATGCCTTCTTCGAACCTGTGCATGGGAGCGCACCTGACATTGCCGGAAAGGGCATTGCAAACCCGCTTGCTGCAATCCTCTGTGTAAAGATGCTGCTCGAATGGATGGGAGAACCTCGATCTCAAATTATCGATGAGGCAATAGCTTATGTGCTTCAAAAGAAAATCATCACTCCTGACCTCGGGGGGACGGCTAGCACAATGGAAGTCGGAAACGCAGTTGCGGAATATGTGGTGAGTAATATGTGAGGAACAATATACAGGATCGGCGCAGTTCAACCAGGTAACGTAGTTCAACTTGATAACATAGTTCAACCTGGTAAAAGCAGTTCAACCGGGCAGGATGGATCGCCTCCTGTCAGGGGAGAGTTTTTAATGTTTTAAGCCCTTTTTTATAATAAGGCGCAGTTACATTTTTATCAAAAATGACTGCGCACTTAAATTCTGACTTACCGCTAACGAATGAATGGGGGGTTCATTCTGCGTCAATTTTTTGATATCTCACTGCCTATTACGGAAGAAATGGTTGTATATCCGGGAAAGCCGTGGCCTTCTATTAAGAGGTATGCCTCTGTCCCGAGGGATAAGGTAAACGAGTCTATCCTGACTCTTGGAAGCCATACAGGTACTCATGTAGAGTCCAGGTTGCATCTTCAGGAAGGTAAAGAAGGAGCTGCTGGCTTGCCTCTTGATCATTTTTATGGAAAGTGCAGGGTTTTTGACCTCGCTCTGGTAGAAAGTGAAATTCATAGGCAGGACCTTGAAGAATTTGAAATCGGACCTGAAGAAATAGTGCTTCTCAAGACCAGAAATTCGGCTCTTGGGTACGTGAAATTCCTTGAGAATTATGTACACCTTAAAATGGATGCAGCTGAATACCTCGTCAATGTCGGAATCAAAACTCTGGGATTTGATTACCTGAGCATCAAAAAACCTGACGGGGACGATGAGGTCCGTGAACTGCTTATAAATAATACGACTTTATTTTTAGGACTTAACCTTGCCGGCGTTCCTGAGGGGGAATATACATTCATAGGTCTGCCTCTCCGTATAGATACGGACGGAGCTCCGGCGAGAGTAATACTTGTAAAAGAAGAACACATTTCATAATAAAAACAAATGTCGAGTCAATCATCAAGGATTCAATGATTCCAAATAATTGCAATCAATTTTATACGACATTTTGTGGTTGACTCTACAATAGGAAATACAGAAAAATACAATAATTACAGCAAATGTTTTCAAAAATAGTTATAAAAAATTGACTTCAAAATTTATCCTGTATAGTTGGGATAGAAATTACAGGTTTTAGATGGAACCGGTTGAAAAGTAAGTTTCTCTCCGCCTTTAATTTTCGTCGGAAGTTCTTTATGTTTCCGGTTTTTTTCTGACTTTTCTTGAAGTTTGCGTCTCAGTTGGTCTGTTCTTGAGATTTGCTTTTCTGATCTGATCTGTTCTTGAGATCCACTTCGATTGACTTATTTTGAAACTTACTTCTCAACGTTCCAGTTCTTTAGAGGTTTTACATCATTTTGATTCGCAGTTTTTAATTTGCAGTTGTCCAATTCGCAGTTTTTTATTCTATGACTCAAGTGCTTCCAGGCTAGTAGTCAATAATCCGATTTTATATACTCATTACTGGAGCTTTTTGTTTAAGTGTATACATATCTTCAAATTGTACTGAGGAATTTATGTTTCTGTAACTTTCAAACTGCTCATAATACTGAGCACGCTCGATCAATCCTTTGAATATTTCCTCCATTGTATTCACCTCTATTTCCAAAAACTACTTCAGTACTTATTAATCTCAGCCTAGCAGAGTGAAAGTATTTCTCGTAAGATGCCCGGCAAAAATTCCAGGCTCTATGCTATTGAGGGTGAAAACCTTTCCGGAAGGCTTTCAAAAAATGGAGTCAAAAATGGAGTCAAAATGGAGTCAAAAATGGAATCAAAAAATGGAATCAAAAAATGGAAAATTCTAAGAGAAAAAAAGTTAAATGGAGAGCCGGAATAAAATAATTAATTCTTTTTTGCGATGGCTACAAGCTGCTCTCCAAGCTTTTTGCATTTCAACAGTTCTTTTTCATATGGTCTGTACTTTATCTGCAACCCGGGATCAATCACTTCAATTCCTGCGCTTTTTAGTTCCTGTTCTATGATTTTTACTGCGCCTCCTCCCCAGCCATAGGATCCGAATGCCATAGCTTTTTTCTTCTGGGGGCGCAGGCCTTTGAGATATACCAGAAAGTCACCTACCGTTGGAAAGAGCCCATTATTAAGGGTCGGTGAGCCTACTGCAAAGGCGGCTGCATCGAGCATCTCTTTCATAATATAACTCCTCGAGCTTTTTCGAAGATTCAGCAGTTTTACCTCCACACCTGCGGCTCGGACAGCTTCTACAATTTCGTTTGCCATCATTTCTGTGCTGCCCCACATGGTATCATATATAACAAGCACTTTTTCTTCTACCTCTCCGCCAGCCCACGATCTGTAAGCCTCAAGGATCTTCGGAAGATCCCGTTTCCATATAATTCCGTGAGACGGAGCTATCTGCAAGGGTTCTATTCCCAACCTGGTTAATAACCCAAGATAACGAAGAAGCGGCATATGGAAAGGCATGAGAATATTTGCGTAGTACTCGGCTGCTTCAGGAAGGACATTTCCCACTTCGAAATCATACCTTTTTGAGGTTGCTATATGCTGCCCAAAACCATCGTTTGAAAAGAGGATCCTGTCTTCTTTCAGGAAAGTCTCCATACTGTCAGGCCAGTGCAGCATTGTGGCTTCCAGGAATAGAAGGGTTTTGCCACCAAGATCCAGCTGATCGCCTGTCTTCACAACCTCAAGATCCCAGTTCTCACTGCCAGAGCCCTTGAAGTAACCATTAAGGATATCGACGCCCTTTTTTGTAATGAGTATTTTAGCATCGGTTTGTTTTTTAAGCTCTGCCAGAGAACCTGAATGGTCAAGTTCCATATGGTTTACTACAATGTAGTCGAGTTTTGAAGGGTCTATAATCTGACTAATGCGTCTGAGCATCTCCCCCGCAAAGGGAGATTTTACCGTATCTATAAGTGCGGTCTTTTCCCCAATGACCAGGTAGGAGTTGTAGGTTGTTCCTCCGGGAGTAGTAAATCCGTGAAAATCTCTTCCGTTCCAGTCAATTGCTCCTACCCAGTATACACCACCGGAGAGTTCGACGATTCCACCTGTTTCTTCTGTATCCATATTCGCAGCTCGTCTGGTTTTTCAGGTCTGCATCCGGAAACTGGTAATCTCTTCTAGGAACTGGTCAATTAACTCGTAATGGCTTCTTTCGTAACCTGCTAGCATCTCAAAGAAATTTTTCAGGCTTTCGTCATCGACCCTTTTTGCGACTTCCAAATAGAAATCTTCACTTTTTCTCTCGTGCCTTAGAGCTGCAACAAGGATGCCCGCATCTCCAAGCGTAACCTCTCCACTTTTTATGCGGCCCATATCAAACTCAGGGGTGAAAGACTGGCCACTCGAAATTTCCGTACTGGTTACGGGCAGCTCATTTTGATCCCGATATCTTTCAAGATAGCCAAGATGTTTTACCTCTTCATTTGCCAGGTACTCGTAGAGTTCCTTAAATTTCGGTTTGTCCATTAAAGCAGCTTTACTCAGGTAGAAGTCTCTTGCCTTTGTTTCTCTCTCAATTGCCAGAGCTACGGCTTCTTCAATTCCTTTAAGATTTTTTACTTCTTCTACTACATTTTGATACTCGCTTCTCATACCTTTTACCCCCTATGATAACTTATCTCTTTAGATTACCCGGTTTTTAAAGTTTTTATATCCTGGTTTCTTCCTTAGTTTTCTTCTTTTTTCGTTCTTTCACTTTCAGGATTATATCTTCAGTAGGTCGCTCAAGCCCGAATATGTCATAAATCTCGTAGGGGCTTTTAAGCACCGTGATATTTTCCATCTGTGCAAGTTTTTCCGAGTTTTGAACATCTACTTCACGCATATTAAGTTCAAAGGCTCTGCCACTGGGTGCAGAGGTTTTTACACTCCCTCTTTTCTGGTCTACAGGCAGGATAAAAATAGGTGTTTGTCCTTTTCCAGTCTGAGAAACCGCATTTGTAACAAGGGTATCTGCAATTCCATACACAATTTTTGCCACGGTATTGGCGGTTGCCGGTGCTATCAATAAAAAGTCGTAGTATCCCATCTGCAGCGGGCCTGCAATGAACGGGGAGTTAGGGCCTGCATCCACCTTAAAGTTAGGAAAGTCGTTCTGGATTTTATCCCAGAGATGATACCATTTCATTACGGTTTCGCCCTCTTTAGAGAGAAAAACCATTGCTTCAACATTTGTTCGGTTTTTAATGTCCACCAGAATGCTGTAGGTCTCAATCATCTGGTCTCCCGAACCTGTTATTCCCCATGCTATTCGCTTGATGTTCTTATTTAACGGTTCTACCAAAATAACTCCTCCTTAACTGGTTCTGACAAATCATGGAATTATTTCTCTTCCTGATTAACCTGAATCCTGAAAATCCATCTTCCAAAGTTTACATCATTTTCTTTCTTCTTTTTGCGTTTCAGACGACTGGGGTTTGGATTCCATTCCTGAAGAAGCATTTTTTACAAGCCAGGTTGTCTGGACAAGTTTTTTTAGGGTCCTTCTAAGGCTTCTCATGCCTTCGGAATCTTCTGAGACTCCTTCTGCCCCTTTGTCCTTCGACCAGAATGTTCCCCCAAGGTTAGCTCCAAAAGAGCCTCCTCCCACAGGTATCATTTCGTTGATCACATAAAAGTTCAGGATAGTCTGGATTGCCGGTTCCTGTCCCCCTATCCTGTCTCCTCCATCTGCAATGCCCATTCCAACTTTATTCAAAAAAACCTTTGGGTTTTTGGCAACTACGGCCCTGCATCTATCCATAATTGTTTTGGTCTGAGCGCTCAGTGTTCCCTGATAAACAGGAGTTCCGATAATCCAGGCGTCTGCCCAGATCATTTTGTCGTATAGCTCGGCTGAAATGTCATCCTTATGAATGCAGCCTTCTTTTGTTTTTAGACAGAAGTCGCAGTGGATGCAAAAGTTCAGCTTTTTCCCTTTTGCAGAAAAGTAATTGGTTTCTGCACCATATTTCTCCTCTGCAATCTTCAGCGCTTCCCGGACCAGAAAGTCAGTTGCCATATTTCTGGGACTTCCGGATATTCCGAGAATTCGTATAGGTTTGGCTTCGGTTTCTTGCATGTCCCCCTCCGAATTACAAGTAAAATTATGTATATAAGCAAATATATCTATATGTTGGTATATCTTTCGGGTAAATAATTTTATGCCTGAGTAAGTTATATGCTTGAATTTTTTTAATTTTTTCCCTTACAGCTTAAACCTTCTGCATAGCGCTATCGGGAAAAGGAATAAGCAAATTGGTTCAGGATCCGAGGATTGTATATTCCTTTTTCAGAATAAATTGTCATGCAAATAAAGGATATGTTAAATGTCTCTTCACCGAAAAGTTTATCTAGATGCTATTGAAGAGCCGGCCTATTAAGTTTCAAAAACTGATAAAGTATGAAACGTCACGAAGTATTCGTTCGGAGACTTGACGCACTCATAAGAACAAAAACAGGTATTAACAGTTATTATGTGATTGAAACAAAATAAACGATTTCAAACAAAACAGGTGGTTTCAAACAAAACAGGTGGTTTCAAACAAAATGGATGATTTCAAACAAGACCGGTGGTTTGAAAACAAAACAAACGCTTTCAAACACAGGTGATTTTGAACATAATGGATGATTTCAAACAAAGAGAAGTATTACAAGAATATGCTGTTAATCTAGATGTAAAAAAGCCAGATATCTTTGGTACAAGATTATAGAAATCTAGAAGTTCACAGGAAAACAGATTTTTAACTCATAATCTTATATTAATCCTGATCTTATTAAGAAAATAAATTGGATTGAATCTCAGTTGATGAACTGAGAGTTTTCCAATAAGAAAATATCTTATCCACAGTTTTCAATTCTGTTATCGTGGATATTTACGCCAGTTTCTTTTGTATTTAAGTGCACCACTGCAGGAGCAGGTAAGTCATGGAAATGGTTGCCAGAAGCTTCTATGTTTTTAAGAGTTCCCTGTAATTCCAGACCTGCGTATCCACCGCCAGATGTAGTACATTCATTGTTTTTCATGACACCATTGGTAACGGAATCGAATCTAACGGACGAATTAGTCCGGTTGATAAAGTTACAATTCTTAACTGTGATGCCGTTTACATGATAGGCATATACTCCGTCATGTCCGCATTTGTTTACAGTTACGGAATCTATCACTACGTTGCTGGATTGTGAAATGAGCATTGCGTCATTACATCCATTCTGGAACGTAACATCCTGAATTGTTAATCCGTTGCAGTTTACTATAGTTGCCATGTTATAACAGGAGGTTCCGAGCCTGACACCAGAATAATAGTCGGATTGGCTGCCATCAACAGTTATGCCTTTTATTGTAACACCGCTTGCAGAACTGCCTCTAACCATAAGCATGGCTTTCTTGCCTGAAATACTGCTCTCACGCCCACCCCAGACTGGTAGTCCTTTGGCAAGCTTAATCTTTGTACCGGAATCTCCTTCAAGGACGGTGTTGCTGCCGATCCGAAGAGAATCGCTTATATCATATGTGAACGGGCCTTTAAGGTGGACAGTTGTGCCCGGGTTCTGTGCAGCAAATTCAAGGGCCTGGTTAATCTGGACATCATCGGCTTTTCCATCACAATTGTAGTCTCCACTTCCGTCTCCGGCAACAGTTAATACCTTTGTACTCTGAGCGCCTAACGCAGCCGGTACAGTTGTTAAAATAAGGCATGTTACCAGGAATAGGGTTCCTAGTTGTCTTTTTTGCATCGTATCACCTTTGGGTTGGATTTTTATAGGGATTTAAGTGAAATCAAAAAACATACAGTAAGGTACTTCTTTCCCAAATATTCTCAAAATTTCATATTACGTACTCGTAATACTTACTTTTCCGAACTAATCTGATCAGGTAGGGATTTTGAATTCTTGAATGGAATTCTCTGATCAGGTCGGATCTATACGGGTATTCAGATTCCTATTACGTCTGCGTAATATTTTTGAACCTATCCAATTCGGTTCTCTGCGATTTAGTGGGGTGGACACGTTGCACACAGAGTATCCACTCTCCAATAACGTATAGGGATTAGTCACTGGAAGTGGACGGAAACTAGAAGTTTTGGCTTCTACAAATCAAAAACTACTGACCATAGGATCGTAGCCTTCTGGTCAATGTCATTTACTTATCTAATAAGGCCTTTAGCCAGATCAACTCTCCTTTTTAAAAAGGTCTGATTCATTATTATTGAATTTCTGAGTTGACATTCTTGGTTATGTGATCTTATTATAAAATATTTTTGGTATTATGTAAAATAAATTTATATAAAGTGTAATTATTTAAAACTATTTCAAGTGTTTATGGAACAGAAAAGTAAAATTTTACAAAGGGAATTTAAATATGTATCAAATTTTATAATAAATATGATTTTCTTTAATTTTAAAAAGAAGCAGTGGAACAAAGATCGTATTATATAGATTTTAATGTTGATTTTATCTCATAAGGCGAGAATACTCCTTCCTCAGAAGATCCGGTTTTATCGGATCATACAGGGAGTGGTAGTTGACTTATTAATTTAGTTAATATTGACTTAGCTCATCTATATTTAGTTTATATTGTTTTTATTGATACAGGTTTGTAGCCTTATATCTCTGGTTTATTGCTTTGTTTTTATACCATATTCATCAAAAATGTGTAATATACCAGAAGTTTACCTCCTTCTCGCCTGGCACTATGTGTAAGAGTCTGGTCAGAAAAGTCCCAGGTTTTCTTAGCCTCCGTTCCTAAAACAAAAAAAGATAAAAATCCAATGAACATTGATATGCAAGTAAAATTAGGATACATTTTACTTCTATAATTATATATTGCGGAGTGCTTCTGTTTATATAATAACTAATATTATAAGTCAATGAATATATCAAATTATCAAATATAAATTAAAATCGTATGAATTGTGCTGTTATAATAAAGTCAGAATAGCTTGGGGTTTTACTAACGACACACGGTGGGGTAAAAGTGAGAAGGAAATTATTTTCGGTATCATTAGTTCTTGTATCTTTTATTTTGCTATTGACAGTGGCTTCAGCCGAACAATATACAAAAATTGGCAGTGGGGCTGAACCTGCTATCGATGATGGTAAAGTAGCGTGGACAAGTAATGGTGTTATTCACGTTTATGACCTGAAAACCAAAAAAGAAACTACAGTTAACTCTTCCGCAGCATCTTATCCAGCGATTTCAGGCAATAAGTTAGTTTGGCATGACGAGAGCAGTGGAGTCCCCAGACTTACTGTATATGATATAAAAACCAGGGCAAGATCTCACATTACGAAAGGTGTAGACAAAAGTAGTATTCCTGCTATTTACGGCAGCAGGATAGTATGGAGCACAGATTCCTGTGTTTACATGCGTGACATATCCACATCCACGCAGACTAAAATCGCAGCTGGAAACAATCCTGATATCTATGCTAACAGGATCTCTTATGACTCTTATTCTACCAAGGACACTCCGCAAATTTACGTATATGATATTACTACTCAAAAAATAATAGATGTCAGCCAGTATGGTGATAACATGTTTTCACATATTTATGGCGACAAAGTGGTATGGTCAGATTTTTACAACAGACTGGGCAATATCCGCATGTATGATATTGTTACCGGGCAACAAACCGAAGTCACAACAGGGGATGACAAAACTGGTTATGACACTGGCGGTTCAACTGACATAAGTGGCAAGAAGATTGTGTACTTGAAGCATAACAACCTTGCGAATATAGATTCAGGTGATTTATACATATACAATACATATACCGGAAAGAGCAAACAGTTGACATCTTGCAATACTGCACAAACCCCGGCTATATCCGGCAACGTTATAGTGTGGTCTGATTCTGGCAGTATCTATATGTTGAACTATTGACAATAATCACTGACAAGAATCAGCCGTAAACGCGAATCGCTGGGAACTGGATTCCAGAAATGAAATTAACTTTAAAGTGCATTCATTGCAACTCAGACCATGTCGAAACTGGAAAAACATGCTGCTTTAATAGTGAAAAACACAGAAGGAGTCAATACTACTATAAAGAGCAAATATATTGTAGCGAGGTAAAGTAGCATTATAGTGAGGTAAAGCAGCAGCAAAGTAAAGTAATGATTTCGCTGCTTTCTTCAAGTTTATTTTCATTTATCTTTGTTATTTCTTGTTTTATATCTACAGTTAATATTCGCCCGAAAGCTGCGGGATTTTCGCCACATGCCATTTTCCAATATAAACCTTTTGGCCATTTTGAAAGAATACTTTTCTTCGAAAAAGTCCAGTTTCTTCCAGTTTCTTTCTCATGGCCCAGTTAGCACATTTTGAAACTGCGGTTTCAAGTACCAGTTTCTGGAAAAGGGTTTTAAGGTATTAGGACTTACGCACTTGAAGCACAAAACAATAGCAGTAAACTCACAACTTCTTATATTATAACTTTTAACTATGATGTTTACTATACTTGATTTTACAGCATAAGTGCGTAAGTTCCGGGTATGATTATCTTTCTTGAGTGATTCCTGCTTGAAAAGTTCACTATGAAGAAGATGAATAAACAATTTTATTACGATGCTTTTATATAAGTTGTTTAATACAGTTAAATATATATAGATTCTTAAATACTGTTATGTGTAATCATATAAGGTTTATAATTAATGTCTATTATAATGGATATTAATTATTATTTAATAGAAATATTTTGGGGACAAAAAACGGACCCATTTATTTTAAACAGTAATCAGGAGTAACTTGAGATGAAGTTCGGAATCGAATTTGTGCCTAGCGATCCCGCCTTAAAGATCGCATATTACGCAAAGCTCTCAGAACAGCAGGGATTCGACCATGTCTGGATCACTGACCACTACAACAACCGTGATGTATACTCCACTCTTGCCGTTCTCGCCCTGAACACTAACAGTATCAAGATCGGTCCCGGTGTTACAAACTCCTACACCAGAAATCCCGCAATTACTGCATCCAGCATTGCCTCAATTGCCGAGATATCAGGCGGAAGGGCAGTTCTCGGCCTTGGACCAGGAGACAAAGCGACCTTCGACGCAATGGGCATTTCATGGAACAAGCCTCTTGCAACCACTAAAGAAGCAATCCATGCAATCAGAGACTTTATCTCTGGCAAGAAGGTCTCCATGGACGGAGACATGATTAAGTTTGCAGGTGCCAAGCTCGCTTTCAAAGCCGGAGATATCCCTATCTATATGGGTGCTCAGGGCCCCAAGATGCTTGAACTTGCTGGTGAGATCGCAGACGGTGTCCTTATCAATGCTTCCCACCCGAAGGACTTCGAAGTTGCTGTAGAACAGATTAAGAAAGGAGCCGAGAAAGCTGGCCGTGACCCAAGCGAAGTTGATGTTACAGCATACGCTTGTTTCTCAATTGATAAGGATCCTGTAAAAGCGGTCAATGCCGCAAAAGTAGTGGTTGCTTTCATTGTTGCAGGCTCCCCTGATCTTGTTCTCGAGCGCCATGGAATTCCGGTCGAAGCCAAGAGCCAGATCGGTGCAGCCATTGCCAAGGGAGATTTCGGAGCTCTTATGGGTGGACTTGTTACCCCTCAGATGATCGAGGCCTTTTCTATCTGCGGAACTCCTGATGACTGCATGAAGAGAATCAAGGACCTTGAGGCAATCGGAGTTACTCAGATTGTTGCTGGATCTCCGATCGGTCCTGCCAAAGAGAAATCAATAAAGCTTATAGGTAAAGAAATCATTGCAAAGATGTAAGTTTATTACATCCTGCATAAATTTTTTCATTTTTTTCTTATTTTATTTTTAAAAAAACGTCTTGCCGGTAAGGCAAGTATCTCAAGGTGTTGGAGGTAGCTAATTGCCACCAAAGATTGCAGAAGTCATTGAACATGACGTATGCGCAGCCTGTGGAGCATGCGAGGCCGTATGTCCTATAGGAGCTGTAACTGTAAAGAAGGCGGCAGAAATCCGTGATCCAAACGATCTGAGCCTTTATGAGAAAGGAGCTGGGTATCTGGTCTGTGAAGGTTGCTTAACCTGCAGCAGAATCTGTCCAGTAGTAGACGGCTTCATTGAGAACGAGCTTGCAAATGTGCGCAAGTTTTTTGCCGCAAGGTCCAGGGAAAATGCTGGCAGCCAGGATGGAGGAGTTACCAGTGGCATTCTTAAATCTCTTTTCAAGCAGGACAAAATCGACTGTGCGGTAGGAATCACTCGAAACGAAAAATGGGAACCAAAAGTCGTTTTATTGACAAGTGCTGAAGATGTTGAGAAGGTAAGAGGAACCAAGTACACTTCTGATCCGGTTGTTGCAGCCCTCCGGGAAGCCTTCGAAAAATATGATCGAATTGCAGTTGTCGGGGTACCCTGCCAGGCTCATTCTGCGCGCCTGATCAGGGAAAATGTAAGCGAGAAAATTGTGCTTATCATCGGACTACTATGTATGGAAAGTTTTTATCATGATGTAATGCTTGATAAAATAATCCCGGAGATTATGAAAGTCAAGATCGAAGACGTCAGGAAAATGGAGTTCACTAAAGGTAAGTTCTGGGTCTACACCAGTGACGGCGAGGTTCACTCCGTGCCTATCAAGGACGTAGCTAAATATGCCCGAAACCCCTGCCATCACTGCTGTGACTACACTTCAGTTTTTGCCGACATTTCTGTAGGTTCGGTTGGTGCTCCGGATGGATGGAACTCGGTCTTTATAAGGACAGAAGCCGGAGAAGAATACTTCGATATGGTCCGTGAAGAAATGGAGATCATGGAAGATCCCAAGCCTGGCCTTGAGCTTGTAAGAAAGCTTATTGATATGAAGCGCAAAAATAATGCTGAACATTTTAAAGAGGTCTGCAAAGAGTTCAGCTTTGAGACGGGAATCCGTGACGAAACTGTATGAAATCAGAATTAGCGAGATAAGTATAAATGTATTGTTGGGGGTTGAAATACGGGATGACACGAGCTTTTTATATTGGACGTTTTCAACCGTATCATTTTGGTCACCATACCATAATCAAGCAGATTGCGGAAGAAGTTGATGAGCTGGTTATAGGCATAGGAAGTGCTCAGAAAAGTCATGAATCAACTGACCCTTTTACGGCAGGGGAAAGGGTTTTGATGGTGTATAACGCGCTTGAAAATCTTCCTATCCGACACTATGTTCTACCTATTGAAGACATCAAGTATAACTCTATCTGGGTCCATCACGTTGCGTCTCGAACGCCTCATTTCGATGTAGTATACTCGAATAATCCGCTGGTTATTCAGCTCTTCCGAGAGGCCGGAGTTTGTGTAAAACAATCTCCTCTTTATATCCGGGAAAGATACTCCGGAACCGAGATCCGGAGACGAATGGTTGCAGGGGAAAAATGGGAACACCTTGTTCCAAAGTCAGTCGTCGAGGTAATTAAGGAAATAGACGGAGTAACACGCCTCAGGAACGTTTCTGCTAGCGATAACAATTCTTCATTATAAGAATGGTTACTCGTATGAGTATACACGATTATTTGTCTCTATCTATGTATTAACTAGTGCTCTCTCCGAAACCTTATTAATTTTTTTAATAAGTTCACACAGTCAACAGTCACAAGTAAACTAAAGAGATAACTTTTAATAAAAGAAATTGCTATTTCTAATTGTGAACTCTTAATACTTTTTCGTACTGATGTTGGGTCATTTTCTATGTGTTTTGTGATACTGCGTCTCAACTTTTAACCTTAGTTTGGATATAAGGTTAATTGATGCAATCGATATTATTATTGAACACATTGAAGAGTACCTGTATTTTCGAAGAAGTAAGAGATAAATAAAAACATAAAACAAGCAGTTTATTTTTTAACTGTTTGTTAAAAAATAGCGTAGAAAGATCATTCAATCATATGAAAATATATCTCCCTGATAACTCGGGGGGTTTAATCCGGAAGAGTATATTTTCATTGCCAGTGAAAATCGGATTCAAAAACCAATAATTTTGGAAATTTTTATGATTGAGTGTATACTATGGAGGGTATAAAATGCGAAAGATTGTATTTAAGACAATATGTATTTTCACATTAGTCTTCTTTGTTATGTCAATGACAGGAGCAGCGTGTAGTAACAGTTATAAAAACACTTATAAAACAAAAACAGATGCGATAAATGACTCTTATAATGTTAAACTTAAAAAATGTCCCAAAGTCACGTATTGCTTTAACACTGTGTTGAAAAATGACAAAGGAACTAACCTTAGAGTTACAGCCGGAACTTACAAGACCAAACTAGGCGGTAAAGTGACAATGTATAGTAACGGTAAATTCTGCTACAAAGCATCATCAACGTGTTGTTATAAAAAATGTTCTTGCACGGACACTTTCACATACAAGATAAAAGGTAAGGATGGAAAAACCGATAGTGCAACCGTTACATTGAGACTCAAATGTCCTACCTGCTAAAAATGCCTTCAGGCAGTTGTCCTGACTGTTGTAACGCAGTAGTTTAAGGGAAAAGGGAGTTTTAATCTTCCGGGGATCCAATCCCCACATCCCTTACCAATTTCCTTACCTTTTAAATTCACAATGGTTAAGGAACAAGATCAATCCAATCAATTGATCCGGGTTTATACTCCGACAATTCTTCTTCATTTCCACTTAAAATATGATCCATTATTTTTTCTATGTGCTGTCCTGTCTCTTCAATGCTCTTTCCTGTCGTGTTTATCTCATAAACTTTTTTACACCATTCAAAGGCTTCAACCAGGATCACATCAAGAGCTTCGGCTTCAATATTTTCTCTTATTTTCTCTTCCGAATAGCCGCGTGCTTTCAGCCTCATTTTCAATTCAGGAGGGTATACCCTGAGTATAATCACGATATCTGCGATGTAATGTGCAAGATGACTCTCAAGAATTATTACCTCATTTTCCTTTCCACCAATAATCTCCTCAAGACGCTGCCCAACAAGTTCCATATCTGCAATAACCGCATCTCTCTTCTCATCGATCTCAGTGTAAAGATGTTCTTCTTTGATCATTTCATTAAGATGGATTACTTTCCAGTGCTTTTTCCTTTCAAGAAACTTACTTACCGAGGTTTTTCCAGTTCCTGGCGTACCGGTGAGTCCTATTAACATGGAGAAAAGAATGGATTTATATCAATTATACTTAATGCAGCCTTTAAAAATTATTTGAAAAAATATTTTTTACATAACACATCAGTCTGAATCTTCATGATACGCCAGTTTTATACTTTTCGGGAAAAACTCAACAACATATTTCCAATCCAGAGATGTTTAATCCAAACCACTTTATTCTTTCAAAGTCCCGATAACAGGAAAGTCCTTAAACATTTCAGGCCCATGAGGTGCCTCGTCCATTTCTTCTGTAAGGTCTTTTCCTGCATCGTGAAGTCCCTGGTGTGTGCCACTTTCCCATAAATAGCTGTCTGAGACATCATAGACCTGTCCCTGATAGGCAACATAAATCTTGCCATTTTTACCGTTATACTCTGCAAGTTCTTCAAGTGTGTATTCTTTCAATTTCCATCTCTCCACTCTAATTTTAATAATTCATTTGACTAAAGCCTTCAGTTTCAATTGCAGTCATACGTTTAGCATTCTTAACATCTCATTGACCTCAGTAGTAGGAAGTTGACATTGAAAGTTCTGGCAGACGTACGCAGTGGCTTTTCCATCTATAGGAACCTGTTCTTCCGTATATTTTGCCAGTTTTGTAATTTCAGGATCCTTTCCTTCAGGTCTGAAAATTAGCACTTTATTAGGAATGAAGTATGTCCAGAGTTCTTCGAGCAGCTGTCCAGTGTCTGGAGATTCATGCTTTCCGGCAATTACCACTTGATAAGCTGGACCCAGACCAAAATCAAGAGCTGATAAGAACTGCGTATATCCTGAAGGTATTTTTCTGATGAGTTTTGAAAAAGCGCGCTCCAGCCCTTGAGCTCTATCTTCCAGCTCGGGATCTGCAGTTATTCTGGAAAGTCTAAGAAGATTTAGCATTTCAATAGAATTTCCTGAAGGTATGGCTGCATCCGCAAACTCTTTTTTCCTGAAAATAAGTGACTCGCTGTCGTCAGCAGTAAAGAAGAATCCTCCCTGAACGGGATCCCAGAAGTGATTGAGAAATTCTCTGTTGAGGCAAAGGGCTGCTTTAAGATAGTCCAGTTTAAATCCTGCCTCGTAAAGCTCCAGGAGTCCGTGAATCAAAAATGCGTAGTCGTCGGCAGTTCCGGAAATACCGGATTTTCCGTCTCGATATCTATGAAGCAATCGTCCATCGGGACTGTAAAGTCTCATGAGAATGAAATCTGCGGCTTTTTCGGCAGCTTTCAGGTATTTCTCCTCGCCAAAGGCCTGGAAACCTTTTGCAAGAGCTGCAATCATAAGTCCATTCCAATCAGTTAGAATCTTGTCATCTTTTGCAGGTCTTTTACGTTTATTTCGGGCTAACAGAAGTTTTTCTTTAGCTATTTTTACCCAACTCTCAATTTCGTCAGCGGGAATTTTCATTTCGGCAGCAAGCGATTCGAGAGAACGAGGCATATAAAAAATATTAGTTCCGGTTTTTTTACCTCTTATTTCTTCTTCAAAATTACCTCTTTCCCTGAGATTAAACACCTTTGTAATTAGTTCTGACTCCTCGGGACTAAGAACCTTTCGGACTTCTTCTAAAGTCCAGAGATAGTACTTTCCTTCCTCTCCTTCTACATCAGCATCTTCCCCACAATAAAATCCACCTTCCTGAGATCTCATGTCTCTTAACACATAGTCAAGAATTCCTTCTGCTGCTTCCTTATACAGTCTCTTTCCGGTAACCTGATAAATTTCTGTGTATGCAGTTGCAATAAGAGCCTGGTCGTATAGCATCTTTTCAAAGTGGGGGACAATCCACATATTATCTGTAGAGTAACGGTGAAAACCCGAACCCAGGTGGTCATGGATTCCTCCCCTGTACATATTTTCCAGGGTATATTCAACCATATGAAGAGCTTCAGGGTTCCCGCTGCGTCTCCAGTATCGAAGCAAAAAGAATATTTTGTGTGGGGTAGGAAATTTTGGAGCTCTTTCAAAACCACCATATTCGTTATCAAAGGAAGTCAGTAGCTCTTCGTAAGCTTCCTCCATTATTGACTCCCCTATGCCCTCTCCTGCTGACTCTGAGATCATATTCTGGATAGTAAACGTGATTTTATCAGCTGACTCAAGGACCTCTTCGTGCTGCCTGTCCCAGATCTCCTCTATTCGAGGCACAAGCTCGAGCATTCCTGTCTGGCTAAAACGAGAATTTTTAGGGATATAGGTTCCTGCAAAAAAAGGCTTCATTTTTGGGGTCATGATGATGTTAAGAGGCCAGCCCCCTCTTCCAAGAATAATCTGGCAGACCGTCATATAAACATTGTCAATGTCCGGCCGTTCTTCGCGGTCTACTTTTATGCAAACAAAAGCCCTGTTCATGAGTCTTGCTATCTCTTCATCTTCAAATGACTCATGTGCCATTACGTGACACCAGTGGCAGGTGGAATACCCAATTGATAAAAAAATAGGTTTATTTTCGTTTCTGGCTTTCTCAAAAGCTTCTTCCCCCCAGGGGTACCAGTCCACAGGATTATATGCGTGCTGGAGGAGATATGGGCTCTTTTCATTTATCAGACGGTTAGGTTTTCTGTAATTTTCTCCCAGTAAAATCCCTCCGACTTTTCTTCAGGCTTTTATTTCTTTCCAGGCAAGCATTCTGTCTTTAAAGACTTTGGACACCCCTACATTTTCCCTAACCAAGATTCTGAGATCCATCATTGCCTGCAAACCTGAAAGAGATGCCATAGCAGTTTCTTTATCTCTGATTTTCTCAGTTTCTAGTAGTTTTAAACGATACTGACGATGACTTTGCCCCGAATTTACAGATCTGGTATGTTTCGATTTCCCTGCTTTCTGAAAATAAGTCCTGTAGGAACGCAAATTTAACTCGTTAATAATATCCATTCTAACTCCCCTGGTCTAAATCTATCTCCATAAATTTCATTCTGAATGAATGGCTAACTCTAGAGCAGATTAATCTATCCTCAATACAATGATAATTTTTCTCAGGCTTCTTATAAGCCTTTAAACTGAAAAATTAGGTACAGCCAAATTTCCCCACTTTAAATACTCATCTCCTGAATATCAATATATCGGTATTCTAAGAGAATTTATTTACTAGTAAATTATAAGTCAGACCAGCAATTTTATAAGCAATGTAGGCAGGAAACTCCCGAAACATGGAGATTCGTTTCATTTTAAAGTTCCCGCACTTTTGTTTAGTAAAAAAAGTTAATTAACTGACATAGCACTATTTTATGCTACTTTTCTATATAGCAACAGCTACTTAACATTTCAGGAGACTGCTTGCTTTTAAATGGACTGAAGTTGTCCAATCTCTTCGCTTTTTTCCTCACGAGTTCCCATTTCCAGGAAATTTACAACCTTTGAGACTCTATATGATTGTTCCTGCTTTTTTTCGGCCTCTCTGGCCTGATATACCCTGACCGAGCGAAGAAGGTCGATTTTTCTGAACTCTGGCCAGAAAGGAGCACAGAAGTAAGCTGCACAGTCACTTCCGTTAGCCTGCCAAGGAAGAAAATTTGAAACCCTTTCATCGCCTCCAGTGCGGATGACAAGATCCACATTTGGAACCGAGACCCCTGGGGCCGGATAAAGATGTTTTGAAATAAGGCTTTCGTTCACTTCATCAAGAGATAGTTTCCCATTGGAAATACAGCCTGCAATATCGCGGACGGCCTGAATGATATCCTGCCTGCCTCCATAAGCAATGGCAACGTTCAGGTAAAACTTCCTGTAATTTTTCGTTGCTTTTTCTATTTTTTCAATTGATTCATTCAGAAAAGCAGGTAATTTTGACCTATCTCCTATGACGCGAACCTGCGTCTCTTTTTCGTGTGTCCTTGGGTCAGAGTAAAGTTTCAGGAATTTTTCATTAATGAGATTGAAGAGACCGCCAACTTCCTCTTCGGAGCGCTGAAAATTTTCTGTAGAAAAAGCGTAGAGAGTAAGCTGTTTTACCCCTATCTCATAACACCACTCAATTACCTTTTCGGTAACTTCTGCTCCCATTGCATGCCCGAAACTTCGAGCCTTTCCAAGTTGCCCCGCATACCTGCGGTTCCCATCCATAATCACAGCTATATGATGCGGAATTTCTGAATTCAGAATCTTTCTCTGGAGTCTTCTCTCATACTCATTATAAAATATTCTGAAGATGCGGTTTTTCAAAAGGCGGAGTCCTGCACGAAAGATTCCCCTTCTCTTAGGTATAACATTTAATTTTTTTATGCGTTTTCCTCCTGAAAATATCCAGATCTGAAAACTATCCGCGTAGATTTCTCGTTTAATAAAGCTTAATACCTTCTCTTGTCTAAGATATTAATATCTCTTTTGCTTAATAATTCTATTTATCGAGTCCATCCCAAAACCAATTTTACCCTCAAATTAGCAAAACTTCACAACTATTTTTGTGGTCCAAAAATCGATTGATTCTTCGGGACCTAGCATTCAGAAAAGTGATTTTGAGTTTTGGGATCGGTTGTTGGGCCGAAAATCTATGTCATACGTAAAAATTACATGCACTATGCTCGTTTTGTTGAATTAAATTTTAGAAGCCTCCAGCTCTCCAATTTTTACTTTAAGTAAATCAGAGTCTCTCGAAGCAAGATTCAAAGCCTGTAGTCACTCCATTCTTTTCGCTGCTTTAGCAGAATCAGTAAGCAATTTTCAAAATTGTTACCTAAAAACAGATAGCGAGAAGAGTGGCTCAGTAGTTTTCAAGCACAGAGCCAACAATGTTTTTATAACTTTCTTTTAGGGAATAGACGTTGTGATCTCCGGTGACATTTATGCTCAAGATCCCGAGTCTTGTATTCATAAGCCCGACCATAGCCGAGACCCCCCGGTAGCTTACCTCAAAATTTCCTTTATCCAGGTAATCGTAAACTTCACCGGTGGTGAACTTGTCTCCGGTCAGGAAGAGATTGAGCACAACCTTGCGTATCCCGTTTTCATCCCTGCCGAGATACTTAATCAATCTCGCTCTTACCCTTTCTTCCGCAGTTTGCAGTTTCGGACACCTCAGTTAATGATTGAATTATATTGATCTAGCATTATATTGCTCACTATTCTTTTAGTTCTAAAAAGTATGCGACCTCTGAGTAGAGGCGCTAAGAATCGAATACCCTATATCCTTATCGTTTATATATTTTAGGATTGCTTTTTTAAATTATTTATATAAAGTACAAATTTAATACCAATACATGAGTCCCAGCACACTGTCAGCGACAGTAAATAATCCACGTTTTTCGCAGATTAAAATTCTCTGATCTCAATGTTTAAGGAAGTTTGAGAACTGTAAAGTATGTTAAAGAATTAGGAAGTATTTATATGAAACTTAGCTATAAATCTAAGCATGAACGACAAAGATACATTACATAAAAATGGAATACCACATCTGGGCAAGGTCTCTGCGACTCTGAAGGCATTTTTAGACAAGATTGAGGTAAGGCAGGAATTTTTCTCGATCCGATCTTTGGACCCTTATCCAGCAGACTTCCACTAAATAATGAACGTGGAAATTATATACTAAATATAACATATGTGAGTGGACTGCGTGTACAATGAGTATTTAAAGTTGCCTTTCTCTGTTTCTCTTGAATATGTCCCTTACCTGTGGCAACAGAGTGATGTTCTTGTTTTTCTTGTTGACCTGGGTAATTATGATACATTCAATGCAAGTTACCTCAACAGGATAGAACTGGAATATCTTGAGAGACTGCAGACAAATCACTTTAAGAAAAGATTTATTGTCTCCAGAACGGTTTTAAAACATATCATATGCAAGGTTGCTAATGAGCGATCCGCTTCCGAAATATCCACATACAAAGACGAAAATGGGAAGGTCTGCGTCCTCAATCACAATGAACTATGTATTTGTATATCTTATACCGAAAACCTTGCAGCTCTTGCAATCTCAAAGGTTGATGTTGGTATTGATATTGAACTTGCGAGAAAACTGGTTCTTAAAAGTACTTTTAAAAACCTGTATAAGAAAATTTCACTTATGGACGAAAATGTAGGTGAAGCTGATTTTTTAAAAACATGGACTTTAAAAGAAGCCTATTCTAAGTTTTCAAACAAAAACATGCATCTTATTTTTAATAGGGGACTGGATCTCAACAACGTTAATCATCTAACTTATGTTCTAGACAACAAATATTTATTCTCTATTGTGACTCGCTTGGAATCTAATATTATCAATATAAATCGTCTTCAAAAAATCGACTGTAACTGGGACTGATGATTTTCGATGAAATTTAAAGTTTAAAGAAGTAGTTTAAAGTTCTGCGCACTTTTCTATATTTTTCGGGCTTATCTGTGCGCATATGAATGCCCACTTGTCTGGAGAATATACTAAATATATATTCTTATTGAGTGGGTAAATTGTATCATCCAATGCATCCGGATGCAAGCAATTGATTTTACTCAAATTTCGTCTCTGCCAGTGCTTTTGTCAGCTCCAAAATGGCTCAAATTATTTATATAGTTGTATTACGTAATTATCACTTGGGACTCACGTCATTATGGGCAGGAATGAGTTATTTATGATCACTGGTCCGCTGAACGAAAATGTTGGGGGCAATAATACATGGAACAAATAAAGGATGATATAATCGATTACTTAAAGGCTAATTCTTTTATGGACAGTAACACCAGTTTGAAAGATTATGATTCTCTCACTCAAACCGGCATTATAGATTCCATTGGCTTGCTTGAACTTATGGACTATATCTGTGAGAAATATTCTATAGAGATTCCTGAAGATATGCTGACACCGGAAAACTTTGATTCACTGCAGGGAATTACTAACATGATAACCAAACTGGTGAAGTGAAAAGGTATGCAAATTGATGCGTATATCACTGAGTACGCCAGAAAAACTCCTCAAAGCATTGCCATGGAAGAGGGAAAAAGTTCAATTTCCTATAGCTGCCTTGACAATGATATAAATGCTATTGCTTCACCTTTAATGGATTTTAACCACTGCCGGTTTGCAATACTGGCAGAATCAGGCATGCTATATGTGAAAGTGCTCATGGCAGTATATCGATCTGCCAATATCGCAATTCCTCTACCTATAGAATTTCCTAAATTCAGTCTTGAGAGAATCCTTGATACTGCCCATGTCAACAATATCATTGCAACCGATACACAGTACTCAAGATTTGGAGAGGACTTTTTTGAGCGTTTTGGAACTGTAATAGTTATTTCCAGCAATACTTTCGGAGAGTTTTTGCGCAAGAAGATTGAAACAGAAGCAAATAATCCACAACTGCAGCTCGTCCTTTTCACTTCAGGCACGACAGGCACCCCAAAAGGGGTCATGTTAAGTGACAGAAATCTGGTAGCAAATGCAGAGTCAATAGTAAAGGTACTCAGGATAACTTCCAGAGATAAAGGAGCACTGGTGATATCCCCACATCACGCTTTTGGAAATTCCATAATTAACTCCCATCTAGTATCTGGCAGCTCAGTCAGGATTGGAAATATGAATTTTATAGACTCTGTTTTCAACCTTATAGCGTCAGACGTATCCATATTTTATGGGGTGCCCAGTACCTATCGTATACTCCTTCGATATCCGGATAGATTCAAAAAGGCCTTTGCAGGCGTTAGAACTGCTGCATCAGCGGGTGGAGGAATGGATAGGGATATTGTAAAAGACATAAGGGAATTAGTTCCAGATCTGGAAATTCTACCAATGTATGGGCAAACTGAAGCTACGGCAAGGCTTGCCTATCTACCAGCAGAAGATGTGGATGGGTTCGTTGACACTATAGGAAAAGCAATTCCAGAGGTTATACTGGATGTCTTTGATTCAGAGTACAAGCCAGCAAAACCTAATATTACGGGTGAACTGGTTGCTATAGGAGACAACATTATGCTGGGTTATCTGGATGATGAAATTGCCACTGAAATGAAAATTATAAACGGATGGCTGCATACCGGTGACCTTGCACAGAAATTACCAGGCGGATATATCAAACTGCTGGGGCGCAAGGATGATCTTATAAAAATCGGTGATCATCGCATTAACCCAAGGGAAATTGAGAGAAATATTGAGGAAAATAATGAAGTGTCCAGGGTTTTTGTTGTACCTGTGCACCATGAACTTATGGGAACCGCAATTAGCCTCATGGTCATACCTGCGAAAGGGACCGAAATTGGAAAGTTGTATGCATTCTGCCGAAAAAGCCTGCCAGGATATCTATGTCCAAGAGAAATACTATTCATTGATCATCTTCCCTTGAGCGAAAATGGTAAAATATCCAATCGATCCATCATAGAGGAGTACCAACATGTCAAAACTAGTGTGTAAAAAATGTGTTCTGGATTCCGAGATTCCAGGTATACAAATTAATGAGGAAACCGGCCTCTGCCACTTCTGTGAGACATATACTCCTCTTAGTTCACAGGAAAAAAATGAATATCTGGCCAGAATTGAAGAACTTTTTGAGCAATATGGAGGAAAAGGGAACTACGATGTAATTTATGCACTTTCAGGTGGGAAAGATTCGTCTTATACGCTCTACAAGCTCAAAAAAGACTATCCTTTCCTTAAGGTATTGGCTGTGCAGTTTGATAACGGGTTCATTTCGGAAAACGCAATAATGAATGCAAAAAAAATGTGTGAGATCACAGGATGCGATTATTTCCAGGTGACAACAGAAAAGGAAATTCTATATGACACATTCCGAAAGGCTGCGGAGTCATATGATGCATTTCCAAGATTCGCCAAATATCGAGCCAGTGACATATGCAACATTTGCATCACTATTATTAAACAGAAACTGATAGAGCAGGCCATTCTTCAAAAAGTACCTTTTATCATATTTGCCTTTACAGCTGGACAGTCTCCTAATCCCATAATCAACCTATCAGTCAATTTTATTCAGTGGTCCAGAAGCTTATTTGAAAAACAGCTTCAGAAAATAGGCATCGAGGATAAGGATGAAATCTTCCTCCTGAAAAAAGAAGTTCTTGAGAACATAGGTGAAAACGTTCCGAGTATCCTGCATCCTCTATGCCTCTGGGATTACAGTGAAGATAAAGTGCTTGAGACCCTACTGGAAATCGGGTGGGAACTTCCGGGAATCAATGACAGCAATTCAACCAACTGTACGTTGAATTCTTTTGCCTGTTACAACCACCTGGAAAAATACGGATTTCATCCATATACCTTTGACATAGCAGGGCTTGTCCGAAGCGGGGAAATGTCAAGGGAAGAAGGACTTGTAAAAATTACTCAGGAATTGTCACAGCCATTGATAGAAGAGGCCGCAAGAAAGCTTAAACTGAAAGTAAATAAATCACAAAAAATACTCGTTAAAAACTGAAAGTAAATAAATCACAAAAATACTCGTTAAAATTTGATTCTAAGATAACGAGTTGAGGTACAATAGGTAATTTAAACAGTGTAATTTGAATAATCTAGTTTGGATAGTCTAATTCTAAAATCTGATTATTTCAGGGGGGAATGTTATGCAAGTCGCAGAAGAAATGAGCATGAATTTAATGGAAGAACTCAATGGAAACATTGGAAATACAGCTTTAAAGCTCAGAGGTTTTATTAGAGATCAGGTAACGAGTTTTAAGAAAAAAGGAGTCGTTATAGGGGTTTCGGGAGGAATTGACTCAGCCGTAGTACTTACACTATGTGTACAGGAACTCGGAAAAGAAAACGTATGTGGACTTCTCCTTCCTGAAGAGGAATCTGCTCCTTCCAGTAAGACCCTGGGAGTAGAGATCTGTGAAAGCCTTGGTGTGTCGTATGAAGAAGTGCCTATCTCTCCAATCTTGAGATCGCTTAATATCTATGATAAGAAAGAACAGATTCTAAAGAGAACCTGCCCTGAATATGATGCCAGAATTCATAAAACATCGCTGGTACTGCCTGATTTCCTTAACACTGGACTGCTAAATGTTCCTTATATCCACCTGGTAAAAAATGGTGAAACTGTCGGAAAGTACCGGCTAAAAGCGACTGATTATCTTGAATTAATAGGATTACAGGGTGTCAAACAGAGGTCCAGAATGCTCGTTCAGTATATGTATGCTGAGACGATGAATTACGCAGTTTGTGGTACGACCAACAAGACCGAAATGGTCCTTGGCCAGTTTGTGAAATATGGGGATGGGGGCGTAGATCTTGAGCCTCTGGCGGACTGCTATAAAGTCCAGGTTTATGCTCTGGGGAAGCTGCTTAATGTTAATGAAGAGATCATAAAGCGCCCTCCAAGTGCTGATACATGGAGCCATTACACAACTGACGAGGAATTTTACTGGCGCATGCCGATTCAGATCATGGACCAGCTGTTGTATGCCCAGGAGCGCCGGTTACCCCTGCAGGTAGTTGAAAAGAGCACCGGGTTGTCCAGAGAGATGATAGAAAAAGCTCAGAGGCATATCAGTAGAATAAAAGATACCACAGAATATATACGAGCCGCGCCGCCTGTTTGCTACATTAACAGGTAAATTGCAAAAGCGCCTGTAAAAAAAGTTATACTGGATAAAATACGGCTAAAATCAGGACTTTAGGGCTTTGCCTAAAATCGAAATGGGGCTTCGTCCGGAACAAATACTTGCCTGTAAACTACTGGAAGTCTTTCTGGCAGAGTGCTTTCGCATAATATCATTGTGAGAATTAAAATTGATCACTAATCCTAAAGTGTGAATATGAATACAAAGGTCTCAATTGTTGAATGCCAGGACTACTCGAATGCTAAAGAAGCGGTAAAAGAAGCACTGAACCTGATAGGTGGGCTTGAGAAGGTTATAGTTCCTGGCAGCCGCGTGCTCCTCAAACCAAATGTGCTTTCTATTCGACCGCCAGAGGATGCCGTTACCACCCATCCAGCGATAGTGTCCGCTATGTGCGAACTTGTCTCAGAAGCAGGAGGTATTCCAGTTATAGGAGATGGGTCCGGCATTGTAAAACCTGGATCTACTACGACTTCACAGGCGCTTAAAGTGTCTGGCATTGAGAGTGTTGCTTCTGATCATGGGGTTGAGCTTATCAACTTTGAGACCTCAGGTTTTGTTGAGGTTGATGTTCCGGGCGCAAGGCAGTTTTCTCATCTGTACATCTCAAAAGCTGTACTTGAGGCAGATATAGTAATCTCGCTTCCAAAGCTCAAGACCCATGAACTGACATTGTATACAGGGGCAGTCAAAAATTTCTTCGGCGCCGTACCTCAAAAAACCAGAAAACAGGCTCATTTCTTGGAAGACCGCCTCCTCTTTGGGGAAGCAGTTGTTGATATATATTCTGTTGTCAAGCCCCAACTTGTAGTTATGGACGGGATAGTCGGAATGGAAGGAAATGGCCCATCCAATGGTACACCTGTCCTTGCGGGCGTGATTATGGCTAGTTATAACTGTGTAGCCCTGGATATTGTGGCCTCTGAGCTTATAGGAATCGATCCCTTAAAGGTCCCTACAAATAAAGCTGCACTCGAAAGAGGTTTCGGGACCGAGCATCCTGAAGTTGTAGGAGTACCTCTGGAAAAAGTAAAGGTCAGGTTCAAAAACCCTGAAGGTGGAATAACTGCTTATATTCCAGCTTTCTTTATGAGAATCCTTAGAAAGCAGCTGGCTGTAAGACCCATTATTAACACTTCAAACTGTGCACTTTGCAAAGCCTGTGTTTCGAACTGCTCGGCGCATGCCATCGAAGAAATAAACAGGACACTGAAAATTAATGAGGAAAAATGCATTCACTGTTATTGCTGCCGCGAACTTTGCCCTAATGATGCGGTAGAATTAAAAAAATCACTGTTTATGAAGCTTGTAAGCAGAAACAAAAGTTAATGGGAGAGTTGCAGTTAACGGAAAAGTCGTCTGAAAGTCTGTTTATCAAGCAGGCTGGGAATTAATGTATTCAGCAGATTATCATTGTTAAATTAATTAAGCATAATTATGGAAATTTAGTCATCCATCAAAATGCCAATTGAAAGATAAATATAAAAAATCTGATAAAAATAATTACAACCGATTTGAGAGGGAAATGGTAAAACAATTTGATAAGAAAATAGTATAGATAAGAAAGCGTATAAAATAATTCTATAGGGAAATGGGGGGTATTCGCACGACTACTGCGGTGTCTAATAGAGACCAGGTAACCTTTTGCGAAATTGCGGAACATTATCACAGTAATAAACTTCTTTTTGGCATTAAATATTTTAAAAACTGGATTCTGGAACGGCTTGCCTCAAGCGCTCCCGTTCCTTCCTGGAGAGCTAAATTACACAGGATGCGGGGTGTAAATATCGGGGAGAATGTATATGTCGGCTATGACGTGATTTTTGATAGGATACACCCTGAATTAATTACGATAGGGGATTACTCTGAAATTGGCGATAGGTGCATATTATCTGCACATACGAGAGGAAGTTTGACTACAAGACAGGCATATCCGAGAACTATGGCTCCCATAAAAATCGGACGTGGTGTCTCTGTGAATCCAGGATGTATAATCACACAGGGTGTTGAAATCGGGGATAATGCGATAATAGGTATTGGGTCTGTAGTTAACCACAATATTTCTCCAAATAGTCTTGCCCTGGGCTATCCTGCAAGGGTTGTTAAAAAACTTGAAGGCGTAGGTGAGCTTAAGACCTGATTTCAATACCTTAAATGTTTTATTTTTCGGCTTTGTAGTTTAGCTCAAAACCGTACTTACTCAGGGCAAAGAGCGCCATCATTATTATGGAACAAACAAAAAAGACCGACACAAAAGATGCCATCAGGTAATCAAAGATTCCGGTTCCTCGAAAACCCACGTCCATCATTGAAAATACACTGATTTTTTTCTCGTATAATGGATACAGGTACTCACAGCCGCCTTCACTGATGTCATCGAGCAACAGGTGAGAAGCAAATGCTGCCTCTGCAAAAAGTCCGAGATACATTGCCCTGCCAGGCTCCCTGTATTTAGCGTATCCTGCAACGGTTCCGAACAGGACTGCAAGAAGACTGAATAACAGTGAATGTGTTGGAATCGGGCCGGCCCAGCAATGCTCCATAGTACCGTTTACGAGCAGGCTGTGAATGATCGTGATATCCGGGAATAAGGAACAGATACTGCCTACGAATAGCAGAAATATTAAATTCGTTGAACCCTTTAGAGAAAGTTCCCCTCGAAAAAACGATCTAGCAGCAGCAAAAACTGCTACTGCACTTATACAGAATACGAAGAATAGCACATGTACAACCGGATAAGGCATAAGAAAACACTTAGGATTTTCTAAAGGTAATGATTTTTAGATTTAGAGAGTGAGCTACCTCTAAAAATTTTTAGATTTAATTAAAGTTGGCACCTATACTATTTAACATTTCTTAAATTACATGTGCGGGTAATATTTCTCTATATAATATTTTCGCAGGAGATATTTTTGCAGGATCTAATTAACTTTAAAGACGCCTCATGAATTCAGAAACGAATTTTTCCTTGCTCGCTTATTTGCCCGGAGACTATCTTAAAGAGGAATTAGCTCAACAAGCATTCCGTCTTCGAATGGGTATCTTTCAATAATAGTAAGCCTTGATCCGGAAGGTTCCAGTTCTTCTTTAATGTCTTCCCTTAATTCATCAAGTACCCACCATGCAATCTCGATTTTTCCATCTTTTATTTCAAACAGTTCAGATGGGATTTCCATGTCCTGCAAAGTTTTTTCTGCACGTTCCTGGTCTCCCCCTTCAATTACTCCGTATATCAGTGTACCGTCGTCGGTGATTTCGTCAAACTCTCTTGCGGTATTCTTTGCGATTCGCTGAAATCTTTTGCGGAGCTGGACTGCATCCTTGTAAACTGATGAACAAAAATGGGCCTTTTTACATTTCGCAAAGGCAATCCCAGCAAATTTACAGGAACCGGCAGCCGCACTGGATGTATCGGATTCGAGACAAAAGCCATTTTTCAGGAGGGCTTCGGAGTTATTATCGGAAAATTCCAGTTCATTCAGGTTAAGGAAAACTCCCATTTCTTCTGCAAAAGCTGCAACTTTTTCTGCTCCTTCTAGGGAAGGAATTTCGATTCCGGCTTCGATTCCTAACTCCTTTGCGTTTTGCAGAGCATCTGAGTATTGACTGTTTTTAAGATCATTCCAGCATTCCTGCGGTGGGTGGAAGCGGATTTCATCAAGTCCTGCGTCTGCAAGCTTTTCAAGGATCTGCTTACCAGGAGCCAGGGAAGTATATAGATGGATGTGGTGCTCTATTCCGAAAGAAGCTTTGAGCATTCGGATGTAATGCAGGACTCTTTCAAGCTTCAGCAAGGGCTCTCCGCCTGTAATTCCTGTTCCTAGAGCATTCATAAGCTTTGCTTCTTTGAGTAAGTCTTCATCACTATTTACAGATCTCTCATTCGCAAAAACAAGGTCTTTTCCTCGCCTTTCATCAGAAAGTGGACAGTAAAAGCAGCTCTTGGGGCAAAGGCCTGTTACGAAAAGAACCATTTTGGCACCCTCCTGGCAGAGTCTGCACCCTTCAGAAAGATAACTGTAAAAAGAGCCGGTTTCATCTTCAGTGAACTTTTCCATACCTGAACCTGCATATTCTTTTTTTATATATAAGGCTTGTTTTTGGCTCCAGATTAAAAGTATGGAGACAGCTTTATAAAGAAGGAGCTTTTCTCAGAAACTAATATAAAATCATAAGGTTCTAAAGGTACACTGATGTCAGAACAAAATGGATACGTTGTGGTTTTCGGCTGTAAAAGGTGTGGAAAATGCAAAGATGTCTGCCCTGTGGATGCAATTTATGAGGAAAACGAGCTTTCAAAAATCGATCAAGATAAGTGTACCCGTTGTATGAAATGCATAGACGTATGCACGAACAAGGCCATCATCTACATGGAATAAAGTGTTAGCATAGAAAAAATATGGAATAAAGTGTTAACATAAAAAAATATTACTAATGTAGGGGGATTTCTATTAGCGTGAAGAAATTCCAGTTGAGGTGAATAAGATTTCAATTCATGGAAAAATTATAGACATTACAACCCCAATTTCCCCTTTTACGCAGATTTTTCCGGGAGACCCAATACCTGAAATAGAGAAGATCTGCACTCTTGAAGAAGAAGGCTGTGCTGTCTC
Organism: Methanobacteriota archaeon; assembly: GCA_023399215.1. Taxonomy (GTDB): domain Archaea; phylum Halobacteriota; class Methanosarcinia; order Methanosarcinales; family Methanosarcinaceae; genus Methanosarcina. The sequence continues at coordinate 35,980 of JAEWQJ010000002.1, forward strand.
AAAGTTAAGTTTTGGAAGTCACACCGGCACTCATGTTGATGCTCCTTCTCATATCCTGAAAAATGGCCTGACTATTGACAAACTGGAACTCAAAAACCTCATGGGCACGGCCCTTATTCTCGACTTTTCATCACAATCAGGCGAACTGACTGCTGGCATCCTTGAAAAGGCCTTCCGGAACATGGGAGCTCCTGAAAATATCCCTATCCTACTTCTGAAGACAGAAGCTTTTTCCCGAAAACCAGACAGTGCAGGTAAGGTTAGTCCCACTGGTAAAGAGTCAGATCCTCAAAACATGGAATTCGAAAAGGAAGAATCTGACTCTGCATACCTTGACGAAAGCGGAGCAGCCTGGATTGTCGAAAAAGGCTTCAAGACAATAGGGATTGATAGTCTTTCTGTGGATAGTTTTTATTCCGAAACTTTACCTGCCCATCATATCCTTCTTTCAGGTAGTGTGAACATAGTAGAATGTCTCGAACTCAGCTCCATAGAAGCCGGAACCTATTTTTTCATCTGCCTTCCCCTTAAAATTGAAGGGTGTGACGGCGCACCTGCAAGAGCTTTGTTAGTTACTTTCTCTTGATTTTTCACTTTTGCATTCTCATTTTGTATTCTCATTTTGCATTTTCATTTTGCATTTTCATTTTGCATTCTCATTTTGCATTCCCATTTTTGCATTTTTTTCTTTCTGAACTGCCTGACATACGTTAAAAATGAGACATGATATATCTTATCCCGTTCTGCATGACCAGCTCCAACACGAATTCTCCTGAAACCGGATACTCGATTACAACTCCCGGTTTTTCAAGAGATGACGACGCCAGAGAATTTTCCTGGCTTCCTGAAGGCATCCATATTCCTTCTGAACCCTGCTCGCCTTTTATAAAGTGTACCGGCTTTCCTTCAAGAAATAATCTCTTTTTAACCCCATTTTTATACTGGTAGATAATGGTATTATTTTCAAGAACCCATTCCGAATCGTTCAGTTGCCCATTGCATTCGGGATCAGGATCCACCCCGAAGCTAATATATCTGACTGACGCAGGAAAGGAAAATTTGAGAGTACACATCGTCCCTTCAGGACTGTGACTCTCAGCAGAATCTCGGGCATATCCTTCCTGAACTGAACGGATAGATAAAGAAGCGGTCTCAACCTGGGCTTTAATTTGCGCATCTTCCAGAACAGGATTCACGGTATGCCAGGCCTGAACTGCCAGAATTAATACAACTGCAAGCAGACCTAGATACACAACGAGTTTTAGAGGGATAGTATCTGCAGCTGTAGTGTCTGAGGCAAGATTCTTCATATAAGAGTTAACATGTTGTACTTAATAAAAATTTTACCTGCATTTTAAACAGATAATCATTGGTTAATAGATCACCTTTGACAATGGACAAAATTTGATTGAAACATCTTTTTGATTATCCTTTTGATTAAAACATCTTTGATTAACAGACAACTTTGAGAACAACAAAATGAAGAGAAAACTTGAAGGATAAAGAATAGATTAAAACATAAACAATAAAGAAGAAAAGAATAAATCATCAGAGGATAAAAATACAGAAAATCAAGAGATAATAAAAAATACATGGAGGGTTTGGGATAGAAGAAGAATCTAACGAAAACTTGCTCTGTATCTGTTTTTCGGAAGAACAACTTGCCGAAATAAAGAAATATGCAGGCATCAGTGGTATGGAAGTTGAAGAATTCATAAAGAGTGTTTGCCTGGCTCACTGTCTCCAGCAAATGGAATGCCTTTACGGGGAAAAAACAGAAGTGTCTAAGGCTGTAGGAGGCGCTGCAAAACCGGACAGTGGGGTAGAAATAGAGCCAAGGAAAGTTGAGTTTAAAGGTAAAAAGACGAGTCCAACCTCAAAAGATCTGCTTAATGGACCACTCGTTCTAGATCAGCAATGTATTATGGATCTATTTGCAATCAAAAGAGAGTTCGGAAATATTTCAAATAACAAAATTATCACTATCGCCCTGAAACTGGGTTTGAACCAGCTCAGTGTAGCCCTTAGCCTGCTTAAAGATAAACTGAAAGAATGAGTAAGCGTGGGAAAAAGGAAGGATTGATATAAACAATCCTTTCCAGGCAGTTTTTCTGCGGTTGCAGTTTACTAATTCCTACTGTTAGACTTGCTGTCAAATCCAATGCTAATTTTTTGTATAAGGTCTTACTGTTAAGTTTTGTGTCAAATCTTACTTTCAGGTTTTTTCAAGTTTACCCTTATACCATTCCAGAAAACTGTCAATAGCCCTGCGTCGGTGGGAAACTTTATTTTTCTCAATGTCGCCGAGCTCTCCAAAAGTCATTCCCTGGTATTCAAAAATAGGGTCGTACCCAAAACCGCCTGTACCTCTCTCTTCATACGCGATTTTTCCTTCAACTATACCCGGGAAAACCAGAGGCTCTTTTCCGGGCTCGCAGTATCCAATAACGGTCTTAAAATACGCTGTTCTGTCGGTTTCCCCTTCCATGAGCTTAAGCACTTTAGGGTTTCCGAGTCTATCCTCTACGAAACGAGAATACGGGCCTGGAAAGCCGTTTAAGGCTTTTATGAAAATCCCGGAATCGTCTACCATTACAGGCATGTTCATTTTGTCTGCAACATACTGCGCCCCATAGGCTGCAATGGGCTCAAGGTCGTCCTCCTGAAGTTCAGGGTAACCGTTTTTGTTCTGAATCACTTCAATCCCAAAAGACTCGAGGATATCCCTTACCTCGGCAAATTTGCCTTTATTTCCCGTAACAAATACGATTTTATGCATAACGAGCCCTCTTTTTTATTTCTTCAACACGCTTGAGTACATCCTCTGAATCTATAAAAGTTCTCCGGTACCCGTTTTTGAAAGCTTCGATAAGGACCTCGTGATTGCGGTGGGTACTCTCAAAAGTCTGGAAAAGTACATGGACATCTACTCCTCTGGCCTCAAGTCCTTTGTCGTAATACGCAAGCCCGAAGTCAAGGAGATAAAGCCTCTCGCCTGCAAGCAGGAGATTTGAGGTCGTAAGGTCCCCGTGTACTATACCAGCACTGTGGAGTTTCCCTACAAGTTCTCCTACTTTTTCGGAAAGCTCAGGAGTAACCAGGTATTTTATGGGGACACCATCAATATATTGCATCTTGAGCTTGAAATCTTCCATATCATAGATAATCGGCGTAGAAACACCATGGCGCCGGGCTTCAGACATCAGGCGGGCCTCTGTCCGGTTTCTTTCGGTCCTGATCTTTTCATCAATTTCTTTATGCCTGTAAGCTTTCGGGACTCTTTCCTTAACAAGCACTTTCTTCCCTTCAGACCCTTCTTCCAGGTAAACAATAGCCTCGGCTCCATTATCCAGCGTTTCCCCAAGCTTGAGGGAAGTTCCGGGGGAAATTTCAGGAACCCTTTTCATCTTTTCTTCCTGGATCCAGGTCACTTTCACATCATCAGTCCGGTAACTGGGGTTTACGCGAGAATCTTCAAGGGAAAGAGTGTTTCCAGACTTATACATCAGAAGCCCGGTATATGCGATCATTGTCCCGTTATCTCCCATAAAGCGTTTTTCGGGCACATAGAACTTCGCTCCTCTGGCTTCACACATATCATTTAACATTTCCCGGAGCCTTGTGTTTGCCCCAACTCCTCCTGCCAGCAAGACTTCTTTTTTTCCGGTGTGAGCAAGTGCTCGTTCTGCAACCTCAACAACCATTGCAAAAGCTGTTTCCTGGTAAGAATAGCAAACATCCTCAATAGGAGCTTTTTTCAGGGCTTCGCTGGCGGCCGTGGAAAGCCCGGAAAAGGAAAGGTCCATGCCTTTTACCACATAGGGGAGGTGGATATATTTCTTTGCTTCTTTTGCGTATGCCTCGATCTTTGGCCCTCCGGGATGCGGCAGGTTAGCCCCCCGAGCAAATTTATCAAGGGCATTTCCAAGCCCTATATCCAGGGTTTCACCAAAGACTCTATATCGTCCTCCCATATAGGAAATAACCTGAGAATTGGCTCCGCTTACGTAAAGAACGACAGGGTCCGTTACAGGAGTTCTCCAGATCCCAATTTCGATATGAGCGATACAGTGGTTGACCCCTATCAGGGGAACTCCAAGAGATATGGAAAGCATTCTAGCTGCCGTTGCAACCGTCCTCAGGCACGGCCCAAGCCCAGGCCCCTGGGAAAAAGCTATCCCGTCAATATCTGAAGGCTTGACTCCCTTTTCTTTTGCCTCTGCAAGAAGCCTCTTTATAACGCTGGCTGCGTACTTTGCATGATGCTGGGCTGCTTCCCTGGGATGAATCCCTCCGGCTGTGGGTTTATAGGTCTCTGTGACCTCGGCAATAATCTCGGTTTCGGTCACGATTGCGGCACTCAGGTTCCAGGCAGTGCCCTCGATTCCAAGGATGAACGTGTTTTTCAAGGCTTAAGGTCTCCTTCCAGTCCTTTTTGCTGTCACTGCCTTCGATAATACAGGAGAGAACTTATATACGTTTGCATCTCCCGAGTTCCGTCACCCGAGTCCCGTCTCGGGAGGACGGATCCGTTTCGCTCACTTCGTTCGCTCAAGCGGGGCAATTTATGAACACAGAAGTTTCGCTGCCCGAGTTCCGTCACCCGAGTTTCGCTTCGGGATCACAGAAAATCGTAGAGTTTCTGGGAGTTGCGATTACATCGCAACAGCACGAAGCTCTTTTCGCTTCGCTCAAGAGGGCTAATTTATAGAACTTATAAATTTCATTTCGCTCGCTCAAGCAGACTTTTACTTTTTCCAGAGCTTCGAAAATCTCGCTTCAAAAATCTCCGAGTTTACTCACGCTTTCTTCCATAGGTTCGGGAGAGAACAGGCTTTTTTCGAGCTTTTCGCCAAACTCCTCAAGTATGGATTCAGGAATCTCGAGATCAGGGTATGGAGGCGTAAGAGGTTCAAGCTCTTCTTCGTTCGGTTTGCCTTGTCTGAAACCGGGCAGGAGCAGGATGAAAACTAAAAACAGGATAAGGGCCATGTATTCTCTACCATAAACCGGCCATGAAATATTCCCTGTGAGAGAAAAAAGGTGATTTATATAGGACGCTGGCCAGGAGATTACTGGAAGGGATAATGCTGCCGGATGGGATAGCAGAAGACCGAATATAAAAAGGAAAATTAACCCGAAACTAAGCTTTTTAAGCAGGTGGTTTGTCCTTGCATCAAGCCACCATTCCCACCAGGCAGGTTTCAGAGGGCCTGTACGAAGATTTTTAAGGAGCAATTCTGCAGGCTTTTTAACTTCGTCTGGTGGCTCCAATCTCAGACATTTATCAAGCCGATCGGCAGCTTTTCGGAAGTAATGCGCTCGGCAGTAAAAAAGTCCCAGAAAATAAAGGGCATAAGCTTTCAGTTCATTATCTTCGGACCTTTGCCAGATAGCTGTTTTTTCAAGTTTTCCTGCAGTTGCAAGGAGCATAGACCTGAACTGTGCGCTATTTTCCTCAAAAGATGTTTCTGCGTACATATATCTCGCGTACACATCCCAGAGCAACAGTCTCTGGTCTTCCGAATCCAGGGCAAGAGCTCGCCTGAAAGACTCAAGTGCTTCCTCACACGCCTGCTCTTCAAGTTCTACCCGGCCTTTCAGGTTTCTTGAATATGAATTATCTGGGGCTTCTGCAATCGAAGCTTCGAGTTCTTTTAATGCACCTCTGCTGTCTCCAAGCCTGAAGTAAAGCTCTGCGAGCCCGTTTCTTGCGTGAGAATTTTTTGGATTTATATAGATTGCTTTCCTGTATGCCTTAAGAGCTCTTTCAAAATCTTCCATCCTGAAACAGGCAAAGCCCAGCAGGCAGGAGGGCAAATCCGAGGTAATTTCGTCGGTTGTCAGCTCCTCAAGGACTGAAATGGCTTTCTTAAATTCCTGCAGCCTTATGAGGGCAAAAGCTTTCATGACTGAAGCCTGGGTGTTTTGAGGGTCGAGGTTAAGAATTCTATCAAACGCTTTCAGGGCTTTTTCCCACTCTCCGCAGTGCGCAAAAACCAGGCCTTTTCCAGAACATGCAATATTCTCAGCTTCAAAAAGTTTCCTGGCGCTCTCAAAAGCTGTTAAAGCATCTTGATATCTGCCAAGGGCATCCAGAATAAGCCCTTTAGCATTCCAGAGAATTTCCAGCCTGAAATTTAGTTCATCAGGGCTTAAACTTCCAGGTTCTTTGTATTTTCCACTTTTGATGGCTTTCTCTGTTTCTGCGTCTGAATAAAGATCTTTTTCGGCATCCTCAAACGTTTCCAGGGCTTCTTCATAATTTTTCAGGCAGAGGAGGGTGATTCCTTTGCAAACTCGTGGAAAAGAGCTTTCAGATCCATTTTTTGTGGCATTTTCAAAGGCTTTAAGCGCTTCCCTATACTCTCCCAACTCGGCAAAAGCAAAACCCCGGTACTTCCAGCTCTCACTTCCAATTTCTCCTTCAGGAAGCCCTCCAGATAATTCTAAATATTTTTTAAAAGCTGTCTGGAGCTGACTTTCAAGAATCTCATCAAAGTCTTTATCTTGATGCTTAAGTCTGGAAATAGTGACACCACGGTTATATCGTGCAGGCAGACTTTCATAGTCAAGTTCCAGGAGGGTCTCATAGGTCTCAAGAGCTTCACTGTATCTCCCAAGCTTATATAGTGCATTTCCCCTTCCGTTCCACGCAAAAAGGTTTTCGGAATCAAGCCTGAGAGCCTCTTCGAAGCTTTCAAAAGCTCTTGAATAATCCCCAAGCGTATAATATACCTTTCCAAGACCGCAAAAAATGCCGCAATTTTCAGTTCCAGAGGAGAGGGTTTTTTCATAAGCCTGCAGAGCTTCATAAGGCATCCGCATAGCTAGAAAGCAGTTGCCTGTTCCTCTCCATCCTTCTGGACTTAAAGGCTCGGTCTCAAGAACTTTCCTGAAAGCATCAAGAGATTCCTGGTATTTTCCAAGTGCCAGCAGGGCTTTTCCTTTGCCGGCTTTTGCCTCTATAATAGAGTTGTCCAGTTCAAGTACACTTTCAAACACGTCAAGAGCTTTCTGGGGCCTGCCAAGCTGTCCGAGAAGCCTGCCTTTTTCTAGCCTGTTTTTTACGTTTCCTGGCTCAAGGATAAGGCTTTTTTCGAAAGCTGAAAGAGCTTCCTCTTTTCTTTCTACGCTTTCGAGAATTCTTCCCTGGGTTTCCCAGGCCGCAGCAGATGCGGGTTCAAGTTCCAGAGCCTTTTCACAGGTTCTCAAAGCTTCTCTCCTTCTGCCCAGGGCAAGATATGCTTTTGCCTCGCCTTCCCATGCTCCTGAATGAGAAGGTTCCAGTTTCAGGGTTTTTCCATAAGCCTCAAGTGCTTCTTCATTTCTCCCAAGCACGGACAGGGTTATTCCTCTATAGTACCAGGCCTTCAGGTTTTCTGGATTTAACTTGGCTGCTCTGGTGAAAGCTTCAAGTGCTTCTTCGTCTCGTGAGAGCTGTTTTAAAGCAAGCCCGCTGTAGTACAGGGCACCAGTGTGCTTTTCATCTTTCCCAAGTACGCCGCTAAAAGCCTCAAGCGCCTGTTCTGGCAGGTTCAGGTATCCGAAGGTAAGCCCTTTGAGGTATTGGGCAGGAATATTTTCGGGATCATAATCAAGTGCCTTTTCAAAAGCCTGTAGTGCTTCTTCCGGACTGTCCAGATAGCGAAGTATATTTCCCCTGTACTGCCAGGCGACGCTATCCTCAGGATTGACCTCAAGTACGGCATCAAAAGCCTCAAGCGCCTTCTCAAAATTTTTCTCTGCGCCAATCTGGTTTTTCAAGTTCAAAAGAGCAAGAGCTTTACTGTACCAGGCTCTGGCATAAAGAGAATTCATAAGCCCCCGGAACCTTTTAGTAAAATTTAGCAAATTTAAAATTCATTTAATTATATCCAATACCTATTATAAATACGGGCGCAGAAGATAATTACTGATTTAGTTTCCAGGAATTCGCCGGCTTCTTTAATATTTTTCCAGCTTGAGCTAACGAATTGAGCTAAAATGTCTCCGTCTTCCCAAAACAAGACTCGGGTGGCTGAGTTCGTGTGAGTAAAATGAACCGCAGGCAATCTCCTGCGGCTCGGATTGAAAAAGAGTAGATCAATTCTTGAATTGGATTACTTCTTGAATTCGGTATAGCCGCACTTTCCGCAAGCGAGGCGGTTCTTGTGATCGGCTAGGAATGTACCTGGTCCGCATCTGGGACAGAACTGTTTGATTCTTGTTACGGAGTCGCCCTGAACTTTATAGTAATCTTTTACTGCCATATATATGCACCTCGCTTAAGCCTCTTCTTCCTCAGTTTCCGTTCCCGGGGCAACGTTTCTCTTCAGGACGTATTCCAGTTCTACTTCCTTCATACGGTCGGCATTTTCATAGATTTTGGCATAGCCCTTACCTTCTTGCATTCCGTATTCGGTTTTCATTTTCTGGACTACCACCAGTTCAAGAGGGGCGTTCAGCATTGCAGCGAGTTTATTCCTGACATCATTTCTGGAAGGAGTCGAACCTTCATATTTCACAATGAAATCCAGTTCCCTTCGATTTAAAAGTGCATTATTCTTGTCTTTAAGGATTCTTATGTCCATCTAAAATTCTCCGTAGCTTATCTAATTCGTAATTCTGATTTTTGCTGATGAGTTTCTCAAAGAGAGTTCTTATCTCTCCTTTTTTCTCCTCAGTGACCTTTACAAAGACCACACCCTCATCGGGCTGTCCGTACAGGACTACAGAGTCCAGAGGAGCCAGAAGGATTACAGGAAGGGTTGCCAGATCCTCTTCTCCCCTTACAAAGATCCTGAGAGGTTTTTCGGAAGCAAACGCTTCACAAAGGGTTTTAATTAACTCATCGGTAATAATTCCTGCAGGGTTGTCCACAGATACTTCGCTATAAACCTTGTCCATATTCCGAGCTGAGACATCACTGGAAACCGGCTTTCTTTTGGTACGGTTGTCCACAATACAGATATCCGGAATAATCCCGACCTCAAGCAGGTGGAATGTAGTAACATCCCCTACGGATATAAGTTTTGTGGGGCTTCCAAGCTCTCCTTCAAACTTCTCTATAGTATCCCTGCCCTTGCCCCTGTAAAGCGTACCCAGGGGTTTCTTCATCAGTGGACGAAGCTCTCTTGGAAGCTCGATATGAACACTCAATCAGCGCACCTTCAAAGCAAATTTATCCGGAATGTCAACCCCAAGCTTTTTTGCTATTTCTGAGCGTTCAGGGTCCAGGATAATTACAAGCCCACTCCATTCCTCTGCAAGGTCTGAAGTCCCACAGACAGGGCAGTTTTGTCCTTCCAGAACTCTCATGCAATGTCGACATACTTTTTCTGCCATACAAATCCTCTTCCTTTTCAGGCAGTTTCTTCAGGAACAGCTTCATGAGACTGTTTCTTTTTACGGGCTTCCTCAATCCACTGCAGCTTTCCAAGAGCAGTCTGGCGCATAGTAAGGCCTATTTTACTTTCTTTAGGTTCTCTCTCGTTGATGCTTACAGCAACAACCCTGGCCCTTACATGGTCACCTTCGGCAATAGATTTGCCTCCGTTCTTTGTCACAAGCCTTGCATTCTTGGCGTCGTATGAAATAAAATCATCCGTAATCTGGCTGACGTGAAGCAAGCCATCCATTGGTCCCATACCTACGAAAACTCCGAAACCAACGGCTTCAACAACTTCACCCTCAATAATCTCCTGGAGCTCAGGCACGAACATTATTGCTTCGAATGTAACATCGTAATATACTGCCCCGTCTCCTACGAGGATATGCCCTTCTCCTATCTCGACTATCTTGCAAATTGCGACGAGGGCACCAAGTTTTTTGTCAACCTGACCCTCGAGTTTTTCTCTTAACGCGTTTTTAACAGTTTGCGCCACCTCTTCCCCTAAAAGGGTAGGAGGGATACGGACCGTATCAACGAGCTTCATCATTTTATACATCTGCTAATCACCCGTAAAAACAATCAATTTAATGCTGCCCGGTAAAATAACATAGTTCAGACAAAGTCCAGTTTATTTTTCTGCCTCAGGGATATTGTCTGGATTCTTTTTTCGGCAAGCCTGCGCTTTAACCCGATATCATTTGTCAGAACAGCTGCTTTCATTTCTTCTGCTAGCCTGAGAATTACGTCATCTGCAGGGCCTACAGCAGGAGTTATACGCTCGCACCTGCCCATCATGGACCTGGCAACCTTTGCAGCTGTTCTGTCCGAACCTCTTTCCCGCTTTATGAGTTTTTCTATCTCGAATACTACAGCATCAGGAACAAAAAATTCGTCAAATCCCAGCCTTTTCAGTTCTTCGAAAATATCCACTCCGAACTGGACCGGGATCATAAACCCATTAGTATCGATTATAACTTTCAACTCTTAATTACCCCTACTCCAATAAGCCGCCAGCGAGAGTCGATTCTCCTGCTGATAGCAACCCTTGACCCAATGGCTGCGCTAATTGGGCGTTTAAGGGCCACCTGCGCTTCATTTTTCCTTGCACTTGTAACCACACCAACTGTAGTTGCGGTTCCTATATTGAGCATAAGGGGTTCGCTGGTTTTGATTTCATTGATTTTTTCTTCTCTTGTAACTCCCACTACCCTTTCGAGCAGGTGTAATTCCATGACGAACTGATGCCTGGTCTCAGGAAGGGTACCAGGTGTGCCTGCAATCTGTCCTGTTAAAGAGTCACCTTTTGTCAGGGTAGGGTCAAGATAAGTTCCAACAGCCAGAAGGCCTCCGGGAGTTGCTTCTTCTACCTTTGTCTCACCTGCAAAGATAGATGAAATCGTTGTCATAATCGGAATCCATCTTGTAACGCCTTCGGTTGTAACCTTGATTCCTGGTCTTATTTCCAGCTCGTCTCCGGGATGAAGTACTCCCTCGGTCAGAGTTCCGCCAATAACTCCCCCACGCATTTCCTCAATTGAAGCTCCTGGCCTGTTAATGTCAAAAGAACGGGCAATCAACATGCTGGCAGGCTTGTCCACTTTGTGGACAGGTGTGGGAATCACGGTCTCCAGAGTATCGATAAGGACATCGATATTAATATTCTGCTGAGCCGAAATCGGGATGATAGGGGCATTTTCTGCGACTGTGCCTTTAACAAATTCTTTTATCTGGCGATAGTTCTCGAGAAGGCGTTCTTTGGATACAAGGTCAATCTTATTTTGCACTATAACAATATTTTTAATTCCTATAATATCCAGTGCCATAAGGTGTTCTTTTGTCTGGGGCTGCGGGCAGTCTTCATTTGCCGCAATTACCAGTACTGCCCCGTCCATAATAGCAGCACCTGAGAGCATAGTAGCCATAAGGGTTTCGTGTCCAGGAGCGTCTACAAAGGACACTGTCCTGTATTCCTCTGTCTTTTCCCCACAGTTAGGGCAGGTCTTCTCTACAGTGTAACATTGGGGAACAGGGCATTTGGGACATTTCCTAAACAGGGAGTCTGCATAACCCAGTCTGATAGAAATTCCCCTTTTTACTTCCTCGCTATGCGTATCTGTCCAAACACCTGATAAGGCTTTAACAAGTGTGGTTTTTCCATGGTCGACATGTCCTACCATGCCGATATTAACACAAGGCTGACTCAAGTTGTAATTTCCTCCAGTAAAGTAAAGTGATCCTATATAAGGCAGGTCTATCATCCTAAACCTGAACCATAAAATTTGAAATTATTTTTCCAGTAGGTCCGCAGATTCCAACCCTTAATTCATCTGGTCTGTAATTTAAAATGTAATTATGAATTAAAGCTATGAATTAAAGCGGGTTTGGGGGAACGAAAATATTCCCCGGCCCAGTTCTTAGTCTGGATTTCCTGAATTTGGAGTCTGGGCAAATTTTAGTATTATGTTTTCGTATCACGATTTAAAGCTTGCAGATTCAGGTGATACTTTTAAAGTTTACGGTATCCTGCATAGTTAATATCTACTAATGCCGGAAAGCCTTAATAAATTTATGTGACGATAGCGTCAAGCTTCTCCAGTTCGAGGGCGCGCCTGATCTCAAAGGCCAGCCTTCTTCCTGTACTCATTGGTCTTCTCCATAGCGAGTTGCCATAAGAATGACCTACTGACATATGAACATTGGTCCCGCCGCCTACTCTTGGGGCCACATCATAAATATAAAAGTTAAGATCCTTATCAACGCAGGTCTGCAGGCAGAACGGTCCTATAATTCCGGGAGAATAATGTTTCTGTGTAGCTTTTACGTATTTTTCTCCCATCTGGAAGACTTTCTCAAGAAGAGACTCGCGCAGAGTTGCGGAGTTATGCCCGCATACCGTGTATTCAGGAGTTAACTGGCTTTCGGCCAGGGACATTTGCTGCGGGGCAGGAAGCCTTACATGTCCATCAAGGCTGGTCTCAAAGCGCCAGTCAATCCCAAGGAGTTCCAGCTTGCTCATTTTCGGCTCGATTGGGGAATAAAACATATCAAAGTTGAACACAGGACCTATGATATAGCGCTCTATCCTTGCATTCTCAAGAGCCTCACGTGTGATAACTCCCTGCTTAATTAGAGACTCGGATTTCTCCGTATATTCTCTGTAACTTGAAGCGGTAAAAAATCCCCTTTCGAGTTTTTTTACTGCATGCGGGAGCTTGACCATTACAAGCTCATTGATATCCTTTGGAGACTCGATTTTTTCCGGAAAAGGAAGTCCTGCTTTTTCCAGAATCCAGTAATAGCTCTGCTGCTCACGGCGTTCCTCGCTTCGAAGAAGGTTTCTGCTTCCCACAAGAGGCACTCTGAAGTTCTCTTCGATCTCATCTATACTGCAGTAGGAAGTAAAGGATCTGTTCGGGACAAAAAGCACATTTTCATCAACCAGTTTCTGCTGGTTTTTGGGCAGGAGAATTTCATTGTACTTTTTGAAAACAATGGCCTCGTCAACAACCCCCCTCATTACTTTTCCAGAAAGGTCTCTCTGAGCCCTGAAGTATTCGCTGTATGTTTTTTCTCTGCCAGCCTGGCATACAGCAAGAGTCCTGAATTTCTCTTCAACTGCCCCGTCACAGATGTCGAGTCCTGAGTGAGAGCCTATAGTTCCGACTTTTATCTCATCAGCATGGGTATAGTAGCCTTCAACGATTTCCTTAATTTCGTTCCTGTCAATCATATTTGATGTTCCTTGGCTTTGGAAATAATTCCTTTCAATGAAATGGTAATAGGTATGGCTTTCAAACCTGCTACTAGATGGAGGATCCTCGAAACGCAGGTCTCGCGACTAGTTGCCAGGTATTATGAAGTAAAAATCCTGATAGGTTTTCCCCATTAACGGCTTTACCTATTAAATCCCTTTCTAATATAAGTAACCATTTATATAATGAAAGAAAACAAGAAAGCACTAAAGCCAGAAAAAGATAGGCCAGAACAAACATCTGAAACTTTTCCACTGGTTTCCAGTTTCTGAGTTTACTCCATTTTTGAAACTTTCCCGTTAGTTTCCAGTTTCTGAGTTTCCATAGTTTTTGACACTTTCTTAAACTAGTCGTGTCCGTAAGTTATTGACTATTTCAGAAAAAGCAAGTACAACCCCATCATTTGAGGAAAATATAGAGATATTCTTGTGCTTATGATTTTCAATAACTCACACACTACCAAATTCCTTAACCAAATACAAATGAATGGAATACCTGTTTATGGTCAAAAATATGAATCATCGTAATTTTGAAACAAGCTTAAAAGAATATGAAAAGAGATAGTAATCATTACCCCCTGTTCAAAGGTAAGAATTACTGTAAATTTCTCCTTTCGATGTGGTGTGTTAGTTAATTAAAATACATTTCCATTATTTATTCATCACTTCTGCTTCTTTTCTTCTGCGAGAGTGACCTTCTTCCCACAAATATCGCATTTTCCTTCTTCAGTAATACAGGGCTGCTTGGGAGCTTCTCCTCCACAAATTCCACATTTTACCATATCATTTCACCTCTTTTATTCCAATCCCGGACCTTTCGCCCATTATTAATATATTAGTAATTGATTTATATTTAATCGGCATAAAAATATACAAAATGCATTCCAGTGACCGGATAAATATATCTCGGAATAACCTTTGACTTGACTTTCACAGATATACCAAGAATGAATTGTTAGATAACGAAAATCCGTAGTGTCTAATGAAAATAAATCCAAAATTGTCTTATTGATCACGAAAATTAGTAGCTACGATACTGGTATGTAAATATAATCCCAAAATTGTATGAAGTTTACAGGCTCGATGCATAGCGAGTTTAAAAACCAAAAAATTATTGAATTTGGGTAAAATCGCTATCAAACAGACTATTTTTCATCTACAACATTAACTGTGCAACCTAATGTTATCGTTTTTTCATGATCTTTGAAAGATGAGTTTGAACATTACCAGGGGATAATATCGTAAATCTCGAATATTGGATCGTCCTATAATAATAAAAAGTCTCAAAAATGGGTAGTGTCCGTGAGTTATTGATTAATTCTGGCTGATTAATTCTGATATTACGGACACAACTCCAATCATTATCAAGATTTGGGAACCTTTCCTCAGATTACGTTTTTCAGTAATTACCCCGACTCTTAAACCGAACTAAGGATAACAGGCGTAATAAAAGTCTCAATTATAGCTGCAACCAGAAGAAGAGGCAAGATCCAGTGGAAATAAAACGTAAGTCCCTCTTTAAATTCACTTTTTATCTGGGTAGATCTCCCTATAAGGGCAGAAAATACCTGGTACCCGAGCCGAAACCCTATTCCTGCAGAAAGGAAGACCATAGGCAATTCCAGTATCCCATGGGGGAGAAGACCAAGCAAAATAAAGAGCGTTCCTCTTTCCTGAGCTATAAGATAAACGATAACTCCCACAACATATCCATTAAAGGCGATAAAAAGTATCGGAAGAATTCCCAGAGCCAACCCGAGTACCAGAAAAAGCAGGCTTAAAAATGCATTATTAAGAAAAATTGTAAACATTATAAAAAGAGGGTTCATTGTCATAATTGACGAAAAACGGGAGCTAAAGCTTTCTCTGAGAGTCTCAGCCATAGAAGGGAAACTTGCAGCTGAATAATAGCCTACGACTAAAAATACAAAAAATATCAAGGCCATAAGAAGTGCATAAGGCCAGATAAATCGCAGATATCTAGACCCTTTTTTTGGATCTTTTCTGCTATCACGCCAGGTTTCTGCTGCGCTGCTTCCGGGAAATAAATCTTTCTCTTCTGTAGCATATCCCCTGTTTTCTATTTCCCCTTCAGGAGTTCCTGCAGTCTGTACTCCTGCTTTTCTCTCATCTGAATTATAATTGTCCTCTTTTTCCATACCTATCCCCACCTGTATTCTTAGCTTATTTTCCTGTTCCAAATACATATGACGCCTGACAAATATCTTTTTATCTCAAATTCCCATCATCATCCGGATTGTGTTCCGGGTTGCAGGAGAGAGACCAAGGATCAAAATGACCATTTTTATTAGTACTTTCAAGTTCAAGGAACGCTCATCATCCTCAAACTGAGTGTCAAGCACATAAAGAACTCCTACGAAGATAATAAGCTTTAATGGATACATAACCAATGCGGTGCCAGTCAGGTTAATCAGATAGGTGGGCACTACATGCTTTTCAAAGTATCCAAGATGATCTATTCCTATGTATGTCGAAGAAGCATCCATCAAGTGAGCCATCAGGATAGAAAGGTTCAGGGGATTGGTGAATATTGAGGATTTGAAATGGCGGGCAATAAGATAAAAGATAAAGGTTAGACCTGCTCCTGCCACGATTACGAATACGGGAACGTAAGGATATACTATATTATCGAAATGGAGGAGGACAGCAAGATTTATGAAAAACAATGCGAGTCCGAAGCCTGCAAAGGTGAGATGAAAATCCTTTACAATCCCTGCTTTCTGCATCCGGATTGAAATCCAGAGACAGCCTACGGTTATCGCAAACATCAGGAAATAAATATTGGGAGTTATGAGAAGATAGCTAAATGGCGGGTGGAAGATATCTGCAGGAGAATCTTCAATTACACGCAGGGAAGACCCTGCGAGTACGAAAGGCAGGACAGATGCAATAAATCGGGGAGTTATTTTTACCTCAAGCTTTTCGAGCAGCCTGAAAACCCCAAATATGCAAATACCCAATATTATTGCCCAGGTAATGGTGTTTACTGGATTATACCCTTCATCGCCCCTTATGGGGTCAAGATAATAGGTATTAATAAACTGTGAGACACTATCTATTGAAAAACTCATCTTATCACTCATTCAAAATGGCAATATCCTAATACAATCAATACTTAAAATGTATACGTCGAACTTACTTCCTTAGTCAAGAGGGTAGTATTCTTCTCCAGTGCGCGATCTTCGTTCTAATGTAAGATATCTCTTTCCGAAGGGTTCCACCCAATAAGCGTTAGCAATATTATATAAGCTTTAATGTATTACGGTATTTTTATAATTATTTATAATATTCTAGTAGTATAATTGTCATACATAATATAGTGGTAAGAATAGAGAATTTATAACGATGTAAACATAAAGATTATTCTAATATAAACATGGAAATAGTCTTAAATAAGTTCTGAGTAAAGAATTATAATAAAGAATTATAAATTATGAGTTTTGAGATCTCAGCCCTCAAAGACACTTTAAATAAGATCTCAGATTTCAAGTACACTTGAAACAATGTATCAAACCTGAAAAACACTTGAAACGATATCTTAAACCTGAAAATATTTCTAAATATTAATAAGATCTCTTACTTGAGACATATTCCAGACTAGAATTATAAATAATTAAGTTAAGAGTTAACGTAATTGAATGTACCTGATATGCCACAGTCTGCTGATTATCTAAACTTATGACTTCGTACGTATATTCGGGTTTATAAGAGCCAATTTACAATCTATCGTAATTGAATACTGATGCAGGTATGAAATTGACCATTAACAAAAACAGCGCAAAATGGATGCAGCTTCCAAGAGATGTGCTTGTCGGGCATGGCGTGCTTGAGGAAATTGGAGATGTCTGCAGAGACCTGAAGATGAAAGGAAATGCGCTGATCGTAACCGGAAGTACTACAAAGAATATTGCAGGCAAGAGAGTCAGTAACCTCCTTGAGAGTGCAGGGTGTAGTGTGGAAACGGTTTTGACGTGCAAAGCTACTAAGGAAGAGGTCGAAAAGGTTATGGAAAAGGCCCTTGAAGTAGAGGCTAATTTTCTCCTTGGAGTTGGAAGCGGCAGGTCTATTGACCTTGCAAAACTTGCTTCAACCCGACTTGAACTTCCTTTTATTAGCGTGCCGACGGCAGCTTCCCACGATGGTATCGCATCTTCCCGTGCCTCAATTGTGGATAATGGGATAAGTAAGTCTGCGCAGGCCCAGGCTCCTATTGCCGTTATTGCAGATACGGAGATTATTTCAGCAGCCCCTTTTCGCTTTCTTGCGGCTGGCTGTGGAGATATAATTTCCAATTATACGGCAGTGCTGGACTGGGAACTTGCAAGCAGGCTCAGAAATGAATATTTTGGGGCATATGCTGCAGCCCTTTCCCGTATGGCTGCTCGGGTTATTATTGAGTGTGCGGATTCTATTAAGCCTGAACACGAGACTTCGGCAAGGCTTGTAGTAAAGGCTCTTGTATCTAACGGAGTTGCGATGAGCATTGCAGGCTCTTCAAGACCTGCTTCAGGCTCGGAACATATGTTCAGCCATGCCCTTGATAAGATAGCTCCAAAACCCGCGCTCCACGGAGAACAATGCGGAATAGGAACGATTATGATGATGTACCTCCACGGGGGAAACTGGCAGGAAATCAGGGAAGCCTTAAAAAAGATAGGTGCTCCTGTAACTGCTGAAGAACTGGGTATAGAAGATAAATATATAATCGAAGCCCTGTTACATGCACACAGCATTCGCCCGGAGCGTTATACAATTCTCGGTAGCGGCCTTAATCCTTCTGCTGCTGAGAAAGTTGCAAGAATCACAAAGGTCATAAATTGAAAAGTTATTCTTATTCAGTCTAAAGCCAAGAATAAATGCCTCCTCAAGATATTGGAGTTTAAGGCAGGATTCAACTCAGGAATCTAACATCATATATCCGGTTAAAAAGAATCCGAATATGGAGTCACTTAATTTCCAATTAAAGAACTACTTAACTTCCAATCGGGTAATCACTTAACTTTCTAATCAATTAATCACTTAACTTCCAATCAAGTAATTACTTAATTTCCAATTAAAGAATTATCTCAAATCAAACCCGATATTGAACTTCAAATTATCTCAAAATTAGCTCAAGGTGACCCTGAAACGGGGCACAGGCCCAAAAACAATTAAAAGGAAGAGTTATTATGACAGAAAGCGATACCAAAATAACACTTATCGGATCACGGCTTGCAAGGGAAGGACTGGAATTCATATTTAAAGGTGAGATGCCCGAATGTAAGAAATGCCGGCTAAAAAATACCTGCCTTAACCTTGAACCCGGACGCAGGTACAGAGTCGAAAAAATCAGGAACAAAGACATCCATGAATGTTTCCTGCATGATAGCGGCGTGCTTGCCGTAGATGTGAGCAAGGCGCCTATCCTGACTACGGTTGAGTCCAGAAAAGCAGTCGACGGGGCAAGAATTATGTATGAGCCGCCAAAGTGTGGCAAGAGAGGATGCGAGATTTATGATATCTGCCACCCTGAAGGGCTCTTAAAAGGTGATAAATGCAAAATTGTAGAGGTCCTCGAAAACCTTGATTCCAAGTGCGAAGCCAACAACTCACTGAAAAAGGTGAAGTTGTCTTGGTGAATGTAAACAAACACATTTTAGTAATAGTAAGATTGATTATCAATTAATAAAAAAGGTAAGAAGCGGTGTTATAAGTGCCTGAACAAGAAATGAACCAGGTCCCCCCCTATGAATTTTATACCCAAAAGCGCTGGGAAAACTGGCTCGGGCGGGCAAGAGAGAGCGGTTTCCAGATTAAGGAGTCGGAAGACGAAGCTGGAAAAGAAAGTGCAATATTCGTAAATATGGTTGATGATGTGATTCTGGCCTGCCTGAAAGTGGTTGCACGCTTTGATAAGGGTATGCTCTCCAGAGAAACAGCTCTGGATATACTGGCTGAGATCCGGGACATTGTACTTTCCGATGTCGAGCCAATTTCTGAAGATATCAACCTTATGATCGACTCTGTCCAGGCCTCTCTTATGGGGGCTCTTATCGCCTTCGAGTGCTATGTTATGGGCGACTATGATGACGGAATCGATATTGCAGAGCTTGTAAAATCAGCCATTGAGGCAGAATCCTCGGACAACCTTGAGCTCGCTCTTGACTATACTGCACAATGCGGTGCGCTCGTGCTGAAAGGAAAAAGCTTGCCTGAAGAGATTATGGCCGATCTTCCCTACGGCATTGTCGCAGAATGGCTTGACGGAATTGATTCCATCTCGGCTGCAATGGTAGGAAGCGACAGCTATAAGGAATTTGATGAAGAGGATGAAGAGGATATATAAAATATCCTGCAAACAAAGGATTCCGTTTCCAGTTTTTAGGAATACGGAAGTCCTTTGAATATTTATAAAAAGCAACTCTCAAAATAAAAGAAATAACTCTCAAAATAAATGGGTTTAAAATGCTCACTACTCTGCTCGAAAACCAAATATTAGCTCAAAAATCAATTAAAAAAATTAAATGTTATTGAAAAAAAGTGGTTAAAAAATTAAAATTTTAAGGGTACTTCCATTTCGAATTCCTGAGTTTCAGCTGACTTTTCCTGCCGCAACCTCATGTTTTTCGATTACTGTTTTGTATACTTCGAAAGTTTTTTCAGCTATGGTTTTCCAGTTATATCGCTTTTTAATAAGGTCGTAACCTTTCTCTCCCATTCGATTGTGGCCAAGCCCTTCAAGGACATAATTAAGTCCCCAGGCGATAGAAGAGGGCTCTTTATGTGCAATGACGCCTGTTCTAAAATTTTCGACAAGGGCAACCGCGTCGCTTGCAACTACAGGTTTCCTTGCGTCCCAGGCTTCAAGCACCACAATTCCAAAAGGCTCGTTCCGGCTGGGCACGCATACGAGGTCGCAGGCATTGAACCAGTCTATTACGGTATTGTCCGGAGCGTACCCGAGGAAATTACAGGAATTTCCAATGCCAAGCCTATGAGCCTGATTTTCGCACTGAGAGCGCATTTCCCCCTCTCCTATAAGCACAAACTGTGCATTCCTTTTCTTCAGGACTCTAGCAGCAGCCTCCACCAGCAGGTCAGGCCCTTTCTGATAGGACATCCTTCCCGTGAAAAGCACCACTGGAAGACAGGGATGGATGCCATAGTGTCTTTTCACATCTCCGGGGTCGATCTGTCTTTTTATTTTTCCCACGTTTATACCGTTAGGAATTTCCCAGAGCTTGTAATCGGGAATTTTGTAGATTTGCTTGATTTCTTCCTTCAATATGGTCGAGGTTATGACAATCTCCGAAGATTCATAGCCTCCAAGCCATTCTCTGTGTGAAATTTCCTTTGCCTCCCACCAGTCTCCATGGCGGTTTCCGTTGCGCCCCCATTCCGTACTGTGAAAGGTCAGTATAAAGGGCAGTCCAAACTGGGCTTTTATCCTGCAAAGCACATTTACAGGGTGCCAGTCGTGGCCATGTAGAACGTCAAATTCTCCTGCACTTTCTCTCACCTCGAGGAATCGGCAGTACATACCATCACACATATGGTTCATCTGCTCAACGATTCCTCCATTTTGGTCACAGGCAATTTTGTGATAATAAACCCCATTTATTACCTCATCTTTGTTTTCGTGGTCTCGTGTAAACAGGTGGACCTCGTGCCCCTCTGCTGCAAGAGCATCAGATAGCTCGGACACGTGAGGTGAAATCCCTCCTACGCGTATCGAATACAAACTTTCCCAGGCAAACATTCCTATTCGAATCTTTTTCATAAGCTCACTTATCCCTTTTAATCAAAATGGGAGTTAAGGAGTAACAAAGAATGCAGGCTCCCCCTTGCCTTTCTAATAAGTAGATTTTTTAGTTTGCTGAATTCAGTCATATTACTAATTTCAAGTTTACTGAATCTAGCTCGCCATAATCTTTCTATAATTCTATGTCCCTTAAGCCTTCAACTGGTCGTATAAAGCAAAAGGAGTATAACTTTGATTTACGTGACATAAAGATAATTTTTGCATTAAGAATCTGGTTTTTTTATATTTTACTAACTTTATTCCTTTTTAATGGTAGATAAACATATCTGTAAATTTTTGTTACAACTTAAAATAAAAACAAAAACAGTTTAATGGGCTCGTCTTTTTCAGTTTGTTTTACAAGCCTCATTCTCCATGCTTAAGGTCTTCCTTCAAATAAGAGGCTGCCCTTTCCGGAGAAACTGTATTAATATAAGTTCCTGTACCGAGTTCAAAACCCGCATGAACAGAAATCCTGGGGAGCAAACGGAGGTTCAGGTGATATTCAGGAGATTCGGAAAGCTGGTAAAACATATAATTAAAGGAATGTTTTCCAAGAATTCGTCCATAACTTTTGAGAATGGCTTTCAGGATATCTCCCAGAGCAAAAAGAAGTTTGTCACTGCAATCACCAAGAGAACTGACATGCTTTCGGGGAAGGAACCACACTTCAAATGGTCCCATTGAGGAATAAGGAGTAAAAGCTATCCATTCGTTGTTTTTAGATATTAAACGGGGAGACGCCTTTTCCAGGTCATAAATGGCACAGTAAGGGCATTTCTCTATTTTTCTGATAACCTTCAATTCCCTTACTAAAGGAGGAGGACAAAACGGCAGGGCAAGAAGCTGGCTGTGAGAGTGGTTAATCGAAGCCCCTGCTTTTTCCCCGGAATTTTTAAACAGGGAAACGTAGCGTATATTTTCACGGGTTGCGTAATTACATGTACGGTCTCTATAGACCTGCATGAGTTCTGAAATTTCAGAACTAGAAAAGTCCTCGAGCCTTCTCCCATGCAAAGGTGTCTCTACGATAACTTCGTGAAACCCATACCCGGGTTCAGCCTGCAGCCCGTTTTCCTTCTGTCCTGGGGAGTCAGGCACAGGTGAAAGGGCAGGATAAAGGTTCGGGAAGCAGCGGAAATCCCAGTTACGTACTCTTTTTTCAGGGGTATCGGAATAGATTTTTCCATTTTTATAAACAGCAGTGGCAAGAGGAGTATTTTCTTCGGCTCCTCCACAGAAAAAGCAGTTTTTAGAGCTGTGTTTCTCGCTGTTTTCGTTTGCGACTGCAAAATCCGAAGGCCTTTTAGCTCTTTCTTCGGCAATTATACAGTACTCGGAAAGAAAGTAATGCTTTCTGATTTCTGACATTTCAGGAAAACCTCACCATATTTCTTTTCGTTTCTCCTGATATTCATATTTCCTGATATTCGTTTTTCCTGATATTCATATTTCCTGATATTCATATTTCCTGATATTCATTTTCCCTGATATTCATTTTCCCTGATATTTTAACTTCTTTTTATCCCCTGTCAGCAGTATTTTCATGGTTGCAGAACCGAGCTCCGCTTATCAGTTCATAATACTGTTCAGTAGGAGCTTTCCAGTCCATATCTTTTGCAAGGAGGAAGGCTTCCCTGCAGAGGAGTTTATACTTTACCCTATCTTCTATGAAATTCCGTGTAAAATAACTGACTGCCAGGGCGTAGTCAAGGACTGTTTCGTAATAGGAAAGACCTATATTGTCTACTACTATCACTCCTCCAAGCGCTTCTTTAAGGGACTCAATTGTCTTTATGGCATCACTGAAGCCGCATACCCGACTGACCACACTTGGGGTTCCTCCTTTTCCGGCTTCAAGCCCTGTGAGCAGGAAGGGATCATAACGCGAGGGAAAAATACCTGCACAGCAGCCTGCCATAAACTCCTCAACTTCCATACCCAGCCCTCCATCCGAGCTTGAAAGAATCTGAGGGTATAAAAGTGCTGCAACTGAGCGTTTTCCCCGTACCATTTTCGAAAAATCCAGCTCCCTTTTCTCAATCATCTGCTGGATTCTCAGTTCGTTTCCTACAAGCACTTCTTTTGGCAGGTTTACAGGAAATCCTGACGGAAGGTTTGTTTTGGACCCTTCAGCCGTAACAAGGAAACATATTACCCTGACTCCTTCCTGCATATGCCCTTCGAGAATGCTATTTTTTATTATGTGCTCAAGTGCAACAAGGGAATCGAGAAGATCTGGATACCCTTTATTTTCTACCTCCAGGCGAGAGATTGTAAAAATCGGGATTATCTTTTCGGGTTCGATCCTTTCCCCTCCGTGGTACTTATACAGGTTTTCGGAAAGGAATTTTCGGATTCGTTTAAGGGAGCTTTCTTTAAGGTCCCAGTTTATCTTGTCGGATTCTATGGTTATTCCGTTTCGGATCACAATTCCATTAATCCCGTAAAAGAGCCTGGCTTCCTGTCGGGTCGATTCTCCTACTGCAGTAACCGTATCGGCATATGCAGCCAGCGCTTCAAGGGCAGCCAGGTTTTCAGGCACGCCTGAAGGCCATGTGCTGTCGTTATTCCTTCTTTTCTGGATAGTGTTGTATCCTGCAGTCCTTCCAGGCAGAGTTGCATGCAGAGTTGCAACAGTATTTACTGGAATTCCGAGCTTCTTAAGCCTGGCTGGCGCATAAAACACCCCAAATTCATGGCAGTGCAGAGAGACTCTCGGGCAGGGAATAGAACTATGAGTAGCTGCGCCCGAGGTTTCGGAACTTTCCGAAGCTGTGCTTAGAAGGAGCCTGACAAGCTCGGAAACCGCATAGGACAGGCATAGGTAATGGGTATACTCAGGCCCGTTTGACATATTTTCATATTTCAGGGAATCAAGCCCAAGGTGCTCGTAGGCTTCAGATTTGATCCTGCTTTCAAGGTTCATTTCTTTTCCCTGATACATGGAGCGTATTTTTCCAAAATCAGAGGTTTGAAACTGCAAATAGCTTATCTTCGTTCTCCCTACGAACTTACATCCTGTAAACACCTTAATACCTGAGTTCTCAAGGGATTCAAGGCTTTTACGGAGCTCTTCTCCGGGGTTGAGGGGGTCGAATTCCTCCATCTCCGTAATCCGGTTTAACCCCCTATTCCAGTCTGCGCCCCTGTGCGCATAATAAGGACCCACAACAAGTATCTCTTTATCTTCTTTTGTATCCAATTGCCCTGAATCGAAAAGAGCAGCAAGGGTTTGTGATTCTTCATGAATAACATTCCAGATCCCGCCCATTTTATTTGATTTAGGGCCTGCTTCTTCTCCGGTAATTATGACAAAATGCTTTCCCAAATTTAATCCCCCAGGGTCTTTTGCCATTCAGTTGTAGTTTATGTTTAAATTCACGTATGAGTATTAAAGTGTATCAATAGGAAGATAAAATTGTAAGGGATGCAGGACGCGTGACGAGAAGATTAAAGTTAGCTGTGGCCTGTTAGAATAACTTAAGATAGATAGAGGTTAAAGAAAAAAATAAAAAATATAAAAAACACAAGACCTGTTGAGGATATCGATAAAAAGCAGAACTCAGTATCAGTTTGTTCTGATACTACGGAGTTGCTTATAAGCCTAAAATGTTGACAGGCCTGAACTGTTGAGAAGCCTGAACTGTTGAGAAGCTTGAACTGTTGATAAGTCTGGATTTTTAATATGCTTGTGTTGATATTTTTATTTTGCCAGCTTTTTGTTTTAATCCATGCCTGGTTCCTCAGATCAGGGCCTGATAGTAACCGTTCTTCCTCACGACTTCGATCGGGAGCGAAAACAGTTCCGAGAGGTTTGCGTCGGTCAGTATTTCCTGCTTTTTTCCGTCCATAAAGATTTTTCCGTTTCTTATGAGGATCACACGATTAATTTCGGGAATGATATCTTCAAGGGTGTGAGTGACGAGAATGATACTTTTTCCAGAGCCGGCAATTTTCCTGATAATTTCGCGGAAGCTGTGAAGGGCTTTTAGGTCAAGGCTGTTTGCAGGCTCGTCTAAAATAAGGGCTTCAGGGTCATGTACAAGGGCTCTTCCTATGAGTACCCTTCTGGCTTCTCCTGAAGAAAGTTCGGATATCAGTCTGTCTTCAAGGTGGGAAATCTCAAGAAACTCAAGTACTTCCCTTGCTCTGTTTTCCATTTCAGGGGTAACTTCATGGTTATAGTAAATTCCTATGCTGCTGAAAAATCCTGAGAGTACGACATCCAGCACACTAACCTGACGGAAGTAGGTTTGCTGAAGATCTCCTGAGACTATCCCGAGCAGTTTTCTTAGCTCAAAGACATTCCAGGTCCCTTTGCCCATGATATTCAGAACAAGCCCATCGGCTGATGCAAGAGGGTGATATTCCTTTGTAAATGTCTTGATCAGGGAAGATTTCCCGGAACCATTCGGCCCGATAATAGCAACATGTTCTCCCTGCTCAATTGACAGGGACACCGAATCAAGGATTTTTCTTCCGCCCCTGACAACGGTTACATTTTTCAGTTCCAGCAAGGAAGGAGAATCAGTCTTCCCTGAAAAGTCCACGTTTTGAGTCATTTTTACCATCTATCTAAAAATCTGGATAAAAGTTTCACGAACGCTGCGAATCCAAACACTAAGGATTTAATATTTAACTCAAGTTTTTCGATGGGTATACTAACATATACTTTTAGATATAATTCTTTACAGTTTACAGTCAACTCTTTTAAAATATTGTAACAAGAAATACATACTAAACCTGAATAAATCTATGAGTACAACCATCTAAGTACAACCATCTGAGTACAACCATCTGAGTACACCATCTAATAACTGTAACAAGTTCGCTGATATACTTACATCTATTTAATGTGTTTTCATACCCGAAATTGTCTAAAAATTATTGATAAGTATTTTCTAAAAATTATTTATCTCTATTTTAGTTTCTTGTTTTTGTTTCTTACGTATATATAATCTTATAATATAGTTTTCCTCTACCGGAAAATGGGGAGTTCTGGGAGGTTCTTTGTTGGAAGTCTACAATACTCGGGGTTCGTTCAGTTCTTATCTCTACGAGATACGTTTCATTATTCTTTTCTATGTAATCGGAGATTGGATCTCCACGGTTTGTGCCTTAAATCAGGGTACGGAATATAATCCGGTTCCGGCAATGATTCTGGAAAATTACGGGATATATCATCTTTTGCTTGTAAAAATAGGTTTTATTCTCCTGCTTTTTTATACAGCTCCTTTGATAAAAACGTCGGGGGAAAAATGGTTTCTCACTAAACGTATTATAGAATCCGTTGGGGTCTTTGTAACTGTAAATAATCTTATGGTTATCTGGTATGGGAATAGCCTTATACAGGCTATTGGGCTTGCCTGATTCAGTCAGGCCTGCGCTACCTGCCTGTTTTTTCCGTTTCTTATTACAAGGCTTACAGGCTGAACTGAATCCTTATTTCAGTTGGTTTCAGCCGATTCCAACCTATTACAACTGTTTTCAGTCAATTCTAACCAATTTTAACCTATTTACATCGATTTCAATCGATTTTGGCTTATTTAAACGTATTTAAGCTTATTTATGCTGATTCCGGCTGATTTCAGACCTTTTGATTTTTCCTTTCGGGCATCCTTCCGGACGTATCTTATTTTTCTTTCGCCCTGCACAATTTTTCCATTATCTGATTTTCGCATAAAGGAAACAGTCGTAATAATCTTCCCCTATACGATGGACTTTTTCCATTGTACCTTCTTTTTTGTACCCGCATTTCTGAGCCACGCGCTCGCTTGCAAGGTTCCGGGTGTCCATAAGGATGACAATTCTATGTAAATCCAGGTGCTCAAACCCTACCTTTTCAAGCTGTCTTACAGCTTCGGTTGCAATCCCAATTCCCTGATAATCCCTGTCAATGAGGTACCCGATTTCTCCTATCCAGGGCCGGTGCTGATCGATCTTTATCCCACAGGCTCCCACAAGTCTTCCGTAATAGAGAACGGAAAAATTGTACTCAAAGTTAGCCTTTCTTTTAGCTTCATTTAGCCCCAGAAAATACCTTTCTTCTTCAAGTGTTTTTATGGGAAACTCAATGAACTCGAGATTTGTACGTGTAATTATGTCAAAGAAACATTTGGAATCAAAGAGTTCCTGAGGGCGAATTTTTACTTTGGGCATAAATAAAAATTGAATTTCCTTATGAAAAATGTTTTCAGGCTCTATTTTTATTTATACTTTCTAATTATTCTGAAATTTTCTAAAAGTAATGTAAAAACAGAATCGACATGACTGTATCTAAATATAAATAAAATGCAACTATATAAATAAAATGCAAATGTATAAATAAAATGTACATGTAAATAAAATGTAATTATATATAAATAAAGTATAAGTACACCTCTTATTAAATAGAAAACTGTGGAACACAATATTATACCCAGGATAAGAGAGGAGCTATTCCTTAATGTGGATGAGAAAACAAAAGTCAGTTCGTCTCGCTTTTTTAAAGAAGAAATCCGCTGTTATGGAGTAAAGTCTGCGCTTGTGGGAAGAATTGCGAAAAATTACTATAATGAAATAAAGTCCGAAGACAAAAAAGAGATCTTTGACCTGTGTGAGGAACTCTTTCGGTCTGATTACTGCGAGGAAGCCTTTATTGCAGCTGATTGGGCTTACCTTGTCAGAAATGATTACTCTGAGGAAGACTTTTTTACCTTTGAGCACTGGGTTGAAAACTACGTTAACAACTGGGCAAAGTGTGACACCCTCTGCAACCATGCAGTGGGCTCTTTTATAGAGAAATTTCCAGCGTATGTAGAAAAACTCAAGGTCTGGGCTCTGTCGGACAACAGGTGGGTAAGACGAGCGGCTGCAGTAACCCTTATCCTGCCTGCACGAAAAGGCAATTTTCTTAACGAGGTTTTTGAAATCTCCGATCTCCTGCTCAAAGACGGAGACGACCTGGTCCAGAAAGGCTACGGCTGGATGCTCAAAGAAGCCAGCAAATCTCACAGGCAGGAAGTCTTCGAATACGTGATGAATAACAAAAAAGAGATGCCCAGAACCGCCCTCAGATATGCAATCGAGAAAATGCCATCAGATTTGAGAGTCAGAGCTATGGAAAAAAACTGGAAAAAATAAAGCTGAGTCCCGAGAGAAATCATGGAAATCATAGAAAATCATGGAAAAGCAGGGACGAATCAAGGACGAATCCGGAAGAAGTTCGAGAAGTTTTACAAAAACCGACAAATTTTATAGAAACCCAAAAAATGAGATAATCAAAAATGAGAGAATATTAGAGATTATAGACGAAAAGTGAAAGGTAGAAGGGAGTAAGGTCCTTTCCCTATACAATACCCCCATATTGTATTTTTGTCCCTTACTCCCCGGGTGTTCCCCTCTATTCCTGTATTTCTGCCTGCAACTCAATTCTGCAGGAGCTCATTCACACAATTTTGGTCTACGTTACAGTTAAAAGGATCTCTTCACAAGTATTTTGTTCTATTTACCCAGTCATGATACGAATTTAACACTTTTAACCGTTTTAATAACAACGCTCTTCCCAGCTCGATTTCTTTTAAAAATTATTTTGACTGTTTCTGGTTTTTTAAGAGACTTGAATTTCATTTTTTGAGAAAAAATGTGAATAATCAGGGAGAATAGTAAGAAAACAGGCTGTTAAAAGTTTTATCTGATCAAAAAAGGTATTCTCTGATTGATCTAATCGAAATGATTTTTACAATTGGTTCTTAAAATCAAATCGATGCGATTCTTCCCGCATCCGTTATAATGTATCCATTTTCTCCATCGATTATATATCCCATTGCTTTTAGTTCTCGAAGATGGGTGTAAGTCATTACTTTAGAAATTCCGGCAGTAAGATCCACTAAAACAAGGATTGAAACTTAATGAGGTGTCACGAGAATGAAACTTTCAATAGATTTCAGAGCAAGATCCACTAAATCAAAAATTGAAACAATATTATGATTTTTTTAATGAAAACGAATTAGTATAAAATTTATCTATTTGGAATTATAAGGAGTTAGTTATGAGCGAACTTTCTAGAAAGCTGAATCAATGCAGAAAGCCTGCCGGAGAGGTAGGTAAACTGGTTGCGGATGAAATGAATATCAGCCATTATGAGCTGACGAGCTGGGGCTTGGGAAAAATAGACATTAAGCAGGATAGTGTAATTTTAGATATTGGGTGTGGCGGGGGTAGAACAGTAAACAGGTTGGCCTTACTTGTACCTGAAGGAAAAGTTTTTGGAATTGATTATTCTAATGACTGTGTAAACTGGTCTATCGAATTTAACGAAGAATTAGTAGACAGCGGTAAAGTTGAGATACATAACGCAAGTGTAGAAAAAATTCCTTTTGAGGATAATAAATTTGATTTGGCACTGGCGGTTGAAACTGTTTATTTCTGGCCTAACCTTATTGAAAACTTTTCTGAAATTAAAAGGGTTTTAAAACCTTCCGGCAGGATTCTGATACTTAACGAAATGTATACCAGCCAGAGCTTTAAGGACAGAAATGACCCGTATGTAAAGGCTGGTAATCTTAAACTACATACACCGCAAGAACTGGCGGAATTATTAAAAAAGGCCGGATACGTAAATATACAAACACATCTGGTAGAAAATAAAAACTGGATGTGCTGTATAGGAGAAAAAAGTAGCTAATGCTTTTGTAGTGCGCCGGATGGATCGAGCATATAGGTGGATCGAGCATGTAGGTGGATCGAGCATGTAGGTGGATCGAGCATACAGATGGATAGAGCGTATAATTAGAAGGCTCATGTTCTTTAACACTTAATTATTAAACATTTTTTGATTTTTTGAGTTTCGAGATCCAGATAGCCTTTCTTCCAATGCCTTCACATATCTTGTACTTGTAAACAAAAAAGAATTAAAATCCACTCAAAAAAATTAAAACATCCCGCTACTTATAATACCTTTATGCTTGGGCCGAAAATTCTGGGGCTGTTCCGCTTATTCCGGTTTGAACTGCCATTTACTGCAGGAGTGTGCGTGATACTGGGGGAGTTACTGGCATTAGGTACACTTCCTACAATAACCGATATTGTATTGGGGTTTCTAAGCATTTTTTTCATTTCGGCTACGTCTCTCATTCTTAACGACTATTTTGATCTCGAAATTGACAGAATAAACGCACCAGAAAGACCACTCCCAGCAGGTCTTGTTACTGAGCGAGAAGTCGTTTTACTCTCCATTGTTGTGGCAATACTTGGACTTATCACAAGCTACCTGATTAGTTTAGAGGCTTTATTAGTAGTTATTCTGGTCTGGGCAGTTGGTTTGCTTTACAACTGGCGGTTCAAAAAGGCTGGTCTTATTGGAAATCTAATGGTCAGCTTTTCGGTTGGAATGACTTTTATTTTTGGTGGTATAGCAGTAAACAAACCATTTGAAACAATCGTCTGGTTTTTTGCGGTTATAGTAATGCTTGTAGATTTAGGAGAAGAGATTGCGGCAGACGCTATGGATATTGAAGGTGATAGGCAGGCAGGGTCACGTTCCCTGGCCCTGATAATTGGTCGCGAAAATGCATTGAAAATCAGCGGAGCAGCTTTCTTACTGGTAGTTGCTGCAAGTATCTTGCCGTTTTTGTTTGGCTGGTTAGAACGGATTTATCTGTTTCCCATTTTACTGATGGATCTGGTTATCCTGTACTCAACAGGTAAATTGTTAGACTCAAGAACAGTAAATCGACGAATTTACATTCGCTGGATATACCTGACTGGGTTGGTGGCATTCTTAATTTTCATATTCATTCGAATGGTCAGGTGAAAGTATTGTGGCAGTTTGATTCCAGGCCTCTCAACACTGCGTACACCGAACAAGTACGAGAATTCGCCCACAACTCGTGGATTCTGTCCAGCGGATTTTACCCAATGGATCCTGCCCGGCGGATTCGGTATCTGGTGGTTTCATCCACCAAGTCTTGCCCTTAAGGTAATAACAGGCCAAACTCGTAAATATTGAGATATATACTTGGATTATGCATTTATCTTTCCCGTTCCTTTTCCGTTTATCTTTTCCGTTTATTTTTTCCATTTATCTTTCCCTTTTCATCATTGCTGGAAGAAATGTAAAAATAGTTAAAACCCTCTTTATAAATATCTTATACACCATTGCAGGTGAACCGATGTCAGATATGACAGAACTTCTACATCACGCAGTAATGGCTCCTTCGGGGCACAATACACAGCCCTGGAAGTTCAGGATAAAAGAGAATGCAGTTTTTATTTATCCAGATCTCTCAAGGAGACTCCCGGTTGTTGACCCTCTGGAAAGGGAGCTATATATAAGCCTCGGATGTGCACTGGAGAATCTGGTAATAGCTGCCGAGCATGAAGGGTACAGAGCACTGGTGGGATACTCTTTTGAGGACGGGGCTATTTCTGTAAATCTAGAGCTTGCAGACGGTAAAGCCAATAATGACTGGCTTTTCAATGTTATCCCTATAAAGCAGAGTACTCGAAGACAATATGATGGAAGACCTATTCCTGGAGCTGATATGGAAAAGCTTGCATCACTGCCATTAGAGCAGGGAGTGTCGGTGCTTTTTGTGACTGAACCGGAAAAAATAGAAGGGATAATAGGGCTTGTTAAGGAAGGCAACAGCATACAGATGAATGACCGGGATTTTATGCAGGAACTGATTTCATGGATAAGATTCAACGAGGCCGAAGCAAACCGATATCGTGATGGCCTTAGCTCAAAGGCCATGGGAAACCCGTCATCGCCTCGCTTCATAGGGAAACTATTCATGAAATTCTTTTTGAATTCTAAGGGCCAATCGAAAAAGGATGAAGAACACATCAGAAGCTCGTCTGTGTTGATGGTCTTACTGTCGGAAAACGATGATATAAACTCCTGGATCAATACAGGGCGAAGTTTTGAAAGGCTGGCATTATGTGCCACAGCTCTTGGTATCAAAAACGCCCACATCAATCAGCCGTGCGAAGTGCCGGAACTCAAAAAGAAGTTACAAAAGCTATTGTCCGCAGGCAACATGCACCCCCAGCTTTTACTACGTCTGGGATATGCAGAGTCTCTTCCCAGATCTCTGAGAAGACCTGTGTCCGAGGTTATAATCTGAATATCGCCCGTTAAAGGGTAATGTTCGAGCCGACTTTCGGTAGATCTACATTTTATTTTTTATAATCCTTAATGATAACGATTTTGAAATTATGCACCCTAATTGTGTGTAGTTATTAGGTTTACATATGATTCAAACATAATCTCTCATACTAAACTTTAATTGAAAATGATTCAGTGTTTATATGTGTCGTTGGAGTTGAGCCACATGTTAATCAGCTTTAAACTTCACATAAAGTAAGTGAATGTTCAAAAATGGCATCATGATAATTATTCAAATTCCTAATGTCGACCTGCCGAAAGTAGGTTCGAGAGCAATATCCACTAAAAAAGGGCAAAGCAGACTACAATTACAAAAAAGAGAAAAACAAAAAGGAGAAAAACAAAAAAGAGAAA
The DNA here is from genome assembly GCA_023399215.1 of Methanobacteriota archaeon. GTDB lineage: Archaea > Halobacteriota > Methanosarcinia > Methanosarcinales > Methanosarcinaceae > Methanosarcina. The sequence continues at coordinate 68,411 of JAEWQJ010000002.1, forward strand.
AACAAAAAAGAGAAAAAAATACAATTTTTATAAAAAACAAAGTATTTTAGTTTATATTTTCAATAGTCACTGCAGGAATAAACTGTTATTCCGTAGTTACTCCATCGAATTCCGCTTCATTGGCTTCGGCTTCTTCTTTCGTTGCACGCACGATTCCATCCTTGTGGTGCGCCGGTGAATAGATTGTATAGAGTTTCAGCTCCTCCGTTTCTGAAGTATTGATGACATTGTGCTGCGCGCCGGCCGGCACAACTACTGCAACGCCGTCCTCAAGGTCATATTCGTTACCGTCAATTATGCACTTCCCCTTTCCCTGCTCAAAACGGAAAAACTGGTCGTTTTCCTCATGTACTTCCATCCCGATTTCTTCCCCGGGCTTGAGGCTCATAAGTACCAGCTGGCTGTGTTTTGAGGTATAGAGTACCTTGCGGAAATTGCTGTTTTCCAGAGTGGCTTCTTCGATATTTATAGAAAATCCTTTCATATATTTTCATTTATAGTTAGTTGTATATAAGATTATTTGAGAGCAAAATTTGCCAAATATAATCCTTATACTAAATTAAAAATATCACTTGCATAACTTTAACCTTAACTTCTTATTTATGTTCCTGAATAAAATTCCTTAAAACCGGCATTAAAAGAAATAATCGGTTTTAGGGTTTAATAAAAGTGCATCTCCTTTTGCTGGTGTACCAAGAAGACAAACAACACTATTTAAAACAGTGTAAAACAATGTGGCTGGTCATGATCGGGCATTCGAGTTCAAACTTAATACTCAATCTCAGGCAAGAACCGCATTAATAGTATTTTTCCTATGTGGAATGCTTTCTTTTGCATATCTCATACTCAACTTTGCGAAACTCTCTATAAACTATGTCTACGGATTGGTCATGTTTGCTGCAAGTGGTCATGTTTATTGCAAGTGGTCATGTTTGTTGTAAGCGGGTTCCTGCTGCTTGAAATTTATGCGAATAATAAAAGGATTTTCTAAAATCTCAATAAAAACATTTCCATTTTTAGTCCTATATGAAAATCTTACAGTCTATTGCTTTATATCCAAAGATTAATATACTTATAAACGCTATTTTTATTCATAATATATTATATTAATGCTGTATATTTTTATCGTACAATGTGTAAAAGCGCTTTATTTAATTATTTTTAACAATTAATATTTATCAACTAATATTTATAAATCATAGTTTAAACTCATAGTTTAAACTCATAGTTTAGTGTTTCTACAAATTTGAAACTCTTATATTTGCAATCTAATAAATATTTCACAAATCAAAATCACTTAAAAAAAGGAAGCGAGGATTTTGGATACTCAAAAAATGAAGGATCTCATCAGGAAATTTAATGTCTGTATTGAAAGGAATAAAGACCATCAGGCTTATTCAGACTTTAAAGAAGGAGTTAATAAAGGCCTGGATATAGCTAAATACACTTTCGAGGATAATCTGGAAAAACTCTCTCCTTCCGACCTGGACGACGATCCGGCTGAAAAGATAAGAGGCCTGGAGAATAATTTTAACCAGCTCTTAGACGGCATCACCCTGTCAAAAAAGCCGAATTTCTCGGAGCAGCGCCTGGATGGAGTGTATACCGGATTCGAAAAATCTAAAAAAATATTTAGAGAATTCATAACCGAATCATTTCTCCTGGAGAACACATAAAAAGCCTTATGACTTTAGTTAAGTTTAGGAGCTCTACATCTTTGAGGAAATTAAAAGTTCTATTTTTATTTTATTGAACTTAAAGCCTTTATTTCTTTATTCTCGAGCTTTAAACGTTTATTTTTATTGAGCTCAAAATCTTTATTTCTTTTTTATTGAGCTTTAAACCTCTATTTCTTTATCGAACTTAAAAACGCTGATTTTTAAGATTAATACTTACTTTTTAATTTCAGCACTGTTTCTATATCAAAAATATAGTAAAAGTAGGGTATTGGTTGACAGGGCTCTGCAGTAAACAAGGGGAATACTAACATGCTGACTCAAGGTAACTCAATAATTGGAGGACGCGACAGTCCATACTAAGGAAAAATCTAAATTTAAGGAGTAATTCGAGTATAATGAATAGGGAGTTTTGAACTCGCGCCCGTTAGCCAGCACGGCGGTTTACTAAAGATAGGAGGCATTAAACTCATCATAGCCCACTAACAGAAGAGGAAAACGTCGAGGTTGAAGTCTTCTGGCAGATACTCATTTGTAGAAACTGCGACCCTGCCAGAAATAAATAACTAAATAAATAAATAAATAAATAATCCGGAAAATTCTAATATTCGCGAGCGGAAACCATTATTATTGGAATTGAAATCATTTTTTCCGAATTTTTCTTCTAGCGTTGCAGGTACTAAAATCGGTCTGGCATTCTTAAAGATCGAAACGTACCGAAAATGTTAAAAAGGATATTGCATAAACGTGTTTTTAATACCATATGAAGGCAAATAGGAGTAACTAAGACGTCACCAATCGAAATACAAACCTCGGTATGTGCATTGTTGTTTATGTCTATCTGTGTAGCAACTTTGTTCTTCAGCTGGAAGCTTTTTGCCTGGAGATACCCAAATTATAATAGAGTTGACAAATTTATGAAACTAATGAAGTATAATAAAGTATAAAAAAGAAATAAATACAGTTTTCCATTTTTTTATTGCTGGTTTTATCAGCTTTAATTTGTTCCATTATTTCCTTTATATTTTAAATTTTTTTACACTTAGGTATTCTCTGCATTTTCATATCTCTATGTCCGATCAGGATTTGCTTATTCTATAAGGAATTGCCTACTCTGTCAGAATTTGCTATATTATTCCAGAAAATTAAGCAGTTGAAATTCCTATTCGCGAGCAAGCTCCATAAAAATAGAAATTTTAATTATTCTGGAGAAGTACAGTGGATAATTACCAGAATTCACGAGCAAAATCAATTGTAAAAAATGTTAAAAACTAAACAAAATGAATATATAAAATTGGATATATAATTCTCTATGTAATCTTTAGGTTAATGGTAATTTTTCAGTCATAAGGGGGAAATTATGAACCAGAAAGAATACAAGACAATTTTTGGGGTCTGTCCGAATTGCGGAAAGCCATTCCGGATAGAGTCAACAGGTGGCGGGGAAGAATGGCGCTATTGTGCAGAGGTTTGCATAAACCCTGCAGCAATACCAACAGGAGCAAGGCTGCAGCCCGATAGGGCTACATTACGCTATGTAGACGGAAATATGAATGAGTACATGCGAGACGAATATATCAAAGTTCATGGCATTGATCCTCTGCCCATCTGGAGGGCAATGGAGAAATGGCGTGAAGAACAAATAAGCAAGTGGAAAATGAAAACTTAATATCTATTAACCTGAATTTTCATTTTTGTTTCCAGTTGTTTTTTGTCTTTTTCTATTTATCAATTACTTTATATATTTTTATTACTTTATATATTTTTATTACTTTTTCTATTTATCAATTACTTTATATATTTTTATTACTTTATATATTTCTTCACTTACATTACCTTTTCAGTCTCTTTATACTCATTTTAATTCTCTCAGGCATGCCAAATAAAGACAACCGTATTCGATAAGCTAATTGAGAAAAATAAGGATAGGCAACCTTATTTAGACTATATATAGAAAATAAATTAGGGGCTTGAAATCGTCAGGGATTCCTTTGATGAAAATGCAGAAAAATTTGTTCATTCCAATTAAAATAACTCAAAAGAAGATCGGATACAAAGATCGGATACAAAGATCGGATACAAAGATAGATACAAAGATACAGAGTTTACTGAACAGATTTGACATCCTTCTAGACACGGTTGTCATCTAAAAACCACATTATATCAAAGGTCACTTGGACAGAATAAATAAAGGATTTGAAAAATCCAAAAAATTAATACCAACACTTTTGAAAGGTGTTGTATAAATCGGGTTAAAACATAAGAATCCTATTTTTGACAATAAACAATCATAATTTATTTATCATCATTTAAGGTTACTCCTCGTATCTCTAATAGTTCAGATAACCTATTCAAAGCGTATTTTTTTTCATTTATCGTAATCTGTAGTTTATTAATTTCAGCTTCTAATTGCGCGATCTCAATTTTTAACTGTAGTATCTGCTCTTTAATAAGATCATTACTTTGCATTATATCCGCCCAATTACGATGTGTTAACCCTTAACTACATGATATTACTTATGCAGATGGTATGTATAAATCGACGCTATGTATAAGTCAACGCTACGTGTAAATCAATACTATATATAAGATCAATGTTATGTATAAATCAATACGTTTTCATTTTTTAGATATTTACTTTATCATACTTGCAGCTGATAAAGTACAAACTGTCATTATCCGTTTCTCTGCCTGTGCCGTTCTCTCTGTTCACTTATTCTTTTTAATATCACTTTTAACAAATGCAAACCGCAGACTAAGAAATATACCTCCCAACGGATAGATATATGTACTATTCGGAAACAAAATCCACTAAAATATGAATTGAAATGCCTTAATCGAGAGCAGGTTGCATTATTCCTTTAAATAATTAAAAGAAGCTTATATAATAAGACATTGAAGCCGTTCAACTAAAAAGACATTGAGGCCGTACTACAGAAGAAAAACACTTGTTTCGAAGTTATCTCATTCAAAAGGCAGATCCAGTGCAACAGGAATTGAAAACCCTGCTGTTTGCCTGGGCGTATGATGGTGAAATCTACGTTCAGTATCGTCAAAGTAAAAGTAATCTGAAGATTTAAATAAAGACGGATTTACCGGTTTGAAAGTCCTGTAACAGACGGAGAAATAAATGGCATCAGTTGAAACGACTGAAAGGTTGGGATGTAGCCTTGGCTTTTTCTCAACTTTTGCAATCGGCACCGGCACTATGATTGGAGCTGGGATATTCATTCTTCCGGGAATTGCTTTAGCAGATGCGGGTTCTGGAGCAATAATCTCTTTTTTGCTCGGTGGGCTTATTTCAATAGCCACAGCCATCAGCATGTCAGAGCTGGCAACCGGCATGCCTCTGGCAGGCGGCAGCTATTACTATATTAGCAGGACGATGGGAGCTGCGCTTGGTGCAGTAATCGGCCTTGGTTCCTGGCTGGCTTTAATCTTCAAGGGCACATTTGCACTCATCGGTCTTGCAGAATATGCTCAGGTCTTCTATCCCCTACCCCTATATTTCGTAGCAGCTGCAGCCGGTGTGATTCTGTTAGTGATTAACTACCGTGGGGCAAAAAGCAGCGGTTCACTGCAGAACTTTATTGTGATCTTTTTGCTTGTAATCCTATCTCTCTTCATAGCCCGAGTGTCTTTTATGGTTAATCCAGCTAACTTTTCACCTGCCACATCTTACGGGATGACCTCTATAATCACGACAGCAGGAGTTGTTTTCATATCCTATCTCGGGCTTGCAGAAGCTGCTTCAGTGTCCGAGGAAGTAAAAAACCCATCAAAGAACCTGCCCCTAGCGTTTATCGCTTCAGCCGTTGTAGTAACCTTATTCTACGTTGGCATAATGATGGTAATTGTAGGGTTTTCTAATCCTCAAGTAACCGTAAAATCAGTTACTCCCCTGGCTGATATTGCAGGTCTGATGGCAGGAGAGTCCGGAAGAATAGCGATAACCCTGGGTGCGCTGCTTGCTACCCTTTCCACAGCTAACGGTGCCATATTATCGTCTTCCAGATTTCCTTTTGCCATGAGCAGGGATGCACTTATGCCTCAATGGTTTGTTCTTATCCATCAAAAATTTGAAACTCCCCATAACGCTATACTTGTAACAGGGATAGTAATGGTCTTGCTTTTATTCCTGTTCGACATAGAGGAGCTTGCAAGACTGGGTGGAGCTTTTAATATTTTGATATTTATCCTGTTAAATATGGCAGTGATAATCCTCAGAAAAAGAAACCTGCCAGGATATGAACCCACTTTTCGTGACCCGTTTTTCCCCTATACACAAATCTTCGGGATCGTTGGGAGCATAGTATTGCTTCCCTTGCTTGGTGGGCTACCTCTTCTTTTCACTGTAATGATGATTTTTGCTGGAATTGGCTGGTACTCATTCTACGGAAGGGGCAAAGCCATTCCAGAGTATACCTTATTCGACCTGCTGGAAAATACTGTTGAAAAGAAGGAAATTAAACCTGTTCCTCTGGTTAAAGTTCTCGTGCCGATCTCCAACCCGAAACATGAGAGTGACCTTTTGAAACTGGCAGATTTTATGGGGAGCGAGATAATTTGCCTTCACGTTATCGAGGTTCCGGATCAAACAAACTTAAAGTTAGCTCAGGAAGCCTACCATGAGAAAAAAATAGAAATGGACTGCCGTTTTAAAGAAGAATTTGAGAGTTATCCTGCAATTCTCGGGCATAAAAGAGAATATATTGCAGCCTTTGACCACAGCATATCAAACTCAGTTCTGGAGCAGGCTGAAATTGAGCATGCAGACATGATTATTATGGGATGGCACGAGCCAAAGAGATTCGAGTACTCACATGGTGTTACAAACCAGGTTCTTCTGTCTTCAAAAAGGCCAATTGCGTTATTAAGGGGACATCTGCCTGACCGCATCAACAAAATTCTTGTAGGGTATAATGGTAAAGAAAACTCGGTCTATGGCCTCTCTCTCGCAGAAAAACTGGCTGTAAACACAGGCGCTGGAATAGAAATTATCAGTATCATTAGCCCTGATGAAGCTCAGGAAAACAGGCAGAAAATTACCGACGGACTTGAGAGCCTCGTTGGAAAAATCAGTTCCATACCTGTTAGTTTTAGATTACTGGAAAAATATTCCATAGAAGATGCTCTACTGGAGGCCTCAAACAACAATGACCTGACAATCATTGGCGACTCAAGTGAAAGATTTAAGATTTCTTTACTTGGGACTCTGTCGCAGAGGATTGCCAGGCATTCTAAGAAACCTATAGTGATAGTCAAGAAATCAAAACCGATCTCAAAAGAAAGCTTTAATTATCTGGTTAAAAAGCACGCCCGCAGAATATATGCAAGGCTCAGGGGAAAAAAGGTTAAAATAAACTCAGATATATCAGCAGGTTTGGTTTAAAAGAATTCCATTGGTCATCGGTTAAGGAATTTTCTTGCTTGAAAGCTATCGATTTTGCACCTTAATCCTGATTAAACTTTGGCATCTTTATATGAAATTGATACCTAATTCCAATCCTCAACATATTAAAATTTATAATGACTGTTGTGGAAATGGAGGCAATCTATCGCGATTCCTCACTAACTGAAGATGCATGAAAAAAATTTAGTTCATATCCGGCCCAGTTAGGTGGGATAAACCGACGCAATTTTTCACCTAGATTTCTGTGCCTTAAATCTTACAGTATAATTCCAGAGGTTTCCTTCAACTTTATCCTGGATAAAACCAGCTTCTTCTCCTAACTTAATAGTGGTAGATTTGAAAGGGTAATCTGGATCGGGTAAAAATTCTGTTACTGCAAGAATTCCACCAGGCTTCAGGACTCTTTTCATCTCCTTTAAAGCCCTATTTTTGTCTGGAAGTTCCTGAAGAACTGTTATCGTATACACTAAATCGAATGAATTATCATCAAAGGGTAGTTTATGCACATCTCCTTCTACAAGCATGATATTTTTGATATCTCTGTTTTCTGGTCTGGATAGTTTCTTCTTTAGCTGCAGTAACATTTTTGGTTGAATATCAAGAGCGTATACTTCTCCTTTAATTCCACTAGCCTTTGCAGCGAAGGTTGTAAACGCTCCGCTTCCGCATCCAACTTCCAGAATACGCATTCCTTCTGTTATCCCGCTTCGCTTTATCACTTTATCAGGAGGCTGCAATTTTCTTCTAAAATCGCTATCTAAAACAGGTCCCATAAATGCTGGCGGTGAAAATGCATAAAATCTTTTTAGAATTCTTAATGCAATTTGCAATAAAACAAAAAAACCTAAAATTTTCAGTAAAATCTTTGTAATTACCCGCATATCTAACCACTTTTAGAATATCAATAGTTCTGAATTTCTTTAGTTCTAAATTTCTTTAGTTCTAACATCCATTTTTACAAACGGAGATATTATCAAAAAAGGCATTGAAGAATATGGAACTATTTGTCATAAAACCTAAAAGCAATTTCATGTTTGATGTAAGCGCAGCCAGTTTGTTAGACTTATCTTCAGAATTGTTTAGTATCGTTAATATAATAGTTTTATCTGCGATATAAATTCCAGAATGTAATTTAAAAATAGTAAAATTGGTTAGTTGAAATTATACATAACTTTTACTTCAGAACTTTGCAATGTTGAATTTTCTCGAGGATATTCCCAAAAGTGGTAGATTATCTATCCTTGTCTCCTAAAATTGGATTTGACCCTACTAAATTTTGTTTGGTTTATCAAACAACCATTTAATCCTAAACAAACGATAAATTCTTAATTTGAAAAATCGATTAATGTTGACCTTAAACGAGCAGATAATAAAGGAGAATATTATGTATGGAAATGTCTGAGAATGCAGAGAAAGAGTTCAACAATATGAACAAAATGTTTAAGGAAATAACAGGACCAGGCAGCAAGACAGCCATGGGAGTTTTACTTGCCAGACACTTTGAATCGCAGAAGCCCGAAGACGAACGAATCTGTTATGACCCATATGCAGTCTATTTCATCAACCCGGAGATTTTGGAGTGGGGAGCTAACCATCCGGATGAAGCAAGAAAAATGAATGAGCAGCTGGACAGATTTTTTCCGGGAAGAAATAACTCAATCGCTGCTAGAGTCCGATTCTTTGACGACTTTGTTAAAAAATCAATCGATGAAGGTATCGAGCAACTGGTTATATTAGGTGCAGGATATGATTCACGTGCCTATCGGATTGAAGGATTGGAGAAAATCAAAATTTTTGAGGTAGACCATCCTGCTACACAAAATCTAAAAATGGAAAAAATAAAAATGATCTTTGGCAGTTTGCCAGATCACGTTGTCTATGTCCCTTGCGATTTAGAAACTGAAGACTTTGGTCAAAGGTTAATAGACATGGGATATAGCCGGCACGTTAAGACTCTTTTCCTGATGGAAGGGCTCTTAATGTATCTTCAGCCAAAGGTGGTAGATGAAATCCTATCCTTTATTGTAAAGAACTCAGGAAAGAACAGTAGCATTCTCTTTGATTATTTTCCCCAATCTGCAGTTGATGGAAGTTCCAAGCTTGAGGCGGGGAGGAACATTCGGAATCAAGTCTCACAGCTGGGAGAACCGTTTAAGTTCGGTATCAAGGAAGGAACAGTTGATATATTCCTTACACAGCGTGGATTTACACAGGTATGCAATGTAACTATGGATGATTGTAAAAAAGCTTATTTTCAAGGAATAAATAAAAACAGAATAGTTGATAGCCTGAAGTCGTTCGTCTACGCCGTTGTTCAATAAATTTATTGTATCGGTTAAAAAGGGATAGCGACCGAAAGGACATAAGTAAATCGATAGAGTTGAAAATGGAGAGGTTATGAGCCTATCCGAAAGTCAATGCATATAGTAAAGTTACTATCGGTCTGTAATATCCAATACCAATCTGAGTATGAAACTGCTAGTTGTACCTATAAAGTAAGTAACAAAGTAAGTCGCAAAGTAAGTCACAATACTTTTCGGATAGGTTCTAAGTGCCATTAAAAGTCCAAATTACTTGAATTTGCTTAAAAACGCTATCATACAATATGTTAATTTAAAAATCAGTACTGTGGAATATGAGATCTTCAACCGAGTATCTGAATAAATTTAAAATCATAATTTATATTTAAATATTGTTTGCTAACAAAACATTTGACATGGAAATATTATTTGTTCAGAACCAATTTTTCATATAATTTATTTTAAATAAGTTTAGGAATAATTGTAGGTTGTAACCCCACGAATAAGAGAACAGATTAAAACGAACGGATCAAAGCGAATGGATTTATGCCACCAAGTAAAAAAAGGATGGATCAACAAAAACGGGCACCAGAAAGTGAGGCTGTGATGGAAGATCTCAACTCGCCTCGGTGCAAATATTGATCGCGTGCAACGGTTCATGGACATATAATGCCCATGAACTCTGTTCTTTCCATAATTTTTACGTGCAAAACCATTGTGTAAAAACCATTGTGTATTTGCAAATTCACTTTCATAAATATAATTCTAAGTATAGATATAGTAGTCATCGGTGATACTTACAATTCGGAGTCTTTTCCAGGTTGCAATGATTGCCTGATGCAAATAATAAACAAGGGATAACGAACGGTTGAATTGCTTTTATTAAGTCGGCTTTATTTTGCCATAACAACTGAATTGTATTTTTTATGAGATAGGAGGAAGTCGAAACGGCTGAATACTGTACATATGAAAAATATGTATTAAAAAAGAAGCTTGAGATTCTAAAAAATAAAAGTGGAAAGAGCACAGAATTAATTTCCCTTTATATTCCTTCTGATAAACAGATTTCAGATGTTATAACTCATTTGAGAGAAGAACATGAGCAGGCTTCGGGGATTAAGTCTAAACTTACTAGCAATAGTGTACAGGGAGCACTTGATTTTTTGTTGGCAAAGTTAAGATCTCTTAACAAAATACCCGAAAACGGGATAGTTTATTTTGCAGGAATTGTCGATATCGGAACTAACAGGACAGGCATGTTAAATGAAGTTCTCATTCCTCCGGAACCTGTTGTAGATTACATATATCGCTGTGATTCCGTTTTTTATCTTGAGCCCCTTGAGGAAATGCTCCGAGAATGCAGCGCTTATGGGCTTATACTTCTAGATTTAAGAGAAGCAACTATCGGTATGCTTGTAGGTAGGCAAACTGAAGTTATTAAGCATCTCCACTCTACTGTCCCTGGAAAACAAAGAAAAGGAGGTCAGAGTGCACATCGTTTTGAGCAGCTCAGGCGTATTGCTATTCATGATTTTTACAAAAGAATAGGGGATGCTGCAAGTGAGGCATTTCTTGAAGTGGAGCCATCTGAACTTAAAGGCATTCTTATAGGAGGGCATTCTCCAACTAAAGAAGAGTTCAGTGAAAGTGGATTTCTACATTATGAGCTTCAGAATAAAGTTCTTGGATTGTTCGATACAGGATATACGGACGAATCAGGTTTTTCTGAGTTAATAAATGCAGCAGAGGATACTCTCCAGGGTATTGACCTAATTAATCAAAAGAAAGATGTAAAAATATTTTTTAAAGAACTCGCTACTGAGTCTGGTAAAGTATCCTATGGAGAAGACAATGTACGGGCAAATCTTGAACTAAAGGCAGTTGATGTGCTTTTACTTTCTGAAGACCTGAGGTCTGAAAGAGTAACTCTCAAATGCAGTGTTTGTGGATATGAAAATAAACGGGCAAGAAAGTGGAAGTCCAATGAAGCTGTTCCTGTGGCTGGAAATTGTCCTGAATGTGGTTCTGCACTTGAAGTCACGGATGCTACTGATATCGTTGGTGAACTCTCAGAACTCGCTGATAAAGGCAATTCAAGGACTGCTTTTGTATCAACTGGTTTCGAAGAAGGCTCTCAACTTATGATGGCTTTTGGGGGAATTGCCGCAATCCTTAGGTATAGCACAGGGGTGTAAGTTAGTTCAGAAGTTTATTAGTTAACAAATTATATTAAATTCAAAATAAGGTTGCAAGAAATTGTATATTTCGTTGAAAAAGAAGTACAATCTTGCTCTGACAAGTTATATCCAAAATTACTGTTCTTTAGCTGTACTTTTAGTGGGGAAAACTGCAAACTACGGCAATAGGAAACGAAAGCAGTTACAAGGCTTCTCTGAGTAAAAAAACAATGAAGATGATAGTAATTGTTAAATAATAATAAATATCCTTTAGTAATAAATATCATGTATATCTGAGTAGACCTGCTTTCACAGGTAATTTAGGTGGACGGCAATGAAGCCCACAGAAAAAGCTGACATGAAATACACAAACCAGAGAGTCGAAATACTTGCTTTCCTGCGCGAACACGATGGTCATCCCACTGTAGACGAAGTTTATGATGGGGTTAGAAAAAAACTGACGCGTATAAGCAAGGCTACCGTATATAAAAATCTCAAATTCCTTACGGAGAAAGGTTTACTGGAGGAGGTGAATGTAAAAGGAGTTTCAAGATTTGAAGCAAATTTCATTCCACATCACCATCTTATCTGCCGGGAATGTGGAAGGATGGAGGATTTCAATTCGGAACAATTGTTGGATTACTCGATGAAGATAGCTGAGGAAATTGAAGGATTTACTATTGTTTCAACGAGCACTAACTTCTATGGTGTCTGTAAGAAGTGTAAGGAATCTGAGGGGTCTAAGGAATCTGAGGAGCCTAAGGAATCTGAGGGGTCTAAGGAATCTGAGGAGTCTGAGGAGTCTGAGGAAACATAACTTGAGCAGAACATCAAGGGGAAACAGTATGTTATCCGGGTGTACAATAGTATATTCTTCAGATAGTCAAAGATATAGATTCTGATCAGAGATATAAATCCGGTGACATACAGCATTTTGCTTCAGGTTCTCACTGATGAGATTGAACATGAAAATGATATCTGCAAGCCGTGGATGGAAGACATCGGTTTGCTTCAAGCGTAAATATAATCCTTTGCAGTAAGTAACAAAACGAGGGAAAACGAGGGGTAATAAATGATTGAATTACTTTTATTAAGTCGGCTTCAGTTTGCCATAACAGCTGCGTTCCATTTCATATTCGTTCCGCTAACTTTGGGATTAGCGTTATTAGTGGCAGTCATGGAAACAATGTACTACAGGAACAAAAATGAAACCTGGCGAAAGATGGCTGACTTCTGGGGTAATATATTCAAGATAAACTTTGCAATAGGTCTGGTATCAGGTATTACACTGACTTTTCAGTTAGGTACTAACTGGGGTGCCTATGCAGAATTCATGGGAGATGTCTTTGGACCACCTTTAGCTATGGAAGCGTTATTTGCTTTCTTCCTTGAAGGTACCTTCCTTGGAGCATGGATATTCTTGGGACATAACCGTCAGAAATTAAAGGCATTTTCCATGTGGATGGTCGCTATAGGTACTAACATATCTTCATTATGGATTATCATTGCTAACGGTTTTATGCAGCATCCAGTAGGCTATGAGATGGCTGCTGACGGGAGTAAGGTGGTTATGACAGATTTCCTTGCTCTAATTACGAACGGCTATGTTTGGTACATGCTGGTACACACTCTGCTTGCAGCTTACCTGTTGACCTCATTCGTGATCATGGGAATCTGTGCATATCATTTTCTTAAAGGGAATAACAATGAAGTGTTCAAGAAATCCTTCAGCATAGCAGTTATCATAGCACTCGCTACTGCAGTCATGCTTCCAGTTCTTGGCCACGGTTATGCACAATATGTTGCTGCGCTTCAACCTACAAAAGGAGCGGCAATGGATGCGATATGGGAAACAGGTTCTTCAGTGCCTATGTATCTAATACAGGTACCCGATTCAAGCACAGGCTCCAATAGTATTCAGCTGCTGGGAATTCCAGGTCTTGCAAGTTTCCTGTATACAGGAAGTTTTAGCGGAAAGATAACAGGACTTAACCAGCTACCTCAGGATGGACTACCACCTGTAGAAATTATATTCTGGAGCTTCAGGTTGATGACAATTCTGGGGTCCCTGTTCATCATAGTGGCTCTTTTAGGCTTATATCTTCAAAAATCAGGCAAGCTATACACATCCAAAAAATATCTAAAGTTGTTGATGTGGTTTATTCCTCTTCCATATATTACTATTACTGCTGGCTGGATTGTAGCTGAGGTAGGAAGGCAGCCATGGATGGTATATGGTTTGCTAAAGACAGCTAATGGTGTATCATTGGTTTCCACATCAGATGTCCTGTTAAGTATGGTCCTTATTAGTGCATTTTATATGGTTCTGCTTATCTTTGAGATATACCTCATAAAGAAAACCGTGGTCAATGCGACAGGAGTTGAGTGAATATGTTCGATTTCCTTACTCATGATATGCTTGCTATTATCTGGTTCTTCCTGTGGTGTGTGATATGGGGAGTTTATTTCATTGTTGACTCCTTTCCCCTTGGAGCAGGTCTTCTGGCACCTTTTATTGCCACCGATAGGGCACAGAGGATGCAAATCCAGAGCTCTGTTGGTCCTTTCTGGGGCGGCAATGAGGTATGGCTTATCCTGGCTGCAGGTGGAACATTTGCTGCATTCCCTCTGGTATTCTCGAAGATGTTTACTTTCCTGTATCTTCCCATGATGTTGCTGCTTATCGGCTTAATTGCAAGGGGAATTTCCATAGAATATCTTCACAAGGATGAGAATCCCCAAATACAAAAAATCCTTATGTGGGGATGGTTTGCTGGAAGCCTGCTGATTTCTCTGGTCCTGGGAGTTGCATTTGCGAACTTCTTCAAGGGGCTCGAAATTGCTTCAGGAGGCGTTTATGTAGGTACCCTTATTGGACTTTTTAGCCCTTATGCACTGATAGGCGGTGTCTTATTCGTGCTTATGAGTGTTACTTCAGGTGCGCTCTGGATCAATGTTAAAACTGAAGGTGCCATAGCTGCAAAAGCAGGTGATCTGGCAAAGAAGAGCACTCTTATTGTACTTGTACTTGCTCTGGTCTATCTGGCATATTCCTTTATGGGTATAGAAGGTTTTACAACCAACTATTCAGCCACGCCAGCCCTGTATTTATTGCCAGTTCTTGTAGTAGTGGGAGCTGTTCTTGCTGTGTTTTTTGCAAAAAAGGACAGGGCATTCCCTGCCTTTTGCAGCAATCTCCTTGTATTTCTTTTCGTTGTTGAAAGCGGGCTTGCAAGCATCTATCCTTACATGCTTAAGTCCTCTGTTTCTCCTGAATATGGAATAGACATCTTTGAGGCTGCATCAAGCCACATGACTCTGAGCGTCATGCTGGGAGGAGCACTGGTATTCGTGCCCATAGTTATCATCTACCAGCTGTGGGCATATACGCTGTTCAAGGAAAAGATAAAAGAAATAGAGCAGGTAGATTACTGATCGGTTTTCTCTTATTTTTCCTTCTTTTTTCACTTTGTCTGTGAATCGATGAAAATGCTATCATTTGCTAAATATCCCGAAACATGAAGACTTTGAAGAAGCTTGTATAAAAACTAAAAGAAAAGTTGGGAATAATAAAAATACTATGAGCAAAACTGAAAAGTCAGTTCTGCTCTTTTTCATGTACGTTGAATTCTCTCAGTACTTGACCTGGATTTTTGCCCGAAAATTGAAAACTAAGGACAAAATAAAAAAAAGTTTAGAGACAAATTTATTCGTTTAGTCTCTTTCTTCTTCCTCTTCAGGGTTCATGAATTCTTCGTAACAGGCAACACAGATACATTTATCCTCGGAGGATATCTCTTTTAAGTCCACATTGGGACCACCAGGTTTTATAGTTCCTTTCTTTAATACATAGAAGTGCTCACCGAATTCGACTGGCTGCCCGCATCTCGAACATAAGAAGGGTGGATTCTCAACCGATTCAGTTGCACACTCAATGCATATCAGATCAGACTTATCCCCGTGAACGTCCTTGAATTTTATTGGCTTCATTTCCTGGCTGGTATCAACGACCAGCACATCTTCCAGCAATTCCCGACCACAGATATTGCAATATTCTTTAGTCTTGTCGCCTCCCTTCATTATGTCACCTCTGTCCTTCAGAATGTTTTTTTCACAAAATCATGTACTAAGCCCGCAAGGAGTTTAATGCCCCAGTTTTTCATTCACTTCCCTTTTTGGCTTGTACCATTCTTATATTGATTTAGATGTTTAAAAATATTTTTATTTAAACGTGTTATTACT
Source organism: Methanobacteriota archaeon (assembly GCA_023399215.1). Classification (GTDB taxonomy): domain Archaea; phylum Halobacteriota; class Methanosarcinia; order Methanosarcinales; family Methanosarcinaceae; genus Methanosarcina. The sequence continues at coordinate 84,219 of JAEWQJ010000002.1, forward strand.
TGATTGAGCATCTTCCGAATCGGGTTTCTTTAAATATATCCTGAAATTAAATTCACAGCAGAAAATATGAGAAAGAAATCCAATAAAATAATGGAGAATCGAAAATGACCGATGATAAACGCATGATTCTAATTTATCACCATGACGATAATGACGGATGTTGTGCAGCTGTTATTGCTGGTAATTCCTATGACCGGAATGAATTTGACATAAAATTTGTTGCTATAAATTATGGCAAAGAGTCGTGGAGTGAGGATGAAATAAAGGCAGCCGAAAAAGTATGGCTTGTTGACTTTACCAGTGATAAAATGGATGAATTCGTAAAGGTTTGCGGGCCTAAACTGATATGGATCGATCATCATAAGACCGCAGTGGAGAAGTTCCCAAACCTGTGGAATTCAAGCAGTATTCCGGGTATTCGGTCCCTTGAAAAGGCAGCCTGTGTACTTACATGGGAGTTCACACATCCTGAAGATATCTCGTCTCCTGTAGCTGTAGCCTATATTGGGGATAAGGATATGTGGAGGTTTGAATATCCTGAGACCAGAGCCTTTACCGCAGGCTTTAATTTGATGGTGAAAACCCCTGATGATACTCTATGGGATGTGCTTCTTGGTCCGGAATATGAGGATACTGTAAATAATATGATATCTATCGGGGAATTGCTTCTCAAAGCTCAAAACTACAAGCTCCAGAAAGCCTTCGACCGTGGGGTGGATTGCACTTTTCATAACTGGAAAGCCAGACTTGTAAACACTACTGGGAGTATCTCCGAGCTTGGAGAATTCATCTACAGGAAGCCTGAATATGATATTGCTATCATGTGGCAGGCTGTAGAGAATATGGTGGTATTCAGCTTGAGATCCGATTCAAGTAATCCCAATTCTCCTGATTGTGCCGAAATTGCTCAGCAATACGGCGGAGGAGGACACAGGAATGCTGCTGGATTCCAGAAAAAGAATATGGATTTTCCACGCCTGCTTTTTAAATGAAATCGCTCATAATGGCTTGGAGGCATAGAAAGTCCTGGTTCTAATTTTATCATGGGGATATCAGGTAAATTAACTCCAACTTGACCTGAAAATCCCACCCGAGTTTTTGTGGATTTTTTCCCTTCTGTGATATATACTTGAGTGACCTTTTTTTCTCAAACATATAATTTATTCATACCTGAACTTTTAGAAAAGTATTTATATTATAAAACTACCTTATCCAAGAAAATTAGTCCAGATATATAAATAGTAGTGGGATCTATTGACCTGGAGGTTAGTTTACGTTTAAAAATATAATTCAGTTCTATAATGTAAACGGTTTGACTAGAAGTCCTTTTAAGCACAGCCTGACTGTTCGATTTAACAATTTTCTAAAAATGGAGTTTAATCCTCTATACTGGTTTACTCTTCCAGGTTTTGTTCTCGTTTCAATCGGGTTATACATAGGTCTCGATTTATTAAGGACTTTCTACCTTGGCGGAAGTCTTGCCTTTGGACCGACGTTTTTGATGGTAATTTTAATCATTATAGGGATGGGCATGACTTTTACCGGAATTTTGCTTCACTCTATCTCGGGTCTACTACGGCATTTACGGGAATAAACCCTCACATATTAAAAATTTACTTAATGAGCTTATCCAAAATCAATTTTGTTCTCAAATCCGTAAAGTTTGATAAATATTTTCCATGGTCAGAAACTCGGTTAATTATTTGGAGCATGGGATTTAGAGAAACGATTTTAAGTTTTGGAATGAGCTCAATAGCTTTTTTCAATATCAGTTTTTCTGTTTTTCAGTAGTCTTTCTTAATAGTGTTTTTTCTATCGCTGACGATCTATATCAATATTGATTCTCTGGCAATAGGAATAAGAAAGGCTATTGACTGAAAATAAATATCGAACGGTCTGAAACTATTGACTGAAGATTTTGCAATTCAATAGAAAAAAGACAAAATACAACGGTGAAAAATCAAAAGTGAAAAATCAAAAAAAAAAGGCGGTTCCATAAAGAAATCCGCCTTTTCAAGCCTTTACTCTATTCTGTCTTGTACTGTTTTTTAGAGTCTTAGCTTTTTGGTTTTAGCCTTTTGTTCCTACTGATCAGTCTGGCTCAAAATCTGTTTTGGGAGAGCCCGGGATCTCTGTCAGCTTCTGAGTCTTGATCCGATTATATCGGTGAGGTTCCCTTTGTACTTATTGTCAGTTTATCCTGGTCTATACCTACAAGGCCTTTACCAGGTTCATAAGCACCTGTAAATAGGAAGTATTTTCCTGGCTGGAGGTCAAAGGTTGTAAGGGAAAGGGTGTCCTGGTTTTCATCGCCTATGCTTATCGTACCGTTGCCTTCTCCAATAAGAGTCTGGACTGTGTTTGTAAGTTCACTTTTGTTTGTGGAGCTTACGCCCAGATCCCTGAGGTCTATATCGTTAACGGAAACATTGGTTCCGTCTATTGTCCCATTGCTGCTGACATTTATTTCAGCTTTATAAGCTTCTTCATTAATCAGCAGGGCACCGTATGTAAACTTTCCATCAGCAGGTGCTTTTTTCAGGCTCATTGTAACATCAAGGTTGTCGCCTTCCTTAATATTGTTGTCTGCCTTAGTTTTCAGTTCATAGTTAACTATTTCAAAGCCAGTTGCTGAAAGAACTTTCTTTTCCATGTTGGTGTTCTCTTTGCTTTCATCATCCGCAAGTGTTACAATGATGCCGTAACTCCCGGGCTTAAGAGAATCGAAGGTAATTGGTTTACGCAGGTCTCCTTTCTTGTCCAGAGTCGCGCATAATTTGGTGTAAGAATTATCCGTACCTTCTCCAAAAATTTCTCCCAGGTTTATGTTTTCGTTACCCGCAAGACCAATGGCTTTTTTGACGGAACTCACACTAGACCCATTGACAAGGTAAACATTCACTTCCTGATTCTTAAAAGCTGAAGGACCATTATAGGTCATTGTTACTTTCTGGCCATCAGTATAAAATGGATGTGTAGAGTATGGGTATGTATATTTCACTTCCGCGTTATTCTCCTTGTTTAGTTTAACCACAGTTCCTGCTTTTTCAACACAGTTGGTCCCAGTGTAAATAAAGCTAAGTGGTTCTGGAAGCTGGATTTCTTGTCCTCCGCTGAGTTGAATCCATCCTCCCTCGTCCTGGCTATCATCATGGTCTGCAAAAACAACGCTATCTCCGTTTTTCTCGATAGATGCAATCCAGAGTCCTTTTTCGGAAACCGCGGCTGATACCGAAATAAGTGCGAAAATGCAGATTAGAGCCGCGAAGGTTAATTTACATTTTCTCATATCTATTCCATTCGTTCCTATTTTTTTCGTCAATCGTTACACCCCTAAATTAATATTTATTGTTTTATCCCGGACTTTTGTCATATATTTTTTACTTTTGTCTATTATCTACTTCATTAATTATTAAGCTTTCATCCGCGAATTTCTCTTTTAATTAAATTAATTCACATTCATATATTTTATCTACAAGACATGTCTACTATTAATATGTATTTATAGTTTATCGAAATCATCTTCAAAGGATTCTAAAAACAAACGTATTTTAAATCTCTCAGTATATTATTATGACTTTCTCCTCCCTAAATAAACCACGAATAATATTAATACGGCTAAGATTCCTGCTATCCATATCTTCTGCGATTTCAGGTCTCGAAAATCATCGGCAAATTTTTTTTCTTCACTGGAAATGTTTTTTCCATTATCTATTCCTTCTTTTATTTTCTCGTTTATTCCCCCTACTTCTTCCTCACTTGAGTTCTGTTCCGAGGATTTTGTTTCTGAAGAAAGGCTTTCTGATGGCTGTAATTCTATCTCCTTTTTAACGCCATCAACTTTTACTTCAAAATTGCCTTCCGGTATAGACTTAGTATTATATTGATAGCTGATACTTCCATCAGAATCTACCTCAATCTTTTGCATGGCTGTTATCCTGAGTTTGACACTAGAACCACTTGCTTTTCCGTCGATTCTGATTTTATATGTTCCTGAAGGGACATGTGCCTGGAAAACGGTGGCAGTGCCGTCTTTTGCCTCTGCACTTTTAGTTAACCATAAGAGCATTTTTGCTCTCACATTCAAGTCATCGGCTCCTATAGCCTTCACGATAAAGCTGTTGTCAGAACCAGAAGGGATTACTACATCTTCAAGTTGGTACGCGTATTCCCCATCCTGAACTTCTACTTCTTTTTCGAAGGCTACTTGCACTTCCACAGTATCTCCTTCAAAACCGGTTCCTTTTATCTCCATTGTATCCCCAACAACTGGATTTTGGGGGGTAAGTTCCCAGTTGCTTGATGCAGCTGCTCCGGGTGGCAGAATCAGAAACAGGAACACAGAAAGCAAAAACAGGAGTCTCAAACTTTCCTTATTCTTCGGATTTTTGATAAATGTAAAAACGGGCTTTGTTAGCTTAATTTCTTCAAAAAGCAATTTCTCCAACCTCTCCTCTTGATATTTTCTTGATTAGAAAGGCTATTGTCCATTGAATAGCTGTATTATAGGTCTATTTTTCTTTACACGTAGACTAATTATAAAAATTCTAGACAGGTATAAGGACAAATAATAAAACTAGTTTATATATTTTTCTTTTAGTATTCTGGCTGCTTGTAAAAAAACGTATCCCGTATACAGGTTTTTTCATTCAGCTATAAAGAGAAAGGGTTGTAGTCTTCTACACTCCTTCTCACAATCTTTTTTTAAGATTTTCTGTTTTTATTAAGACTGAATGGAAATTTTCCCGTCTGGTCTTCTAGTTTTAATTTATCATTTTTTCCTTTTCTTCAGTATCACAAGCCCTATCAGCAGGGTTCCTGCAAAGCCTAACAGGAAGGAGGGAAGTCTTGGAGGATTTCTTAAGACTTCTGATAATGAGTTTGCCTGAACGTATGGATTGATATCTTCGGCTATGAATGATTTTGGAGTTTCGAGAATAGACTTAATTCTCATAAGCGAAGAAATTTTGTTTGGTACTGAATTACTATTAGTGGTATTCTCTCCAATTGAATTCTCCGAGCTGGATATCAAGCTTGACTTTCGAGAGCTTCCGCCAGATGTTTTCAGCTCTTCCTGGTCTGTATCTTCAGAACTTTCGTTATCTTTTTCTTCATTCACGTTCTGTTCCGAAGAGTTTGTTTCCGAAGTCAGGTTTTCGTTATTTTTTTCTTCACTCACGTTCTGTTCCGAAGAGAGGCTTTCTTCAGATTGTAATCCTATCTGCTTTGTAATGCCCTCAACATTTACTTCAAAATCGCCTTCCGGTATAGACTTAGTATTATATTGATAGCTGATACTTCCATCAGAATCTACCTCTATCTCTTGCATGGCTGTTATCTTGAGTTTGACATTAGAACCACTTGCCTTTCCGTCGATCCTGATCTCATATGTTCCTGCAGGGACGTTTGTCTGGATAACGGTAGCAGTGCCATCTTTTGCCTCTACACTTTTAGTTATCCACAGTAGCATTTTTGCTCTCACATTCAGATTCTCTACCCCTTCTGCCTGCACTGTAAAACTATTGTAGGAGCTGGAGGGAATTATTACATCTTCAAGCAGATACTCATATTCTCCATCCTGAACCTCCACATCTTTTTCGAAGGATACCTGTGCTTTTGCGGTATCTCCCCCAAAGCCGTTTCCTTTTATCTCAATTATATCTCCAGCAGCAGGGTTTTGGGGGGTAAGTTCCCAGTTGCTTGATGCAGCTGCTCCTGGAGAAAGAATCAGGAACAGGAACACAGAAAGCAAAAACAGGACTCTCAAGCCCTCCTTGTTCTTAGGGTTTTTGATGAATGTAAAAACTGGCTTTATTGACTTAATTTTTTCAGGAAACAATCTCTCGGACCTCTCTTCTTGGTATTTTCTTGACTAGAAAGGCTATCGTCCATTAAATAGTATATTATGGTCTATTTTTTAGACTTGGACTAATTATATAAATCCTAGACAGATATATTAATAACTGGTAAAACTGGTTTATATATTTTACTTTTTAGTATTCCGCTCTGCTTACAGTGTAATCTATCCTGTATACAGAATTTTGTAGCAGATCATAGGAAGAACGGATTGCAGCTTTCTACATTCGTTCTATTAATTTTTTTCCAATTTCTCAGTTTTTATCAGGGCTTGCTTCTTTTTCCTCAGTACCGCAAGCCCTGTCAGTAGGGTTCCTGCAAAGCCTAACAGGAAGGAGAAAAGTTTAGGAGGATTTCTTAAGACTTCTGCTAGTGTTGAGTCAACCACAAAATGCCATATAAAATCGATTGCAACATTCGGAATCATTGAATCCTTGATGATTGACTCGACACTAGTGAGTTTTACCTGAGGGTATGCCTGATTTGGATATGAGTGATTTTAGGTCCCGAGAATGAACTTAATTCCCATAAGTGGAAAGTCTCTTAATTTCATCGGAGATATACTTAAGGTATTTTCCGGATATGGATTTCAAGTCAAATCCATACGAATTTTCGGGGGATATTCTCAGCTTTTTCTGGTCTATACCTACCAGACCTTCATTATTTTCATAGGCTCCCGTAAGAAGGAGATAGTCTCCTGGGGAAAGTTCCAGGCTCTTCAGGGAAAGGTTACTCTGGTTTTTCTCACCTATGCTTATCGTACCATTATCTTTCCCTATAAGGGTCTGGATCTCGTTCTTAAGTTCGTCTTTTTCATTTTCGGATTCATTTCCACTCAAATTGGTTTCCAGATTCCTGATAAGGTCAACTCCGTTCACAATAGGCCTTATTTTGGTGGTCATCCAGATTGAGTTTGTGTTTTCAGATGCCGTATAGGCACCATCCTTCATCAGTACAGCCCAGTAAGTATAATTCTTCTCAGCGGGTGCATTCTTCAGATCCATGTTTACTTCTAAGTTTTCTCCTTCTTGAAGGTTATATGAAGTTCTGGCTTCCATTTGATATTTGAGAACTTCAAAATATTCTGCTAAAAGGACTCCTTCTCCTAATTCTGTTTTTTCCGTTTCGTTTCCTGCAAGGGTTATAAGGATCCAGTAGTGGCCTGCTTGAAGAGGGCCCAGTGTAAGGGGAGTAAGGTCTCCTTCTTTGTTCAGGGTCGCAGGTATCTTGGCATAAGTTTCTGTATCATTGTTTAAGACGTCTTCAAGACTAATCGTGCTTTCATTCGTACTATATGAAATCTCATTTTCCGGAGAACTCAGACTGTGTTCCTTAATGAGGTAAATATCCACATTCTGCTGTCCTAAAGCTTCAGGTCCATAGTAGCTTAACTTTAAGCTCTCGTTTACGGTATAAAACGGAAGAAGGGAATAAGGATATGACAATATGAATTTCAGATTGTTCCAGCTATTTTTCTCTGTTTTTATCCCAGGTATTGCCGACTCGTTTCCCTGACTGTCTGTCCAGTTATATACTTTTATTTCAGATGTATCTCCAGAACTTTCGTTATCTTTTTCTTCATTTAAGTTCTGTTCCGAAGAGTTTGTTTCAGAAGTCAGGTTTTCGTTATTTTGTTCTTCACTCAAGTTCTGTTCTGATGAGTTTGTTTCCGAAGAGAGGTTTTCTTCAGATTGTAATTCTATCTGTTTTGTAATGCCCCCAACTTTTACTTCAAAATTGCCTGCCGGTATAGACTTAGTATTATATTGATAGCTGAAATTTCCATCATCAGGATCTACCTCTATCTCTTGCATGGCTGTTATCTTGAGTTTGACACTAGAACCACTTGCCTTTCCGTCAATCCTGATCTGATATGTTCCTGGAGGAACATTTGCCTGGGAAACGGTGGCAGTGCCGTCTTTTGTCTCTGCGCTTTTAGTTAACCATAAGAGCATTTTTGCTCTCACATTCAGATCCTCTACTCCTTCTGCCTTCACGGTAAAACTGTTGTCAAAACCAGAGGGAATTACTACATCTTCAAGCAGGTACTCGTATTCTCCATCCTGAACCTCCACATCTTTTTCGAAGGATACCATCACTTTCGCAGTATCTCCCTCAAAACCGGTTCCTTTTATTGTCATCATATCCCCCACAACTGGATTTTGGGGGGTAAGTGCCCAGTTGCTTGATGCAGCTGCTCCGGGAGAAATAATCAGGAACAGGAAAACCGGAAGCAAAAACAGGAGTCTCAAACTTTCCTTATTCTTCGGATTTTTGATAAATGTAAAAACGGGCTTTATTAACATAATTTCTTCAGAAAGCAATTTCTCCAACCTCTCCTCTTTATGTTTTTTGACCAAAAAGGCTATTGTGCATCGAATAGTATGTTATGGTCTATTTCTTATACCTGGACTAATTCTAAAAATTCTAGACAGATATAAGGACAAATAATAAAACTGGTTTATATATTTTGTTTTTTAGTATCTCGCGTTGCTGCAGTAAAACCTATCCAGTATACAGGTTTTTGCACCCGGATGTAAAGAGAAAGGACTGTAGTTTTCTACATTCCTTCTCTCATTTTTTCAAGATTTTTGATTTTTGTTACAACTGGATGGGGATTTTCCAGCCTTTTTCTGGATCTAGTATAGGTTTTATTTCTTTTTCCTCAGCACTGCAAATCCTACCAGTAGGGTTACTGCAAAGCCCAACAGGAAGGAGGGAAGTTTTGGAGGATTTCGTAAGACTTCTGCTAATGAGTTTGTCTGAATATATGGCTTGACATCTTCGAGTATGAATGATTTTGGATTTTCGAGAAGAAACTTAATTTCCGTAAGCGGAGAGGCTTTTAATTTCGTCGAAGATTCATCACCGAAAGTATCTTCTGAGCTGGGTTCCAAACCTAATCCAGATACGTTTTCGGGGGATATTCTCAACTTTTTCTGGGTTATACCTGTCAAGCCTTCATTATTTTCATAGGTTCCTGTAATGAGGAGATAGTCTCCTGGGGGCAGATCCAGGCTTTTCAGGGAAAGCTTACTCTGGTTTTTCTCACCTATGCTTATTGTACCATTATCTTTTCCTATAAGGGTCTGGATCTCGTTCTGAAGTTCGTCTTTTCCGTTTTCGGATTCATATTCACTCAAATTTTCGGATTCATATCCACTCAAATTGGTTTCCAAACTCTTGATAAGGTCGACTCCGTTCACGATAGGTCTGATTCCGGTGGTCATCATCCATCTTGGGTTTGTGCCTTCAAATGCTGTATAGGCACCATCCTTCATCAGTACAGCCCAGTAAGTATAATTCTTCTCAGCAGGTGCATTCTTCAGATCCAGGTTTACTTCTAAGTTTTTGCCTTCTTGAAGGGCATACGGAGATCTGTCTTCCATTTGATATTTGAGAACTTCAAAATATTTTGCTAAAAGAATTTCCTTTCCTGATCCTGTTTTTTCCGTTTCGTTTCCTGCAGGGGTTATAAGGATCCAGTAGTGGCCTGCCTGAAGAGAGTCCAATGTCAGGGGGGCAAGGTCTCCTTCTTTGTTCAGGGTCGCAGGTATCTTTACATAAGCTTCTGTATCATTATTTAAGAAATCTTCAAGACAAATCGTGCTGTTATTCGTGCCATATAAAATCTCATTTTCCGGAGAACTCGGGCTGTATTCCTTGATGAGGTAAATGTCTATGTTCTGCTGTCCTAAAGTTTCAGGTCCATTATAACTTATATTCACACTATCTTTTGTGGTATAAAACGAACGAAGGGGATAAGAATACGACAGTATAAATTTAATATTGTTCCAGCTATTTTTCTCTGTTTTTACCTCAGGTGTTACCGATTCGTTTCCCTGACTGTCAGTCCAGTTATATACTTTTACTTCCTGACTTACCAGACTATTCGTCCAGTTTACTTCAGGGCTCACGACTTCACTTTCCACACTTTTTGTGCTGTTTGAGGTTCCATTGGAGGTTTTGGTTCTGTTTTCAGTTTCAACTTCTGTACTTGTCAGATTTTTCAATTCATTGACTGTTTCATTTACTGTTATTATTTCATATTTCAAATTAGATATATTGCTTTCTGAACTGTCTGATTTATTTTCCTGAGCAACGGTTCCATTTGCTGTTTTTACTTTTAATTTCCAGTTAGATCCATCACTTTTCGAACTTTTTGATTCATTTTCTTCGATATTTTCTTGGCTATCTGTCTCGTTACTTTCTGATTCGTTTTCCTGAGCAACTGTTTTATTTGCTGTTATTGTTTTATACCAGTTAGATCCATTAGCTTCTGAACTTTTTGATTCATTTTCTTCGATATTTTCTTGGCTATCTGTCTCATTACTTTCTGATTCGTTTTCCTGAGTAACTGTTTTATTTGCTGTTATTGTTTTATACCAGTTAGGTAC
>JAEWQJ010000039.1 GCA_023399215.1 Methanobacteriota archaeon
TTTCGATATACCAGAGCAGGAGCGCAGGATAAAGGACCGAAACCAGGAAAAAATTGTTCCGCAGATCCTGTACTTCCCTAAAAATTACGTCTGCTTTTGGCTGTTCCACAAACTTCCTTCCTTGATATGTACCTAGTTTATTTGTGTTTTAATTGGAGACTCATCTTAGATTGCCGTGGCTGGCAGGCATCTTAATAGTGCTGAAATTTATCTTACGGCTACTAATTGAACTGCATATAGTGTTCGTACACACGACCGAATTCTTTTCCATTTGTAGTATTATTTAGATACCAGTATCCCGACTCAGTATTAGAGTAAGGGCAGGTAATAGAAAATGTTCCTGATTTTCTCTATAAAAACTGAGTAATAAACCTTCCGAAAAAAATAGAAAATTGTATATATTTTTTAATTTAAAAATTTGAAAATAGTATGAGTGTAAAAAACGACAACTATTATTAAAAATCAAAAAAAATGAAGAAATGTAGTCTGTAAGACGATAAAGAACAGATCAGATTAATAAAATTGGGCTGGTGGGTTCTGTCAAGTTGACGGGTGCTGGGCGCTTTATAGGTTCAACTGTATCTGGAAAAACTCCTTAACACCCGTAGACTTGACAGTACCTAAATTACATTACGCGTTATCTTTTATACTTATTTTTGAATGTGTGTTAAGACATATACTCAAATAAATAATTTATGGCCAAATCATTAAACAGTAAAAATATTGGAAAATAATCCAGACTCAAAATCCGCTTGAAAATTGCATTGTTAGAGAGAGTGGACATAAAACTTATAAGGAGTTAAGAAAGAGAAGTTTATGGAGTTTGAAAGTACTTGTCAGAGAACCCGAACTCCATAAAACATGCCCTATGAGGCAGTTATTATGTTAGCTTTGCGTATATTTAAGCTTGCCTGATTCTGCCTCCTGGGGGATAAGATACACAGGAGTAGATGAATGACAATGAAAAGGAAACTTGGAACAGAAATGTTACTTTTAGCAGTGCTACTTGTAAGCATTGTTTTTTTGCCCGCTGCAAGTGCACAAGAATACATAAAAACAAGTGATAAACCTTTTGAATTGGAACAAGGTCTAATAAATGCACTAAATTCTAATACAAAAAATTCACCAATAGACGACGTGATTGCAGATTATTTTAAAGCAAACAAAGATAAAATTTCAATCCAAAAGAACAGTGCTATTTCAGACAAAAATTACTCAAAGAGATATCAGTTAAAAGATGGATCAAACATAACTTTCACAAATGAAGGTTTTTCCATTGGTATCCTTAAAGAAGTAAATAAAAATACAATTCAATCCGGAAATAAAAGCAACAGAATGAATCCACAATGGGTAGTTCCTCCAGCTTATACACCTTCTCTTTCATATACCCACAACTGGTATAATTATGCCGGCACGAAATATTTAGGTCTCACCACACAAGGGTATTTCGGATACGACTACAATTCTGTAAAGGGCTATTGCACGGATGCATGGTATTCAAAATATATACCTCTTAATCCTTGGCAAGTATCTAACTGGGTAAAAGGTTCGCAGAGCATTTCTAGTTCTACTGCGGAAATTTATGGCAGCGGACGTTTTACTTGGGGATACACAGTTGCTGGTAATTACATAGAAATAGATAACAGGTATCTCAAAGCATATATAAGGTGTGATAAAATGGGAAGATACTATGGCGATTATCTCGACGCTTGATGAAATGATTATAAAAAATATCTATTAAGTAAAATATTGGCTTATGAGATATTTTTATCAAAAGTTTTAATATAAAAGTCCTCAATGTTTTTAAATATGGAGGACACATTGTTTTTTTAGATATATTCGATAATATATGTACCGTAATCAAATTTTGTTAAAGCTAATCTAAAGCCCAATAGTCCTTTATTATGGCGGGTGTGAGTATATTATGGTAAAAAAATCAACCTACGCAATGGTGCTTATTACTTGCTTTGTCATTATTTCTTTATATAATAGCTTATTTTTTGGGCCTGACTCTTCTTCAATTATAGCTGTAATTGTTGTATCTTTAGTTGAGTCACTCATCCCGTGTTTAATCATAATCTTAATCATACATATATTGGAAGCACATAATAGGAGTATATAAACGCGAAATAAGATCTGAAAGTTTCTTTTAGTTTTTGTTCATAATTATAGAAAAATACAAACAAAAAGAAGAATAGGACAATAAAACAATGAAGATTTCGAGAATTATGAAAAATTTCTATATCTCGCTATACTATTTTATAAAAAATATAAAACTGAATGAACACTTTTACAGGAAAAATAACACACAAATGAAAATTCTATTATGACTGATAAATACAAGAACTTATGAAAACAGTTAACTCTATTCATCAAAGGACAGATATATCAAATCAAGGCTTTGTCATAGGTAACTACGAGTTGATTGATAATGATCAACTTGACTGTATCCTCTTCAAATTCAAGAGAATATTTTCCGACTCAAAAAATATACAACAATTTTATCATACAGTTGTAAAGTTGAATGCATCGTTAGATGTTGTTTCTTAGACTTAGTTTAATTATTAAATTTTCAGCAAATACATGAAATTTACGTTTACCCAGAGCCTATCCCAGAACTCATAACTACTTCTCTGAATCTCGAATTAGAAATAATCAATGAGTTTCTGATCATGGAAAATAATTCTGAAACTTTTATTGATTTAAGAAAAAACTTGGTTTTGGGATGAGCTCCCATAATATTTGAAGAGGATATGACAAAAGCCCTTTTAAAGAAGGAAATTTTGATATTACTTATAAAGGAAAGATAGTTAATGTGCAAATATCCAAAATTTTAAATGAAACTCACGATTCTGTTTTGCCTTCAATACGTGATATTAAAGAAATTGGAGTATTTCTAAAAGAACCTCAATTTCCCCCTGTGTTAATAGATCTTTAGGAAGTTTTTTATTTTTTGCGATTTTATTATTACTTTTGCAGCGTTGGATGTTATATCCTTTAAGAAAGCTTTTACCGTTGAAAGTTTTGCTGTTTTTAGTACCAGGACTATAATTTCTTACTTTGGTTTTTTTATTGCATTCCATGACTGATAAGTTTGATTATCAAGCCAATCAATATAGTCCAATAGATCATTCTCAGCTAGTTCAGTAAAAGGTTTTTTACATCAAACACCAAATTGAGATAAATTTGTAAGTGATGACTTATGGTTTGTTCTCTTAATGTTGACTTTATTTTTCTTACATATCCCTTGATACACTCATAATTTTCAGGCAATATATTTATTTTAGCTCTCTCGAAATAATTTGACCAGTATTTTAGTTCATTCCCCATGAAAAATAAAGGAAAGCTAAGAATAAAAGTCCTGGGTTTCTATTGCCATAATCTCCAAAAGGCTTTCCGAGTAAAAGCTTGCTGGTAAGCCCCATACCATGAAAGAATACAGAGATCGAAACAATGAGCCAGATCCATAGCTGACTTATTTTTTGAACCTCATTAAAAAAAGAACTTGAAAATTCACTTAATTTGGATTATTCATTTTCTTTGGATTACTCATTTTTCGTTGGATAATTCAATTTTTTATCTACCAAGTCCATTTTTAATAGGCCTCTAGATTGTGTAAAATGTATTGTCGGTCTCATAAAATGTGTTTGAGATAGGAGTTTCTTAAGTTTGAGATCAGACTACTCTAAAATAAAACATCATAAAAGTAAAATCGTCAGAAAAATTAAAGAAAAATAATTAAATGAGTGCGTTTTTATAAAATTAATAACCTAATCTATCCATCTCTTTAAGTACTGCTTCACTGAAATCCGTAAAGTGCTGGATTCCACCTGTCCAGGCTGCAAGCATCATAGCATCATTGATTTCGGTTCTTGTGGCTCCGAATTTATGAAGTCTTTCGAGGATTTTGACCGCGCTCTGGGTGTTGTTGGTTGAGCAGGCTATAGCAAAGACTATTAAATGCTTATGTTTCATAGAAAGCCCGTCTTCCCTTTCACTCCAGATAGCTTTATAAAAGCCTGCTATCCCTTCAGCGAAATCTTCGTTTATCTGTCCGGCATATTCAATAGACCTGGGCATAAACCCTTTTAGTTCCTTGGCTTCTTTAACCGCTTTTTCCATAATTATCATATGTCATAAGTCAGGATCGGATATAATTCTATCTTATTAGAAAAGTTATAGAATTTGGAAAATAAAAAGGCAAAAAATAGTAAAAAAGAGTAAAGATATGTAAAAAAAGGAAGGATATGTAAAAAAAGGAAGGATATGTAAAAAGAGCAAGGATATGTAAAAAGAGTAATAAAATGTAAAAAAGGAAGGAAATATAAAAAGAAGTAAAAAGGAAACTTTTCTGCCTGGAAGTCTAAAGAATTCCTGAAAATAGACTTCAGAATCTTTCAGACTTGCAGTACCTCAACTGCCAGATTAGCATTGATGATATACTCAAAATTTATTATTTCGTCCCATTTCTGCTGCATGAATGCGGACTGGAAGCAGACTCCGATAATTTTTCCATTTTCAGAGCCTTCAAGGATTTTACTGGCAACTTCTTTTGCTTTTTCAGGGCTAATCCCTATCTTTGGCATCGAAAGCCCTCCAAGCAGGACAACAACATCAGCGTGTTTATCTGTAAGATCTCCAAGCTGCATGCCTTCATGATCCATGTAGATAGACCTGGCTTTCTCAAAATCATTGCTGGAAATAAAAGCAAGTTCCCGGTCCCGGACTACAAAACCGATAAGTTCGGCAAAAGGTGTGCAGAACCCTGGAGTTCCCACAAAAGTAATCTTTTTTGCGCCTTCGACAAGACCCCTGAAGCTGTTCAGGATGCCTCCTACTCCCTGTGAAGTGTTTATTATTGGCACTGAATTATCTCCTTAAGCTTTCAGTAAAATTTTATTTCTGAACAATTCTTCATAACATTTCTTTATGACATTTCTTTGTAGCATTATATTTTTACAGTAGGATTGGAGACATTTACTTAAATAGATGATGTTAACAGCGTTTATAAAGGAGGAATCGGGAAAAAATCACAATTATCACCAGGAACAATAAATATAAAATTAAAAAAATTTGAAGACCGAAAAGAAAAAGAATTTGAATAAGATAGAAAAAAGAGAAGTAAAAAGAAAATAAAAGAGAAGTAAAAAGGGAAATAAAGACAAGTAAAAATAAAATTAAAAAAGGTAAATAAAATAAAAAAGAATTAAAAAGCCCTTTACTCTTTAAACATTCCTGATCCCGAAAGACTGGAGCAGGATTTCCGGATAGAGCCTACCGCTAGAAATTGTTTTTGTACTATTAAGATCGTTTACTGTAAGTCTGGCAGGGGCGAACATGCCTGCGTCAACCTTAAAGAAGTCAAAGTTTGCTTCTTTGAAGGTCTGGTAGAAAGGCTTTCCAAAGTCTTTGGAAGTTGTGGAAGGTACCTTCTTCACGAATTCCTCAAGTTCGGCAAGTTCCCCGTCGAAGCGGACTGTATAGTTGGTTTCGCCGCAGTAGATCACACAATCATTGGTCGAGCCCATGCACTGCACATCTTTTCCGACAACAGGAGCAATTGGGGCAACTCCATATCCGCTTTTAATACAGTTGATGTCAAAACCAACAGACTCAAATTTGTGGATCCCGGTTTCTACAACGCGGGCAGCGATCTGGACAGAACCAGCAATAGAGGCAGTAGGAGCAACAGCAATCATTACGTTTTCAGGGTCTACACTGCAGTGTTTTGCAATATATTCCACTACTTTCTCATCAGGGAGTTTATCGGACTCCAGGACCAGGACTGCAGCTTCGAAATCATCCTCATAACCGATTTCTTCATAGAGCTCTTTAGGCTTTAAGCCAAGGGCACGTGCAGGACCCGAACCCATTCCGAAATAATTGCCTACAGAAATTCTCCAGCCTGCATACTGCGAAGCCATACATGCAATTACTGGATTGTCAGTAGCTACCTGGATAGCAGGCCATTTGAGACCATTCAGATCAAAAGTAGTGTATTTGAGATCGGCAAGGTCGGCCAGGCAGAGCCTTGCGAGGTACATTCCAGCTTCATATCCACCCTCGGCTTTAACTCCGCAGTCAATAACCGTAGCCCCGTTATTGAGCTTGAGTACTTCAGTTTTCAGGTCTTCGCTCCAGTCGAGCATCTCTTCAATGACGTTTGATCCCATTTCGTTGACGCTTATCAAAGTATCACCTATACTACTGACTCCGGGATAAACAGAAATTATTTTCTCACTCAGTAAGGAAGTAAGTTATTACCTGCTTTTATTGCGGAGCAGGAAACTGTTTATCAGTCAGAGAATTGCTTATAAAGAACATTGTTTTTAAAGAATAATCTCAATCAGAGTTACTTATCGATCATCTCAATCAGAGTTACTTATCAATCTGAAGATCGTAAATTAATCTGAACAGTTTGCCCGGACGAAGGCCTAGCCCATTGATCAGGGTAAACAGATAAGATTATTTACCGATAAAAGGTATCCAACCAATTGAGAGCATTTTTACCGATAAAAAGTATCCAGCCGATCGAGAGCATTACCGGAATAAGATAGAGTAATTATTTCCTGCAATTACCTTTTTCCCGTAATTTTTACTTTCCTGTGATTTGCTACCCGTATAGGGAGAATCCAATATATAGATACTGTTTTATTATTTTAAATGGAATATATATTTCATTAAATACAACACATTAATTCACTTATTTCAATTGTATTATGAAAATTCTGTCATTTTTTCGAACAATCCCTTCAACGGCAAGGCCAACCATATCTCCTTTTTCAGCTCTTTCAACAAATTCACCTTTTATCTTCAGAGAGCGGACTTGCTGCCTCAAATAAGTCGTATTTCCCTCAATTACTATTTCGTCTCCAACCGAAATCCCTTCTTCGAGAAGCCTGACGGCTGCAGCTTGCTGTTTCGTATAATAATTATCAATAATTCCCACAGCTCTGCGTTGCTTTTCCGAGGCATTCATATCTTTTTCGGGAGAAAAGCCTTCAAGGCCTGGAACCCCAAAGTAAAAGCCAGTTGAAAAACCCCTGTTATAAACCGAAGCTAGTTCACGTCTCCAGGCTTCTATTTTCTCAGGAGTATAGTTTCCTTCTATGCAGGCATCGATAGCTTCCCTGTAGCAACGGGAAACCATTTCAAGGTATCCAGGATCCCTCAGCCGCCCTTCCACTTTAAAGGCAGCGATTCCCGCTTCAAGAAGTTCTGGAATATGCCCTATCATACAGAGGTCTTTTGCACTTAGAAGGTACTTTCCAAGGCTTGCAGCAACAAGCCCGTTTTCTCCATGAAGTTCCCATTCCCAGCGGCAGGGCTGAGTGCATTCTCCACAATTTCCTGATTTCCCAAGAACGTAAGCTGACAGGTGGCATCGGCCTGAGACTGCCATGCACATTGCACCGTGGACGAAAGTCTCGATTTCTACCTCAGTCTGCTGGCTTATCTTCCGTATTTCTTCAAGGGAAAGCTCTCTTGAAAGTATAACCCTTTCGGCCCCAAGATTTCGGTAAAAATTTACAGTTTCATGGTTGGTAATATTTGCCTGCGTGGAGATGTGAATTCTAAGCCCTGCTTTCCGTGCCCTGAGAATTACGGCCGGGTCCCAGGCAATGACTGCATCTACTCCTGCATTCGAAGCTGCAGCTATCACGTCCGATGCATCTCCAAGCCTGTCTTCATTTACTGTCGAGTTTACAGCCAGATAGGCCTTGAACCCTCTGGTTTTTACCTCAGATACGAAATCGGCAAGAGTCTCCAGAGTAATTTCTTTTGCTTTTGCCCTCAGGCTGAGCTTGTCGGTTGAAAAATAGACAGCATCTGCATATCCTGAGCAGGCTTTAAGCCCTGAAAGATTCCTGACTCCTACAAGGAGCTCAGGTTTTGAACTTTTATGCATGAAGACAGAAAACACCTATCTTTCATTTATAATATTTTATCGCCACACACAGTATAAAAAATATCATAAAAAATGTCAACTTATAGTAGTTAATCGTAAGATTCTTTGGTTGACGGCTAACTTTATATAAGTGAAGAGCGTTTACCAAAATGGGGACTAAAGTAAATTTGAAGAAGTTGTTTTTGTTAATAAACAAAAGCAAGAATAAATTACTGTTATTATAATTGAATAAATTACTGTTATTATAATTAAACGGGGGGATAAAATGGAATACGAACTCGAAGAAGTCGAGAGAGATTACATAGAATTCAGAAAAGAAATGGGAGAAGAATAAGCTTAGGGGAGAAGTATAAGCTTAGGGGAGAAGAATAAGTTTAGAAATTTGGTGAAACGAAGCAGAATAAGAAAAAAGTAGAACTTTTTCGAAAGTGAAATTAGTAACTGCATCTGCACCAAAATTACTTTTTATTTTTTGGTCGAAAGATATCAGAAGACTTTAAAAAAATTACTTATTTTTGAGTTTCATCATAACTGGTAAGATTACTGAGAATAAAAGATTATATTTTCATTTTATAATTTCATTTTATAATTTCATTTTATAATTTCATATTATAATTTCATTTTTCAATCAGATTCCCACAGATAAAAATTTTCCAATACTGTTGTATTCACTCTTTATTCGTAGATTGATTCCAAGAACAATATTAAACTCTAAGTTGGGAAGTCTCCACTTGAGAGTTAAACAGAATGCAAAGCTTAAACAAATTCTCTTGGTAAATCTGGATAAGGTTTATTCAATAAAAACTTCAATCAATTCTCAGTTCTTTAGACTCACTTGTTGACCACAACCGTCTTTATGTTTACAAATTCCTTGAGCCCATAATGAGAAAGCTCTCGACCGATTCCGGATTTTTTTACTCCTCCAAAAGGTAGCCTCGGATCGGGTTTAACCATTCCATTAATGGCTACAAATCCGGATTTTATTCTTTTTGCCAGCCTCTGAGCCCTTTCAAGGTCTCTTGACCATATTTCAGCTCCAAGCCCAAACTCGGTGGAGTTTGCAACTTTGACTGCCTCATCTTCGTCTATTACCGTGATCACCGGGACAATGGGCCCGAAAACCTCTACATTGCAAACCTTCATATCGGTACTGGCTGCAGGAATTAAGGTCGGCCTGAAAAAGAAACCCTTACTCTGCTCTTCTCCATAAACGTGAGGTTCTGCACCTTTCTTTTTTGCGTCTTTCAGGACTCTTTCAAGACTGTCAAGAAATTCTTTCTTTGCAAGAGGCCCAATATCGGTTTTCTCATCCATAGGGTCCCCGATTTTCAGTTCCTGCATTTCAAGCTCAAATGCCTCGATAAAGTCCGCAACAATATCTTCTACAACAATCAATCGCTTGGCAGCAATATGGCTCTGCCCGGTATTTAGAAAACTGGACTTTGCAGCAACTTGCACAGCTCTCTCGAGATCAGCGTCTTCGAGTACTATGAAAGGGTCTGAACCTCCCAGTTCAAGTACGAGAGGTTTTACCAGGCTTCCTGCAAGTTCTCCTATCTCCGAGCCTGCGTCCATGTTGCCAGTAAGCGAAACCCCATCTACCAGTTCTTCTTCAATAATTTCCATTGCAGCTTTTGAGTCAATTAACAGGGTATTGAAAACATTTTCAGGAAATCCAGCCTCAAGAAAGATTTTTTCAATTTCCAGCGCCGAAGCAGGCACATTCGAAGAATGCTTGATTACGCACACATTTCCTGCACACATTGCAGGCACTGCAAACCTGAAAACATGCCAGAACGGGAAATTCCAGGGCATTATCCCAAAAATTACTCCAAAAGGTTCAAAGGTTACGTAACTTTTTTCAGCTCCGATATCCACAAATTCGTCTTTCAGAAACTCTGCAGCATTTTCCACATAGTAATCACAGAGGCAGGCGCATTCTTCAATCTCGCTTCTTGACTGCCTGATAGGTTTCCCCATCTCTTTCGTAATAATTTCGGCATAAATTTCGGCATTCTGCCTGATGACCTTTCCAGCCCTTGAAAAGTATTTTGTTCTTTCTTCAACAGACAATGAACTCCACCCGGAAAAAGCAGCCCTGGAATTTTCAATCATGGACTCGCATTCTTCAAAAGAAAATGAGTCATATGTCCAGTTTACTTCTTCAGTGTAAGGATTAACGGATTTTATTTTCATGGCTTCCCCCCAAAAAGTCATCTAAAAGTCATTTAATAATATTGGAATTCCCAGTATTATAACTTAGGGAAATTGAACAGAATATAAAGAATTCAGATCTTACCTACATTCAAAAAACACAATGAAGGGGAAATATCTGGTCATATAGCCATTTTTAATCTCATGTGATGAATTATGTTCAGAATCTAGTAGGAATTGTTATAAAATCCAGACATCAATTATAAAGTATCAATTAATAACGACATAATTATAAGTGGGGGAAAATATGAAAAAATCATTGATTATTTTGATAGTATTATTCGGTGTATTCCTGGCCATCGGATGTGCTGGCCAGCAAGCTCCAAATGAAACGGAAACTCCAAAAGAGACTGCAACCGAAGTCCAGACAGCAACCGAGGCTGAAGCAGTAACTGAAACTGAAGTTGTAACTCCGGTTCAGGAAGGCGTAACCGCAACTGAGGCTGTAGAAGAAACTCCTGTTACAGAAGTAACTTCAGCTGAAGTAGTTACCGAAGTAGAGAATGTAACTGGAGTAGAAAACGTAACTAAGCATCTTAGTAGTACCCAAAGAAAGAAGGAACGTATTCTGGAGAACACTCAAGCTGGAAATAATACCACCGGAGGCGGAGTAATCAAAGTAACTCCTAGCAAGGGTTCCTAAATCTTTTGAAGTTTGTTCAGATCCCTCTTCTCCAGGCCTTATGTTGTAGTTTGCCTTTACATATGAACTCTTAAATACATAAAGCGGTAGCTGTGAACTTTCGTTTGACCACAGTGCTAATAAGTAAACAAAGTAATTCTTTATCGAAAAATCACTTCTAGTACTGCAATTCCATATATCTCAATAAACCACGGATAAATACAGATAAACAGATTGTCTCAATTCGTGTTTATCCATGTCCATCCGTGGCTCTTTTATAAGAAACTCGTTAACCAGTGTTGATTTCAAAGTCCAGTTTTAGTTCTCATAATTTGGAATCGATGCACTAGTATTTGATTTGTGTGATACAAAAATAAAATAACAGCAAAGAAGTAAGATAGTACAAAGGCAAATGGCAGTAAATGCTTAAAATACCAATTACCAGTAAATCTCACTTTAACGAGAAAGCCTTTTAAAGACGATTTCATTTTTTGAGCATTCTATACTTTATTGTATACTTTATTTTTGTCAATAAACTTAAATTTTTTAATATTTCAACGACGTTTAATCTGGTTAGTAGCATTTCAAATTTACTGTAAATTTAAAGTCAAGTTCTCGCGTACTATGGAAAAAATTGATCTTCTTATATGTAATTTTCTACCCAATAAATTATTGAGATTTATGATTTTTCAGAAAAATAGGCACACTGCCTCTGGTTCTACAGTCTTATATTTAGAAACCTTTCTTTCGTAATTCAGGAAAAAATGAAATAAGAAAAATAAAAGATGAAAGTAAACCTAAGACCCCTATTTTCAGAGAACTTAAGTTACTATGCAGCAGGTCATAAGAAGAATTATGTTCAGAATCTAGCAGTAATCATTATAAAACCTCAATATCAATTATAAAGCATTTATTATAAAACACATGTATTAAATGGGGGAAAAAATATGAGAAAAGCACTTGTTATATTGATAGTGTTATTCGGTGTATTCCTTGCAATAGGATGCGCTGGTCAGCAAGCTCCAAATGAAACAGTAACTCCAACTACAGAAGTAACTCCAACTACAGAAGTAACGCCAGCTATGGCAGTAACTCCAACTGCAGAAGTAACTCCAACTATGGGAGTAACCAAGACTACCATACAGGGCAATAATACTACTGCAAACAGGACCGTTATACAGGGTAACAATACTACTATAGCCAGGACCACCATAAAAGGCAATAATACTACTGCAACTAAGACCACTATAACCAAAGCGACTCCTAAAAACAATTAATAGATTGTTAAATGGTAACTCGGTGCTAAACTGTTTAATGGTTATTCAGGAGTCTCCCTCTGTTCCAGAGGCTTTATAGTATAATTAGCTTCTATACACGATTAGCTTCTATACACGAATTTTAATTCATAAGGCGATAGCTGTGAATTTTCGTTTAGTAACCAGAATGAAAATATAAGCTAATCTTACCGAAAAAGATTTTATTAATATTAGGTAATACATCCAACAATATATAATGGCAAGGATGTAAGGTAATACAAAGACAAATGATATTAGACGCTTGAGATGCCTGAATTACCGACAAATCTTACTTTAACGAGAAAGGTTTTAAAAACGATTTCACTTTTTTCAATCATTATTATTTTCTTGTCAACAATCTGGAAACTGCTTTTTCTAAATTATTAATGATTTTGAATTTGGCTTCACGCAGTTTTACTTTTAGAAACTGTTCTTTTGTAGTTAAGAAGAAGATGAAACTGAAAGAAGAAGTATGTTAAATTAGCAGAAAACTCCTATTTTTAAAGATTTTGATGCACTATACGAAAGATCATAAGAAGAATTATGTTCAGAATCTAGCAGTAATTGTTATAAAACCTCAATATTAATTATAAAGCATTTATTATAAAACACATGATTTGAGTGGGGGAAAACATGAGAAAAGCGCTTGTTATATTGATAGTATTGTTCGGTGTATTCCTGGCCATCGGATGCGCTGGTCAGCAAGCTCCAAATGAAACGGAAACTCCAAAAGAGGCTGCAACCGAAGTACAGGCAGTAACCGGAGCTGAAGCTGTAACACCGGTTCAGGAAGAAGTAACCGAAACTGAAGTTGTAGAAACTCCTGTTACAGAAGTAACTCCGGCTGAAGCAGTTACTGGAGTAGAAAATGTAACTGGAATAGAAAATGTAACTGAACCGACAAACATAACTATAACAAAGAAACAGGAACAGAAGACTCCAATAGAATTGGAAACTCCAACCAAGGCATAAACTCCAGCCAAAAATGTTACAGGCACTACCGAGAACAAGGGAGTAATCCAAGTAACACTTAGCAAGGGCAAATAATGGTTCCGGCCTGAAAAAACTTATAAAGAATAAAATATGGGCAGAGAGTATTTGGTAATTCTGAGTATAGGCTGAATTATCGAGTGACAATTAGTATAGTTAGTAATAATCCAAATCCTGCCCATACCACAAAGCAGTAAGATTCTGTAGTACATAGTACAGATTTTCAATAGAATAAGACGGCAGTTGCATCATTTTTTATTCAGGCGGCAAGAAAGAAATATCTTGTTTCGCATTACCTGAAAAGATACAATGTAATTACTTTCAAACTGGATTGTGAAGAAAGAGCCTTTTAAAGCTTGATCGAAAAAAATAAAAATTTAAGAATCTTAAAAAAAGTAAACGTTGAATAATAATAGGCTATTGGACAAAAATAAGGCTGGTATGTAAAAAACTCGATTACTGGGTATCTCCTCCTACTTCTGCATATCTGGGATCAATTTCTACAGCCTTCCTGTACGCTTCTTCTGCTTCTTCTTCCCGTCCGAGGGAATTCAGACAGACAGCTTTCCCGAACCATGAATCTGCAGCCTCAGGATTAAGCTTGAGTGCCTGCCCATAAATATCCAGAGCTTCTTCAAAGCGTCTGAGCTGAGCAAGCACGAAACCCAGACTGGAATAAGCTTCTAAATACTCAGGGTCAAGCTGTGTAGCTTTCCTGTAGGCTTCTGCGGCTTCCTCAAACCTCCGCATCTGGCTGAGGGTAAAGCCTTTATTGTACCAGACATCGGCATTTTCGGCGTTGATTTCGATTGCTTTGTCAAAGGCTTTAATTGCCTCTTCATATTTTTCAAGGTTTTCGAGGTCTATCCCCATATTATTCCAGGCATCATCGTTCTCAGGATCAAGCTCCACAGCTTTTTGATATGCTTTTAAGGCCTGCCTGTAACTTCCAAGGCTGTCCATGTCCACGCCTTTATAATGCCAGGCTTCGGCAAAGTTAGGATCAAGTTCAATTGCCTTGTCGTACGCGATAATTGCTTCGTCATACTTGCCCATTTGACCCAAAGCTATGCCTTTTCCTACCCAGGCTTCTTTATAATCGGAATGTTCCTCAAGGACTTTTTCATAGGCTTCGATAGCTGCCTTATAGTCTCCTGCCTGGCTCAGGTTCAGAGCCTTTCCGTACCATGCATTGGGATATTCCGGTCTGAGCTCAAGGGCTTTTTCATAGGCTTTAACAGCCTCGTCATACTTGCCAACCTGAGACAAGGAGAAAGCCATATTATTCCAGATATCTGGGTCCTCGGAATTGATTTTGATAGCTTTTTCATAAAACTCAAGAGCCTCTTCGTATTTTCCAACGGTTTCAAGGGCCTGAGCCTTGTTGTTTAATAGGTCTATATTATCTGGATCAAGTTCGATTGCTTTATCAAAAGCTTCCATTGCCTCATTAAAGTTGCCACAGCTGAGAAAATCAAGTCCATATTCATTAAGCTTGGCAGCAACGACTTTATCGCTGACCTCCTTCTCACCTGTATCCCCCGAATCGCTTAGAACAAACATTTCTTCGGAAACCGGCTCTTCTTCAGATTTTTCTTCACCGCCTTCTTTTCTGAAGGTTTCATCTTTTGGTTCGTCGGAACTCATATCAAAATTTCCTGCTCTGCCTTTTGTAGTAGACCTTGCGGATTCTCAAATATCCGCGTTCGGTATTTACTTAAATTCGTTGTTCGTTTATGATTTATACATCTGTCCTTTATGGCTTTTATAGCCTCTCCCCGAAAAGCTCTGAAAATAGTTCCGGAAAGAAGAGCAGAAAAAGAAAAAGCAGAGAAAGAAAAAGCAAATTTACATGGTTTAGAAAAAGCAGCAGGCACGAAGAAAAATGGAAGAGACTGAGAAGAACATGAATATAATTCAGAAAGATCTGGAGCGAGTTTATCCCACAGCGCTGAAAGCCGTGCTTTTTGATATGGACAACACTCTTTTTGATTTCGTAGCTGCAAAGCTGGAAGCTTGCAGGGAGATTCTCTCTTTTATCTGGAAAGGAGATGCTACGGAAGAACCTTCTGTACTTTTCAGATACTTCCTTAGAGGAGTTTACGGTTTTGAAGATTACGAAAATATTCGAGACTACATGCAGGAGAGAAATGTTTTTACAACTCAGAGCTACAGGAAGTGCTGTGAGATCTATGAACGGGAAAAACTACAAAATCTCGAACTCTATCCAGCTGTACCGGATACTCTTGATAAGCTTAAAAATCTGGGCTTAAAGCTTGTGATTATAACGGATGCCGATAGTTATCATGCCCTGACAAGGCTTACAAGGGTCGGACTTCTTAATTACTTTGACCTTATTGTGGCTGCGGATACTACGGGCACAAAAAAACCAGATCCGGCACATTTTCTTTTCGCGCTTGAGGCACTCGGGATGAAACCTGGAGAAACTCTGGTAGTGGGAGACAATATCAAAAGGGATATGGTCCCTGCTCGCAAACTTGGATTGAGAACCGCTTACGCTTCTTATGGAGACTGGAGACCCAGAGAAGAGATGGATCAATGCTTCGATTTCAGGCTAGATACGTTTTCGGACATGCTTGATATACCTGGACTCTGAGCAGCAAGTCTTTTCAAACACCCCTTTTAAAAAAACTGCTTGTCCGCAACCCTTTTAAAAAAACTGCTTGCCCGCAACCCTTTTAAAAAAAGGCTTGACCGAAAACCCCGAGAAACGTTTGAGTTTGAAGATCTTATCCCCAAACCCTATCGGCGTGATCAACCGGCGCAACGGTTTTGATCCAACCCTTTTGAAAAAAGGCTTGACCAAAAATCTTAGCTTTGAACATGTATACTAATAAACCTGTAAGCTGGAAGCCTGTAAACCGGATACGTCGGGAGAAACAGAAAAACTTTTGGAAAAATGAAAACCTTTGGCCGTCAGTCCTGAGGATTCTTGAAAAGGATTTTTGACTAACGGTTTCCTCTGGCTCTGGACCTTTGACTTCTAATGGAAAAACCTGAGGTATGGTTACTTAAAGGAGATCAGAATATATCGGGTTTATATCGACTGCTCTCTCATAGGCTTCCATCGCTTTCTGGTGTTTCTTAATTCTATCGTATACGATGCCTTTACCAATCCAGGCTTTTGTAAAACTCGGATTGATATCGATAGCTTTCTCAAAAGCTTGAAGTGCCTCTTTGTATTTTTCCATGTCTCTCAGGGCAATTCCCTTATTATACCAGAACCGGGCATTGTCGGGATTTGTCTTTATCTTGGTGTCAAAAATCTCCACGGCTTTTTCGAGATAAAGTCTAGCTTCATCATGTTTTCCAAGCCATCGAAGAGCTACGCCTTTGTTATAAAGGGCTTTTCCGTTCGCAGGGTTTAACTCAAGAGCCTTGTTGAAAGCGCTAACGGCTTCTTCATAACTTTTTACCTTACAGAGCCCCATACCTTTCTTGCACCACTCACTTGCGCTCATGGAACCCAGATTATAATTCTTCTCGTAAAGGCGAATAGCCCTCTCAAAATCATCCATAGCTTCTTCGTATGCCTTCATTTCCCTCAGAGCCATTCCCCGCCTGTACCAGACTTCAGGATCTTCAGGAGCTAGATATATAGCATGGTAGTATGCATCAAGAGCTTCTTGATACTGCATAAGGTCTATAAGCAGTTCACCTTTGGAGCACCAGGCCTTCGCATCCGCAGGATTAATCTGAAGAGACCTATTGAGGGTATCAAGAGCTTCGTCATATCTGAAGAGGCTTTTCAGAATTATACCTTTGCTAAATAGGATTTTTGCATTGTCAGGGCTTATTTCCAGAGCTTTATTGTATGCCTCCAGAGCTTCTGCAAATCGTCCAAGTTCATGGAGTGCAACACCTGTATTGTACCACTCGTTCGAAGTCATCACTCAACCACACCTTTTTTAGATAACGTTTTTCCACTGATTATCACATCTACTTTAGCAATAATAATATATGCCTTCAGAGCGTTAAATTAGTTTTGTACTTTAGCTCCATACTAAAAATAAGGAGATATCTATAGTTTCATGTCATAATTTCTGTGCTAAGAACAAATTTACAGTTTATACATGATTTACAGTTATACATGATAATCTATGCTTTTGCTCTTTTTAAGTATTTTGAAAACTTTATATACTTTAATATTTTAAAAATAAAGTTTTCACAGGGTGGGCAAGAATTCGATAAAATAAGACAACTTTATACATGTTTTTTTAATTATTCTTGAAGTTAATAAAAATATATGTATCATAGCCTTGAATTCTTCAGTCTTTCCTTTATTTAATCAGTGTTTTTGCCCTGACATGAGGAAAATTGATTCTACAAAATAAAACTTGAAAAAACCGGTAAGTTTGATTTTGGCAAAAGTTGAGATCGCCTCCTCTCACGGCCTGTCAAAAGTCTAATTATCGACTTCTCACATTGAGGAATTGAGGAATTCTCTGGTCTGGAGAAACTTATGTAAGAACTAGATGCTTTAATTAGGGCCAAACTTAGCTCTTAATAACTCCTCATCTTTTTACATTTTATTATAAACCACTCTTTGAAATAATAAAGATAAATCTCCCAAGGGCCCTTGCACACTTAATAAACTAATTAGTATAATTTTAGATGCTCATAAAAATAACGATAGAGACATTTAATAAAGGCATTCAACAAGGAATTTAACAGGATACTTTATGAGTTTACATAAAAATAGTTATAATATACAGAAGTATTTCTGACACACCGGAAACATAAAAATTTCAAAGGTGTGCTCTGAAAAGCTCTTCAGAGCGGCCTTTATATCCTACAACATTTTCAAATTTTTTAATTTAAAGGATTTTTTCGAATCGAAGCCAGCTTTGGAGTTAGAAATGAGTACGTTTCAAGATCATTCCCACTCTGGCTCGTAGTTCCATAGGGTTAAAAGGCGTGGTAACATAGTCATCAACTCCCGATTCAAAAGCTTCAATCCTGTTTTTCACCTCTCCTTTTTCACTGAGAACCATAACCGGTATCCACCAGTACCTTGAACTTGTTTTAAGCTGCTTGCAGATTTTGAAACCTTCAAGGTCTGCAAGCCCTGTATCCAGCAAGACAAGATCGGGTTTTTCAGCTTTTATGGCTTCAAGTGAAGAAAAACCGCCAGGGACTTTGACAACATTATAATTTTCAGCGTCAAGTGTCGCCTTAATACTTAGGGCACTGCTTCCATTACCCATAATCAGGATTTTCTGTCGCGTGTCCTTAAGATTTGCGATTCGGGTCTTTACCAGTTCTTCTGAAATTGAAAGACGGGAGGCAATCTCTCTTTCACTTATTTCAGGTCGTGCTTCAATTAATTTCAAAATCTCATGATCAAGATTTTTATAATTCATCACCCTCCATCACCATACAGTATATATTTTCTTAGATCTTAAACATTTCTCAAATCTTTTAAAACTCGCATTACTTTAAATTTAGTACAGTATGAAGAGAATAGAGTTATCCAAATATTCAGAAGACTTCTTATGAATCGTCGGCTTGACCAATAAGGAGATAAGTTTATAACCGTAAATAGCAAGTTAATATTGGAAATAAGAATCACTTACAGAGAACAGCCACCTCTGAGATGATATCAATGGATCCAATGGAAAAAATTTTTGGTAAAACCGCACAGATGACAGTACTCAAGAATCTGATTGAACACCAGAACGAATCAACTTACCTTTCTGGGATAGCTGAAGAAACTGGCCTGTCTCACTCCAGCGTATCAAGGGTCATTACTCCCCTGATTGCATCGGGCATCGTCATAGAAAAGCCTCTGGGAAAGCAAATCAGGACTTTCCAGCTGAACATGGACAATGAGGCGACAAGGCTGATCATAGATTTCTACAATAATATCAACCAGATGCTTGAATAAGCCTTAAAAGCAGAAGTACGAAAAACGAAAAATAGGGGCAGAAATGGTCTACTGTCCCGTCTTTTAAATTTACAGACAGTTTAAAGTTTTGAAGAATCAAAGTTTTGAATTCAAAGTTTCAGATAATTTCAACCTGAATGTCTTGATTAGAATAATTCTTCAGGTAATCTATTTCAGGCAACTTTAACCAGATATCCTGATTTAGATCGTTCTCATGTAGCCTCTTTTTTGAAGCTCTCTATGTACACGTTCGCAGCAGTAGCTGCCAATGCTCCATCTCTAACGGCTGCCACAAGTTGCCAGATTGGGGTATCACGACAGTCTCCTACAGCATAAATTCCTTTCTTCGAGGTTTCAAGGAAGCGATCCGTCGTGATAAAACCTTCATCATCCTTATCTACGTCAATGATTTCGGTGTTTGGATGAATGCCCACGTAGATAAAAACACCGTCTGTAGCCAGTTCGCGCTGTTCTCCGCTTTTAAGATCCTTTAAGCTTATTTTTTCGACTCTTCGAACTCCTCCGCTGCCTCCTATGATTTCCAGAATCTGGGTATTGAAAATAAATTCAATATTCGGAGTTGCAAAAACCCTATCCTGAAGGACCTTAACAGCTCTCAGCTGATCTCTCCTGTGAATAAGATATACTTTCCTGGCAATTTTTGAAAGAAGAAGGGCATCCGTAACTGCTGAGTTACCGCCCCCGACCACTACAACAGTTTTGTTTTTAAAAAAAGGCCCGTCACAGATGGCACAGTAAGAAACCCCTTTACTGAGAAACTCTTTCTCTCCAGGCACGTTCAGATGCCTGGGATTTGCACCTGTAGCAACTATGACAGCTATTGATTCAAGATCTCCACTATCCGTAGAGATTATTTTCTTTTCTCCTTCGGTGCGAACAGAGAGGACTTCAGTTATCTTTGTTTCTACCCCGACAGCCTGAGCATGAGCCTTATATTTTTCCATTAATTCTAGCCCTGAGATAGCTGGAAAGCCAGGATAATTTTCCACGAGATCTGAAAGCGCAATTTGCCCACTTATTTCACTTTTTTCAAGAATCAAAGTATTAAGTCCAGAGCGTACGGCATAAATACCGGCTGCGAGCCCTGCAGGTCCTCCTCCTATAATTATAAGATCATACATGTTTTCCTCCTGAATACAGAAAAACAGTTTCAAATAGAATACCTTTTTAAAATTTACTCAGCTAATACGAGATATAGCATCAGCTTTTTTTGGGAGGCCTGTAAAAGCTACCTCTCCATCAATAATAGTCGTAGGTACTCCAACTATGCCATACTTGTCTATCAATGCCTGACCCTCTGGAGTTTCCACATCTATTTCCTCGTATTCAAAGTCATACTCGGATTTCAGGTCTTTCCAGAATCTTCGAGCTGCCGGACAGGCAGTACACCAGCTGGCGTGAATAAGCGTAACTTTAGCCATAAAAACCCCTTTAAAAACTACAGTTGTAAATCCATCCTAATATTAATTTTCAAATATAAATAAGTTAAGCGTACCCCAACTCCAGAAAATAAGAAATTATTGCCTGGAGTTATTCAAACAAAAAGCTTTAAACCAGCAGGGCTCTTAAAGCGGGCTATGCTTACATTTATAGGTCTGGGCCTTTTCGACGAATATGACATTTCTTTAAAGGGACTTGAGGCTATCAGGGAAGCTGATCTGGTTTACGCGGAGTTCTATACATCCTTTCTCATGGGTACGAACCTTGAAAAAATGGAGAAACTCTACGGAAAGAAAGTCTTTTTGCTTTCAAGAGAGGACGTGGAGCAGCACCCTGACTGGCTCTCCGAAGCAAAGGACAGGAATCTTTGCTTCCTGACTGGCGGGGATACAATGGTCTCCACAACCCATGTAGATTTACGCCTGAGAGCTGAAAAGCTGGGAATAGAGACCCGCCTGGTTCATGGGTCTTCCATTGCCTCGGCTGTCTCGGGTCTTACAGGACTGCAGAACTACCGCTTTGGTAAATCCGCAAGTATTCCTCATCCCTATGAGAGCAGAAGAGGCACAAGGATAATCTCAGAAACTCCTTATGATACTATAAAACAAAACCTGGAGCTTGGCCTGCATACTCTGGTATTTTTGGATATAGATAAGGAAAAAGGCTATATGACTATAAACACTGCCCTTGAGCTTCTCCTTGAGGTTGAGGAAAAAAGGGGAGAAGGAATTATGCGAGGAGCTATTGCAGTAGGAATAGCCAGGGCAGGCTCTGAAAAGCCTGTCGTAAAAGCAGACTATGCGGAAAAACTCAAGGACTTTGATTTTGGAAAACCTCTCCACATCCTGATAATTCCCGGAAAACTGCATTTCCTTGAAGCCGAAGCGCTTGTGAAACTTGCAGAAGCTCCAGCAGGATTTATGAAAGAAGTAGAGTAAAGAAGAGAATACTGTTTATAGCGTCTCCTGGTGATCATAATGCCTGCTGATCTTGATGAAAAAGTCAAAAGATACGAAGATATGTTAAAAAGAGCCCTCCAGAAAGCCAAATATGCCCCAATCCCGGAATCCCATATGTACGCCGTTGCAAAGGATTATTATACAATGGCAGAAGCCTACTATAAAGATGGGGTGTATTTTCTGGAAAACAAAGACCCGGTAAATGCCCTTGCCTCCTTCAGCTATGGCCACGCCTGGCTCGATGCAGGAGCAAAATTAGGGGTTTTTGCAGTCGATGATGAAACTCTTTTTACTATATAAAAAGGAAATGAGAACAAAGGAATAATAATTAAAGAAAAATAGCTATAAAAAATAACTATAAAAAATAACTATAAAAAAATAACTATAGAAAAATAACATAGAAGAATAACCAAAGAAGAATAACTAAAGGCAAATAAAATATAATATAAGAATATTTAAATGCCTGAACCTGAGTCTGGGAAAAAGCATAGATACCTCAGTTAGAAGGATTAAAGTTGCAAGACTGAGAATTAAAAACTTAACTGAAAAACCATATAAAATCAAATGTGATACTATTTATTTGAAGCAGAAACAATTTTATATACTTTATTCTATTCTTTAAATTCTGTGAAAACCTTTCCCTATCGGGATATCTTCTTAAAAATGCATAACAGAGTAATAATGGTGGACAATAATGAAAAACTTCCATGTGGTACTTGAAGCAGCTTGGTTGGTTAGAGATGTAAAGACGGCTGATGATGCTATAGGAGTCGCGATTTCAGAAGCTGGAAAACGCCTGAATCCTAAACTGGATTTTGTAGAGGTTGACGTAGGAACTACATCCTGTCCGGCATGTGGTGAGCCCTTTAGCAGTGTTTTCATAGCAGCAAACACCGCTCTTGTAGGTCTTATTTTTGAGATGAAGGTTTTTGATGCTGAGTCTGCCGAACATGCTGAAAGGATCGCAAAATCCGTGATTGGAAAGTCTCTCAGAGATATTCCATTAACAGTCGTTGAAGTCACCGAATTCGAAAGGTCAGTTGAAAAAGGCGAACAGCAGCATAAAAGCAAAACAGACAAATAAAAGTTTTTCCCTGAACCTGTTGGGACAGAATAAGACACTATGCTGCGGCTAGTTATGCCTCTGGGTTTTGTTCAGATCTGACTTTCCAAGGGCTGAAAATAGATTTTCGTTAAGAAAAGAGATATTTAGTGAGAAAAAAGACATTTGGTGAGAAAAGAGGATTTGGTGAGAAAAAGGCATTTGGTGAGAAAAGAGTACTCATCATCGATAGAATCCCAGTAAAAAAGCAAGTTTTATCTCTCCTTCAGGCTTGTTTTTTAGAGTTTTATCCGGCGCAAAGACCCGGGCTTTTTCACAAACCATGAAAAAAGAGGACACTACATGGACAAAGTAATTTCGATCGTAGGGCACACTGCCCTTGATTACATTGTAGATGTTGAAAGAATCGCAGGAAAAAATGAGTCGTCTCCTGTCATTGACTATGAAGAATATCCTGGTGGAGGAGCTGCCAATATTGCGGTTGCCATTGCAAAGCTGGGGGGAAAGAGCCAGCTGATTTCACCTGTAGGTACGGATTTTGTAAGTTCGGGATATGAAAAACTCCTTACAGAAGCGAATGTTGACCTCTCCCACCTTTATAGAATTAAGGACCAGAAAATTTCTAAAGCCTTTATTTTCACTGACAGGGAAGACAACCAGACAACCTATTTTTACTGGGGAGCTTCTTCAAAATTCAAGGACTTGGAACCCGAACCTGTAGATTTCGTTCATCTTGCAACCGCTGACTCGGTGTATAACGCGAAACTCGCACAAATTGCCGGCTTCGTCTCCTTTGACCCGGGCCAGGATCTTGTTACGTATTCGAAAGAAAATCTTGAACTCATACTCGCTCATACTGACATCCTTTTTGCGAACCGACATGAGATAAAGCGAGTTTCAGAGATGACCGGAAAAAGTTTCTCTGAACTCAAAGCAATGATCGACATCATTGTGGTTACATACGATTCCAAGGGCAGCAGGATCTATACAGATAATGATGAATTTTTAATTCCTGTAATTTCTGTTCAGGCTGCAGATCCCACCGGAGCAGGAGATGCTTACAGGGCAGGTTTCCTTCTCGCCCTCACAAGAGGATACCCGCTTCCCACCTGCGGGAAAATTGGGTCTACAGTAGCTTCTTTTGCTGTGCAGGCACGCGGTTGCCAGACGGACCTTCCTACCTGGGAAGAAATGAAAGCCCGTTATGAAGCTAATTTTGGAAGGCTTGAGAAAGAGTGCTGAAATTGCAAATGCAGAAGAAGCATGATCAAAAGTCAAAAAGTATATAAAATATTACATAATGATCCACGCATTATAACCCCCAACGTACTAAAAAGATAGTAAAACAAAAAGGGATGCAGATGAAACTCGCAGCACTGATTTCCGGTGGCAAGGACTCGATTTTTGCCATATATAAAGCCCTCCAGGAAGGGCATGAAGTCACCCACCTGATTAATATAGTTCCCGCAAGGGACGATTCCTACATGTACCATTCCGTCAACCTCCACATGGTAGAACTAATCTCTGCCGCCTGTGAAATCCCCCTGGTCCAGCAAGAGTCCAGCGGAATAAAGGAACTTGAACTGGATGACCTGACACTCGCCCTCAAGAAAGTAGATGTAGACGGTGTATCCGTAGGTGCGATTGAGTCCCAGTACCAGGCAGGTAGGGTGAAGAAGATCTGCGATGCCCTGGGGCTTAAGGTCTATACTCCTCTCTGGCACAGGGACCCTGAAGAATTGCTCAATGAGATGTCAAAAGTACTTGATATCCGGATTGTCAGGGTCGCAGCTGACGGCCTCGACGAGTCCTGGCTTGGTCGCCCAATTAATGTAAATTCAATCGAACATCTCAAAGCCCTGAACAAACGGTACATGGTTCACATGGCCGGAGAAGGTGGAGAATATGAGACTGTTGTGCTTGATGCTCCCTTTTTTAAAAAGCGGATTGAGATTGTAAAAAGTGAAGTTGAATGGCAGGGTGACGCTGGCTCCTTAAAGATTCTGGAAGCAAAACTTGTTGATAAAAATTGATTGTCAAAAAGGCTTCCTGAGAAACAGGTTAATCCCGAAGATAGGTTTTATTTACTTCATAAAAGACATTTCATTTACTTCATAAAAGACGTTTTCATTTACTTCATAATTTAGAAGCGCTATAATCGCTACTTTAGGACTTACGCACTTGAGGAACAAGATCGATTATGGCAAAGATTGATGGCAAAGATTGTGGATTAAAGTCATATATTAAACAGTTGAAAAGTCATGTTTTGGACAGTTAACAGTCTTATGCTGTTGATTTTTCAGTTCAACTGTGTAAATCCAGTTCAACTGTGTAAGTCCTACACTCTTTTAAACATAATTTCTTCATTTTGTTATAATGGAGTTTGTTATAATGAAGTTCTGATTATCTGATTAAAACGATCTTTTCCAAGAAATATAAGTACTGTGAAAAATTTATGATAATTAACAGTATATCATCATTTTTATATATTTTATTACATATTTATAAAATAGGGCGTCTGAGATAAAACTCTATTTTTATTGTAAACCTCAGCCAACACTTTTCCCCCCAAAACCCCCCATTCCCAATACTCAGATGCCCTTTCCCCAATACAATTTTTATCTAATATCCTGGCATTCCTCAATAGAAGGGACTTAAAGATGATGCCTGGATAGCTCTATCCCATATTTTAATTTCTGATTCATTCTAGATTCATTCTAGATTCATCTTAATTCCTGATTCTTCGCTCAATTTCTCATCCTTTGCCGAAATTCCCCCACTCTCAAGTTGTGATCTTGTCAACCGATGGCTCTTCCATAATATCGGCTTTCCCCTGTTCGGGATTATCTTCGGTTTCAAGGATATCCCTCAGGTATTCGAATACGTCTTCCCTGAGGTTTTCGTTTTGAAGAGCAAAGTCTACTATTGATTTTACATACCCTAACCTATCGCCTGTATCGAACCTTTTTCCTTTGAACCTGCAAGCATAGATCATCTGAGACTTGTTAAGAACCCGGATCCCATCAGTCAGCTGAATTTCATTTCCTACTCCGGTCCCGGCTTCTTTTATACAATCAAATATTTCTGGAGTAAAAACATAGCGACCTATTGCTCCCAGATTGGAAGGAGCATTTTCAGGTGACGGTTTTTCGACGATATCCTCAAGCATATAGAGAGAGTCACATAGTGGCTTTCCTTTTATAATTCCATAGCTGCTTAGTTTTTCATAAGGAACTTCTTCTACTGCGAGCGTGGACCTCCCATATTTCTCAAAATTATCTATGAGCTGGGCAGTGCAGGGCTTGTCATTCACAATAATATCGTCTCCGAGAAGCACGGCGAAAGGTTCGTCTCCAATATGATTTTCTGCCCTGAGGACAGCATCCCCTAACCCATTAGGTTCTTTCTGGCGAATGTAGTGAATATCAACAAGGGAAGATACATCCCGGACAAGTTTTAAAAGTTCAGTGTTGTGTCTTTTCGCAAGGTGCATTTCAAGTTCGGGAGAATCATCAAAATAGTCTTCAATTGCTCGTTTGCCCCTGCCCGTGATAATGATTATGTCTTCGATTCCCGAGGCAATTGCTTCCTCTACAACGTAGTGGATCACAGGCGTGTCAATTATAGGGAGCATTTCTTTGGGCATGGACTTAGTGGCAGGCAGGAAACGGGTCCCAAGGCCTGCTGCAGGGATAAGTGCTTTTTTGACGGTCAAGAAGTACACTCCAAAAAGGGTTTGAAGTAAGAATATAACATTTTTAATTAAATCTGACTTTAATTATACTTGCCTTATGATTAATTTTTCTCTGCCGTGATACCAGAAGAATCAAAGTGAAGGATAAAGTATAACCTAAGATATCAGCTTTTCTTAGCAAATTAAGCTATTAACAGATGTCTGGCTTTATCTGGTTCCTATACTGCTTCTATCTGAAAATATCTGAATTTATCTGGCTCCGATAGCTTCTATCTGAAGATAGTAACCGAGCAATCTGATACCTGTGAAACCTCTATGGATAGGTACTGGGAAAATCGATACAGAAGGAAAGAAAATGCTGCAAAAAGGATTATTTATGGCAGACTCAAGGATATTAATGTTCAAATTGTCGAACAAAAAATTTAACTGGCCCAGAAAAGCCAGATTTTAAAGAAAAGACAGAATCGGATTTAAAAAGAAAAAAGAGAGTTTCATATCTCTTTCTGGCAGAAATTATATACATGCACCGAAGTTCAGGCTGTCGGGGTCAATATCTTTTTGGGTTTTAATAGCACATTCAATGCAAAGTTTTTGCCCTTTGATCTTTATTAAGTTCTCAACTTCTTTTCCGCAACTTTCACATTTTCCCATTTATTCACCTTCAAGTGGTTTTTGAGTCCATATGTAAATAGATGCCTTCACGGTATAATTTAATTCAGGAGCCTATCCGAAAAGCGTTGTGAACCTGCTAATATCAACAGGAAATTTACAGAACTGGAACAAATACTCGATATTGTAGACCTGTTGTGGAATTTACAACATCAGATACCGACAAATTGATTAAAAGTGATAAATCAGTTTAAAAACGGTGACATGTTTCCGATCCTGGCCAAAATTATTCTGGTGGCAAATATCCATTGACTATTACTGATTTTGTGATCGTAGAGTTCTCTCTGAAAGGTGCAATCTTCAGGTATTCCGCCGAATTAAAGCAATTTCTTAACTGCTCTTCGGTTTCAAACTCAACAATGACTATTCTCTCGGGATTCCAATTTCCAAACATTGGAATAACCTCACCTCCCCTGACCAGATACCTGCCTCCGTACTTTTTTATAATTTTTGGAACTTTTTCGACATATTCAGTATACAGTTCATGATTCATGACTTTGATTTCTATTATCATGTAAACGGTCATTTTTTCCTTCCTTCTCGCAGACGATTAAATGAGCTATCCAGCCGAACTTGTTGTGACCTACCTTATTTTTACAATAATCGTTATTGACTTTTCGGATAGTTTCTAGGACAAAAGTAACTTCTCTGTAAAAATACTCTGTATAAATAAATATAAAAGATATATAAAGTACTTTCAGCAATAAAACCATACCACGAGACATGAACAAATAACCTGCAAAAATGCATAAAATATCAGTAACAAATTATTATTGAGAAGATATTTAAACTGAAAAATCTGAAACTAGAATTAACTGCAAGTTTCAGGTTTGATTTGCTGATGCATGTAGTACCAGATTATATAAGCTGGGGTGCATACTTTCTAAATACAGGAATTCTAAATACAGGAATTCTAAATACAGGAATCTGGGGGGAAATAATGGCAAAAAGGCTAAAGGTCGCAAATCCGGCCCGTTGTATAGGCTGCTACTCCTGTATGATGGCCTGCGCAAGAACCTGGTATGATACTATATCTTTGAAAAACAGCCGAATTGATATACAGACCCGGGGAGGGATCGAAACTCCTTATTCTCAAATCGTCTGCCATGCCTGTATAGACCCTCCGTGCATGAGGGCCTGCCCGCTGGGCGCGCTTACCAAACGGAAAGGGGGAGGAGTAAATCTCAATAAAGAGATCTGCGATGGCTGCGGAAACTGTATAGAAGCCTGCCTGGTGGGAGCTATCCATCTGGACGCGGAGAAAAAAGCCGTAATCTGCAAACACTGCGGCGTCTGCTCGAAGTTCTGTCCCCATGATGTGCTGGAAATGATTGAAGTAGAAGATAGCGGAGAAGTAAAGATCACTGACACGGGCCCTGCTCCGGATACAAGTCCTGTTAGTCCTACTGCATCCCATAAAGACCTTTACAGAAGAGAAAAACCAGGGGAGAGAAAATGACAACCGAGCAATACGCTGTTGAGGGGCTTAAGAATATACTCTATATTGACCTGAATAGCCATAGCTATCATGTTAAGGAAAGGCGCGACCTCTATGAGAAATATCTGGGTGGTGTGGGAGTTGCCACAAACCTCATGCTCGAAGAGTACAGAGAAGGCACAGGGCCTCTTGATCCGGAGATGCCAATAATCCTCAGCACAGGGCCACTCTCGGGAGTATATCCTACCTGCACCAAGACCGTTGCGCTGTTCCGTTCCCCTCTCAACGGAGAATTGGGAGAATCCTATGCAGGTGGCCATCTTGCTATGTCCATGCGCTATTCAGGGTACGAAACAATTGTTATCAAAGGAGTCTCCCGATACCCTGTGTATGTAGCAATCCACGACGACAAAGTTACCTTCAGGGATGCTTCTTCCATATGGCATCTCTCTTCAGCAATTGATGTGGGAAAAATACTGCGCGAAATAGAACCCGGTGCAGGCAGGCGCAGTATTATCAGAATTGGGCCTGCAGGAGAACGGGGGATCACATATGCCGATGTCAATGTCGATACCTACCGCCATTTCGGGCGCCTCGGGCTCGGAACGGTCTTCGGGGCAAAGAAACTTAAAGCTATGCTTATTTCCGGAAACAGGGAGCTGAAAAGCCCTGAGCACAGTGCCTACCGAAAGACTGTCAGTATGCTCTATGACACCATTGTGAAAACCGGGCTCACTGAGAAGTACCATAACCTGGGCACAAGCGAAAACATTCTGGTTTTAAACGAACTTAAAGGCCTGCCTACCCGAAACCTGCAGGCAGCTTCTTTCGAAGGAGCTGAAACAATTTCAGGAGAGCTTTTTGCCGAAAAATATCTTCTCAGGCGGGTCTCCTGCGCAGGCTGCCCAATCGGGTGTATCCATGTGGCCATGCTAAAACGAGCCTTTTCAAAAGCCCATGAATACGAAGCATTGAATATTTCTTATGATTTTGAATTAATCTATGCTCTGGGCTCGAACCTTGGCGTAGCTGATCCTGAAGCCGTGCTAGAGCTTATTGATGCCTGTGAAAAAGCAGGGGTTGATATAATCAGTATGGGAGTTGTACTCGCCTGGGCAACAGAGATGCAGCAGCGCGGGAAGATTTCCACTAACGAGACTCTGGGACTTAAACTTTCATGGGGAGATAAAGCTGCATATCTGAGGGCAATAGACCTTGTAGTCCAGGCGCCAAACGAATTTTACTCAGACCTTGGAAAAGGGGTGGAATATGCCTCAAAAAAATACGGAGGAGAGGGCTTTGCAATTCAACTTGGAGGACTGGAAATTCCGGGATATCACACAGGACTTGGAAACGTGCTTGGACTCACTGTAGGCGCCAGGCATTCCCATCTTGACAGCGCAGGTTATTCTGCAGATCAGAAAGCATTTAATCAGCCAATTTCAGATGAGCAGATTGTTGATTATATAATTGATGAAGAAGACCGGCGCAATGTCCTGAACTGCATGGTTTCCTGCCTTTTTGCCAGAAACGTCTACACATACGAAAACGTAATTCTGGCCCTTAAGGCTCTGGGAATAGAAAGAACCGAAGAGGAATTAAAATCACTGGGAAAGGACATTTTCAGGAAAAAGTATGCATTAAAAACGAAATTTGGCTTCAAGTTTGAAGACCTTCGAATCCCCAAAAGATTTTTTGAAACTCCCTCTACCACAGGGATACTCGAAGAAGAAAGAGTTACAAGGGCAATTGAGCTTTATAGAAAGAAAAGGGGATTATGATCTACGATAGAGTAGAATCTAAAAGATAGAGCAAGACCTCTTACTTCACAAGCCCCCAGGATTATAAAGATTACTTTTTAACAGCCTTCATAAGGTAGATGGGATGGGCATAGTCGAGCTTATCCAGCAAGTTCCCTTTTTTCCTGGCAGAACTGCATATGGAATTCATACGCTCAATATTAATATTCTCAAAACCCACATCATTTAAGAACCTGGATACCCGGTCAGGTTTTAAACTATAAAGAGGAAGGTCTTTTTTTATCGGGTTATAGTGTTGATTAAAGGGGTTATGAAAGTTTCTTTCCTTTATGGAACGTATGCCATCCGATATGGTTCGGATCGATTTCAGGAATATACCCGAACTGAACCAGTCTCCATCGATGGCAATGATCATACCGTCTTTCTTTAACACCCGTTTCCATTCAGAAAGAGCCTTTTGTGGATCTGGGAGTGTCCACAGAAGAAACTTGCTGGATACCACATCAAATTGCATATCCGGAAACTGCAGATCCTCGGCATCCCCATGGATGAAATTTATGTCAAGAGATTTCTTCAAGGCATTTTTTCGGGCTTTGTCAAGCATCCTGGTCGACAGGTCAACAGCAGTCACATGATGGCCCATCTCTGCAAACATCAGGGCAAGTTGACCTGGCCCTGTACCGACATCGAGTATTTCAAGATGTTCTCTTTTATCCACTGTTGACGAAAGCATGTTTTTCCAGGTAGCCCATTCCTCCTCGGATTGTTCTACAATGCCAGTACTATAGGTCTCACTGCGATAATCCCAGTAGTTTCGTATCACTTCTTTAGCTTCCATGTGTTCACTCCACAAAGATGAGTTACGGAACTGATTTTATGAATGATAACTAAATGGCGATTTAGAGAATAAAGATTTTATTGATTGTAACACTATATTGAATTAAAATATATAGTATTATCGTTTTTTAACACAAGTTTGAGTTAGCATAATAATTATTGGAAGACAGGATGGAAAAGAAAAAAAGCCCAGCTATATAATGTAAAGTTTCAGGAAATTTAGATGTAAAATAAGGCACGATAAACACTGAGGTAAGATGAGTATTTTAGATCATTGAAGGTTTGAAGCTTACTGGTTTCTCAGTCAATCACTTAAGTGCCATCAATTTCTAAAAAATCCAATCCATAACTTAGCTTAAAAATTATGGAGACTCAGAAGTTGTCTGTTTTGAAAGACAATAAAATTGTCAGATTTAAGTTCTGTGTAAAGTTCTATACCGGATGAGATTCAGAAGTTGTCTGTTCTGAAGGTAACTGCATAAGTCATATGAGATAAAATCTCTTTTTTATATTTTTGAAATTTCTGAGAAAATACTCCAATCATGTTATTATTTTTACAATTGTGATGATTTCGAAAGTTATATAAAGGTTATGTTTTTTAAATATCTTAGCATAAAAATCTATATAATAGTATTATTAAATTTTATTAGATTTTATGTTTATCTGACAAAATTACTAAAAAGGTAAGAAACGACGAAAGTTCATGTATGTGAAAAAGGCTGCAATAAGTGCAGGATTGTTGTTCTACCTGCAAATTAATATCTGAAAAGATTCACAAAGTATCTGTGCTGGAAAAACACAGATCAAAATATGAGTCTCTTAGACAGCTTTGTTGGATACCATACGATTTCAAGAGTGTTCCTCTGAAAACAGGTGATTTTAAGTTGAACTTTTCCACAATTTATAATTTGTATGTGAATTTCCCTACTGAAGATGGTTTGGTCAAGACAGTAAATGGCGTAGATCTTTCTATTGCTGAAAACGAAACATGCTTACGGTCCTTGAGTTCAACTACCTTGGGGACAAATTAAGGGACCTGCTTGACCCGAGAGATACGAAGGACATCGACTAAGCTTAATCCTCAAAAAAGAAGGACATCAACTGAAACTGTATACTCGATATTTCTTCAGAGAAACTACCATGAAAAAATACTCATCACTTAACAGCAAGTTTATTTTAAATGCAACCACCAGTGTGGTTGCCGGATACAGAGCAAAATTAAATTGTTTCAGTCGAAATGCGTGCCTGTTCTTAGGATATGTTTTCCTCATCTCTTTGAGCCTGGGAATCTACGAGGTAATCTTCAATCTGTACATCTTAAGGCTCGGGTTCAGGGAGGACTTTCTGGGACTCATGCTCTCACTGGTTTCCATATCCACTGGCCTGTTTGCAATCCCTGCGGCCATGTTCTGCGACAGGGCAGGCAGAAAGAACACATTGCTATTGTCATGCCTTCTTCTCCTGTTTTCCTTTGCAGTCCTGTACACCACTACCTCGACATTCCTGCTGGTTTTTTTCAGCATTCTCTATGGGGTATCCTCATCGCTTAAAATAGTTACAGCATCTACGTTCATGGTTGAAAACTCCACGAGTTATGAAAGGATGCACCTGTTTTCAATGTACTACCTGTTATACACCATAGGTGTCATGATAGGAAACTTTGCAGGTGGCTTTCTACCGCAGACCTTTACCAGTTCACTCAAGATTGACCCCACAGGCCCAATGGCTTACCAGCTCTCGCTATATGCATCTTTAGCTGCTGTGTTAATTTCCCTGCTACCTCTGATATTCCTAAAAAACAAAAAAACCGTCTTGCCAGGAAAGTCAGATCTGTTTTCGACTCTTTCTTCAACTTTAAGGTCAAAAACGATCCAAAAATTAGTTCTGGTAAACGGGCTTATAGGTATGGGATGGGGACTGGCTCTTCCCTATTTTAATGTTTATTTTGACATTGTCCTTGGAGCAAGTTCCAGGCAGATAGGTTTCATCTTTTCTCTTTCTCAGGTTGTCATGATGTTCACTTTATTACTTGTCCCTATACTTACCGAATGGTTAGGGAAAGTGAAGGTCGTAGCCATGGTTCAGCTCTCTTCAATCCCATTTCTTCTGCTTTTCACATCTACATCCGTACTTACAATAGCTGCCTTTGGATACATCATGAGGTCAGCTATAATGAATATGTCAAACCCTATATTGAGCAATTTCAATATGGAGGTTGTTAGCGAAGAACAGAGGGCAACTGTGAACAGCCTGATATGGATGAGCTGTTATACATGTGTTGGACTGAGCACCTATGCAGGTGGTTTAATGATGGCTCACAACTA
Organism: Methanobacteriota archaeon; assembly: GCA_023399215.1. Lineage (GTDB taxonomy): Archaea > Halobacteriota > Methanosarcinia > Methanosarcinales > Methanosarcinaceae > Methanosarcina. The sequence goes on from JAEWQJ010000039.1 coordinate 33,144, forward strand.
CTATAGCCTTCCTTTCCTTCTGACCTGTGTTTTATATGTAATCGCTACCGTACTTTATTATTTGTTCTTTGAAAAGATGGAAAAAGAGCAAAAAAACTTAGAGATATCAGTCTGATTGAAACCGGAGTTTTAAAATAAAACAGAATAAAATGCCTGAAAACCACTATTTTTTATTTGAACATCTGCAAGCTATAGTGACCCCGATCTTATCGAGACAAAAAAATTGCCAACCGGTATTCAATTTTGACTATGTGAAAATCTATCCCTTATACTTATTATTCCTTATACTTATACCAAGATTGTTTAATCTACTTAGAAAATACTTAGACTTTGGATCAATTAGGATCAACTGCCTTTTTTGTGTTTCAATCGCAAAGCCTAAAAACTAAGACCTGATCATGAATCTCTTTTAAAGAAATTAGTTGAAGACTAGACAAGACTCTTTTACTTTTCCCGTTATCTATAACTTTTATTCCATGAATTTAAATAATATTAAAGCTTTATTTTATAAATGGGGGAAAGAAAAACCAATTTTTCGAGATGGTGGACGAAAAGAATAGTTTTTCGTAATGGTAGAAAGGCTACTTTGACAAAATGATAGACGAAAAAGCGCTTAAAAACTGTCTGCAAATTGAAGTATCTTCATTATGTTCCTTTTATGATTCAAAATTTCGTCCTGCAAAGCTTTGAGCTTTGTCTCTGGCTAACTTTTATTCGACAAAATCTTAGATTCAGGTTTTACGCAAAAACAAGACGTTTACAGCCATTTCGGAACTGAAATTTATAACAGTTAACTCTGAACAGTTAACTCTGAACAGTTAACTCCGAACAGTTAACTCCGATAACTCTGACAAAACTAAAAATTTTATGTAACTATAGCTATGGAAAAAACTCAAAAAAACCTCCCAAAATCTGAACGTATGATCTAAAAGCTGCATCTTGCTGTCATGTATAGTTACTCGAGTTAGGGTGAAAGCATGAGACTAACAAAATCTATTTGCCCAGAATGCAAAAGAGTAATTGAAGCTTCGATCTTCGAGGAAAATGGGAAAATAATAATGGGAAAAGAATGTCCTGATCACGGGAGTTTCAGGGATGTCTACTGGTCAGATGCTGAACTCTACAAGAAGTTCGAAAAGTATTCATATACAGGAGCAGGGGTTTCAAACTTCCAGAGTGCTGGTTCCTTAAACTGCCCTTTTGGTTGCGGGATATGTCAGCATCATGAATCCGGAACTTTGCTTGCAAACATAGATGTTACTAATCGATGCAACCTTAAATGCCCTGTATGTTTTGCAAATGCAAAAGTAAAGGGCTTCGTTTTCGAACCAAGCTTCGAAGAAATCCGGAAGATGATGGAAACACTAAGAAACGAAAAACCTGTTCCCTGCTCTGCCATTCAGTTTTCAGGTGGAGAACCAACAGTAAGAGATGACCTTCCGGAAATTATTGAATTGGCCCAGGAGCTGGGGTTTGCACATATCCAGCTTGCAAGCAACGGAGTTCGCCTTGCTAATAGTCCTGAATACTGCAAAAGGCTAAAAGATGCAACATTGCGTACTGTTTATCTCGCTTTTGACGGAATCACTCCAGAGCCTTATTTAGAAACTCGGGGCTTTAACGCTCTGCCTTTGAAGAAAAAAGCTATTGAAAATTGCAGACGTTGCGGGCCTGAGAGTATTGTGCTTGTTCCAACTCTTGCAAAAGGTGTAAATGATTCTCAGATAGGAGGAATCATCCGTTATGCAGCCGAAAATCTTGACGTTATAAAAGGGGTAAACTTCCAACCGATTGCATTTACAGGAAGAATAGATCAGTCTCAAAGAGAACAGAAGAGAATCACCATACCTGACGTCATAAAGCTTGCGGAAGAACAGACTAATGGAGAGATTCCCAGTTCGGCCTGGTATCCGGTATCTTTTGTGGTTCCTATGAGCCGTTTCCTCTCAGCTATGAGAAAAGTTCCTATTCCGGAGTTGACAGTTCACCCACACTGTGGTGCTGGAACCTACGTTTTCTATGAAGAAGGGCACTTTATCCCAATTACAAGTTTTCTTGACGTAGAAGGTTTTGTTGAATTCCTGGCGGAAGCAACCTCAGAAATGAATGGAAAAATTAGCAGAGTTCTAACCCTTCCAAAGATCATTAAGCAAGTGCCAAGGTACATTGACAAGACGAAGGGACCAAAGTCGATAAATGTAGTCCAGATGATCCTTGGTGTCCTTAAAAAAGGTGACATGGAAAATACATCACGTTTTCACAGAAATACACTATTCCTCGGAACAATGCATTTTCAGGATTTATACAACATAGATCTTGAAAGAATCAAAAAATGCGGAGTACATTATGCCATACCAGACGGTAGAATAATTCCTTTCTGCGCATATAACAACTTTCATAGAGACTCCGTTGAGTCAAAGTTCTCGGTGCCTTATATACAGGAACACGAATCTGAACAAGAATAACAGATTTAGTAAGACCAAAACACATTTAAAAATATCAAAAAAGTTTAATAGTTTTCGGCAATGGAATGATTGTTACTGAGATTACTGAGTGAACTACATCTCCCACCTGCCACTTTCCGTCTTTGCTGGGAATTGTCGAGAAATGGATCTTCCCTCCTTCTTTGATAAAAAGACTGCTTCTTTTACCTCTCTAATGCTTATTCCTAAAACTTAGAGCTTATCCTAAGTCATTAAGAGCGTGATTTAATTTAGAATTGGTTTATAATATTAGTATTATCAAATATCTAGACTATTCAAATTGTGTATGTGCACATTGTGATATCTGCAATTCGTCACATATTTTAGGATAGGCTTTAAATCAGGAGGAATGGGGGATAACATGATCTGGAAAGATGAAGGAGAATTATTTGTAAGATATAAGAAGAATCCGATACTTACAGCTGATTATTGGCCTTATAAAGTCAGCTCGGTATTTAATCCTGCAGCGGTTATGGTTGACAATACAACTATACTACTGGTACGTGCTGAAGACCACAGAGGTTTTTCCCATCTTACAGTAGCTAGAAGTAGGAATGGAATTGACGGTTGGGAAATTGATTCCAAACCAACCTTTTCCTCGGATCCAACATACTATTCTGAAGAGATATATGGTATTGAAGATCCACGTATAACTTATATTGATGAGATAGGAAAATGGGCTATAGCTTATACGGCTTTTTCGGATTCTGGTCCATTAACGTCGCTTGCCTATACCGAAGATTTCACTAATTTTGAGAGAGTAGGGCCTATCATGCCGCCTGAAAATAAAGATACTGCTATTTTTCCTACAAGACTTAATGGCAAATGGGCAATGTTACACAGGCCCGTATCTAACATTGTGGGTGCAAAGGCAAATATCTGGATCTCTTTTTCGCCTGATATGAAATACTGGGGAGAACATAAGGTTCTTCTGTACGCTCGAGAAGGAGGATGGTGGGATGCCCGTAAAATTGGATTAGCTCCTCCGCCAATGAAAACATCTGATGGATGGTTAATTATGTACTATGGAGTACGTCAGACAACATCTAAAAAGAGCTATCGGCTCGGACTTGCTCTTCTTGACCTTGAAGATCCCACAAAAGTGCTCCATAGGTCAGAAGGCTGGGTTTTCGGGCCTCGTGAAATGTATGAGCGGACTGGAGACGTTAATGATGTTGTTTTCCCGTGCGGATGGATCCTTGTTGGCGATGAACTCCGCATTTATTATGGAAGTGCAGATATGTCTGTAGCAATGGCCAGTGCAAAAATGAGCGATATTATGCAGTATATCCATGAATGTCCTGGGACACAATGCTTTGAATAATACTGCAGATAATTTGAAAAATATTGTAAATAGCTTGAAAAATATGACAAATCTCTTGAAAAATATTGCAAATAACTTGAAAAAACAGAATAAAGGAAAAACTCTATTTTTTCATTAGCATTAGCTTGCTGCATGTAAAATCCATATCTCATTTGGAGATGCTGGGCTCACTGCCAAAAATTGCCAGTATAGATGAAGTCCAGGTTTTCGGGTCAATAATAAATTATAAATTATGTCATATATTTTTATTTTTTCTGCTTCTATGTTATAAATGGGAATTTTATCGGGTTTATGATACAGATTTACAACTGCGAAAAATGACAGGTTCAGAAGAAGAGGTCCAAAAGAAGAGCTCAATAGGAAAAATAAGCCTGAATTTTGGGCATTTTATATCGGGAAAACACGGATTGGGGGTTTATTTATAGGGGAAAATGTAAAGCTCAAAATCGATGAAATAAAGGATTCACCTGCTGATGAAGTCCTGAAAAAACTTGATTCCAGTGATAAAGGACTTTCTTCATCGGAAGCTGAAAACCGTATTAAGCAGTACGGTTATAATGAAATTTCCGAAAAGAAGGTCAACCCACTTATAAAATTTTTAAGCTATTTCTGGGGTCCAATTCCCTGGATGATTGAAGTGGCAGCTGCAATTTCAGGCGTCATCCATCGATGGGAAGACTTTGTGATCATCTCCTTGCTCCTCATCTTAAACGGGGTCGTGGGGTTCTGGCAGGAACATAAGGCTGACAATGCTATTGAGCTCCTTAAGAAGAAAATGGCCCTGAATGCCAGGGTACTCCGAGAAGGACAATGGGCCCAAAAACCTGCAAGGGAATTGGTCCCGGGAGACATAGTTCGTGTACGTTCAGGGGATGTTGTGCCTGCTGACCTTAAGCTCCTTGAAGGAGAATATCTGCAGGTAGATGAATCAGCCCTTACAGGAGAATCCCTGCCTGTAGAGAAAAAATCTGATGGCATTGCCTATTCAGGATCTGTGATCCAGAAAGGGGAAATGAATGCTCTGGTTGTGGCTACCGGCATGAATACCTATTTTGGAGAGACAACAAAACTGGTGGCTGAAATTCGGACCAGGAGCCACTTTCAAAAAGCGGTCCTCAAAATCGGAAACTACCTGATTGTCCTTGCAGGCTGTATTGTTGCAATTGTTTTAGTTGTAGAAGAGCTTTTCAGGCATACCCCTTTTCTGGAAACCCTTCAGTTTGCTCTTGTGCTGATAGTCGCTGCAATTCCTGCAGCTCTTCCAGCAGTAATGTCCGTTTCAATGGCTGTAGGAGCTACTGAACTTGCAAAAAAAGGAGCTATTGTCAGCAAACTGGTCTCCATAGAAGAAATGGCAGGAATGGACATTCTATGTTCGGATAAAACCGGTACAATTACCCAGAACAAGCTAAAATTATCCGAGTTAGTGCCTTTCGAAGACTTTAAAGAAAACGACCTTCTGATCTATGGATCTCTGGCTTCAAGGGAAGAAGACAATGACCCAATTGATAATGCAATCCTCAATAAGGCAAAGGAGACAGAATCCCTTGAAGATAAAATAAAAACTTATGAAGTGACAAAATTCACTCCATTTGACCCTGTTATAAAGCACACTGAGGCTGCAGTTAAAGGTTCTGAAGGAGAGTTTAAAGTTGCCAAAGGCGCTCCCCAGGTTATTCTGGGCATGTCAAGCAATAAAGAAGAAATAAGGCAGAAAGTAGATGAAAAAGTAAATTCTATGGCTTCAAAAGGATATCGTGCCCTGGGAGTTTGTGTAGAAGAGGAAGGAAAATACAGGTTTGCAGGGCTTTTTGGACTTTATGACCCACCGCACGAAGATTCCGCTGAGACAATAAAGACAGCAAACTCCCTTAACGTAGACGTGAAAATGGTAACAGGAGATCACCTTGCCATTGCTAAGGAGATAGCAAGCCAGGTAGGTCTGGGCACGAACATAGTTACAGCTGATGATTTTGTAGAAAAATCCGATTCCGAAGCCCAGGAAGTTGTAGAAAAGGCAGATGGGTTTGCCCAGGTTTTTCCCGAACACAAATACAAAATCGTTGAACTCCTTCAGAAAAAAGAACATATTGTTGGCATGACAGGCGATGGAGTCAACGACGTCCCTGCCCTTAAAATGGCTGATGCTGGAATTGCTGTTGCAGGGGCTACAGATGCTGCAAAATCCGCTGCAGACATAGTGTTTACAATTTCAGGGCTCTCGACCATTATTAATGCAATAAAGGAAAGCCGCAAGATATTCCAGAGGATGAAGAGCTACGCCATCTATAGAATAGCTGAAACTGTAAGGGTGCTATTTTTTATTGCTACTGCAATAATTGTGTTTAATTTTTATCCTGTAACTGCTATAATGATTGTTTTGCTTGCCATTCTCAATGATGCTCCTATAATGGCTATTGCATATGATAACGTGAGATATTCCCAAATCCCAGAAAAATGGAACATGCGCGAAGTCCTGAGAATGTCCACTTTTCTGGGAATCATAGGTGTGTTTTTTTCTTTTGTAATATATTATATAGGAGCTAGGATTCTTTACCTCGATCCAGGTGTACTACAATCTTTTATTTTCCTGAAGCTTGCAGTAGCCGGGCACCTGACCATCTTCGTTGCTCGCAATAGGGGGCACTTCTGGTCACCTCCTCCGGGAAAGATCCTTTTTTGGGCTGCAGTGATTACAAAAATACTGGCAACATTAGTTGCAGTGTATGGATTTTATATATCTCCAATTGGATGGAGACTGGCAGGTTTTATCTGGATCTACGCACTGGTGGCTTTTGTTATAACCGATTTTCTGAAAGTGAAACTTTATGAGATAATGGACCGTAGAGGGTGATTTTTAAAAGACAAAGTAAAATAAGTGAAATACATGCTTCTTTGGTTAAGAGCCTATCCGAGAAATCAGTAATGCATGTTGAAAAATCACAATCAAGCTATAATGTCCGAGTATCCGTTCCGGTTTTATATATCGCCGCTTGTTAAAGCTACACGTTGTCCATTATTAAAGGCTTTACATATCGCCGCCTGTTAAAGCTACGGCAGGCAACCATTTTGGATAAACTCAGTCCAAAGCTAACGTTGACCGAATAAAGCATCAAGGAGTCTAGGTCACTGCAGCCATATTGATATATAAAAGGCATTATATATTTATCTGCATGAGGATTATCAGGAGACTGAATATTTTTATTTTACTCATTTTGATCCTTTTTATCGCATATATCCGATACCTGACTAACTTCTACATCTTCGAGGATCGGACTCTCCTGGATGCTCTTCTTATCTCTTTGATTGTGATTTTTCTGGCCTATATAATAAATTCCGTTACCGGAAATCTTATTCTTAGAAGAGTATCGACTGCCAAAGATAGATACACTCTGAGGAAAACTGCATCTATCCTTATCACAGTACTTGCTTTTGCCGCACTTTTTGCAATCTGGTTCAAGAGAACCAGCACCCTGCTTATTGCCTATGGGATTCTCAGCGCTGGAGTCGCAATTGCACTTCAAGACCTTTTACGCAACATAGCAGGAGGAGTTCTCCTAATTTTGTACCACCCTTTTAAAGCAGGAGATAGGATTCAAGTTGAAGACAATGTAGGCGATGTGCTTGATATAGGGAGCATAAACACCACAATAATGGAAATCAGGGAATGGGTGGATGCAGATCAGTATACTGGCAGGATTCTCCATATCCCTAACAGCTTTGCCCTTAATAAGACGATAAAAAACTATACCAGGGATTATTCCTTTATCTGGGATGAAGTTCGGTTTCTACTTATTTATGGGAGCAACTGGAAAAAAGCTGAGGGGATCGTGCTCAATGTTGCAGGTTCAATTTTAGGAGAGTTCGAAAACCTGGCACAGAAGGAACTCCGGCAAATGGGACAAAAATATTTTATTACTACATATGATGTACAGACAAAGCTCTATATGAAAATGGAGGAAAATTGGATAGAAATGCGGTTAAGATATGTAGTCGCGCCCAGGAAAAGGAGAGAAATCAGCCACCTTTTGGTTTCAAATATTCTTGAAGCCCTTGAAAAAGAAAAAGACATAATGGTTGGAACTGCGACAAGTATCGATCTTATGGGTCGATAATTCTCTGGATGTAGCGGGATTTAGCGATTTCTCTGGACTGAAGCACTTAGCAGTGTTACTACATATTGTAGTGATTCAGCCTGACAAAACAAAAGCAATAGCCATCGTCATTAAGACTCAAAGAAAAAAACTTTTGTGAATTTACTCTCTTTTATCTGGAATCTTTAAGACCTCCTGCATTTGACCCTAAATTTGACCCCATATTTCTCCGAGTTGTAGCGTCTGATTCATACTTTTCTTCTATTGAAGGAATATTCAAGATATGGAACTGGGGAGCCCTGATCCCATTCTTCTGAAATTCCACCCAGGCTCTTGTATGAACATCGGATTCAAACTTGAACTGGTCTCTAAGGTCATTGACATAAGCTTTGGCCCTTAACCTCGTGTAGAATGGAAGGGCTTTATGCAGCAGAATAACAGGCTTTTCTTTGGAGATATAAACGTATTTAGAGCTCACAACTGCTTCCCATAAAATTCTCATTGCAGTTTCTACATGTGACTCTCCTGCAATATACAGGTCTATTACAACCATCATTTCCGAGACCCCATAATTTGCACTGGCAACGGTTTCTTTGAAAATCAGGCTGTTTGGGGCTGTAACGACATTAGCGTCAGGTGTGAATAGTTTCGTTGCTCTTAGACCTATATCAGTGACTTCGCCAAAATAATTCCCAATTGAAATTTTATCCCCTATCTGGTAAGGCTTTTCAAATGTAATTACCAGCCCTCCGATAATATCTGAAAAAAGGTCTTTAAGCCCAAATCCAATGGCTGCACCCAGAAGTCCAGCCAGGAGAAAGATTTCAGGTCCGAAAATCTTGAATATTTCTCTAAAGATGAAATAAAAAGCTATGAGGTAGATTACAAATTTTATGATCGGGATAACTACTTCTACTTTTATTCTGCCAGTATGGCTCAATTTTTCTGAAAATTTTAATAAGAGAATTGTAATGACCCTGCCAAGAACATATGCAATTAAAAAAATCAGAGCCATAGTTATGAGGGTTTGCGTATCTACCGACCTAAGAATTTCTAAAAGTTGCTCCCTGCTTGTGTTCCCGTCTACCACTTACCACACCAGCCTGCTTGTGTTCCCGTCTACCATTTACCACACCAGCCTCAATTTTTCCATGTATGTAGTAACACTGCTAAGGGCTTCAGGCCTGACACGATAGGAGTCATTTTCATCTTTTAAAATAAGTTCCTGGCTTAAAAGCTGGTAGATAATTTTGTCCACGCTTACCATGGATCCCATTATTTCGGCGATTTCAGATTTTGTAAGACCCTGATAAGAAAGAATAAGGTTCAAAGTAAAAGCCTCTTCATATTCAAGGTCTATATTAAGTGAAAATTGGCCTATATTTTTAGGCTTCATAACAGGATAGTCAAGCCCAAGCTCCCAAATTCTCAAGGCAATTCCGGGATTACCACTTGATTCCAGGTAAAGTTTTTCAAATACCTGGTCCTCAGCAGCTTCGATTTTTTGTTTTTTCAGAAGGCGATTCTTGAGATCGGAGATATTTATTTTAGGAACAGGAATAAAAATTTTTTTACCAAGAGAGGATAGCTCTAAAGGATATTTTATTATATAGAAGAAGGGTTCTTCTTTGGATTCTTTGTCTTTAGTAAATTTTATCTCATTTTTTTCATATCTTCTGAGAATAAAAAGTCTGAGATTTTCCTTTTCAAAAGCAGGGATGAAGATCTGTACCGGAAAGTATTTTCCAAGCCCGAAAGCTTCATTTAAGTATTTCCAGGAATAAATGTTCCAGGTAGTGACAAATATCCTGTTCTGAGAGCTAATCATATCCAAAAACTCATAAAAGATATCAAAACCACCTGGCTTTCTCATATACAGGAAATGACAGTTATCAAGAATTACAATTTTTTTTGCGTCGTCCGCGAGGGAAATTTCGTTTTTATTCTGAACAATTTTAGAAAAAGTGATTTTTGCTGTCCTGCTTAAATTTATTCTCTCAATTTCACTGCTCAGGGTAGTTTTTCCTCGAAGGGGTTCGGCTAAAATGGCTATATTCAGCTTTTTTCCCGTATCAAAATCAGCAATTGTTTCCTGGATTTTCTCGATCTCTTCCTTCAAGCCGAGAACTTCCGCAAAGTCCTTTTCCCCGGAACTGCTATGCTGAATAACCACCATATTCCCCATATTATATTTCGCTTATCGCACTTAATGATGTGCCTCTTCGCTGTTTAATATGGGTAATTATATCCTTAGTTCTGCATTTTTGGGCACATAGATTTCTATTGACATCGAATTGTGTTCTTAAGTTTAAGCTCGTGAACAGTAGTTCCGATCAGACTGACTTCCGAATGATAAAAACAAATTGATTTTACTTCTTATCTACTAATTTTCATAGTGAACTATATTATTGATCAGAGTTTAAGATTCTTAAGCTATAACTTTCACTTACATTTTTCAAAAAATAAGCTTCCATTGAGTAATTTTATAGCATTCGCTATTAAGTTCTTAAATTTTAATTTGAGACAAGTTATATTATTATAATTAAAGTCGATAAAAAGAGAATAATTCTTGTTCAAACTATTGATGTCTATTACGTCAAGTGTTAAGTGAGAAGTTCCAATTATATCCAGAGTACAGAACGATTTCCCCCATGAGCTACCATTCTTTAGTTTTATTCCCCTAATACCAGAATTATTTTTATCTCCATAATACGAAATATCATGAAAATCAATAGCTATATCATGAATATTGTTTTCAAGTTTCATCATCTTGAAAAGCTCAAGATTTATATTTCTAAAAGAGAAATGAATTCCAGGATCTAATAAAACTTTTTTTAGTTAATTTAAATTAGTTATTAATGTTTAGATTCAGCATTCAGAACTTGGGTTATTCGGAACTACTGGTATGTGTCCAATTAATAAATATCTTTATCTACTATTTTTTAAATTTAGTAATATTATTATACTGAGAAATCATTTAATTTTTATGTATTAGATATTTTTTAATAAAGATGTACTCTCGCTTGTGAGTGGTCATAGTAATATACTAAAGTTAGGTATGTCGACGTCAAAGAGAGGAGTCTGAAGGAATTATGATAATATACCTGGAGCAATTAAAGGCAACAAACTCGAATCCTGTGCTCAGTGCTGCGAGCCTTGAATTAGTTGATATTCTTGATGTTCCAGCGCTCAAGTCTCTTATGAATGATTTATCTCAACTTACTTACATCACCATATCCATTATTGATCTCAAAGGCAATGTCCTTATGAGCGTTGGATGGCCGGATATATGTACAAAATTCCACAGAGCCCATCCCGAGACCTGCAGGCACTGCATAGAAAGTGATACACAGCTATCACTGGGTGTTGCTCCTGGAGAATTTAAGCTTTATAAGTGTAAGAATAATATGTGGAATTTTGTGACGGGCCTGATCGTGGGAGGACAACGTATCGCCAATATTTTTTCAGGACACTTCTTTTTTGAAGATGAACCTGTGGACTATGAGCTTTTCCGATCTCAGGCCAGAAAATACGGTTTCAACGAGGAGGAATACATAGCAGCATTTGAAAAAGTTCCACGGTTAAGCAGAGAAACTGTGAACAAAAATATGTCCTTCCTTATGAGACTTGCCAACATGATCTCACAACTAAGTCACAGTAACTTCAAACTTTCTCAAGCATTGGAAGAACGTGATATCCTTGTGGATGAGCTAAAGAAAAATAAGGAAGATCTCGATCACGCTCAAGCGGTTGGTAATTTAGGAAGCTGGCGTCTGGACGTGCGTAAAAAAGAATTAACGTGGTCTGATGAAAATTACCGTATCTTTGGTATCCCAAAAGGAACTCACTTGACTTATGAAACCTTCCTTTCTAAAGTCCATCCGGATGACAGAAAATATGTCAAGAAAGAATGGATAGCACAATTAAAGGGTGAACCATATAGTATAGAACATCGGATTATCGTAGATGGGAAGGTCAAGTGGGTCCGTAAAAAGGCATGTTTTGAATTTGACAAAAATGGAGAGATCATTGGCGGCTTCGGCATAACGCAGGATATAACTAATCGCAAAAAAACAGAAGAAGCTCTTAAAAGAGCACATGATAGTTTAGAAGCAAAAGTTAAAGAACGTACAGATGAGCTTGAAAAGGCTTATGAATCGTTGATGGAAGAAAAGAGAAGACTTTCTGAAGCCCAAAAAATAGCTCATATTGGAAATTGGGATTGGAATCTTGCAACTAATGAAATGTACTGGTCTGATGAGATGTGTCTTATTTTTAGGTGTGTTCCCCAAAAAGTGGTTCATAAGTACAGTGAACTTTTTAACTTTATACATCCCGAAGATCAAAGTTACGTACATAACACTGTTAAAAGTGCTTTACATGGGAAGTTCTTTAGCATTGATCACAGAATTGTCTCATCTGAAGGGACAGATCGCATAGTCCACTCACATGGCGAAGTTGTTTTTGATGAGAATAAAAAACCAATTTTCCTGAGAGGAACTATTCAGGATATTACAGATAGCAAGAAAACAGAAGAGAAGATCAGGACATTAGCTGATGTTGTGGAATCATCAAATGACGCTATTATAACTGAGACTCTAGATGGTATTATTGCAAGCTGGAATAAAGCCGCAGAGCAGATTTATGGTTATTCGGCTGAAGAGATTCTGGGGAAAAATGTCTCAATCCTTGAACCAGATAATCTTAGAGGTGAAATAAGAAAGTTTATTGAAATAGTTAAACAGGGAGAAAAAATCCAGCGTTACAGAACTTTACGGCTAAAAAAGGATGGTACAACAACAAATGTGTCAATAACTTATTCTCCAGTTTTTGACGCTTCTGGAAAGCTAAAGGCTATCTCAGCTATTGCAAGAGATATTACTGAGCAAATCAATGCGGAAAAACTACTGGCAAAAGCCGAAGAAGCCAGAAAAAAAGAAATCCATCATAGAATTAAAAATAATCTGCAAGTGATCTCTTCCCTTCTTGACCTGCAGGCTGAAAAGTTCAGAAACAGAGAACATGCTGAGAATGAAGAAGTTCTTAACGCTTTCATAGAAAGCCAGGACAGAGTAATGTCAATTGCTCTTATCCACGAAGAGCTGCATGAAGGCAGAGGGA
>JAEWQJ010000056.1 GCA_023399215.1 Methanobacteriota archaeon
CTTCAGGCTCGATTAAGACATTCTCTCGAGGGATTGAGTAACCGATTTCCTCAATCTGTCCGATTACGAAAAATTTCTGAGATTCATTCGTTACAACGAAAATTTCGGAAATATCTGAAATTTCAAGACACCTGAGGACGGTTTCCTGAAAAAGAGACGTATTTCCAAACTTTAAAAATTGCTTGGGATACATTTCACGGCTAAGAGGCCAGAGGCGTGTTCCGGAACCGCCTGCAAGAATTATGGATTTTATAACTGTCATCTCCTGTAGATATTGGTTAAAAAGGATGAAATTTAGAATTATACAGTTTGCTCTATCTATTTATTTCTTCATATATATTATAAAACAAACTCGGAACACCTACTATAATACTTTGCATGTTTTTCAAAATGCTTTCAGCACTCACACACCAGTAACTGCTTCACCACAATAATGAATCAGAGTTATACGTATAACACTGGCTTTCTATTTGTATCGTGAAGATTGAGATAAATGTCGGTATAATTCCTTAAAGATATATACAACTTTTTTTTCAGCTAGTTGATTTTTTTAAAATGTAAGAGGTTATAAATATTTGTACGCAGTATTTTCCAATACTGTTGAAAGAATTTTATCCAAAAAAGGTGGATGATTCATGAACAAAAGACCTCTAGTATCAATAATTTTACCGACATATAATAGAGCATCCATTCTTAGAGCTTGTATTGATTCAGTTTTGAATCAGACATATACCAACTGGGAACTTTTGATTCTCGTTTTTATTAGCATTTATGCCATATGATGTACATTAAAAGATAAATTTACATGTTTAAAAATATATATATGGATATATATTAACTCGGATATTTATCAATTATAGAAAGCATTTCTGCCACCACATTTTCCTCTCTGTATTTTTCACTTACAGATATCGCGTTCTTTGAAAGCTTTCTATAAGTTTTAAAGGATTCAAAAACCTGTTTTATTTTTTCTGCAATTTCCTCAGAGTTAACTGAAGGTGTATAACCATTGTAGTTATTAGTTATAAATTCGGGCATTGCACACTGATTTGCTCCTATAACAGGTAATCCAAAAGCCATTGCTTCAAAGAATACCTTTCCAAATGGCTCAAATCTAGAAGGCATTACAAATAATGAAGAACTCATATACATGTCACTTAGTTCTTTTGAACTTATATTACTATAAAGTTCAACTTCAGGGATGCGATTTGTGGACTTTATAACCTGCTTTGGTAGTAAATCCTGATTTGTTACAATTCTTAATTTCATATTTTTGAATTCGTTTTTTATCTGTTGAAAAGTCTCTATAACAGCATCAATACCTTTTCTAATTCCATCTTTACCTATGAATAATAATACAGGATTCTCGAATCTTTTCCTAAGAATCTCCTCGGTTAGTTCTACTGTAGGATATCTGTGTCCTATTCCTGTAGTAAAAACTTTTCGCGGTTCACTGATATATGAACAGATATTCCTCCGAATCCATTCACTTGAAACAAATATACCTGCAGCGTTTTCGTAAACTTCTCGTTGAATTTTTTCATTTTTTTCAAGTAGAGATATTGGGATTCTATCAAACATATAAGTTGCTTTTTTTTCTTTTCTCCATCTTAGAACTGTATTTGTATCAATATCTTGGAGAGTAAAATAAGGAGTTTTATGAAATATAGCAAGGATCCCAATTGCAATTATCGAATCTGGTTTTGAATTTGATTTATAAAATTCCAATGCTTTTTTTTCACATACTCTATAACGTCTTGGGTGAATAGAATCCTGGAGGGTATATACACCTTTTTTATCGATGTGGAGATAAGATAATTTGGAAACATAATGTGTGATAAAACTTTGATTTTCAAGAGGATTGACATTACATGTGTTGTGGAGTAATCCCATCTTTTTCAATGTTGTTACAAGTTCATAAGGAGTTGCACTCCATAATTTTGGATCCCAGCAATCACCTTCACAGTATAAGTCAATTTTTCTCATCAAAATCAAATACTCCAAACTTTAGATACTTTCTTTTATTTATAGATCAATAGTTCTTATATTTTTTTACCTAGATTTTATAAACCATAGATAAGATCAAAAACTTATTCTTCCCCAAAACTTTTTAAAATTAGTGTCATTGATTCACAGCAATAGATAAAAAGAATAGTTAATCTTATAGTTATAAATGTCATTATAATTATTTGTATGATTTAGTATTCACAAAAGAACTAGACTTTGATTTACCCAATATTTTCTTTGAATATCACGTATACTGTTACTTTTTGAAACGTACCTAATAGGGACGACAAACTTAACTATGCAAAATTAATATTTTTATCTAAATTTAACTTACTCGTTATCTTTTAAAGGGAACTTTATCTTCTCATTAGATTGTTTAAGAGCTTTTTTATATATACATATAAAAGCAACTTTTTTGCCAGAACTAAGTATTTTCTATTAAATTTATCGACACTTTCATTTTCAGCCCATGAGATGAAAGATTTCAAAACATTAGCTTTTAAGTCCCAATAAGAAAGACAGAAAGCTCTTATGCTATTTTGGAGTTCATCTCTATATATCAACAACGGTTCACTTACAAAAGCAAAGTCTGTTAACGTAGTTATTCTCAACCATAAAGTATAATCCTCTCCTACTTTTAATGTGTGATCTTCTGGAAAGTAATTAGATTTCTCTACAAGATCTTTCTTAACTAGAACTGAACTGCAGATAATGCAATTATCTTTAGTAAAGGAAAAGATATTAACCCCTCAAGAATATCGATATACTCCCCTACGTGTCCTTGAGATGGTACATATCTTATTGCATCAGAACATACAGCACCAGAATTCATTTTTTTAGCCTGTTCGAGCTGTTTTTCAAGTTTGTCCGGTAACCACTCGTCATCACTGTCCAAAAAAGCTAACCACTCTCCTCTACTTGCTTTAATTCCTCTATTGCGAGGAATTGATGCAAGCCCATCACGTCCTCCCTCTATCCATCGCATACGTGGATCGTTGATCAAGTTAAAAATTTCTTGGTCCGGTGAACCGTCGACACCACATACAACGATTTCAAAAGGAGGAAAAGTTTGGTTTAAGGCACTTGAGATAGCTTTACCCAGCGTTTCTGCTCTATTCCAAGTTGGAATAATGACGCTAATTTTAGTCATCTTTCTCACATTTTTATTATCTTCAAGACATATAAGGAACTTATATAATTTATAATATTTTATATAAAGTATAAATTTTTAAAATCCACACTATAGTTATCGAATATAAGTACTAATTCACAACCAGCCTGGCCAAACAAAACCTATTCCGACCTTCTCTATAATATCTCTCATTTCAGTATACACTTTTTTATCAAATTTTAATATTAAAAAACCATATGTCATTCCACCGATAGCAACAGCCAGTATCGTAATCCATACATTCGAGAGTGGCACAAACAACCACCGATATACACCAACAATCACCCCCATTACAATCGAAGATATCATAATGTTAGACAGACTTTGACGCTCCAACCTTATTGTCATATACCTAGATAAAGCACGCCAGGCGAGTAAGGCATTCAAAGTCATTGTTACCAGCGTCGCTATTGCTGCTCCGTTTATACCTATGAGCGGGATAAGTATTATGTTCAATGCAATGTTTGCTCCAACACCAATGGCCGTGACCTTAAATGATTCCTTAGGATGGTTCAGAGCATCCAAATACATCGTGAAAAAGTAATGGAATACATTGACCACCTGTACAGCAAGTAATATTATCAATACATAATAGCCCTGGGCAAAGTCTGCACCGTAAAATGAATATAGAAGACGATCCCCCAGCAATATACCACCCACGAGTACTGGAATTGCCAGTACCAATGAGTAGCTGATCGCACGGGGCAGTGACTCTTCAACAAGATAGAGCTCTTTGGCTTTACCCCATTGGCTGACCCTAGGCCAGAGCGTCATTCTCAGAGCATTTGAGCTAAATGTGGCAATTCCTGTGAACTGGAGTATTACTCGGTAAATTCCTACATTTTCAACGTTCATAAAGTAACCTATGAAGATAGTATCTGCTTGTGAAAATACAAGTACTCCACTAGACGTTAAAAATAGCCAGAAAGAAAATACAAATAAACTCTTTATATGTTTCCATTTGAAGCGTACTAAATGCAAGTCAAAAAAACGGAATTCAATTATTGCTGCTAAGATCACACCAGCTACCATTCCCCCGACCAGACCTGCGGTTTCATATCCAAGATATATTGCCGGGATCTGAATCATTACGCGTGAGATATTGCTTATTCCCTCACAGGTGTTGCGTATTCCCATCTTGCCTTTGCCGGCAACCCCACTTGAGATTGGTCCTGCAATCGCTGAAATGAATAATAATAACAACATCCAGGCAAATATGCCTGAGTTATTAAGATCCACAAAGTAGTCTTTAAACACTAGCAAAAGCAGTATTCCAGTTATCGTGAATATCAGTCGGAGTATAAAATACGCGCTAAAATATGTATTAGGCTCTTCACCTTCGCTAATACGCTTAATTACGGCTCCACCAAACCCCCCATCAGTAACCATGTTAAAAATTCCATAGTATGCTAAAAACAGGAAGTATGAACCGAGAATTGAAGCACCTACAGTATGTGCGAAATACATGGTGCTCAAGAAGCCTATGGCTGTGAATGAGATCTGCCAGAACAATGAAATTATGCTCTGGCGTTGAATAGGATCGATTTTTAAGATATTCGAGAAAATAGCAGTTATCTTGAGCACGGTCTAAAACATCGTTTATGTTTTAATTATATTCCTGGAACCTTCAAACATTTCTTTTTACTGTTGTTAATACATATATGATTTTTCCTAATGTTCCCGTACTCACAGATCTGGGATTATATAATAACTTCTTATCCAACTGAGAGTTTCCTCAGCTCCTCCCATAGACATCGTCAAATCTGACAATGTCCGCTTCGTCTACAAGTTCCCCTAACTGTACTTCAATAATCTCAAGCGGAATTTTTCCCGGATTGGATAATCTGTGTTTTTCTCCTGCGCTGATAAAAGTACTCTCGCCGGGTCTCAGGAAAAACTGCTGCCCGCTTACCTCCACACAGGCCATACCTTTAACAACAACCCAGTGCTCACTACGATGGTAGTGCAGCTGGAGGCTTAACTTATGGGCAGGAAGTACGGTTATATTTTTAATCTTGTGCTCCGGAGAAGTTTCAAGTAAAGTATACGAGCCCCAGGGCCTGTAAACAGTTTGACCTATGTATGCCCTTTCATCATTACGGTCTTTAAGAGTTGAGACAATATCCTTAACCTTCTGGCTGCTGGATTTGGGGCAGACTAAGAGAGCATCACTGGTATCAACAATAACCATGTCTTTAATATCAATGAGCGAAACAAGCTTACCGCAACTTGAATATACGAGATTCCCATCGGAATTCAGCATTAGAGGATCACATTCGTGGACTACAT
>JAEWQJ010000057.1 GCA_023399215.1 Methanobacteriota archaeon
AATACATGACTCCAGCAAGAACCGAGTATAGAAAAGGTTCTTTCAGGACAGTAAATTTCTTATTAAACACATCTTCAAAACGAAGATTTTTTTCCTTTGCCGAAATCAAAGCCAGCATGAAAAACATAATGAAAAAAGTACTGAATAGCGACTCGGCAACATGATGGTCTGTAAAGCCAATCATTGAACGGGACAGAAACTGCCCCGGAGCAAATGCAATTAAAATTGCAGCCAGGATCCCGGTTTTATGCCCTCCAAGATATTTTCCAATATAATAAACGGGAATAACAGTTAGGGCCCCGAGCACGGCAGGGAAATAGGCCCCTATAGTGTTAACCAGTTGAGAACTTGGATGTCCCATTCCGAGAATCAGTGAAGTAACAGCCATCATTTGATCGAACAATGGACCAAAATGTATGTAACTCCCGTTAGGATAGTTGGTCATGGGATTGAAAAACATCCTGTGGGGGTAATTTTCAAGCAGGACAAATAAGGTACGCATATGGTACCACGCATCATTAGTCGTGAACTTCACAATCCCGCCAGGCAAAAGCACTCTATCTGAAGGAAGTATTCTGATCCATAGAGACACAAAACCGATAATCCCAACTGCCAGAATATAAGGCCAGCTGGATTTGATTTTATCTTTGAATGACGATACAGGACGATCCTGAGAACTCATAGTATCCCCTTTATAAATTAAACATTATAAATTAAGATGGAATTATGAAAAAGAAAATTAAATAGATTGTATTAATTCTATGTAACAGTTTATAATTCTATCCCATTTCTGATCAGGAGCTTCATAGTGCTTTCTCTCTCCAAACTGGTTGAGAATAGCCTCCCTGATAGAATCGACATCAGCAGGGGGTACAAAAAAAGTGCCGTCATAGTTAGCCATTGATTCTTTTAAGCCACCTACTTCTGAAACAACGACAGGTTTTCCAAAAGACATGGCGATATGCGCAATTCCACTCTGAGAAGCTCTCAGGTAAGGCAGGACTACCACATCGGCAGCGCTGAAATACAGGTTTACTTTCTCGTCAGGAACATATTCGTCTATAAGTGTAATCTTATCATGAAAAGGAGAAGCATTAATCTGGTCAAGTAATTCCTTGCGGTCTTCCCAGATTTCCCCTACAATCAATAACCGACTTTTTTCGAGAATTTTGGGGGGAAGCTGTTCAAAGGCCCTGATAAGGTAGGGAGTTCCCTTATATTTTCGAATTAAGCCGAAAGAGAGTATAACGAAATCATCCTTTATCGAGAGATTTCTTCTCGCTTCTTTTATGTCAAGTAATTCTCCATACTGGTCATAAAGTCCATGCGGGATCACATGGATTTTTTCAGGAGAAATAGAATATCTTTTTGCAACAAGCTCTTTATCGGACTCGGAATGAGTAATATATGCATCAAGGTTTTTACGCAGCAGTTTTCCTGTTATTTTTGAGTATAACCGAATTGGAAGTATTGATTCTTCAAAAGGATCTACAACTTCATGAAATTCGATAATTATTTTAGGTTTATTCAGCAAACCTGCAAATATCTTTAGCAGAAGCTGCATATGCGCAACCGAGGATGTCCACCACTGTAAAACTATAATATCCGGTTTTTGTGCTTTAAGAAAGCGGTATGCTTTAATCCAGGTCAGTGGATTGTTATAGTCCATGCCGTTAAAGACAGGAATCCTGGGTGAAAAATTCAGGTCAGAAATATTCTTTCCAACATGGGATTTTCCGGGAAACAGAAAAGTTGGAAGCAACTGTCGAAAGCAAACTACTGAGACTTCTTTTTCCACAGACATGGCATTTGCCAGACGGATAGTATAATAACTGATGCCGCTCAAAAAACGTTTCGAAGGTCCGACTATGCAAACGCTTTTATTAGATGTCATTTGCCTAAACTATCACATTATCTTTATATTAAACTAATGCATTACTCCACATAGATTCCAGTATAAAAGAGGTTCAGCCTTGAAAATAGCCCAAATCTGTCCCCGTTATTCTCCTGACATAGGTGGAGTGGAAACTCATGTTAAAGAAATTAGTGAAAGGCTGGTTAAAGCAGGACACGACGTGGAGGTTATAACAACCGATCCCACGGGAAAATTGAGAAAGCAAGAGATAATAAACGGAGTAAGGGTTATAAGATTCAGGTCTTTTGCTCCGGGAAGTGCGTACTACTTTGCTCCTCAGATCTATACTTATCTCAAAAAACACGACTATGATATAATTCATGCACATAGTTATCATGCTTTTCCTGCATTCTTCGCATCCTTAAGCAGGCACAGCGGAAAATTTGTGTTTACACCGCATTATCACCGGCACGGCCATACTGCATTCCGCGATTTACTGCACAAGCCATACAGGCTTCTCGGGAAGACAATATTCTCCAGGGCAGATTCCGTAATATGCGTCTCAGAGTATGAAAAGAAACTTGTAGAATCAGATTTTGAGGTTGCCGCAAAAACCGTAAAGATCCCTAATGGAATAAACCTTAAAGAGTTCGAAGATTTAAGGAAGCCGGAAAAAAGCTTAACCAGGAACGCCGGAAGAGAAAAAATTCTTCTCTATGTGGGCCGCCTGGAAGAATATAAAGGGGTACAGTACATTATTCAGAGTTTGCCTGAACTTCAGGATTTCCGGTTGAGAATCATTGGAAAGGGACCTTACGAAGCTGAGCTTCGCAATATAGCGGAAAGTTTAGGGGTGGAAGAAAGGGTTGAATGGCTAAAAGATCTGTCAAGAAAAGAACTTCTTGAACGCTATTCAGACGCGGATATATTTTTAATGCTTTCTTCTCATGAGGCATATGGGATAACGGTTGCTGAGGCGCTGGCTGCAGAAATTCCGTGTATAGTGGCAAAGGGCAGTGCACTTGAGGAGTTTGTGGACGGAAGGAACTGCATTGGGATTAAAAGTCCGGTTTCAAAGGAAAAAGTGACAGCAGCACTGAAGGAAATTAAGAAAAAGGAAAGAATTAAAAAATCCGGGATAGATAAAAACATAATGGATTGGAATGAAGTTTCAGCCAGAATTGAGAAACAATATCTCAAGCAGTAGTATTAGAAGAGCTCATTCCAAAACTCAACATCACCTCCCAGAATTCAGATCCCAAATAATCAACCGATTCCCTGATCACGAAAATGGTTTTAAAACTTTATTATTTGAGGACAAAATTGGTTTTGGGAAGAGTTCGAAGATAATAGATAGACTACTACTATTGAACCATACAAATATTTATTTTTGGATCTTTGGGGAACTGGAATATGGAAATTGATTATATAAATGGAGCAAAAACAGACGAAATATTCGGAATGTCAAAGTATCAAAAAGAGATACATGAGAGAATAAAAAATATAAAACTAAACCCAATTGAATACCCATTGATTTCAAAGAAGAGACAAATTAATAGTGCTGTAAAATATCTGGTATATCCATTAATTGTTAAAAGCCAGGTAAAAAAAGAAAACGTAAAACATATAACGAGCCAGGATCTGGCTTACCTTCTGGAACTGATGAAATTAGAAAAAACAATTGTTACCTGCCATGACCTTATCCCCTGGGTATATGATAACAACAGGCTGCCAACATGGAAACTGAACATGCGGGGCTTGAAAAAAGCAGATAGAATTATCACGGTTTCAGAGTACTCAAAAAGTGAAATTATCAAGTATGTGGGGTACCCAGAGGATCAGATTACTGTTATTCCAAACGCAGTAGACCATAACAATTACTGTGTGAAAAGAGATAGAGAAGTTATAAAAAAATTAGGAATACCAGATACCCAAAAAGTCATTTTATATGTAGGATCTGAACAACCAAGAAAAAATGTTCCCTTTTTACTGAAAGCTATCAGTGAGCTGAAAAAGAAACTTCCTGATATAAAACTTCTTAAAATCGGCACTCCACAGGTCCCCGGAGCTCGTGAAAAACTTATTGAATTAATAGAGACGCTGGGGATAGAGAAAGAAGTAGTATTTGTGGGATATGTCTCCGAAAATGACCTGACCAAGTACTATAACGCTGCAGATCTGTTTGTTTTTCCTTCTTTATACGAGGGCTTTGGATTACCTCCGTTAGAGGCTATGGCGTGCGGAACACCTGTAATAACTTCGAACCTTACTTCTTTACCTGAAGTTGTAGGAGATGCAGCTATTACCATAGATCCTTATGACGTTAATGCATTTGCAGAGGCAATGTATAACCTGTTGACGGATGAAAAACTTAGAGAACAAATGATAAATAAAGGACTCAAAAGGGCTCAGTTATTCAACTGGGAAAAATCCGCTGAAAAAACGCTTAAAGTATATCAGCAGTTAAGCTGAAAATCAATCTGATAAATCTGACCTACAAAAAACGCGTCTTATATGTTTAATACACTGAGATCTATTGAGTCTTATATTGGGTTTTATCTTACATTGGGTCTTATATTAGCAAACTTGAAACCATTAGACGTTTACTTTTTTCACTATTTTTAGCCATGAGCCAGAAGCCCATCCTTAACGCCTGTGATAAAGGAGACAAGTAAAGGCTTATTTTTATGCAGTAAAGCCCAGCCCACGAATGAAAAAAACTTGAACCCAAGGAAGTAAACTAGAAATATTAAATACTGCTTACCCGAAGCATGCTGTTTCATGAACCAGAATCGATTTCTTGTATGGTGGTATACGGCAAAACCAGTGATCTTACTGCTTGTCGCTCCCCCTTTGTGCCAGATTTTTCCCTGGGGGACATATACAATTTTATACATTGCCTTTCGTGCACGCACGCACCACTCGATTTCTTCAAAGTAGGCAAAATAATTCTTATTTAAGCCACCAATTTTCTTGAACACTTCACTTTTTGCTAGCAGTGCGCAGCCCGTTACAGCATCAACTTCCTTAGGAGTCCCGGCTTTTACATCCGCTTCATATGTAAGGTTAATAGCATCTCCATGATTCCAGAGTATCTTTGAGCCCGTAGACTGAAGACCACGAGGGGGGTTATAGTCGTAGATAGTCGGACCCAAAACTCCTATATTCGGATCGGTTTCGGCGGTTTGGACCAGTTCATCCAGAAAATCGGGGTCTACAACAGTATCGTTATTCAGTAAAAGAATATAGTCAGGTTTCAGGATTTCCAGAGCATATCTTATTGCGATGTTGTTTCCTTCGGCAAACCCAAGATTTTTGTTATTTTGAATAAGCTCAATTTCAGGATATTTTTCTTTAAAAACCTCAACTGAATCGTCAGTAGAACCATTATCTACAAGTATTATTTTATAATTAGGATAATTGATCTGATACAGGGACTTAAGGCATTCTAAAGTGTCCTCTTTTCCATTCCAATTGAGAATTATGATGCTTACTTTTGGGTACATTTTTTCAAATCTCAAATTATCGATATAATCCATTTACAGTTTGAATTGTGGTATACATACTTTAATTATCTTATTCCAAAACCGACTTTATTTTCACATCAATAAGGGTTTCAAAATAATTTTCCTGCAAAAAATCGGTTGATTATTCCAAATTCGAGTTTTAAGAATATAAATCTGAGTTCTGAGATAAGTTTTGCATAAGATACATCAAATTTGTAAACTTAACTTATACAAATAAATCAATTATTAATTTTGCCACGAACTACAATAGAGTCTCACTGATAGTCTAAACCAATATCAACTGACTTATAATATAACAATTGAAAGATACATTTTTTCATTATTAATAAGATTTTTTTATTATTAATAAGCACGCTAATCTGTGATGTCAAAATTAGGCCATCAATTGATTTTTGGCACTTGAATATTATATCAATGTTCTGTATACTTGGGTGTATTTTTTTGCAACTTTTATAGTTGAAAAGTTTTCACATGCTGCTTTTCTGCATTGAAATGAAAATTGATCTTTGTTAAGTACAATTTCTTCAATACTTCTGCTCAAACTAAATTGTTTTGGATTATTATTTCCTTTAACGGAATTTGGAGCGGCGTCGCGAACATACCCCGTTGCTTGCAGGCTGTCCGACAATTATTGGTAGCAATAAAAAAGTGATAAAAAGAAAGCAAATAAGACATTTAAATAAAAAAAGGAATTATGTATTACCGAAGGTAATTGTCGTACAGTCTCCTTGCAATGGGATATGCGCCAGCGCAACTTTGATGATTCAATATTCGTAATTGCTCCGAATATGGAGTTTGGAGAAGAAAGGTTGAGTTTTAAGATAACTCTAGTATATGAAATTTATATGAAATGTGAAAAACATTTTTCTCTTAAATTGAAAATCTTTACAAAATTAACTTAAGCCTGAATCATAACTTAAGCCTGAATCATAACTTAAGCCTTATACTAGTTTTAAGAGCGCCCTTTAAAGATTTGATCGGCTTTTAAAGATTTTATCTAAATGTACAATTAGCCTTTGCATGTAATAGCTTCTTTGAATAACTGCAGGATATGAAGTACTCCAATCCCCGCAGGTTGTATAAATTCGTGTATACATATCGCTGTACTTCTGAATTAATTTGTCCAAAATTTCATAGTATTCGTCAGGGAGCGGGCCTCTTAAAGATTGAAATTTCTTATTATTGTCTGCACCTCTTGATAAGTGATAAATTTCCATTGGAAGTGCATAAACTCCAAATCCCTGTTCTTTAACACTGAGGCAATAATCTACTGCATATAAGTGCCAACCATCACATGTTTTTTCATCAAACTTAAGAACGTCAAAAGTATGTTTTGGAATAATTACAAGGCATTCGTCAAGTGTTTGTACCGGTACAGGCCTTTGTATTCGGTTACCCCAGGGCCAAGCTTTTGGAGGTCTCCCGTGAGTTATAATATTTCGTCCTCTCTCCGGGTTTGAACTTCCAGACTCACTCATACCAGCTACACCGGCAATTCCTAAATTACTTATAGAATCGAGGAGCCTTTCTGTGTTTTTAAGCCAGGAATCGGTAAGGAAACTCACATCCTGATGCGCAAACATTATATATTTATTCGTGGCTTTTTTCCCACCGTAGTTAAGAGCTTCAGCTGCGGATTTGAATTCATTGGAAGTATTATCGATCCCGATTAGCTCGAACTTTGCATTTTGGTTCTTCAAGCTTTTAACTAAAAAGTTATTAAATATCTTCTCATTATTATAAACGCAGACAACAGAGATCATTATCTCAACAACCACGATACACAAAGATTTTTAATATAGCCGATTTTCAATAATATGTGATGTAGATTTATACTATATATAATAATACTGCCAACTTTATAAGATTATAAAAATTTGGAAAACTTAATGATGGTCAATGGGCTCATATTCACTCATGTCTTCTTCTGCAACCGCAAGTTGAAGTGAAAAAAGTGAATCAAATTGTGGACGGCCACCCAACCCTAAACAGGCTATCCGACAATTATTGGTTGTAATAAAAACGTGCTAAAAAGAAAGCAAATAAGGCCTTTAAATCAAAAAAAAGGAATTCCTTCATTATCGAAAGTAATTGTCGGACAGCTTGTAAAGGAAGGAATATTCATGACCTTCTGCGGCCTTAGTAATAAATTATGTCATCTAGTTATTCTCAGTTTAAATTTAGGAAACATCGATTGATACTGTTTTTTATACGCTAAATTGATATTAATTATGATCAAAAAATGACCTGAATATATCTACTAAAAGTCTGATGTTATACGGATTTACTTTAATTGCATCAAGATAATAAGTATTCCAGCCTTTCTTTTTTCCATTAAGGTATAAATGCTGACCCATAACAAAATAATAGTGAGCAAGGACGTTTTTATCTTTACTGAAATCTTGGAAATGTTTTTTTAAAATTAATTTATATGCGGTATTCAAAGCAACTGGGTTACTGGAGATACTATCCTCTTGATAAAATGATTTTACCAATGGCTCATCAATACAGCTAAAGTCATAGTATTTTGAAATTCTAAGCCATAATTCCCAATCCTGTAATCGAGGAAGGCTCTCATCAAACATTCCTACTTTTTCAAAACACTCTGCGTTTACCACAGCAACTTGAGTTGTCACAAAATTTCCATATAGAAGAGTATCGTGAATGTGTCCCTCTTTTTTGGTTATATCGTCGGAAGGAACATAGTAAGTAATACCATCTTTAATTCTATGGAATCCTGTATAAACGACACCAACCTCATCTGAAGCTTTCTTGAAAGCTTTCATTTGTTTTTCCAATTTATCTGGCAACCATTCATCATCGCTATCTTGAAAAGCAATATATTTACCTTTAGCAAGTTTTATTCCGGTATTACGGGCTGCACTTCCACCTTTATTTTTCTGATGCTTAACATATCTAATTCTTGTATCAGTAAAACCATTTATTATCTCTTCTGTATTATCTCTTGATCCATCATCCACAACTATAATTTCAAAGTCTTGATACGTCTGATCCAGCACACTCTGGATTGCCCTACTAACTAAGTGTGCCCTATTATAAGTTGGGAGAATTACACTGACTGTCGGTTTTTCGTTAAGCATGTAGTTTCACATCACTAAATTCATTGTATATATTCTCCAACTTCTCAACCTGCACTACCAAATCGTATTCCTGTTCCACATATTCCCTTCCAGCTTGTCCCATCGAAACCCGAACTTCCGGATGCTTAACCAGACACTCAATGGAATTTTTTGGAGTGGATATACTCATCCAGATACGAAGCAGTGTAACTTTCTTATCAGCATTGTCTCATAAATATATTATGACAAGAAAATATCACTAGATATACTGTAAACTGAACCTTAACTGTCACCATCGAAGCAACACTTAGGGACTTTATATTAAAGCAATTAAATTTGTAACATATTTATTAAGAGGTAATAGTTGGAATTAATTTTATATATCATATAAGTAATTGGTGAAAGGTTCGTTATAACCATTACTGGAGAAACAATGTCATTAGCAAAAAAAACTGCCTCCGCTGTGGCGTGGGTAACTCTAATTACTATATTCACCAGAATACTTAGTTTTATAACTCAATTAGTCTTAGCCAGAATCCTTTCACCAGCAGATTTCGGCTTACTTGCCATAGGTTTACTAGCCATCAATAGCATGGGAATATTCCGTGATCTTGGTTTCGGTGCAACACTTATCTACAAAAAAGACGATACAGATCACACTGCGGCAAACACTGCTTTTATCTTGTTACCTATTTTTGCCCTGGCGCTCTTTTTGATAGCATACTTTTCAGCACCTTATATTGCCACGTTCTTTAACAATGCGGCTGTTGGACCAATAGTTCAGGTCCTTGCACTGACCTTTGTCATCTCTTCATTTGGAACAGTCCCATCCATGTTGCTTGAAAAAGAACTTGAGTTCAAGAAGAAAGTATTGCCAGAGACTGTTCCGATTATAGGTTACGCCTTTGTTGCCATATTGTTTGCAATGAAAGGGTATGGGGTATGGAGCTTAGTGTATGGACAGATCGTATCTGCAATTCTAACAGCCGGATTAATATGGTTGATTTCGGACTGGAGGCCTACATTCAAGTTCGATCTAAATATTGCAAAAGTTTTGTTTGATTATGGAAAGCATTTATTGGGTGCAAGCATCATTATATTTCTTGTTACGAACGTTGATGATGCAATTGTAGGAAGGGTCCTTGGAATGGAAGCCCTCGGATTTTATACGCTTGCATATACAATATCTAATCTCCCAGCTACACAGATCACAAACCTTGTTAGCAGAGTTATGTTTCCTTTGTACTCGAAATTACAGGACGATCGAGATGCTTTAAGAAGCGCTTATCTTAAGACGCTTCAGTATGTGTCAATGCTCTCAATTCCTGCAGCACTTGGAATATTTGTTATAGCGCCAAATTTTGTTAGCGTTATGCTTGGAGACAAGTGGCTGCCTGCCGTACCAGCAATGCGAGTATTATGTATATACGGACTGTTTAGGTCTCTAAACGGGACGATCGGACCAATGTTTCAGGCAACTGGAAATCCAAAGGTTTTGGAGAATACTGCGCTTGTAAATCTAATTCTATTTTGTATATTTCTGATTCCTTTGATACAAAAAAGTGATATTATTGTTGTGAGTATCGCTGGGACATTACCACAAATAATTATTTTCTATATACTGACTAAATTAATACCCAAAATAATAGACCTGGATATTTGGGATATGTTTAGAACTATCAGGATCTTTGCTTTTTCTGGAGTTGTAGCTACGATATTTACGCTGCTTTTAGGACTCTATTTTACAAGTCCTTCAATAATTTCATTGGTTATTTCTATCATAATGTTTGCACTGATATACATAACAATAATAATTATTTTTGATAGAAATATATTTTCAGATTTTAAAAGTTTAGGTCTTTTTACATAAGATTACTTTTTCTGAGCTACAATTGAGCATTGAAACGTAAAAAAGTCACGAAAGATGAGCATTGAAATGTAAAAAAGTCACGAAAAATCCAACATGACAGCGCTTTTGCAAAGCTTGTAAAGATATTCGAGCCTTTATAAACCTACACTTAGAAGTATGATCAAATCAGAATGACTGTTAAAAATATATTTAATTAAAATATAGTCACTTTTTGCTCTTAATTTCTTAGTTCAACATAAATAGATTTTATACAAAGTTTTATTGATATTTATCAAAAATACCGCTCAAAGTTTTTTCCATTGCGTTCCAACTGTATTCTTTAATGCATTTTTCCCTTGCTTTATTTCCGAGCATCTGAGCCTCATTTTCATTATCCAAAATCCAATGGATATTATCAGACAAAGCTCCTATATTTTCAGGTTCAACAATTAACCCACAGCCGTCTAATATTTTAGACAAATCTGAAACATCAGTTGCTACAATCGGTTTTGCCATAGCCATGGCATCAAAAACTTTAGCCGGCACCTGCCCCACTGCACTTGGTGTTGAATGTTGAGGTAACACCACCATATCTGCCATCGAAAGAAATTCAGGGATTTTGGAAAAGGGCTGCATTCCAAAAATCTGGATGTTATTCGTCTCTAATCGTTTTAATTTTCTTGAGTATTCGTCATCATTTGCACCAACGATAACTACCTTCAGATCCTTTCTTTCGATCTTTTTTACAGCTTCAATAATATCTTCTACTCCTTTATGTGGGCGAGGAGTGCCAAAAAACATAATCAGTTTTTCGTTAGTAAATCCATATTTTTTTCTAAAAAACTGTCCATTGAACTTTTGAGGATCAAAAGCCTCAGTATCGCGCCCATGAGGCACAATGATCCCACCAAATTTTTTTTGCAGAAATGTTGAGGATACAGTAATATCATCAGCTAAAAAGGCTAATTTTTCCATTAAATAGGTATATGCAAGTCCATTTGGAGACTTCATCGACGAACAAAATTCTACAAAGAATTGAGATCTTGATTGTAGATGAAAACCAACTTCCCAATCGTCTATATCCAAAACGAGAGGTAACTTAGAAGATAATTTTTTAAGTAATCCAATTCCATAGCTTGTAGGTCTGGGTTTAACTGCATATATCACATCACCGTCAATGAGCTCAAGCATTTTCCTGGCTGATGAGGCAAAACGTGGGTACATACCACCCGGAACAGACACATAGTTGAAATCACCAGCAACAGGTTCCCATATACCGTCTCCAAAAATAGGACCTATTATTTCTACATCATATAAACGTTGCAATGCTTGTGCAAGTACATGAGCCCTTCCAAGGCAATTATGCGATAAATCATAGGAAAGTATAGAAATTTTCATACTATTCCTTTCGAATTTTTAACCATTATACTTGCTCTTAACAAACTCTCAAAAGTTCCGGCATCGCTCCAGAAACCTTCAAGGATTCCGTACTTCATTGCCCCTTTGTTTATATAATAATTATTTACATCAGTGATCTCCAGTTCTCCTCTTCCAGAAGGCTTGAGAGTTTTAATTGCACTAAAAACCTTTGAGTCATAAATATAAAGTCCTGTAACTGCAAAATTAGATTTCGGCTCTTTTGGTTTTTCCTCGATTCCTATTACTTTATCACCTTTTAGCTCTGCTACTCCAAATCTATGAGCATCCAACACTTCTTTTAAGAAAATCTTGGCGCCATCATTAAAGTTTGCAACGTCCTCTTTGATATCATCCTGGAAGATATTATCTCCGAGAATGACAGTTACACTGTCCCCATCAACAAAATCTTCGGCTAAACTAAGTGCCTGAGCAATACCTCCGGCCTGTTCCTGAATTTCATAGGTAAAGTGTACTCCATGATCTGCACCTGACCCAAGAAGTTCAAGAAAATGCCCGGCATGCCCTCGACCGGATACTATCATTATTTCTTTAATGCCTGCGTTAATGAGAGTCTGGATAGGATAAAATATCATTGGCTTATCATAGACAGGCAACAGGTGCTTGTTTGTAACTTTAGTCAGTGGGTAAAGCCTGCTGCCGGTACCGCCTGCGAGTATTACGCCTTTCATACATTTCTCTCCTTCATATAATCCTTAAGTGCCTCTTTCCAGTGCCTCATAGGTTTGGTTTTAGTATTTACAAGAACCGAATACTTTGGACGCCTGGCTTTCATTGGAAATTCCTCACTTGTACAGGGAATAGTATTACTTATGACTGCCGATGCAAATTCATACCAGGAACATATACCCTCGTTTGTCACATGGTATATCCCGGCTTCAAGTTTAGCAATCTCCGTGATCTTATTAGCGAGATCTACAGTATAGGTGGGTTTCCCAAACTGGTCATTAACAACTTTCACCTGAGCCATCTCACCAGACAGTCTCAGCATTGTTTCTACAAAGTTTTTTCCATGCGTGCCAAAAAGCCAGGAAATCCGGATAATTCTATAATCGTCCAGATTTTCTTCAATTTTTTGTTCACCAAGAAGTTTTGAACGACCGTATACATTAATAGGATCAGCAGGAGTATCGGATTCTAGATACTCTTTTTTTGATCCATTGAATACGTAGTCTGTGCTGAAGTGTATAAGGGTTGCACCTACTTCACTGCAGGCTTCAGCAATATATCCAGGCCCATACCCATTAACCTTAAATGCAAATTCCTGACGGTCTTCACAACCTTCAACATCAGTATAGGCTGCTGCATTAATCACCAGATTCGGGTTTATTTTTCGTATGGATTCGAGTACCTGCTCTCTGTCTGTAATGTCAATGTCTTTATGTGTCAGTTTCACAGCATCCGGAAACACTTTGCAAAGATCGAATCCGAGCATTCCGTCGGCACCAATGATCAGCGTTTTAATGGTTCCCACCACCATCGATTTTCAACATACCACTTGACCGTTTGCTCAAGGGCACTATCAAAATCATACTTTGGTTTCCAGCCCATTTTCTCCAGTTTACTGCCGTCAAGAGAGTAACGAAAATCGTGGCCTTTTCGGTCTTCAACGTATTCGATTGAAGATTCATTTTTGCCAAGCATTTTAAGAATACGATGAGTGATTTCGAGGTTTGTAAGCTCGTTTCCACCATCTATATTGTAGATTTCTCCACTGCTCCCGTTGTGAAGGACAAAATCGACTGCAGAACAATGGTCTTCAACATAAATCCAGTCCCGGATATTCAGGCCGGTGCCATAGACTGGAACCTTTTTTCCTTCCATCAATCTGCTAATGAAGAATGGAATTAGTTTTTCAGGGTACTGATAAGGTCCGAAGTTATTTGTGCATCGAGTTATGCAAACGGGCAGGCCGTAGGTTGTGTAGTAGGACTTTGCAAGAAGATCGGAACCTGCTTTGCTTGAAGAATAAGGACTTGAAGGGTTCAAGTTGTCCTTTTCAGTAAAAGAACCTTCCATGGTACTTCCGTATACTTCATCAGTTGACACATGAGTAAATTTCTTAATATTGTGTGCAAGTGCGCTTTGCAAAAGGGTGTTTGTTCCGAGCACATTTGTTCTGACAAAAACCGACCCATCCTCAATTGAGCGGTCAACATGACTTTCAGCTGCAAAATGCACAACACAATCTACTTTTTTCATTACTTCATTGACAACTTGAGGATCACAGATATCCCCTTGCATAAAAGAATAATTGGGGTTATTTTCAATATCTTTAAGATTAGCTGGATTTCCAGCATAGGTTAGCTTGTCAAGGTTTACAATTTGGTAGTCAGGATACTTTTTGAACATGTAATGAATAAAGTTGCTGCCTATGAATCCGCAGCCCCCTGTAACCAGAAGTCTCATTTAGGTCACCTCTTGGTGTGTTAATAAATATTTGGTACATTAATAGAATACATACCAATAAATTACTTTGATAGAGAAAAATTTATCCAGGTTTTAAAAATTCATTTTAGCTTCTTCTAATTTTGGGAGTAGCAGATCCTTCGGAGAGGTCTTTATATCCTCGGCTTTTATTTTCCAGTCAATATTCAATGACGAGTCATTATAGATAATCCCTGCTTCAGCTTCAGGATGGTAGTATTCATCACATTTGTATTGAAAGATGGCAGTTTCGCTCAGTACGGAAAATCCATGAGCAAAGCCTTTAGGAATTAAAAACTGCCTTTTGTTTTCAGCGGAGAGTTCAACCCCAACCCAATCCAGAAAAGTAGGGGAATTTTTCCTTAGATCTACTGCAACATCGTAGACTTTACCCTGCACGACTCTTATAAGTTTTGCCTGACTGAAAGGACCCAGCTGGTAGTGTAGGCCACGAATTACTCCATAAGACGATTTTGACTCATTATCCTGGACAAAAGTGTATTCTTTTTCTAAAAGGCTATCCAGAGTTTTCTTATTATAACTTTCAAAAAAATAGCCCCGGTCATCATCAAATACTTTAGGTTCGAATATAAAGAGATCTCTTATTTTTGTGTCTATTGCCTTCACAGTTCTCAGCTCCTCCCATAGACATCGTCAAATCTGACAATGTCCGCTTCATCTACAAGTTCCCCTAACTGCACTTCAATAATCTCAAGCGGAATTTTTCCCGGATTGGATAATCTGTGTTTTTCTCCTGCACTGATAAAAGTACTCTCGCCAGGTCTCAGGAAAAACTGCTGCCCGCTTACCTCCACACAGGCCATACCTTTAACAACAACCCAGTGCTCACTACGATGGTAGTGCAGCTGGAGGCTTAACTTATGAGCAGGAAGTACGGTTATATTTTTAATCTTGTGCTCCGGAGAAGTTTCAAGTAAAGTATACGAGCCCCAGGGCCTATAAACAGTTTGACCTATGTATGCCCTTTCATCATTCCGGTCTTTAAGAGTTGAGACAATATCCTTAACCTTCTGGCTGCTGGATTTGGGGCAGACTAATAGAGCATCACTGGTATCAACAATAACCATGTCTTTAATATCAATGAGCGAAACAAGCTTACCGCAACTTGAATATACGAGATTCCCATCGGAATTCAGCATTAGAGGATCACATTCGTGGACTACAT
>JAEWQJ010000035.1 GCA_023399215.1 Methanobacteriota archaeon
CACGGTATCCATGTTCGAAGAAGAGGAAATGAATTTACAAAAACTGTTCCTCAAAATTATTGAAGGAATATAATATAGAGTAGATACATCTATAGAGTAAATACATCTGACATGTTTAAAAGTCAAGCTGAGTTTAGAAAAAACCGAAAAAGATCAAAATTCACGCATGGTATAACTTATATCCAAAATACCAAATGATTTGTCATATTACGTAAAATTAATGAAAAAAGTAATAATAAATCAGTTATCATTTTAATAGTTTGATTAGCTGGATAGAAAACTTATATATTATGTATTAAAAGTGATTCATGGAATTCAAATAAATTTTCCCGAGCAAATTTGAACTCCATAAGCCTAAAGACAGGATAGCATAATAGGGTAATATTTTCGGCAATGCCTTGTGAGTATTGCATTTGTACCGGCCGTGATGGCAGAGCCAATGACAAAAACAGTAGATGGCACCAAAATGATTGTTGATATCAATGGTAAAGTAACAACACAATCAGCAGTTGGAATTGCAGGTGAAACTGCTTGTGATGTACTGACTGCAGCACTTTGGACGCTGGATCAGTTTGTTGATGATAGTAGAATTGGCCAGGCTGAAACTTTACTGGCTCAAGGTGCTGATGCATTTAGAAACAATCAACTCACAACAGGATTTAATAAATTAAAACAAGGAGTAACTATCTCAATATCTCTAGCAAATTATTGGGGTCCACAACTTGCCGCTTGGGTGTACAATAAACTGATCGACGCGATAAATTATGTGACAGACTTCCTCCATCAATATGGGTATTGGTAATTCGTCAATAGTTGATATTGTTCCACATATATTGAAATGGAGTTTCTAACTCCTTTTTCCCACATTTTGGGCACTACTTGAATAGGCTGTAATAGTAGCATAGAAACAATAGCATAGAAACGTAGGCAAAAACTATGTGGAGGTAATGTCATAAAAATATCAGTAATGTGAATGGATAAACTATGAATGGATGACCTGCGTACTAAAAACTTATTAATAGATATCTCTTGCTGGTTTCAAAACCAGCATATTTTTTGAAATGTGATATTATGAAGACCGGAAATTTATTGTTTATAGGGATATTGACTGGGCTTGTATTATTCGGATTTTTTGAATTTTTAGGGCTTGATCCAACATACGGAGGGATTATAGGTGCGGTTATTGTAGGTACATTGATTGGTAAAAATATAGGCAAGGGCTCGGAGAAGTATGCTTTTTTTACAATATTTACGTATAATCTTATTGGCTGGATTTTAGTATTTTTGTTTACCTCCGATGGAAAGCTTGCGTTACAATATGGGGGTATAGCTTTGTCTGCTCTCATCGGCTTTGTGCTCATTATGATTTTTTTCTATTCAATAATCGGGTTCTTTGGAGCATTTATTGCTTCCAACCTAAGCAGGAATAAACAGGATGAAGGATTATGAATTTTTATGAAGTACAGGTTATTGGGGAAGATGAAACATTTAGGGGTTCAAAAAGTAGATATGTATGGCTTTTTGGCGGAATTTTTATTTTTCTTTGTTTCCTGGCATTGCACTATGGTACTTATATATCCTTTTTATTTTCAAATTCAGAAGGTGTCCCATATACTTTAATTTCATATCTGGTGGTGCTGTTTGTCGGACCTTTTATGACTTTGATAGCATCTTTTGATATCGTAAGCAGTGAAACTGAAACCGGGTCGATAAGATACATTCTCTCCAAAGTCCACAGATCATCTTTTATCTTAGGAAAGTTTTTCTTCCTTTTTCTGGTATTTATTATCGTTTCCACTGGAATTGCACTTATAAACCTGATATATCAGTATTCTGCAGGTAATTCTTTTCAGTTAGAAAACGTCTTTTTGTTCTGGATTTCTTCAAGCCTTTACCTTGGGTGCTTCATAAGTATTTTTTTATTTATCTCAACACTGTCTGCAAACAATAAAATTTCATTTACAATGTCTGTGGTATTTCTTGGAATTTTGATCTTTTTTATTTCACAGGGAAATGAAAGTTATCTAAAATATATCACTCCTTTTTTTTACGGGATTAAAAACATAGAGTTCATGAAAGGCTTCCCGGTTGAAACTGGATACCTTGCGGTTTTTGAAAGTCTGTTTTCAATGTTCCTGTACATACTGGTTTTTTTGTCCATGAGTTTGGTAGCTATTAAAAGGAGGGATTTCTAATTACTGCGGCTATTTCTACCAAAAACCTGTCCAAAAAATACGGCTCTCGCTTAGTTCTAGAAAATCTTTCCCTGAATGTAGAAAAAGGAAGTATTTATGGTTTTTTGGGCCAGAATGGTGCCGGAAAAACAACTACAATAAAATTACTGTCAGGGCTTTCAATACCTACGCAAGGGCAAATTTTTGTTGATGGTATGGATCTGTCTTCCGAATCAGGAAAAGTTAAACAGATTCTGGGCCTGGTCCCGCAGGATTCGGGCTTTTATGACGAACGGACAGCCCTAAGCCATATGGTATATTACGGGAGATTAAAAGGCCTGAGTAAAAAAGAAAGCTTGGAGCAATCAAGGATTTTACTGAACCAGGTTGGGCTTGGAAATGAGATGTTTAAAAAAGTAGGATATTTTTCCCATGGCATGAAAACGCGGCTGGGAATTGCACAGGCTCTTTTGAATAGTCCAAAAGTACTGATTCTTGATGAGCCTACTAATGGTCTCGACCCTGTTGGGATCCGACAAATCCGGCAAATTCTTCGTGAGTGCAATAACAAAGGAATCACGATATTTCTTTCATCCCACAACCTACTGGAAATACAGGAGATTTGTACCCACGTTGGAATTCTGGATAAAGGCAAACTTATAGCCGAAAACACAATTGAAAAAATCCGTCACCTTGAGTCAAACGGGGTTATTACGATTGGGGTCTACAATCTCTCTTCTAAGATGATTTCTTTAATCGAGAATCTGGAGTTTGTCGTAAAAACCGAATTGAAAGCCGAACATACTCTTGAAATTTTCGTAAACTCCAGGACAGATGTCAAACCGGAAGTCAACAGGTTAATTGTTGAAGGTGGAGGCCAAGTTTTCAAACTTATAGAAAACTCTCTCTCATTGGAAGATGCGTATTTTGATGCTACCGGAATAAATCCTTAATTTTCGGACAAGAAGTCCAGATTTTAATATGAAACTAAACAAAGAAATCTAAATACTATAAATATTGAAATATTCCCAAATCTCTGAGTCAGAGACTTAGGCCGGAAAACTCATAAAGGATTATTTAAGACTTAAAAATGAGAACGTTTTTAAGTATTGTGCCAGAGCGTATCTTAAATTAAAACTAATGAATGCTGTGAATTATGGACTATTTCATTAAGGGGTTACTATCGTGAGATGAATAATTAATGAAATCTAAAGAAAAGAAGGGCAGAGAGCCTCTTTTCTCCCTAAAAATTGAAAATGTCAACGAAATTTAGTTCTGTTTGAAACATACAACCCCAATAGTGAATTTGTCTTTTTGGGGATAGTATTAAAATGAAAACAAGAACAAAACTCTTAATTGGATATTTTCTTGCGATACTTGCAATATGTCTGGCTTTCTTTTTAACTTTATTTCATCCACCGGGGTCAGGTGAGTATGGTATCGCATACAAACTTTAAGACGTGCCTGAGAAATACGTGGAATTGAGTTCAGCAGATCTTGAGAAATATCGGCAGTGTGCCAATTTTTCTGTAAAATCATAAATATCAAAAAGTTATTGAGTAGAAAATTCCATATCGGAAGACCAATTATCTACATAATACATAAAAACTTGACTTCAAATTTACAGCAAATTTGAGACACTTCCTTTTTTTAATTTAGTAGCAAATTATTATATAATAAGACACTGGTCGTTTTAAAATATTAACAGAAACTATATATGTCTGTATTTATAATTCTTTTTTGGGTGTTACTATGAAAACCTGCAATGTGTTGATTTTATGCGTTATTATAGGATTGATGACTATTCCTGCGGTTTCCGCTGAAAAAGGAGACTCAGAAAATGCTAATGGAAAAGACTACATTGTTAGTCCCTGGATAGAAAATTCTTTTGATACAGAGAATCCTCTTTTTTCTACATTGTTAAGTCAGTCCATAAGCCAGGGGCAGACTATAACTAACAATGTAAATGTGGGATCAGGAGTGAATTATCTTGAAGTGGACTTGAACTGGGGAGATACTAGTGATTCCCTGACTCTTAATGTTTACACTCCCTCAGGAAGTAAACTCGGAACTTACCGCGATAACTCTGATGGAAGCGCAAATGGTAGAATACATTTCAGTATAGATCCTTCCCAGGGATACGTGCAACAGGGAACTTGGAAGTTCAAGGTATATGGAGAATCAGTTAGTGGAACACAGAGCTACACATTTGGTGTCGCATTGCATTAATTATAGGAGAATCTGTCTCTTTTGCTTTTTATTTTTATTTTCAATATTAACAGCTGAAGCTACGGAATATACTGTAAGCCCTTTTCCGAGCGATCAGTCTGGAGCTTCAATTAACGGAGAAAAAGTAGTTGAACTTGAAGTCACTCAGATACCTTACTGGCAGTTTTTGCTCTGGCTAGCTGCGATGCAAATCTTATCAATAATAGACGTAATTCTGTACTTTACAAAACTTATTTTCGTGTTACTAGGATTCAAAATTGTAGATAAAGAAAATGTACTAGATAATCCTAATCGATCTAGTATCTATACGTATATCAAGACTAAACCGGGAGCATGCATTGGTGAAATTGTAGAAAAAACAGGCTTAGGCAGAGGAAAAGTAAGGCATCATACAACTATTCTGGAAGTTCAGAACAAAATTGAAGTCCATAACGATGGCGGAAAGATTAGGTATTTCGAAAATAATTCCACTTATGATGAAGAAGAAATAAAAATTATTTCTGCTCTTCAAAACATAACAAATCAAAGAATAGTTTCAGAAATACAAAATGGAAAATGTAATACAAACTCAGCTCTTGCACATGAAATTGGAGTTTCCAGAGCTACAATTAGCTGGTATATGAGAACTCTTAAAGAAGTAGAACTCATAAATGAAGAAAGAAAAGGAAAAAATATCATTTATAGAATAAACCCTTCTTATGAAACCTTGATTGAAAAATATGGATAAAATAATCTTGAATCCGGTTTTAAAAATACCGGCTATCAAAAAGTTTCTAAAAAAGTTTGCTTTAATCTCTCGACAT
Source organism: Methanobacteriota archaeon (assembly GCA_023399215.1). GTDB lineage: Archaea > Halobacteriota > Methanosarcinia > Methanosarcinales > Methanosarcinaceae > Methanosarcina. Next base: position 5,207 of record JAEWQJ010000035.1, read on the forward strand.
CCTTTTTTAATTAAGCAGATCTTTATTCTCCAATCTACTTATTCTTAAATCCTGAATCTCTATGATCCAAGAATGAAAGCTGACTTCGCAATTCTTGCGGTAAAAATACATAATGGCAAAGTTTTAAAACTATGCGATCTCGTAAAGTCCTATTTTGCCATAGAAAAATACAGTATCTCAAAGAACATATCAGCCATTCTTTTTCAGCAAAAAGCCTGGTTATTAACTGTAAATTTCAAATAATTGACATCGAACTGCTCTATATATAACTTCCGGCCAATCTCTCTAACTGTTTTTTGTAGCTCATTTTAGATCTGTAAAGATTTCCTGATCTCTGATAGTTAGAGAAATTGGCCGGAAAACTTATAAAGGATTCTCAAAAACTGGATAAGTGGGAATATTTTGCAGGATTCAGTAAAGTTTGAGACCGATCCTGAACCCTGCATACCCGAAGGCATGAAGTATATAACTTTATAACTATTTTAGAGTTTGTTTCTTGCCTCTTAAATGAAAGTGAAGAGGTAAAAATAAATGATCGCAAAGAAATTCGGCACCGGAAAATTGTTTTTGGCAATGTTCCTGGTATGTATGGCTTTTATGCCGGCAGCAAGTGCAGAAGAAACTGCTAATGTAGTGGAGAATGTTAAAGATGGAGATGTTGGAATCCTGTCCCTTGTATTGTCTGTACCTATCTCTGGAGAGTTAACTCCAACCTCAGACACAGATACCTACTATTTTACTGTACCGTCTGGACAAGGCTGGGACAGAATATCAGCAGATGTGCTAGTATCCGGTATACACGCTCTTGATATAAATGGTGATATTAGTATCGAATTAATCAAGCCAAATGGTACAAAGGTAGATGGCGACACTATCTATGGTACTGAGACTCATTTGGATTTCGACTATGATCCCGGTTATGACCTAACAGCAGGTACCTGGAAAATCAAGGTTAAAGGCGTTGACCTAAATGGTACTCCAGGATACGATGGCTCAGCAACTGTTTATAATTGATTGATAGCTATCAATGATAAGGGCTTTATAGGGAAGGTTACATTGTACCTTCCTTTGAATTTTTGGAGACCATTTCTTAAAGTGATATATATGAAAATTAAAGTTTATTTTTCAGTGGTGTTTGTTTATCTAATATTAATTGCAGGCACCGCAGAAGCAGCTACGGTCACAGTGAGCAAAAATGGTGAAGCGAATTACACAATAATTCAGGAAGCTATCAATAATGTAAAAGATGGCGATACAATTCTTGTTTACAATGGAAACTTCACGGAAAATGTGATTGTTAATAAATCTGTGTCCATAAAATCTAATTCTGGAAATCCAGATGATACCATAATTCAGGCTTCCAATCCTGGAGAACATATCTTCAATGTGACTGAGGATGACGTAACTATCAGTGGCTTTAAAATTACTGGTGCCAGTAACATTGTTACATCTCCAACCGCTGGAGTACATCTTGAAGGAGTTAATAACAGCATTATTAGTAACAACAAATTATCAAACAACGTAGTCGGTATAGATCTCCAGAGTTCCGATCATAACATGCTGAGCAAGAACACTGTTTCTGATAATGAGAGAGGCATTAGTCTTACAAATTCTAACGACAATGATCTCATCAATAATGATGCTTTTAACAACCGATTTGGCATCTACTTTTGGGGTTCCAAAAATAATATTTTGAGTTATAATAATGCAAGTTCGAACGAAGAAGACGGTATCTGGATTGAAGATGGTAGTAATAACAACACACTGAGAAATAACATGGTCTCAAATAGTAATGATGACGGTATTCTACTTACTGAATCCAGCAATAACAATACAATGTCAGGTAACAATGTAACTTTGAGCCTTGTTGGAGTTCAAATAACTGATTCCAACAATAATACGGTCAAAAATAATTTCATATCAAACAACAGCCGTATTGGGATTTCAATAATAAGGAATTCCAGTAATAATACAGTTAAAGATAATTTCCTATCAAATAACAGTGAAAGTATCGTAACGGAAAGCTCTACCAACCAAATCTACAATAACAAAATTAAGGAAGGAAAAATCCATGATACGAACGCTTCACAGATAGCATTTATCTGTCCTTTCCTGACAGTTGTTATATTTGGAATAGCAGTTATATTCTTGAGAAAAGAGTAGTTTTTGGTGAGAGCATGGGCAGAAAATTAGCGAACCTAGTTATTACTTTTTTAATCTTAGTTTTACTTTCGGAAACCGTATTTGCCCATGATTACCATGTACTTTCTTCTGATTTTCATGAAATTAATGGAACAAATAGTTGTTCAGAAAAAATTGTATACAATATTTCGTACTCTGGCTGGAATGATAGTCCGGACAAGACAATTTCCCTGCTCTCAAAATTAAGTGAAGAACCTCTATCAGTTCCGCTTGACATTTCCCAAACAAGAATCGAAAACTCAACCCGGATCATATCTTCTTTTGGGGAAAGAAAAATAGGAAGCAAAAACGCTGCCGAAGCTTCTCTATTCATAAAAAATGAGATGGAAAACGCAGGTCTGCACGTCTCTCTTGATAATTTTTCCGTGAGGGTGCGCACAAGGAATTTCAATTACTGGAATGTGAATGGCACAAACGTTGTGGGAGTTAAAGAAGGAAATGTCCTTAAAGATGAGATTATTCTCGTAACTGCACATTATGATTCAAAAATACTTGTACCTCCTAAATCCGGTCTACGAGGTTTTTTTGATTCCAGGATCAAAAGGCCCTATCTCTGGCCGGTCTGGTCCGATACTTACGTTTGCGAATCGGCCAACGGAACAGGAGTAGATGATAATGCAGGTGGAGTTGCCTGCATGCTTGAACTTGCAAAAACATTGCAAAATGAGTCATTTAACAGGACAATATATTTCATTGCTTTTTCCGGAGAAGAGTCTAATCTTCTTGGCAGCCAGGCATGGGTTGAAGCCCATCCTGAGCTGAAAGACAATATTGTTGCAGTTATTAATCTCGACTGCGTAGGAAACGAACCTCTTTGCGTATGCTATCTTCCCCAGTATGCCTGGCTTAAAGATATTTTTGAAAATGAAGCAAGAAATTCGGGGGTTAGAATTCAATCTGCACTTATAGAAAGAGGAGATCATGAAATCTTTTGGGAAAACCATATTCCTGCAGTAGTTCTTTGCCACCACAATTACAAAAGTCATGATAATTTCCACGAATTGAGTGATACAGTTGATAATGTCGATTTTTCGGTTATCAGGAATGCAAGTACTCTGGCTGCTAGAAGTGTTATTTATCTGGCAGATCCAGATGAGAATCAGGCTCCTCTTGTTAGTGTTTCCAATCCGGAGATTTCAGAAGCCTCATTTGAACTCATCTATAACGTCTCCGACCCCGAGAGTACTGTGGAAGTCTTTTTCGATAACCAGAGCCTGGGATATCTCCAATCAGGCAGGACTTTTTCGCTTCCGGAAGGAGGGCATACCATCAAGGTTCTGGCAACCGACCGTTATGGGAACAGAGATGCCGAGAGCATAAATGTTGTAAATGAGGAAAAACAAAGCAGAAGTTCTGAACCTCATCATCAGGAAATAGAGAGCTCTGAGAATGAGGTAACATATGTAATTGGTTACCCAGAAAATTCCGTGGACTCAAACAGAACTCTTTATTATTATCTGGATGATTTCGGGCCTCTGGATCCCGAGAATCCTTTTGTTCTCACCCCTGGTAGTCATAATTTAAAAATATGGTTTGAAAATGAAAACGGAACTCTGTTCATGGAGAATAAAACTTCTGATTTTAGAAAATATTCCGTGGAACGAGTCCAGGTAGATAACCCATTCACGGATCGTAGAAATCCTCTTGTCTTTGTCTCAGGTGTAGTTGCAATTTTGGCTGCTTTTGCATTTTATGGGAAGTGGATAAAAAAGAGATTTTCGGGTCCAAAGGTCTCTGAAGCTGAAAAGAAATAGAGGATATAATATATCGAATAAGACACAAAAATTCGTATTCATCTAATTTTTAAATTCGTACTTTATTACCTGACTTTGACAGAAGCATATAGTATATAATGTATAAATGGGCTTCAGGCTTCTGTTTTTTTCATACAATTTAAATTTATCTCATGTGTTTATTGATATTAGACATCTTTCATTTTTTTCACAGGCATGTCTCAACGCAATGTATTTTTTGAAGAAAAATATTGTATTAGTTAGCAGAACCTGTCAAATTAAGGTTCAAAAATATTGATTATCAAAAAGTTCCTGAAAAAGTCAGCTTCAATCTCTCTACATCCTTTTTTAATTAAGCAGATCTTTTTTCTCCGATCTACTTATTCTTAAACCCTGAATCTATACAGTCCCAAGAATAAAAACTGACTTCGCCCATTTTGTGGTAAAAAGACATCAATGACAAAGTTTTAAAACTAGATGATCTCTTAAAGTCCGATTTTGCCGTAGAAAAATACAATCTCTCAAAGAACATATTGGCCATTCTTTTTTAGCAAAAAGCCTGATCATTAGCTGTAGATTTTAAATAATTGGCATTGACCTGATCTATATATAACTTCCGACCAATTTCTCTAACTGTTTTTTGTAGCTCATTTTAGATCTGTAAAGATTCCCTGATCTCTGATAGTTAGAGAAATTGGCCGGAAAACTTATAAATGATTCTCAAAAACTGGATAAGTGGGAATGTTTTGCAGGATTCAGTAAAGTTTGAGACCGATCCTGAACTCTGCATACCCGAAGGCATGAAGTATATAACTTTATAACTATTTTAAAGTTTGTTTCTTGCCTCTTGAATAAAAGTAAAGAGGTGGAATAGATTGAAATTAAACAGCAAAATTAGACGAATCAGCGGGCTTTTCATGATGATGCTCATTGTGGGTATGACGCTGGTTACACCTGCATTGGCATGCCCTCCTAATGTGCAGACTGAGCAAGACAGTTCTAACACATTAACAGATTGTCCAGCTTGTTCATTAAGTTCTGAATATGCTAATTATTCAGATGCTGAAGTGGAAACCATAGAACTATCTAAAAAAGAACAGAAAAAAGCCACGGCAGAAGCATTATCAGATGAAAGTGTCTCAAAGTTGAGAGAGAAATTGATCAAATTAGGTTATGTTTCCTCTATTGAAGAAATCTATACAATGAGGGCAACTACATCAACAGAAAATGAAACAGTAACAACTACAATTGTAACGATGCCATTTAATGGCACAAATGAGAATAATTCTGCTGTCATCGTATTTGCTTCCAATGAACTTGGAAATGCTGCCATGGCAGGTGTGGCAAATAACGGCGAGTTAACAATATTGCAATACGATTCTATCACAGATCAAGTGCAAGTAAGGGGATTAGCTTGTGATTTCTGTACGTGGGCTGTCGGCAAAATATGTAATTACCTTGCGGATGGATCATGTGGTTATGCATGTGCTCAAATAGCTTTAAAGATTCCAAATCCAGCTTGGGCAGTTTTCACAGGGGTCACTTGCTATCTACTATGTGACTTCATTGTAACGTATGAAGCATGTAATTGGGCAACTAGCAACGTTTGTCAGGAGGCGGGGTTATGTTAAATCCCATCTTTATTTTTTTAATTTTCTTTCTAGTTTCATTAATTACTCGTTTCACGATAATGTCTTATTATCCACAGTATACTTATTTTGCGCATGTACTCTCTTCATTTTTGGTTGCTATAGGTACAGGATTTTCAATTCCCTTCATAATTATGAAACACCTTTCATTTCCTCCCACATACAGTTCGGAGATGAAGAAATGGATCAAAATTGGGTTTATTATTCTGATTTTCATTTCAACATTTTTGGAATCTTATTATGGATATATGCCTCAAATCCAATAATAAAGATATAATCGATGAAATATTTATCAAAATTTACTCAAAAAGTTAGAGTGAGAGGGTTCTAGAAATGTTAAAAGAACTCACAATTATGATTTTTCTTTTCAATATAATGGCAAGTGGATGCTTGGAAGATACAAACGATAAACCAACCGTTGAAGAAATAATGTATTATACACAGGATAAATATGAGTCTATTGATGTATTCAAGGCGACAATGATTTCTACAACGAATTTTCAAGGAGAAGAAGTAGCTCAAGAAATGGATTTTTTGTTTGAGAAGCCAAACAAATATAAATGCGTTAATAAAGTCGAAAATTTCACAACAATCTCTAACGGTGAAGTTGTCTGGATGTACAATTCGGACAAGGGTGAAGTAACAGTAGAAGATTTAGAAGATCCTAAAAGAATACTAGGTTTCGATTATGGCATGATTTTTAAAGACTTAACCATAACCAATGATATGAGCTTGATTGGAAATGAAAAATTATCTGGTAAGTCTTGCTATGTAATTGAAGCCATACCAAAAAATAAGACTGCCATAATATCCCAGGATATATGGATAGATAAGGAAAGTTGGATTCCAGTTAGAATTGACAGAGATTTTGGAGATTATAAATCGAGGGTAGAATACATAAATATATCTGTAAACACCAATGTCAGTGATAACGAGTTTGAGTTTACTCTACCAGTAGATGCGAAAATTGTAGAGCCAAATGTATCGCTCCCAAACCAAATTGGCATAGAAGAAGCTCAGGAAAGTGTAAATTTTACGATATTGAAACCTTCTTATTCTGCGGGTTATCAATTCAACGGTGCTACAGTTAGTAAATATGCAGATAGCGTCTCTCTATCTTATACTAAAGGGAGAAATCTTTTAACTATTGTTCAAATTCGATCCAAGTATCCTGTATCAAATGCCGAAAATGTTACAATTGGAGAATTAAAAGGAGAAATTACAGAGACTTTTGGCAATAAAATGTTAAAGTATAACGATGGCGATATTTACGTCATAATTGCAGGCACAGTAAGTGAAGAAGAACTTGTAAAAATAGCCAATTCCATGACGTGACCACTCATGGCAGTTATTTCTACCATTTGATTGGAATATAAAAATATCAATGTATTAAAGTTGTATTTTTTAGTTCGAAGCGAAAAAAATATACGCTTGTTAGGAATCTTTATGAAAAGCTGTTCTCATACAATAACTGTACTAACCGTTATTTATTTGTCCCTTATTTTTACTCCGATAGCTTATGCAAATCCGATCACAATTCAGTATTTTCATCAAAAAGGTTGCCATGATTGCGAAATAACCGATCCTATTGTCGATCGAATCGAAACTCAATATAATAATAGCATCATAATAACACGAATTGAAACCAGTACTGCTGATGGTTTTAATCAGTGGAATAAGTATGGTTTTCTTGAAGTCCCGGCTATTGTGATAAACAATAAAACAAAAATTCCTAAAGAAGAAATTACTAAAGAGAAGCTAAAAACATCAATTAATGAATACCTTTTGGAAGAGGAAAAGAATACTAAAAATTCCACAGAAAATATACTGGAAAAAGAACAGTATAATGAGTATATAAATACCGACCTAAATTTGCCATTTGCTTATTCACTCGGATTCTTTGCAGGTTTTTCTCCCTGCCTGATGGCTATACTGGGTTTTCTTTTAAGTTTCACAGCAGGAACAAGCAGTAGCACAAAAAACGGTATGGTACGTGCAGTAATATTTGGATTGGGACTGGTGAGTTCCTACATAGTTTTAGGTCTGTGTTTACTCTCTTTTCGAAAATCGATTCCCAGTTTGGAAGGTTTCTCTTATATTACAGGCTTAATTATAATTCTCATTGGATTAAACCTTATGGGAATCTTAAAATCACCTGTCGCTCTGGATAACTATTTTCAGAACTCTGCTCGGAGATATGCGGGTACTCTGGGTGGAATTTTTTTCCTTGGGATATTATTTTCGTTTGTAAAAGTTCCTTGTACTGCTCCGATGCTCCTTGTGTTACTCAATAAAACTATCACAAGTGGAACAGCAAATAATCTGATTCTGTTACTTGCTTTCAGTGCTGGAGTATTGACACCTTTTATCGGAATTAGCTTGATAGGGGGTTATGCTCTATCTAAACAAATCCGTTCATATAAAATAACCTTGAACCGGCTTCAAAAATATTGATTATCAAAAAGTTTCTGAAAAAGTCTGCTTCAATCTCTCTACATCCTTTTTTAATTAAGCAGATCTTATTTCCCCAGTCTACTTATTCTTAAACCCTGAATCTATATGATCCAAGAATAAAAGCTGACTTCGCCCATCTTGTGGTAAAAAGATATTAATGACAAAGTTAAAACCAGACGATCTCGTAAAGTCAGATCTTGCCGTAGAAAAATATAGTCTCTCAAAGAACATATCAGCTATTCTTTTTTAGCAAAAAGCCTGATCACTAGCTGTAGATTTTTAATAATTGGCATTGATCTTATCTATATATAACTTCCGATCAATTTCTCTAACTGTTTTTTTGTATCTCATTTTAGATCTGTAAAGGTTCTCTGATCTCTAATAGTTAGAGAGATTGGCCGGAAAACTTATAAACGATTCTCAAAAACTGAATAAGTGGGAATGTTTGCAGAGTTCAGTGAAGTTTGAGAACGATCCTGAATCCTGCATACCCGAAGGCATGAAGTATATAACTTTATAACTATTTTAAAGTTTGCTTCTTGCCTCTTGAATAAAAGTAAAGAGGTGGAATAGATTGAAATTAAACAGCAAAATTAGACGAATCAGCGGGCTTTCTATGACTGGAATGGTTGTTCCCCCGGTGCAGTCCGTTTATGCAAAGATGCTGGTTACTGTTCATAATAAGGAGAGTCTTTTATGAAAAAAAGACTTTTATTTTTTTTAGTACCTTTGATCATTAGCACACTGCTAGGATACTTATTTCGCAATTTAACGATGGGAATTACCAACGGAATTATTACAGGTATAATATTTGCAATATTTGCTAATTATTTCATCAAAGAATAGTTCCTGTAAAATCAGTCTTCGGCCGGTACTATCATGATACTTTCATAATTTACGAGATTATTAAAAATATACTTGAAAAAAATCAGTGGATTTGTGCTTATATTACTTGGTTTATGGATAATGTTTTAAGCTTAATTTTGAAAACTTCACAAATAATTACAAATGTCTTCAAGATTATTAATTTTACAATTTTTAAAAGAAAAATTAACTGTTGGAAGATGAGTAATATGACAACGATGAAAAAATTTAGCTCAATATTTGTTCTGGCTTTCATAGTTGTAGCCCTCTTTGCTTCAGGTTGCACGGAAAAAAACCTGAGTGCAGAACAAATTGCAGCCCAGATGATGGATAAAGAGAACAATACTCGAGATTATTCATATACAATGCACGTGACCTCTTACTTTGGAGGAGAAACCAAAGAATCAGAATCCAAAACTATGTCCAAAAAGCCTAATCTGCTTAAAAGTATTATCACAGAGCCCGGTAAAGAAAATCAAACCATAATCGTTTCAGATGGGAAAATTATGTGGAGTTACACCCCAGATACAAATATGGTCACAAAAATGAAAATTTCCAAGGCTTCTGAACTTACGAAAACTGATTATGCCAATATCATAGATGATTTCCTGAACGATACTAATGTAACAGTACTTGGAGTTGAGAATGTAGATGGAAGAAAAACTTATCTGCTGGAAACAACTCCGAAAGAAAACGATGGAGAGTACATGTTTATATACAAAACAAAAATTTGGGTAGATCAGGAAACATGGATGCCTCTCAGGTATGAGACATATAATGACGATGGAAATCTAACCATGAAACTGGAAATCCAAGATCTTAAAGTTAACACAGGACTTCCAGATTCGGAATTTAAATTTGAGATCCCGGAAGGCGCAAAAATAGTAGACATGGGGGAAATTAAGCTTCCTGAAAAATTGAGCCTTGAAGAAGCCAGAAAGGAAGCAAGTTTTAAGATCCTTACTCCGGAGTACCTTCCTGAAGGCTACGAGTTCAATAATTCAATGGTCTACAACAACAGCCAATTCTCCCCTGAAAACCAGAGTTTTGAAACCGTTGAAATTACGTACACAAAAGACGAAGCCTTTATAAGCCTCGCAGAAACCGTTTCTATGAACCAGTCATCCGATGATACAATTATGAATAAAGGTGAGGACATTCAGATTAATGGGATAGAAGGAAAATATCTTTCGATAGGGAAAACGAAACTTTTGACGTGGAAGTTAGGAGAGGTTAATCTAAATCTTTGCTCTTTCCTGGAAAAAGACGAAATGCTGAAAATCGCGGAATCAATTTCAGAAGAGACATAAAACTTGTAATCCTAGAAAGTCAAAAGAAAATCAAATAAAAACCAAAATCAAATCAAATAAAAGTCAAAAGAAAATCAAATCAAACCAAAATCAAATCAAGAAGAGATAAAAAGTGTTTAAAGCCCCGCCCGCAGGCGGGAAACTTGAATTTACTCTGCCGGAGCTTCTGCTGGGGCTTCTGCTGGGGCTTCGAGACCGAGAAGAGCTTTTATGGATTTGCTCCCATACTCAACGACTTTTGCATTGATCTGGACAATGTCATGAGCGACTTCCTTGCCGCGGACCATCTTTCTCCTGCGCTGTCCTGGATGTTTAGGAGTATAGCCAACACCTACTGCCATCAGGATTCTCTGTCTCCTGGGACCTAGAAGGTCAGGTTTCATAACAAACCCGCTGCCATCACAACCACCAGTTATCTTTACTTTGTAACCGGACAGGCCGAAAACAGCACCATCAACAACGTCGCCTATTGACTTTCCGATTAATGCGTTTGCTTCAGCGTCTTTTACATCAATCTGGTAAGCACGCCCTTCCTTTGGGTCAGAAACTACAACTTTGAAATTAGCCATGTGAAATCCTCCAATATCAAATTTACTTTTAATAATTCCTTTGCCTTGCCTCTTCATCCGAGACTTTACTCGGATTTTCCTGGATCTTTACCTGAACCTTCCGTGCATTCTGAGCATAATTTCTGAATATAATTATGCACTTATAAGCATTATTTTGCCCAGAAAGGATTATCTTTTCTTTTCAGGGAAAGAAAAATATCAAGAGTTTCCTTTTCATCGGTTGAAAGGGAATCATATATCTCGTGCTCAAGAACTTTGGCATGCCTCTCAGGCACATTGACATAGAGCACGTCCTCTTCTTTGATCTGCCTGCCTACGGTTGCACCTTCAATTGCCATTGCAACCTCTTTGCCTACTCCTGCAGACGGGATATTATCTCCCTCGATCTGCAGGCCTTTGATCTTGCCTACAACGTTTCCGTTCTCAAGCATCACATCGGCATTTGTCCGCACGACTCCACCAAGCACTCTTATACCGACAACTGCGGGTTTACTCTGGCGGAATATGCAGCCAGGAAGGATTTTGAATTTTCCCGGACGGATTATTGTTTCGAAAATCTTCTTTTCAGCCTGTTCCTGCTGCTCTTTTACATATTTCTGGTAATCTTCAACCAGGCGGTAAATCACGTCACTTGTGAATACCTTCACAGTACTTTCCTGCAGGAAATCTCTGGCGTCAGGATGAACTTTGACATTGAAGCCTATAATCACCGAATAGAGTGGGTCTTCAACCGTCGAAGCCTCAATTGCGTCCCGGTGTGAGATATCTCCTACTTCGGCTTTCCTGATGGGTACCTCATCTTTCTGGAACTCATGGACAAGAGCCTCAAGAGAGCCGAGCGTATCGGCTTTGATCATAATTCCGACCGCACCAGTATCAATCCTGACCTCATCGATCTCGGATTTTATCTGGTCTACAATCTCGTCAAGAGTATCTTCGGTAGCAACCCTTATTGGAGAACCTGCAAGCGCACCTTCGAGCCCGGGAGCCGAAATCTTTACTCCAGCCGCAGCAGTGACCTTATTCACCTGCTTGAACTTGCTCTCATAACGCATCTCAGAAAGTTCCCTTGGCTTTAAGAGAGCACGGACCTTTGTCTGGATTGGTTTTCCTAGACTTCCGATAACAACAGTATCGCCCTTTTTCAGGGTGCCGTCATAGAGAATAACATCCAGGGTCGCACCAAGCCCTTTTTCTTCCTTGACCTCAAGCACAGTGCCGACTCCGGGACCTTTGGCACTGTAATGCAGGTTTGCTTCAAGGAATTTCTGGGCCAGGCCAAGAAGTACCATCAGGACATCGGGAATTCCTTCGCCTGTCATAGCACTTACAGGCACTACACCCAGGGTTTTCTGGAAGTTTGTGACCCTGTCATACCGTTCTGCTTCAAAGCCCTGGTTGTATAATTCACCGATTACCTCATAGAGCTTTGTCTCAAGCCGGGCCTGGACGTCTTCGGACTGTTTTTTGAAAGTGGCTGCAAAAGGCAGGTCTTTTTGCGAAACCCAGCCGCCAATCCTGTCAATCTTATTCGCAACAACAACAAAAGGAGTCTTGAACCGCTTTAAGATCTGCAGGCTTTCGTAGGTTTGAGGCTTGAAACCTTCGTTTATATCCACTACAACGATTGCAAGATCGGCAAGAGCGCCTCCCCTGCTCCTTAGTGTTGTAAAGGCATGATGTCCAGGTGTATCAATAAAGAGCAGCCCTGGCACTATGAATCTATCCCGAAGCCTCGGGTCTCCAAGCTTGTTGATAATTACATCTATTGGGACTTCAGTTGCCCCGATATGCTGGGTGATAGCGCCGGCTTCTCCACTGACAATTGTAGTACCCCTGATCTTGTCCAGCAGAGTCGTTTTCCCGTGGTCGACGTGCCCCATCACGCAGACTATAGGAGTCCTCAAATTTTTCTTGTCGGCCATATGCAAAACCTCTCTCATTCCCGCGTCTTATTTGCTGCAGGTCCAGAAGGGTCCGGGTTTACCCTGACGGACCCATATTGCAGGTCGGATAAACAAAGGCCCTGAATCGTGTCCTGAAGTTTCAGGAACGCGAAAAGGCTTTGATGCACCTGCTTTATTCGTACAGACAGACCTCGTCGATCCTGGAATAGTTCCCGATTTCGGAGTCCTTAAAGTGAATTGCAATTTCCCTTGCAGCAGCTTCTGGGGAATCGGAAGCATGAACTACATTTCTGCCTACGTCCAGAGCAAAATCCCCACGAATTGTTCCGGGAGCTGCATCTACAGGATTTGTAGCCCCATTTATAGCCCTCATGGCCCTAATTGCATCTTTTCCTTCAACTACCATTGAGACTGAAGGACCCGATGTTATGAATCCGACAAGGCCGGGGAAGAAAGGCTTGGCTGCATGTTCACCGTAATGCTCTTTTGCAGTGGCTTCACTGATGACGTTCATTCTGAGGGCAACGATTTTCAGGCCCCGCTTCTCGATTCTGGAAATTATTTCCCCTACCAGCCCGCGCTGGACTCCGTCAGGCTTTACCATAACGTATGTCTGTTCCATGTGCACACCTTAATAATCCGAACAAATAAACGGACAATTCTTATGCTTTCTTCAACTGGATTTTACCTTTTTCAGTCCATTCGGTACGCCTTGGAAGCCTACCCAGATTGAAGTTATTCATACACTTGGAAGAGTGCATGTAGTAGGTAGAACCGTCTTTCTTGACGTAGAGTTTACCAGTTCCGGGCTCCAGCATCTTCCCGCAGAAATAGCATTTTCTCTGTTCCATTATCTCACCGCTTTCTTATCTGGTGGTCAGTTTCTTTGCTTCTCTTGAGGTTTCAAGAAGCATCAGGATGTCACCTACGCGGACCGGGCCCACGCAGTTTCTTGTAATAACACGGCCTTTATCCCTGCCTTCCAGAACCCTGCACTGGATCTGGCTGGCTTCACCATGCATACCTGTATTCCCGATAACGTCAATAACCTCAGCAGCAAAGCCGCCGGTTATATTTTCATCAGCCATAATTAGCACCTCATGTTATCAGGATTATTTAAGGGCTTCAAGTTTCTGGGCAATGTCCTGGATCATTTCACCTGCTTTTCCTGCATCTACGATTGCGACAGTTGCGCAGGACACACCAAGCCCACTGGCTGCACCGAGTTCCTTCTGGTTTTTGATGAAGATGTAAGGTGCTTTCTTTTCCTCAGAAAGTGGAGCGATGTGAGCAACAATCTCGGTAGGCTCGATATCTTCTGCGATCAGGACGAGCTTTGCATTGCCTCTTTCGATTGCTTTTGTGGCTTCGTTGGTACCCTTTTTAATCTTTCCAGTATCTCTGGCAAGCTCCAGGGCTTCAAGTGCTTTGTTTGTAAGTTCTTCTGGAACGTCGAATTTAGCTAATTGTGCCATATAATATTCTCCTTCGAAATTGCGAGTATCGCAATTTTTCATCAATCATAGGTTTTTTAACACACATCTGTCAACATTGAAATCAAATCTTAAATCGAAACCATATAGACTTCAATGCGGAGAGTAAATGAGTTGAAATATAGATACTGCTAGCTAAATGCTGCAGATCGAACCTTACAAGTACATGATCACCTATAAACTTTCTGCTTGAAAACATGAGTCATAGACCAAAAGCAGAAGTAGATTAATAAGAAATTCATATATATAAGGCTATTTTCAATTTCAGGATAATAAATGAACTAATACGTCATGGTTATAAGGAATGTAAGAAATTTTGATCTCATGGACACAATTTACTATGAAGCTCATAAAAATCTCTATATTAATCTTACAAACCGCTGCAGTGCAGACTGCGTCTTTTGCATCCGTAATTTTGCAGACGGGGTTTACGGATATGACCTGAGACTTTCAAGAGAACCGACAACAGAAGAAGTTATCGGAGCTCTTGAAGGACTGGACCTTTCAAAATACAGAGAAATCGTATTCACAGGCCTTGGAGAGCCAACAATCAGGTTCGATTTGGTGCTAGCAGTAACCCGCTGGCTGAAAAGTCGGAATATTCGAGTCAGGCTAGATACCAATGGACAGGCAGCCCTGATAAATCCGGGAAGAGATGTAGTCTCAGAACTGAAAAACGCAGGGTTAGACTCTGTTTCCGTAAGCCTGAATGCCGAGTCAGAAGAAAAGTATAACAAACTCTGCAGACCTATCCATAAAAATGCTTATTCTGCAGTACTTGATTTTGTTAAGGAAGCAAAGAAGTCAGGAATCAGTACAAGGGTTACAGTAGTTAATATACCCGAAATTGACCTGGAAAAATGTAGAAAGCTTGCAGAGGAACTTGATTCGAGCTTCCACATAAGGACTTTATCCGAAGCTGCAAGCAAAGAAATCTGATAACTGTTAAAAGTTAAAATACTTAGGAAATCATAACCTATAAATTTAAACTTAATAAATTTATAGTCACCACTTTAAATAATGAGACATTTATTCATTACATTGCGTAGGGGTCACGAATAACCCGTCCTTCACAGGCTGTCCGACAATTATTGCTAGTGCACCGATTCCAAAGTATGTCCGAAATGAACTTTTTGAAAACCACGGAAATCACGGAAGACACGGAAATAAGTAGTAAATGCATGGTTTTTCCGTGCTTTCCGTGGTTGTAATATTCCAGATCGAATCGCTCTGCAACTGACTGTTTTTCCGTGTTACATAATTCTATGCGACTTTAAAAAATACTTGCGTTATAAGCTGTAATTATTTTCTTATTATGTATTTATTTGAGAGTCGGTACACTAGTTTCCTTCTACCTGACCTTTAACCAAGCTTTTTCTTACACGCGTTTGCATCCATCTATGAAGCGTGTTATTTCACGGTCTGCAGTTTCGCAGTTGATGAAAACGGGTTTTCTTGTAATTGTTAAAGTAAGATTAGACTTTCCATCCCATTCAAAACTTCCGGTAATTCCTCTTCCCGAAAGTTCTCCTTTGTTTCCAGGTGGAACGTCGATGCCGTAGTTCTGAAGATTTGTTTTCAGACACTCAAAAGTATCAGGTGTAACACCTGATATCGTTACAGGCTCGCAACTTCTACTCCCTAGCTGTGCCTGTGCAGATCCGATTGAAAAAACCAAGCATATTAATAGTAACAAAGCTACCAATCTAATTTTCATTCTTTACCCCCCAATTACAAACTTGGCTATTAAATTCGTTGGCTCTTAAATTCGGCTGAATACAAGTATGCAGTTAAATAAAAAAATTAAGATCAGAAATTAAATACAGATTATTAATATAAATTAAAGAATATATATCGGCTTATAAATAGTTAATCTCTACTAACTATAAGATCCAGTATAATTTCCAGAATCGTCTAGAATTTGAAGAACATCTATCTGCTTTTGAATACAAATTCAGATCTGCTTTTCTATGAGAGGAACATACCAAAGTTATTATATACATTTTTCAGGGCATTCCAAACCAGGATTTTCCATCTGAAATATTCTGCGTGCTCCTTGAATAAGTTAAAAATCACAAATCTACAAACACACTTGAGAAGTGTCATCATGTATAAAGTAGGACTTATGCAGTTTAACTGAAGAATTAACAGCATCAGGTCGTTAACTGTCTAAAACGCGCCTTTAATCCACAGTCTTTGATGTAATTGATTTTGTACCTCAAGTGCTTACAGTTCTGTAAAGCTTATAGTTCTGTAAAGCTTATAGTTCTATAAAGCTTACAGTTCTATAAGGAAATTTCATCTGCACAGATCGATGCTTAAAATGATTTTCAAGAGAAATTTATCCGTCTGGAAGCAGCCAGCACTTCTTTACTGATTTTATTAATTAGTGAGTCAATTAAATTACTTCACTCTTAGAGTCAATTAAATTACTTCACTCTTATATACAGAGATACCTTTATACATTTTATAATGCCTTTTACATTCAATTTCCTACTCAACAATTACTCCACAATTACTCAACAAATGCTCAACAAGTGCTCAACAATTGTTCAACAATTGCTCAATATAAATTGAAAATTGCAGTGCAGCACCTAAAAAAGCTAAGAAAGGAATCGGGCGCAAAAAGGTTATAAAAGAAGAGAGGAAGTAATTAGCCGAAGAGCTTAAAACTGAAGGGAGAACAAAAGAGCTGGATTTGAAAGATAGGACTTGAAAGAGAATTAAAAAGGGCTGAAGGGAAAATAAAGAAAGTTTAAGGGAATTCAAGTAAAATTAAAGAGAATTTAAGGCGCTTCCTGCTTAGATTCGGGTGAAAATATGGAAAAATATGATTATAGTGAACTTGGGCTGAAAGCCGGACTTGAAATTCACCAGCAGTTGGATTCGAAGGAGAAGCTGTTCTGCAGGTGTCCGACTCTTATAAGGGATGTCAAGGACTCGGACTTCGAGTTTTTCAGGTATCTTAGGGCTACGGAAAGTGAGATGGGAGAAAAAGACAGGGCTGCAGTGGAGCAGACTAAGATACGGAGGAAGTATATCTATAAGGCTTATGACACGACCTGCCTTATAGAGAATGATGAAGAGCCTCCAAGAGAACTCAATAAGGAAGCCCTGGGCATTTCTCTCGGTGTTGCAAAACTCTTCAACATGAAGCCTGTAGACCAGATGCACGTTATGAGGAAGATCGTGGTAGACGGGTCTAATACAAGCGGGTTTCAGAGGACTGCTTTTCTTGCAAGTGACGGATTTATTGAGACTTCCCAGGGTCGTTGCGGAATTGACAGCCTCTGCGTGGAAGAAGAAGCTGCCCAGAAAGTAGAGGAAATAGGGGATTCGATCATTTATTCCCTGGACAGGCTTGGAATTCCGCTTGTGGAGATCGCGACTGCACCGGATATCAAGTCTCCTCGCCACGCAAGGGAAGTCGCCGAGCAGATAGGAATGTTCCTCAGGTCCACAGGGAAAGTAAAGAGAGGGCTTGGCACGATCCGGCAGGACGTAAATATCTCAATTGCCGAAGGCGCAAGAGTTGAAATTAAAGGCGTGCAGGCACTTGACCTCATAGAAGATATTGTCCGCAGGGAAGTAGAAAGACAGTTAAATCTTCTTTTTATCAGGCAGGAGCTTATAGAAAGAAAAGCCTTTGCCTGCGAAGAAATCTATGACGTAACAGGGCTTTTCGTAGACACAAAATCCAAGGTCCTGCAGAAAGGCGTGAAAAAAGGCGCAGTTCTTGCAGCCCTTCTCAAAAAATTCGATGGGCTTGTAGGCAAGGAAGTGCAGCCAGGAAGAAGGCTCGGGACCGAATTTTCAGACAGGGCAAAGACCGCGGGCGTTGGAGGGATTTTCCACACTGATGAGCTTCCAAACTACGGGATAACCGAAAAAGAAGTCAAGGCTGTCCGAGACGCAATAGGTGCATCTGCAGGAGACGCCGTAATAATGGTTGCAGACAAACCCGAGAAAGCCAGGCTCGCAATCGAAGCGGTTATTCAAAGGGCAAAAGAAGCCATGGAAGGAATTCCTGAAGAAACACGAAAAGCCCTTCCCGATGGAAACACCTCCTATATGCGTCCCCTACCTGGCGCTGCAAGGATGTACCCTGAAACCGATGTGCCTCAAATCGAAATATCACAGGAATACTTCGATTCAATTGAGATTCCAGAACTCCTTACTGAACGGGCGAAACGTTTTATCTCCGAAAACGGCTTAAATAAAGAGCTTGCCGAAAAAATAGCTTATTCAAAGCATCTTCCTCTCTTTGAGGAGCTGATCGAGACTTACGGGAAAGATGAAAACGTAAACTCAACCCTCATCGCCAGAACTCTTGTCGGAATCGTTCCGGAAATCCGGAGAAACGGAGTAGAGACTGAAAACCTTACGGATGAGCATTTCCAAGGGCTTTTTGCAGCTATTTCAAATCAGGATATCGCAAAAGAAGCAATTCAGGACCTCTTGGCCGCTCTTGCAAAAGAGCCTGAACTGAGCACTCAGGAAGCGATCTCAAAGCTTGGGCTCAGTGCTTTTGACCCAGAAGAAGTTGAAAACTTCATTAAGAAAACCGTCAGGGAAAGAGGAGACTTTATCAAGGAAAAAGGTCCGGCAGCTCTTGGCCCCCTCATGGGTATTGTCATGAAGGAATACAGAGGCATTGTTGACGGAAAAATCCTTAGCCAAATGTTGAAAAAAGAACTGGATAGTTTTATTAATCAGGGGTAACTCCCTTTTTTTCGTTTATTCTTTATTCTCTGTTGTTCATTTTTATTGTTCTCTGTTGTTCATTTTTATTGTTGTCTGTTGTTGATTTTTATTGTTCTCTGTTGTTCATTTTTTTTTTTGTGTGTTGTTGATTTTTTATTGTTG
>JAEWQJ010000046.1 GCA_023399215.1 Methanobacteriota archaeon
TATATCCGTGTATGACAGACTAAACAAATGTTTTTGCAATAAAAGTTTAATTTCAAGACTCTCTCTAATCTGGTTTACGATAGCAGTTTATTACTAACATGCTCAGAGTTATGAATAAATACGGAAAGATAGATTCCCATATAGATGCAATACTTGCACTTATAATAAAAAAAATAGGATTGGTAAACCAGAAATTATTACACCATGATTTGGTATAGGGATTGAAAAACCATGAACTATTATAAATATTGTACAAATTATATAAGAATAGCGGGATAAACAAAGCAAAATACAATTTTAAGTAACTCGATTTACTCATACAGTGTCTTTCTTTTCTTGTCATCCTACAGTATAAATATAAACCAAATAATACAAATAATGCTACAATGACAATGTAAACAACCGGTATCCCATATAATGTTACAACATGACTCGAAACTACTACTCCTTTTCCTACTACTACTTCTCCTGTGCCAGAGCCAATGATTGCACTTTCATTGTTCACATTTCTATATATGTTTTAAAAAGTTAAAAGATTTTTTATTTCACCCAGCACCCTTGGACTTGATAAACCTTATTTTATCTCCAGTGGAGAAATGAGATTTAGAAATCCGTAATCATCGTCTGTCTCTGATCCCTCTCCCTTATTCTTGAAACCCTCAGTTGAGCTGATAGCTATCGAATATGTCCGCAGCAGTAACCACCTTATTGCCTGGTTGAGGGTTTGATCAATCTTATTACATGCTCTCTTATTGGAGACAGTATGAATCGGAAAACAATAGAAATAATCAAAGAGGTGAAATAATCAAAGAGATGAACAGTCAGACTAAACATCCAGTACTGCATTATAAGAGGTAATGGGGAATTATGATTATGGCAGTCAATGAGAAAGAAATGAGGATTAAGATAATCAAAGACGGACCGTATCGGGTTACAGGTGGAGTACCGCTTTTAGAACAGGTAATTGTCACCGATGACGCCGGCCACTCCAGAGAATTAATTGATATAAAGAAATACCCTCAGCGGGAAGCCTATATTTTATGTCGCTGTGGCTCATCCGAAAACAAGCCCTTCTGTGATGGGACCCACCGCAAGATCGGTTTTGACGGTAGCGAAACAGCCAGCAGAAAACCTTATCTGGAAAAAGCGGAAACTTTTGAAGGTCCTGATCTAAAACTCACAGATGCCTACGAGCTCTGCGATCATTCCCGTTTCTGCCAGCGGGCTGGCGGAATAAGGAATCTCATGCAAAACTCAGACGACCCGGAAGCCAGAAAAACCGCAATAGAAGAAGCCATGGTCTGCCCATCGGGACGGCTGGTCCTGTGGGACAAGAAGACAGGCAAACCCTTTGAAAAAGAATTTGAACCATCTATTGTACTGGTTCACGATGAACCCAAAGGGTGTGAAGGCCCCCTTTGGGTTCGAGGCGGTATCCCCATTGAATCTGCCGATGGCAGCATGTACGAATCCCGGAACAGAGTAACCCTCTGCCGCTGCGGGAAGTCCGAGAACAAGCCCTACTGTGACGGCAGCCACTGGATGAACAGCCAGCAAAAGCTCGAGTTCAGGAAGAAATGGGGCCTGGAATAAGTGAATTCGTGATTAATAGAAGTTCGTGATTAATAGAAGTTCGTGATTAATAGAGATTCTTAACTTGCGGAAATAGTAATCTCGCATAACAATCAGGCAATCCGAAAGCCAGAATGAAAACAATCAATGGGCGATTCCGCGATAAAAAATAGAGAATTCGAGGGTAGCTGCTTTATTCAAAATATCCTCACTTCTTTATTTCAATAGCTTCTCTATTTCAATATATCCTCGAACTCCTTTTGCTACAGATGCTGCCAAAGTCTCATCAGCCTGCTGCAAGTTTTCGATTGCACGTCTCTGAATAGCTTGAATGGTGACATGGCTCAGGTCGGTCATAAGGTTGCCAATCATATGTTCCTGCCCTATCTTGTTACCCTATCTTGTCAAGCGACCGATACCTTTCTTTAGCCTGAGCAAAGTCGTTTGTTTTGAAAATCTTCAAGCTCTTGAAGACGTTTATGCTACGATCAGGCGAGGTCGAAGCGGTCAAGGTTCATCACCTTGGTCCAGGCCGCCACGAAGTCCTGGACAAACTTCTTCTGCGCGTCCGCGCTTCCGTATACCTCGGCCAGAGCTCGGAGCTGGGAGTTCGAACCGAAGATAAGATCGACACGCGTGCCGGTCCACTTGACTTCGCCAGTCTTGCGATCGTGCCCTTTAAACATGTCCCTGGCGTCCGATACCGCCTTCCACTCCGTGCCCATGTCGAGCAGGTTCACGAAGAAGTCGTTGGTTAGCGCTTCCGGCTTCGGGGTAAAAACGCCGTGCTGGGTCTGTCCGAAGTTGGTGTTCAGCACGCGCATGCCGCCAACGAGCACTGTCATCTCTGGTGCGGTCAGCGTCAGCAATTGCGCCTTGTCAACCAGCAACGCCTCGGCTGATACGGTGTATCGGCTCTTGAGGTAGTTGCGGAAACCATCCGCGATCGGTTCGAGTAAGGCGAAGGAGGCCACATCGGTCTGCTCCTGCAAGGCATCCATGCGCCCTGGTGAGAAGGGGACCGTCACATCGTGACCAGCCTTCTTTGCAGCTTGCTCGACGCCTGCACAACCAGCCAAAACGATCAGGTCAGCAAGCGAGACCTTCTTGCCGCCAGAGGCCGTGCTGTTGAACTCGCTCTGGATACCTTCAAGAGTGTTCAGCACTTTAGCCAGTTCGGCCGGCTGGTTGACTTCCCAATCCTTCTGCGGCGCGAGGCGAATTCGTGCACCGTTCGCACCGCCACGCTTGTCGGAGCCACGGAAGGTGGACGCTGACGCCCATGCGGTCGAAACCAGTTGCGAGATCGACAGCCCTGAGGCAAGGATCTTGTCCTTAAGGGAGGCAATGTCCGTCTCATCGATTAACTTGTGATTGACCGCGGGGATGGGGTCTTGCCAGATGAGCTCTTCGGCAGGAACCTCCGGGCCGAGATAGCGGGCGCGCGGACCCATGTCTCGGTGCGTTAGCTTGAACCACGCGCGGGAGAATGCATCTGCTAATTGATCCGGGTTCTCGTAGAAGTGCCTTGAAATCTTTTCGTAGACGGGGTCGAACCTCAAGGCAAGGTCAGTGGTCATCATGCTTGGCGGGTGACGCTTGGACGGGTCGTGGGCGTCTGGAATCGTGCCGGCGCCTGCGCCACCTTTAGGTTGCCACTGATATGCACCGGCAGGGCTCTTCGTCAATTCCCACTCGTAGTCGAACAGGATCCTGAAGAAGTTGTTACTCCACTTCGTTGGCGTGTTGGTCCATGTGACCTCCAGGCCGCCGGTGATCGTGTCATCACCTTTGCCGGTGCCGAAGCTGCTCTTCCAACCGAGGCCTTGCTCTTCGATACTGGCCGCTTCTGGTTCAGGTCCAACATGGGACGCAGGGCCGGCGCCGTGGGTTTTGCCGAAAGCGTGACCGCCAGCGATAAGCGCAACGGTCTCTTCGTCGTTCATGGACATGCGAGCGAAAATATCGCGGATATCCTTGGCCGCTGCGATCGGATCAGGGTTGCCGTTTGGGCCTTCCGGATTGACGTAGATCAACCCCATCTGCACAGCAGCGAGCGGATTTTCGAGGTTCCGGTCACCGGAGTAGCGTTTATCACCACCCAGCCACGTGTCCTCAGGGCCCCAATAGACGTCCTGATCCGGTTCCCAGACGTCCTCGCGACCGCCTCCGAAACCGAATGTTTTGAAACCCATTGTTTCCAGGGCGACGTTACCCGCAAGAATCATGAGGTCAGCCCATGAAATCTTCCGGCCATACTTCTGCTTTATCGGCCAGAGCAGGCGACGTGCCTTGTCCAGGTTGACGTTGTCCGGCCAACTGTTGAGCGGTGCGAAGCGCTGCTGGCCTCTACCGCCACCGCCGCGGCCGTCAAAGGCGCGGTAGGTGCCGGCGCTGTGCCATGCCATGCGAATGAATAAAGGGCCATAGTGGCCGAAGTCCGCCGGCCACCAGTCCTGCGAATCGGTCATCAGCACCGCGAGATCTTTTTTCACAGCCGCCAGGTCGAGACTCTTGAACTCTTTCGCGTAGTTGAAGTCTTCGCCCATTGGGTTGGACTTGGAGGAATGCTGGTGCAGGATCTCTATCTTCAACTGGTTTGGCCACCAGTCGCGGTTCGATATGCCTCTACCGGTTTCTTGTTTGTCTTCTTTGCCCGTTTCAGGGTTCTTTCTTTCGTCAGTCATAACGTTACCTACCCCTTACCATTAATAAAAATTCAAGATCAAATCTCCAGTATGCAATCTCTTCAACCTAGTCTCCTCCTGGAAGAATTGAGTGCCGATTGCCAGAGAGATTAATTTCGGTCCGTTTTCCAAAAGCTTAAAATTCTTACATGCTGCTTTGCCATGTCCAATTTGCCTTTCCAATCCTGAAAGTTCATTACTTTAGGTCTTACGACTCCGATTCTGGCTATATTTCCCCCTTTAATCATTAATAATAGTTCTATTCCTTAAAAAATTATTCCAATTAAATATTAAAAACTATAACCACGGATATCTATTTAATATTGAGTATTAAATAATTAGGGCTTACGCTGTTGATTTGTTTTCTGCAGGTCACATTGAAATAATATTGTATCCATTAAAATAAAAGCAATATATTCAAAAAAGTCTTTGAGATAAATGTAATAAATTGTTGTTGATTTTCGAAATTGATGGTTCAACCTAGATTCGGCAGATCGACATAAGGACTTTAACTATTTTTTAATATTTTTTTGAACATTTGATAAATACACATTAGGTTTAAAGCTGGTTAACGTATGACTCAACTCCCACGATACATATAAACACTAAATCATTTTTCCAGTAAAGTTTAGGATGAGAGATTATGTTTGGATCATATGTGAACCTCACAACTGCACACAATAAGGTGGTCATCGTTTCAAAATCGCCATCAGCAAAAATTATCGAAAATGAAATGTCGATCTGCCGAATCTAGGATATATGGTGGATATGGTGGAAATGATGCATCTGCTAACAAATGAAAACCTTCTTTATATCCAGAAATTTTGCTCCTCTGCTTTTTCTTCTTTTTTGCCAGTGACCGCCAGATCTGCTCCCTTCGTGAGCATGCGGGTGTGGAGAGATGTTTTCATATATAATTAGAAAAAACATTCCCAAGTTACTATTTATTTTCTGTACCTCATCCCTCGGGCTAAACAATGAAAGGTGTGCGGTATTTTAAGAATCCGCTTCCAACTCGAAAACGGCTCAGGTACGAAATGGCGAAAGCAGATGTATTTTTATCATCGGATTATATTTCCCGGCTTGTGATTGAAGAAAAAAAATCAAAAAATAAATAAGACACCTGATCTTTGTAAATCGCACTACATATGGAAGAAATAAACCATGATTCAGAAAAACGACACATTGCAGACCGGAAGTGTCTCTGAGCCCGGTAAATGGCTTGTTTTTGCGATGGCATGTGCATGCGGAATCGCAGTGGCAAATATCTACTATAACCAGCCAATGTTGGGGGTTATCACAAGTTCTTTCCCCGGCGAACTGGCTCCAAGTCTTATTCCTACTGCTACTCAATTCGGGTATGCAATCGGGTTGCTGCTTCTCGTGCCTCTGGGAGATCTGATAGAGCGTCGCCGGCTCATTGTGTCGCAGTTCCTTGTTCTGGCATTATCACTGCTTTTTGCAGCAGTAGCATCTACTGGCTGGGCTCTCCTGGGAGCTTCCCTTTTCATTGGATTCAGTGCTTCCGTTACGCAGCAAATAGTACCGGCCGCCGCATCGCTTGCTTCAGATAACCGACGGGGTTCGGTCGTCGGCAGCGTTATGAGCGGACTTCTGAGCGGCATGCTTTTAAGCCGTATTCTGGCCGGTTCAATTGCTACCAATTATGGCTGGAGAACCATGTTCTGGTTTGGTATTCCTCTGGTTTTAACCGGTGCGATAGCAATGGCACTGGTATTGCCGTCCAGCCGGCCTGCGACTTCTATGAAGTATGGGTCGCTGCTTCGTTCGCTCCTGCAACTGTGGCGCGGTGAGCCCGGACTGCGCCGAGCTACCTTTATACAGGGCTTGCTTTTTGCCGTATTCAGCGCCTTCTGGACGATCCTCGCGCTGCACCTCGAACAGCCTCCTTTCTATCTTGGCGCCGATGTCGCAGGGCTTTTTGGTATTGTCGGAGTGGTAGGAGTGCTTGCAGCTCCTGTAGCCGGACGTCTGGCCGACCGTCGGGGCTCAGACAGGGTTGTTTCTACAGGT
This sequence comes from Methanobacteriota archaeon, assembly GCA_023399215.1. GTDB lineage: Archaea > Halobacteriota > Methanosarcinia > Methanosarcinales > Methanosarcinaceae > Methanosarcina. The sequence continues at coordinate 6,294 of JAEWQJ010000046.1, forward strand.
GCTTTTGCCACTTTGATATCCTGGATGATACTTGCAGGCTGGAACTCCCTTGCCGGTCTGGTCATAGGGGTCATGCTTCTGGATTTCGGGATGCAGACCGCCATAGTCGCCAATCAGAAAGTAATTTACGGGCTTAAGCCGCAAGCACGCAACCGGGTGAACAGTTTGTTCATGGTAGGGATGTTTATTGGCGGAAGTCTTGGGTCCGGAGGTGCAATGCTTGCCTGGAAGGTAGCAGGCTGGGAGGGAGTTGCCATTTCTGCCATTGCTGTAGCGCTTACAGCTTCCCTGGTATCATTTTTGTTTCGGCACAACCATTCGTGAGCGGGTAAACCGAGGTTAGAGCAGATCTTTCTTCTTTTTATCGGTGGTCACCCGATATCTGCTTCTTTCATGAGCATATGGGCGTGGGGGAAGTTTTCATATGAATTTAAAAAAGGAGTTTAATAACTTTTTTCACGCTAAAAAATGCCTATGTGGCTTCTATGTTTATATTATTTCATATTAATACCTAATTCTATATTTCTGTCTCTATTAGCAGTTAATCTACTATGCAAAATCCTTAAATACTTCTTTTGCATTCATGGTTGACACAACAACAGTTGTGCTGACAACGGTTCGTAATAAAGGAGCGTAAACATGGACAGGATGGCACTCGGAGCATTAATCTCTATAACATATCGCAGTCATTTTGTGAGGATAAACAACCGGATGAAAGAACTTGGTCTATCGGAAGGCCAGTTTTTCGTGCTCATGTTGCTTTCGGATGAGCAGGGTCTAACACAGAATATGGTTGCCGAAAGACTGCTGATTGATAAGGGAAGCGTAGCTCGGGCGGTCAATGTCCTTGAGGATAAAGGTCTTGTCAAACGTGTCACTGATAAAAATAATCGTCGGGCTGTACGTTTGCATCTCACGGAATTGGGGGAACAGCTTGTTCCGGAAGTAGTCAAAATAGACAGAGAATGGGAAGAAGCTGTGTTTTCGGGATTCACAGAAGATGAAAATGAACAGGCAAAATTATTGCTCCTCAAAATAGCGCAGAACAGTTACGAAGCTGCATATTATAACGGTGTTAAAAAATGGGCAAAGTTTGCTCTGAAAGACCTTCAATAGATGGTCAAAAACAAAAAAAAGAGACTTTAAAACTTATTGTGATATTAAGCGCATCCATGCTGACCATCATGGGATCAGCTGCGGTTGCTCCGGCATTGCCCGGGATGCTTGAATACTTTGCTGATGTGCCAAATGCAGGGCTGCTGGTATCCCTGGTAGTCACACTACCCGCACTTGGTATCATTATCAGTTCACCTTTCATCGGAATCCTTGCTGACAGATACAGCAGAAAGAATATACTCATGGCATCGCTTGCCATATTTGCGCTTGTAGGTGTCACCGGTGCATTCCTCAATACCCTCTACGTCATACTCGCCTTCAGGATATTACTCGGAATAGGTATCGCAGGAATGACAATCTGCACTTCGGCACTCCTTGCCGATAACTATTCCGGCGCAGAACTGAAGAAAAAGATCGGACTTCAGGCAGCATGTATGGGGCTTGGAGCCATGGTCCTTCAGGTGGCGGGCGGCGCCTTTGCAGAAATAAACTGGCATGTTCCTTATTACATCTATCTCATTTCCCTGCTGATTCTTCCGGGTGTCATGGTCTCGATAAACGGATCAAAAAGAAGCAGTAATCATGACCACGAGAAGGCCGGAATTGCCATGCCAAAGGAAAAGGTATCCGTCAGGAGTATAGTTCTCATATACATAGCTACATTTACACTCCTTGTAATGTTCCTCTCCATACCCACAAAGCTTCCGTTCGTTCTAAACGAAAAAGGAATCTCATCAACACTAATTATTGGAGCTCTTATCTCAATTCCGGGATTATTCGCTACAATAGGTGGACTGGTGCACATGCGCGTATCAAGATACCTGGCCGAAGTAAAGATGAACTGCATCGCCTTTCTCATACTTGGAGGAGGTACCTTTATCCTTTCAATAGCTCCGAATATTCCCACGCTGATTATTGGATTGGTAATGATCGGTACTGCATTTGGATTAATAAGCGCTAACAACATGAGCTGGCTGGGCAGAATTGCTCCTGAACACTCACGTGGCAAGATCTTTTCCGGATTCACAACCATACTCTTCCTTGGAGAACTGTCCAGTCCTATAATTATTCAGCCCATACTCAAAACAGGTACACTCTACGATGCCTACGCATATTTAGGAATTGCCGGAATTGTGCTGGGACTCATCTTTGGAATGGTAAGCATCATAGGCGGGCATCCTGTTAAGAGTAGAGATAAAATTAAAAATGGAGATGCAGTAAATCATAGAGCAGAGGGGGTTTCCCCAATCTATCTAAAGCTCGATAAAGAGACAAACAACCGCTTGAAATCTATGGCGGGAACGGGATCAAGCCAGGTTATTATTAGTGAACTGATTAATGAAGAGTGGCGTAGAAGAAGTAAAAATGGATATTAATCATCCATATTATTTTCTTTTTTCTTTTTTCTTTTTCTTTTTGCATTTCGCGTAATCTCCGCAAAAGCAAATGAATAATGGTTACTTCTTTCCAAGAAATTCAATGAACGAATCTAAATTCTGCTCTTTCATTTGAATACAAAAATCATCATCTTTATTTATGTTTTTATATTGTTCGTACACAACACTTAATTGACTATACATTGCCGGGTTTACCGACTTATACCACTGTGCATAATCTTGGATTATGTTAACAGACATCGGGCACAATAACAATGTTAAACCAAATCCAATTTCAGCATCCTGATAAATCACAAAAGGAAAATTTCTACATGCCTGCGGTCTGTTATCGTATATTCTGCATTTCGAGTTTATTAATAATGGGCACTGCCCGACGATTGCTTTATAACATCCTTCCAGCTCGGATTTTACCACATTCGATTTTAAAATCCTCGCACTTTCTTTATCGATATTTTTTAAAATTTTCTCATATTCTTTTCTATGAAAATCAATAATATGAGTTTTGCAGCAACTCGCATTACACGATTCGGGACAGCTATAATGTTTAAGGATGCTCTGAGTTTTTGAGCTTAACCAGTCGTATTTTTCAGAAATTTGTCTTTTATCCATAGCATTCACCCAATTGAAAGAAAAAAGAGATATTGAGTATATAATTGACATTAATTGCCCTATTTTATTAGTACTTAAGACATACTGATAATAACTCATTTATCCTGAAGTTATTTCGCATTTCCGATTTTGGTGTAATCCTTCATCTTTTTCTTCTTTTTTGCCACTGAACGTCCTATATCTGCTCCCTTCGTTAGCATGCGGGCGTGGAGGGAAGTTTTCAGTTGAATTTTAAAAATAAACAAAGTTTCCATTTTAGAGGCAATTGATGTTGAAAACTTATAGTTTTAATTTATTTATTCCCTATTGACGGCGGAGTTAAGGTATGAAATTATTTTTTAGTTATTCCTGATATTTTTTGCAACAGAACCATAGTTTTTATTTGTATAATGATGCTGGTTATTTGAGTGTTTAAATAATGATCGAGATATTTGTTTCTTATATACTGGGTGAATTAAATAGAGCGCTTGACGCTCAAATGAAAGAAGAAGAACAAGAAGAGTTTGTTAAGTCAACCGTGAAAGAAGCTCTATTAGGATGTTATATTGATTGGAAAACATTTAGTGAATTTATCAGACCAGAAAAAGCAGATGCTAAGCTTAAAAGGTATGCTGAGATGTTAAACACAGTTTCCGTTAAATTTCGTTCTTCTGGTATGATGAGCTTATCTCTATGTGAATGCATCTGGGGGTTTTCTCATGAGATGGCGACTATAATTCGTTACGCGGAGTTGAATAATTATGGCGATCCTTATATTAAGAAGACTGACGAGTTATTCGCAAAGATATATTCCACGTATGAGAATTTTGATAAGTTATATGATAGTACTCTAGATGTTGCCGTCATCTGAAGAAGAACGTGAAGATTGCAAGTATCAAAAAGATTATGATCATCCACTTTGCAATCTCCATACAGAAACCGGCGATTTTCCGTTCGCCCAGTGCATATTCAATCAGTGCTAGTATTAGAAAAAGTACAGCAAGTCCTATCAAATCCACTATATATTCCTTCCCGATAGTAATTTGACTAATATGTATATTAAATGGCAGCATGCCACTTTTTCTGTAAAATTAGATATCTTATAAAGTTTGTGGTTTGAAAATCCCCTAGTAAGACAACTGAATTTTGTTCAGTAAACAAAAATTTGACTTTGAATTTACAGAACTTTCGGCACACTGCCGGAAAAAGTACTGCATTTTCTTGCCTGCTCTCTGGTAGCTTTTGATCTTATTTTCTACAGAATTATTCTGCGTGAAGAGATGATAGTTTATCAGGCGGATCTGGTCTGTCTCTAGTAAATTTTCCTCTACCAGGGCGTTGCCACATAGACCAGATCTTCGTCTACCTTCTTAACCAAAAGACTACGAAAATAGGAAAGCAAATACTCCAAAAACATATTCGTAATTTTTACAAATTGCAAATTATACTTTTTACTTTTCTTCTTTTTTGCCACTGACCGCCCTATATCTGCTCACTTTGTGAGCATGCGGGCGTGGAGGGAAATTTTCAGTTGAATTTTAAAAAGAAAATTGACAACTCTTTCAGAGTCAATAAGGTACTGCGGAACTCTTACACCTAAAAACTAGCTTTATTATCTTCGAGAATAGGCACTGAGAAAAATTCCTATGTGTTTCTTACTATTTTGTGTTTCTTACTATTTTTGCATTTGATAGTTCTATTGACAGAAGAAAACAAGCATATTTTGATATACCATGAACTACTCGAGAAAACAAACACATAGGCATTTGTGTAAAACTCTGCCCGGAAAGGACTATTTTATTATCAAAATTTTGTAGAAAATGAGAATGATTTTACATTATCATAATACATCGAAAATTTTTCTACCGATGCGGACGATGCTTGCACCTTCTTCTATTGCTATTTGATAATCGTCTGTCATTCCCATTGAGATATACTGAAGATGTTTTTTTAAGTGCTTCTCTGCTTTGTCTTTTAAGTCTTTTAATTCTTTGAAATATTTTCTTGAATCTTCGGGGTCTTCGTTTTTTGGCGGGATTGTCATCAGGCCTTCAAAACTTAAGTATTCGAGGGTTGATATTTGGTCTATGAGCTTTAAGAGGTCACCGGGCTCTAATCCGGCGTGTTTTTTTTCGTCGGTCTTCACTTGTATAAGGATTTTCTGAATTCTTCTTTTTTCTTTTGCTGCGTTGTTTATCTTTTCTGCAAGTTCGTATGAATCAACACTTTCTATCAAGTAGGGATTTAGGTTTACTACTTTTTTTGCCTTGTTTAACTGAAGTGTGCCGATGAAGTGGGTTTTTATCTCAGGTGGAAAATACGGAGCCAAATCTTTCATCTGTTGATAATGGTTAAAGCCGATGTCTGTAACACCTGCTTTTATGGCTTCGTCTATTTGTATTTTTGACGCGTATTTTACTGCGGCGACAAGTGTTACATCAGAGGGTATCACTTTTAAAAGTTTATTTATATTGTCTTCTATCATATGTTATCATTGTATGCAGAGATTTGTAGTATTTTGTCTCTTTTATAATATGTGTTATCTGGTACGAAGTAATCGTCTGATGGAATCTGAGTCGTACTATATACGAAACTAAACTAAAGTAGACCTAAAAATCAGTTACGGTTAAATTTTGTCCTCTGTAGTAGGATCTCAGATTAGCTCCTAAAATTCCGAATCTAATTTGATACCCAGACTTTTTAAGCCTAAAAGGCTCGCATAAAATCAATCAAAGTTGCACTGGTACACCCCGCTGCAAGCAACTGGATATGTGCGCATTACCGTTCCAAATATACGTTATATGCTCAGGAATATCGCCTTTGACCTGGCTCCTTGCCGTAACTCAGCTGAAATTAAAACAGAACTAGATAAATTAAGGAAAAGATATTAAGCATAAACAGAAAAATCCTAATAAATTTAGTGCGGGAGAAGGGATTCGAACCCCTGAACGTCTGCACGAACAGATCTTGAGTCTGCCACCGTTGACCGCTTGGTTACTCCCGCATTTACGGAACCCAATAAGGTAACGATAGAACTAACATATAAACCTAATCCTGTAAACAAACTATTCTGCAAAATCCTGTAAGTTATAGTGTCTTGAAAATTAAGTGAATTCTATAAGTAAGCCAGTTCTGTAAAAAGTTAAATTAGGAAGCGATTGCCAGTGTTTAATTCGGTTTTCGATTTCAGGCCTTTCGACTTCAAACTCTAAGTCTTACTTTATTTTTGGGCTCCTTCACCTGAACTGTTAACATGAACCCAGTCAAGGTACTCCTTTTCTCCTTCAATTCCCCAAAATTCTATTGCAGGCATCTCATACGTATGTAGCGACTTTACGAGCTTTGTGACTTCTTCAAAGCGTGAAGAATCTGTTTTTATAAACATGGCAATCTCATTGTCTTCTTCAATCTCTCCCTTCCATCGGTAAACCGAAGATACTGGAAACATATTTACGCAGGCTGCAAGCCTCCTTGAAACCAGTTCTCTTGCAATCTGTGATGCGTTCTCCATGTTTCCAGCTATTATATACACAATTCCAAGCATGAGCAGACACCTCAGGGAAACCTGATATTCACAGAAACCTGAGCTTCACGGAAACCTGATTTATTGAACAAGATATTCACAGAAACCTGATTTATTGAACAAGATATTTTATTAAAGTACATTATTCCCTATGTAAATAATGTCTATTGCCCTGACCTTAGAACTCTCCTGGGCGTTAGCTGTCGAACTTCTCGGCATCGGCTATTAAATTAACTTTCATATATCTTTTTATATAATTAGTATGTATTACTTCATGCCTTTTTCCAGATAAGAGTCTTTTTAAAAGGAACGGCAATATATATCGATTAAAATCTTAAGGCATACTATAACATTTTTATATCATATTGAGCAGTAGAACTTAACATGATGAATTAATTGGAGTAGAACTTCAGACGCAGAGTTATATATTAACAATATTAAAGTTTACAGATGTATAACGACAAGAATAAAAATGTATAAATGTATTTTTTTCAGCAGTTTTAGATCTACAGTTTAATTCAAAATTTATACTAAAATTTATACTAATTTAGCTTAATTCATAGCCGGCTAAGTTTAATTAACAACTGGTTAGCCGGCTAAGTTTAATTAACAACTGGTTAGCCGGTTAAATTTAACTAACAACTGGTTAGCCGGTTAAATTTAATTAACAACTGATTTAGCTTAATTCACGATAATTTACGCTTAATTCATGAACGGTTAAGCTTAATTATAATTTGTTCAGTTCAATAACTCGGAGAATTCCCTTGAATGGCACAAGCATTGCACTGAGTATTTTTTTACTGTACTGGTTCGCAGTTTCCGTTCTTGACAGGAAAGGTATTCTGGAGAAGTACAACATAAGCACTTTCGGGCCGCTTCCCATCCTTATGATCAGGACAACTAAGGGTCTCAAACTGCTCGATGTACTGGCCCGTCCAAAGTCTTACTGGAGAATCTTTGCAAACCTTGGGATCTTGCTGATGTTTGCAGGCATGATTGCAATGTTCCTGGTCATAGCTATCTCGGACCTTGGGCTGTATACTTCTTTCCTTAGCGGAAACATGCCTGAACCGGGAAAGTATAATTCTCCGAGAAATATCTTTCTCATTCCGGGATTAAATGAGTTCATTCCTCTTACCTGGGGAGCTATTGCACTTATAGTCACGCTTGTCGTGCATGAATTTTCACATGCGATTCTCTGCAGAGTTGAAGACATCCGGGTCAAATCTATGGGCATCCTGTATGCTCTGGTCCCCATAGGAGGTTTTGCGGAGCCTGACGATGAACAACTTTTCGGGACGCAAGAGAAAACAGAAAGAGAACTTCCGCTGACAGCTACAATCGAAGAAATCGAGGAATGGGAAAAAGAAGAAAAAGTAAGACAAGAAACTGAGAAAACAAAGCCTGAGGAACCGAAATCCAAGCCTGTAATAGGTGCAACAAGAACTCAGAGATCCCGGATTCTTGCAGCAGGTGTTATGGCCAATTTTAGCGTGGCTTTTATCGCTCTCCTGCTCTTCTTCGGGCCTGTACTCGGGGCAATAGCACCCTTAAGTGATGCAATGATCCTGAGTGTAAACGAAAGTTCTCCGGCTGACCATGCAGGGCTTGAGAACGGCATGATAATAACGCAGATTAATGATACCAATATCACAACAGCCGAAGATCTGCTAACATACCTCGAAAAAACCCGGCCTGGAGACACGGTTCATATCTCTGCCACAAAAAACGGTACAGTCTCCACGCATGATTTGCAGGTTGCCTCAATCCCTGAAGACTATATTGGCGGAGTGCCTGTAGGAGGAATTGTTTCGGGAAGTCCCGCAGAAGCTGCAGGGATCAAAACCGGAATGACAATGATCAGGATCAATAATACGAAGATGCAAAATGTTTCAAGTTTCGTAAGTTTTATGGAAACCACCAGGGCAAACCAGACCGTAGAAGTAGAACTTCTTCCCCCTGAAAACTACACAGGCAACCTCACTGAAAAAGGCACTGTCGTTTTCGATGTGCAACTGTCATCCAATTCGGAACATGATTACGGTTTCCTTGGAGTTATGTACGGGAATAATGCAGTTATGGAATTCCCAATGCTTGGAATCTCCATGTTGATGCCTCAAGCAAAACTGTATCTTGAAGCCCTGAAGCAAATCCCATCCTTGCTAACCATACCTGCAGGCTGGATCATCCTTTTTGGACTTCCTATCTATGGATTTGCAGGGGAAGGATTCCGAGGCTTTTCAGGTACCTTCATGCAGTTTTATCATCCTGTGGGCTGGGCAGAACCACTGGGAATAGGGATTTTCTGGATTGCAAATACCCTTCTCTGGGTTGGCTGGCTGAACTTTTATGTAGGACTGTTCAACTGTTTGCCTGCAGTACCCCTGGACGGAGGGCACGTGTTTAAGGATTCAATCTATTCCTTTGTATACCGGTTTACAAGGAACGATTCAATCTCAGAAAAAGTCTCAAACTCTATCACAGCGAGCTTTTCAATGTTAATCCTGTTCTCGTTTATCTTTATGATATTCGGGCCTTATATAGGGCAATGGATGTGATTGACATCGAAATTTCAGACTGAATCCTGGTATTCACGAGAGCCATAAAGCTTTGGGTTTATTCCCTTTTCAATTTTTTTTATTCATGCGAAATCTTTCAACTACTTTTACTTTAAACACTTTTTGTATTTAATCCCAAAATTATTTGCATAAAATTTTTGTTAAACTGGAGACATATAGAATATCAGATATCCACAGAACATTTCAGTAATGGGTATAAGGCACTTACCAGGTGCGGCTATAAGATGTTTTTCAGTAGATCGTTACAGAACGTGACCAGTAAAAGCTGCAGACGTTTACAAGACATTACCAGTAAAGTTGCAGACGTTTACAGAACGTGACCAGTAAAAGCTGCAGACGTTTACAAGACATTACCAGTAAAGCTACAGACGTTTTACAAGACATTACCAGTAAACAGCTATAGGACGATTCAGCTTAACCTTATCAGGAAAATTCAGGCAGGAATTCACAGATGGTTACTTCCGGGCGAAAGAGTATCAGTTTTATAACAAGGTTTCGGAAGATACTGCACAGGCATCCCTATCTTGCTTACAAAATAGTGGCTGTGTTCCTGTTTATTACCTATGTTCTGACTTTTGAGTATCTTATGATTTCTGAGAACCAGCCCGAAAATGCAAACTTTATTACTGCTATCTACTGGGCCACAACCACCATTGCAACAGTCGGGTATGACGATGTGGTTTTCACTTCCCTGCCAGGAAGACTTTTTACTATAATCGTACAGATTCTGGGTATAATCTTGATTTCTGGTTTTCTTATAACTTATGTTGTTGCTCCCTGGATGGACAGGGTTATCAAATTCAGGATGCCGAGAATGGTCTCTTCAGGCATGAAAGATCACATAATTATCTGTGGATACAATCAACTGGTTGAAACCCTGATAGACGAATTGACCGAGGAGGATATGCTCTTTGTAATAGTCGAAGAAGAAGAAGAGCTCATCAGGGAACTTGTTTATAAAAATATTCCCTGCATTTTCGGGTCTCCGACTGATAAGCAAACCCTTATGAACGCTGGTATAGAGAAAGCCAACCTCCTTATTGCAAATAAGTCGGATGAAAGAAACGCGAATATCGTTTTGACTGCCAGGGAATTTCATTATGTCAACATTATTGCCATTGTCGAGGACCAATCTAACTCAAGATACCTCAAATATGCAGGGGCTGATACGGTCGTCTCTCCTAAATCGATGTTCGGAGAGTTTATTGGCAGGAAGGCAATGGACAGGCTTGTAAGCCGGGTTACGGGGGCGACTGAGATTTTTGATGGAGTCCATATTGTTGAGTTTCCTGTTTACCTGAAAAGTCCTCTTATAGGTAAGTCACTTAAGGAAATTTCCAGCCAGCAGCTTACGGGTGCAAAGATTGTAGGAATCTGGAATAGTGGAACTCTATCTTTTGATCCCAAGGAAGAAGATATTGTCAGGGAAAATACCGTTTTACTGGCTGTAGGGACCCGTGAAGAACTTTCAAAACTGAAGAAACTGACACATTGATCAAATATTCAAAACTGAAATAAACCGACCACTGATTAATATCCAACGCTACTTATCAATATCCAAAATTATTGATCAATATCCAAAATTACTGATCAATATTCAAAGCCACTGATCAATACTCAAAAACTGAAAAAGACTGATATATCGATTAAATATTAAAAACTGAAAAAATCAGAAATCGTTACGATAAATAGGCATACTTGTCAAATTTATGTTTATAAACTGGTAAAAAGACGAGCTTTAAGAATAAAAACTTTAAACTTAATTCGGTAAGTGCAATTACAGGACATGGGAGCAAAAATGGAGTCAAAAGGACACCTTATCGTACTGGGATATGGGGATGTCGGGAAGAGCATAGTAGACATACTTTCTGGAAGCCCATTCCGCTTTGTAGTTGTGGATTCGAATGACAAGGTTTTTGAAGGTGTTGACTTCGAACATCTCGTTGGGAACGGGGCAGATGAAGACATATTGCTTGCAGCTGGAGTAAAGACAGCCTCTTTTGAGTTTGTGGCTCTTAATGATGATACCAATGTTATTTTCGCAACTCTTATTTCCAGAAATCTGAACCCGGAAATTACTATTGTAGCAAGGGCAAACTCAGTAAAATCAATTGAAAAGATATACAAAGCAGGAGCCGACTACGTGGGCTCTCTTTCAATAGTAGCTGGCCAGATGCTTGCTAAAATGACTGCAAACTGCATGGGAAAAAGCCGTAGAATCGATGAAGACATAATTCTTTACGAGGGCATAGAAATCGAGAAACACCGCGTTGACAGAGGATCTCCTCTTGATAACATATCAATAGAAGAACTTGACCTGGAAGGACAGATCGGTTGTACTATAATAGGCATCGAACGCGGAAAACTTGTCATTACAGCTGTTAAAAAGCAGACAATAAGAGCGGGAGATACCATTGCAGTTGTGGGAAGCAGCAAGCAGATTTCAGAGTTTAAGGAGAAATATGTTAATTAATAGGCTTTTTTAAAACGTATTCGACTGATATTTTGCTAAACTTAGCGAAAATTCATTATGCATTACGATTTTTTACTTATCTGAAGATGCATGGATATAAGTATAATTGTTTTCAGCATTACTATATAATTAGTTTATATATATTTTTAGTATTTATGGACTTGCTTTTATTATCAACGTTTGTTTATATAAATAGTCAAGTTTTTAGATATATTATATACTATTATCAATTCAAATACATAAATAACTTCTTATTTTTCTAATTTAGACTAAAAATTACACAGTTGGCATTTAATTTCTCCAAATTTTGCTATAAGACAAAAGTCTTATTAATTATAAATGGACATTAAATATTAAAAAACGTATTATCTAAAATTTATAGATAATTAAAATTTTTTTGCCAAAGTTAAATGTTAAAATTAAATAAAAATAATTTAAAAATGTTTTGTATTTTAATTAGCATATGTTAAGTTTAAACAGAGGAGTTTCTTGTGAAAATTAATAACTGTGTAAACAACATAAAGCTCGTGAAATTAAAAAGAACAAAACTTGTTCTCGGGTTTCTGTCTGTGTTTCTTTTGCTTGGTCTATTTATTTCTCCGTCCGCAGCTAAGACTGACTGGACGATTTCTCCCTCCAATCCGACTGTGGGAGATACTCTGAAAATTAAAGGTACAGCTTCTCCGGGAGAGGATCTCATAGCTCAAGTTTCTTTTGAAAAGGAGCTTCCGGTTACCGAGGGCAGGTACCAGTATTTGCTTGAAAAAATAAAGATCCCGAAAGGTGAAGATAACCTCCTTACTCTCAGGGGCAAAGGAGTAGAAAACCTTAATGTAAGCGTAACAAAACTATTCTTTACCAAAAAACTGTCTTCCGATGCATCCGGAGGAATTGCAACTATTTCTCGGAGAAATGTCCCGCCTCTTACTTACAAAGTTCTTATTGACGGCGACGCTCTGAGTACCCCAAGTAAGGATTCTTCTGTAAAACTTACAGTTACGGCATCTCAGACCCTAAAAACTAATTCAAAAGGAAAATTCAACTTTAATTATCACACTTCTTCAATGCCGGCGGGCAAATATACCATATATATCGGAGATTCTAAGAAGACAATTGAGCTGAAGTCTGAAAAGAATAAATGACCCTTCTGAAATCCGACTTCATGAAAAGTACTATTGAAAATCGCATTTGCCAATATAAGACCCGCGACACCATTAACATGCAATAGAATGAATAAATAAACAGAATGTTATAAACAGAAAAATTATAAACAGAAAAATTATAAACAGAAAAATTAAGCAGAAAATTAGAAATACGAGGATTTATTCTCCCTGAGATTCATCTCGCCTGAATTTTGCTCGGGAAGGAAAAAATCCTTGTTTTTAGTTTCGATGCAATTGCAATAGTAAATAGTTAATCTCACTTCCACAAACCTCAGATTCGAAATAATCAAGTTTTTGATCGTGAAAAATAGCTCCGAAACTCTTATTGATAAACTCTTATTGGTAAACTCTTATTGGTAAACTCCTATTGGTAAACTCCTATTGATTAAAAATCAAAGTTGCTCTGATGCACCCCGCTGCAAGCAATAGGTATGTTTGCGCCCTCACTCTGGTTATAATGATTTCTTGAAAATCGATTATTTTCGTTTGGTAATGTCCTTTTTTCTTTTCGGTTTTTCTGCTTTCAACATAGCTTTTAATTACATTGGAATTTGCATCCACATAACTTGTCATGTTATCTCCAGCGTTGTCTTTTCCTTTGAAGATCCAGGCCAACTTTTACAATTTTTAATGGAAGATTATATTACTTAAAACATCCTAAAATAACTAAAAAATATGCCTGAGTTTAAGATGTGATAGTATGGAGAGTTTATCTACAGGAATTGAAGAGTTGGACACGCTAATGGACGGAGGCTTTCCTAAAGGAAAAAGCATTCTGGTTACGGGTCCTCCAGGCTCCGGAAAAACTATCCTCGGGATTCATTTCCTGCACAGGAGTTGCGAGCAAGGTAAGAAGTGCATATTGATTCTTACAAGGGAGCTTACGGAAGATATCCTCAGCCAATCCCGAAGCATCCACCTTGACCTCAAGCCTTTCGTTGAAAGTAAACATCTCAGTATAAAGAATATCTTTGAAGATAAAATGAACAAAATCAAAAGCGCTTCTAAATTTGGGAAAGGGCTATGTGCTGTGGATACTGATATAATCGAGTATCTCAGTTCCATGTCTTCGGAAGTTGATGTTATGGTTCTCGACAATATAGGAGTAATGGCCATAAACCATGACATAAGAGAATTTGCCGATGAATTCAGTTCAATAAGTATTATACTCCTAAAAAAAGGGTGCACAAGCCTTTTTGTCATGGATGAGGACTCCTATAACCTGACCCACAGGCTTACTGGCTACATGGTTTTCGGGCTAATCCGGCTCACTTCACAGGAAAATTTCAACTACGGAAAGACAAAGAAATATCTTTACGTTGAGAAAATGCGAGATAAGGCTGTTCCGGTCAAGTATTCTCTGTTTGATATTACCCCAGAAGGAATAAAAATTATTACAGGCATGAATGACCTATTTGAAGCGTGAAGGACCTTACAGGCATGAAAAATCTATTATAAACATGGAAGGTCTATTAAAAGTATAAGTAGTCTATCAATAGTAAAAAATCTAAATACTGAAAATATGAAATGGATACTTTCTGATTATGGCCATTCCCTTAACCTTAAATTTACGGAAAAACTGATTTCAGGTGTTTGGTGAAAACGGAATTTCATTCTGCCTTTATAAGAAACTCACAGCAATCGTTCCTGTTTCCTATAGTCTTCAGCGCCTCTACACTGAAGTCCGAGTCCACTTTCAAAGTTATGTCTGAAAAAATTTTCCGGGTCAAGGTACATAAAATAGGATTTTTACGGGCTTCTTCTCCTTTCCAGGGGCACTTTGTTCCCCTGACTATCCACGAATTTTCTTTTTCACCCTTTTCAGAGAAAAAGTTTCCACCCAGCTGATTCATTATCTCGGCACAGACCTTTCCTGCATAAGCGACGTCCAGTTCTCTGTTTTCAAGGTGATATGTGTCGAGCAGCATTTTTTCAACCATGCCTGTCATCTGGTTAATTATGACCCTCTTCTCCTCATTGGAAACAAACCTTAGCAAAGTGGGAATAATTGCAGTAAGGATACTCTGCACCTGGTTTTTTATCTCAAGACTGTTGCGATCAGCTACCAGCCGGTCATGCATGCATTTTATTCTGAGTAAGGATTTTACTCGGGTCTTAAGCTCAAGCCTGTTAATAGGTTTCGTAAGGAAATCATCAGCTCCGGCTTCAATCCCTTTTATTCGGTCTTCAATTTCAGAAAGAGCAGTGAGCATCAAAACCGGGATGAATTGAGTTTCGGGGTTGTTTTTGACAATTTTGCATACCTCATAGCCGCTTACTTCAGGCATCATGACATCCAGTAAGATCATATCGAGCTTTTCTTCCTTTAGTTTCTGGATAGCCTCCTTTCCACTGCCTGCAGTAATAAGATCATAGGGCTCCACTGAAAGGTAAGCCTCTATAAGATCTATGTTCTCAAGCACATCATCGACGATCAGGATTTTAGGGTTGCTATTTTCATCCTGCAAGGTTTCATCCCCTGGACTCACGAATTATAATCCCTTCAGATGTAATTTCAAAAATAGACATCTCAGGGGAAATGGGGGTGCTGCGCATCTTGGGTATGCTCAGGTAGCGCTCCATTTTTCCAAGATACGAATTTTCCCTTACTAACAGATGAATAGAACCATAGACCGAGTATTCAGCAAGCTGGTAAGTCATCTTGTGTGCGGAATCATCCATGATTAAAAGAGATGTACAGCCTTTTTTCCTTACCATATAGTTTAGCGCATCAAACTGGTCTCTGAGCTTTTTTATGGAAATCCTGAGAGCAAAGGTACCTATATTATCTATAACAAGGCATTCCGTTCCTTCATGTATTAATTCTATAAGACTCGGGATTTCAAGATTCAGGCTTTCAGGCTTAAACCCGTATCTGGTCTGTCCTATAATTTCCGAACGGCTTTCAAAGATATTTTGTATAATAAGCTGTCCGTTCTCATAGTACGGTGTGAGGTCACGCCCTAACATGCTTGCCTGATAGAGAATATCTTCAGGACTTTCCTCAGTTGCGATAATCATACATTTCCTGCCTTCAAGACAGTTTTTATAAACGAAATGGATTCCGAAGATTGTTTTCCCGCTTCCTGCTATACCGGTTATAAGGGTTACTTTATTTGCAGGATAACCCCCACTCAGCTTCCTATCCAGCTCCTCTATACCTGTTGAAACCCTTTCCATTTTTGCAAATCCCCACTCTTTCTGTACTTTAGTCTTATAGCTTCCCGGACTATGAATTAATTATAAGATTATTAACTTGAAAGCTTAGAACAGTCTCTAAATGACTATGAGATTTAGAAGCTGTTTATATTAAAGAAACGTATTATTTTTCATTAGCTTTACAGTAATTTCATGAAAATCATCTACTTTATTTTTTTGACCCAGTTTGTACTGCTAATTCTGTCCCACTTACTATATATTTTTATTCACTCCTCTGCCATCCTTATCTAATTTGAACAGTTTATACTGAATATTCAGAGTGGTCTTTTCCCAGACAGGATATTTTAAATTCAAATCCTACTCCTGACCTATTTTTCTCGACCTGTATTTCCTGAGGCTTTAATTTTGAGAGAAAAGTTTATATGGATAGCTTCTATCAATAGAGTTGCATCAAGGGCTCGTAGGGTAGCCAGGATATCCTAATGGGCTTCGAAGTAAGATAATTACGAAGATACCCATTGACTCGTGTTCGAATCGCGGCGGGCCCGCTTACTTATTTAACTGTTTTCTCTATTCTGCGAAAGCAGTGTATTCTTTTTTAGAAAATTTCATTTAAAGTACCTTCTTAGAGTAGGAATATACTGGATGTTTTGTATTGGATAGCAGGCCGCATGATTACAAAAAGAAGTTGTGTATACAATGAAGAGTCTTAAAAGCTAATAGTAAATTTTAGAGTCAAATTTGGTTCTAAACCTGATTCTTGAACCTGATTTTAGAACCTGTTTTTAAACCTGATTCTTAAACTTGTTTTTATACCTATTTTTAAGCCTGATAGTGGATTTCACGAGCGATATAAATTATATTAAAGCCAAATTAATATATTGAAATGATATATCTCTTTATGGGGAGAGGGAAACCAGGCAATAAAACAATTCCCTGATAAGATGAGATGTATAAGGCAATATAATAACTGCTTTACAAAGTAATTCCTTAACACTCTATGCCTTGTAGGTTTTCTTTAGCGTTTCCCGGTCACAGTGGGCTTTGTGAATGAAGCAGATGGGAATCTTAATCATATTCTCAGTTCTTACGAATAGGCTTCAGGAAAAGGAAACTCCAAAACCGAATATGATTCCAGCTTGGGGAAGCTGCCAAAATGGCAATATGATTCCAGCTTGGGGGAGCTGTTAAAATGGCAGAGCGAAGTCGGCTTTTGAATCTCGGCATGGTCATCTCGGTGCGCGGCAGCATTGTAGATGTATTGTTCGAGAAGCACTTGCCACCTGTATATACACTGCTACGCGCAGGAAAGGAAAGCCAGATTGCCATAGAGGTTTTAACCCAGCTTGATGCACATCGTGTCCGCGGAATTGCTCTGACCCCTACAGAGGGTCTTGCTCGAGGCATGGCAGTGGAAGATACAGGTGGGCCTTTGAAAGCGCCTGTTGGTAGGGAAATCCTTTCACGAATGTTCGATGTGTTTGGAAATACCATAGACCGCAGGAAGCCTCCGTCTGATATCCAGTGGCGCTCAATCCATCAAGCTCCACCACCACTGATGCGTCGATCCACTACGTCTGAAATATTCGAGACTGGTATCAAAGCTATAGATGTACTGGTACCGCTTGAGCGCGGAGGTAAAGCAGGTCTATTCGGAGGAGCAGGCGTTGGCAAGACAGTGTTGCTAACCGAGATGATTCATAACGTAGTCAAACAACACCAGGGAGTGAGCATATTTTGCGGAATAGGCGAGCGTTGTCGAGAAGGGGAAGAACTTTATCGTGATATGAAAGACGCTGGTGTGCTTCCGAATACAGTTATGGTGTTCGGCCAGATGAACGAGCCACCAGGCGCCCGTTTTCGTGTAGGACATACTGCGCTGACAATGGCAGAGTACTTCAGGGACGATGAACACCGAGATGTGCTACTGCTTATAGATAACATTTTCAGGTTTATTCAGGCTGGTTCCGAAGTATCCGGCTTGATGGGACAGATGCCTTCACGCCTGGGATATCAGCCGACATTGGGAACTGAATTATCCGAGTTAGAAGAGCGCATATCTACCACCGATGCCGGAGCCATAATGTCTATTCAAGCGGTGTATGTGCCTGCTGACGATTTCACTGACCCTTCGGCTGTGCATACATTCTCACATCTCTCGGCATCAATTGTCCTCTCTCGCAAAAGAGCAAGTGAGGGGCTTTATCCGGCTATTGACCCTTTGCAGTCAAACTCCAAAATGGCCACACCTGGCATTATTGGTGAAAGGCATTATCGCCTGGCCCAGGAAATCAGGCAGACACTTGCGCAATACTCAGAACTCAAAGATATTATCTCAATGCTTGGTCTGGAGCAGCTATCGACTGAGGACCGAAATGTGGTAGCCCGCGCTCGACGGCTGGAACGTTTCCTGACGCAGCCATTTTTCACCACTGAGCAGTTCACAGGCATTAAAGGCAAATCCATCAGTCTTTCAGATGCACTCGACGGTTGCGAGCGTATCTTGCATGACGAATTCAAAGACTACCCTGAAGGCGACCTCTACATGATCGGAACAATTGACGAAGCAATAGCCAAAAAATCAAGCCGGGAAAAATCATGAATTCAGAACTCATGAATTCAGGACTCATGAATCTTACGATTCTTCTGCCTTTCCAGGTCTTTGCTGAAAAGAAAGGCGTATCACGCATAGTCGCAGAAGGCCGCGAGGGCTCATTTGGGCTCTTGCCACACCGACTTGATTGTGTTGCGGCTCTGGAGCCTGGAATTCTCACTTATGAAACCGAATCAGAGGGCGAGGTTTATGTGGCAGTCGATGAAGGCGTACTCATCAAGACAGGTCAGGATGTACTGGTCTCGGTACGTGATGCCATTTTCGGGACAGACTTAAGCCAGTTGCAAGAGGCTGTGGAAAAAAAGTTTTTGACCTTAGATGAAACCGAGCAAAAAATTCGCTCAGTAATGGTCAAATTGGAAACAGGGCTTATACGCCGCTTAGCGGAGTTTCAGAATGTCTGACAAACCATCAAAGAAACCTTTAGAGGAAGAATCACCTCTGGCCCGTCAGGTTGGGACAAAAGCTGAACGCAAACTCAGGGCACAACGTCATGTAGACAGGACGATCTGGCTTGGTTTAGGCATGATGGGACTCATAGGCTGGTCGGTAGCAGTTCCAACTTTAATTGGTGCTGCAATTGGGCTCTGGTTAGATAAGCACTATCCAGAAAGCTTTTCCTGGACACTCACGATGCTGATTATTGGCCTTATTATCGGCTGCTTGAATGCGTGGCACTGGTTAGCTAAGGAGCGTCAGGAAATGCAAGAGGAACAGGAGGATTACAATGAATGAAATATTGAATCTTGTCTTGTCTCTGATAGCTGGTTTTCTGCTAGGAGTTGTTTTCTTCGGTGGGCTCTGGTGGACGGTTCAGAAGGGACTTTCATCCGGAAAGCCTGCGTTCTGGTTCCTCGGCAGCCTGTTGACACGGATCAGCATTGTCATAGCTGGATTCTATTTTGTCTCTGATGGTCATTGGGAGAGATTGTTAATATGCCTGTTTGGATTTTTTGTTATGCGTCATATAATAGTTAGACTCACCAGACTGCCAGAGGAAGACCCAAATCAATTGACAAAGGAGGCCAGTAATGCGACTTAGTCCTGATGAGCTGATTTTCTGGCAGTACGACTTTATCAAACTCAATGCAACGATTGTATACACCTGGGGGCTGATGCTGGTAATGGTAATTGGCTCAAAAACTATTACAAGCAAACTCTCTACTGGTCTGGAACGTTCCCGCTGGCAAAATATTCTGGAAATTATTGTCACAGGCATCCTGGAACAAATTGAGGACGTTGGCCTGGACCAGCCGAGGAAATATCTAGGCTTTTTGGGCACGCTCTTCCTGTTAATCGCTGTAGCCAATCTCTGCATCATAATTCCAGGCTATGAACCACCAACAGGATCTCTCTCAACTACGGCTGCTCTTGCATTATGTGTGTTTGTAGCTGTTCCACTTTTCGGCATAGAAGAACAAGGAGTTAGTAACTACCTTAAGACGTACACAGAGCCGACAATTATCATGCTGCCGTTTAATATTATAAGCGAAATTTCCCGCACGTTAGCTCTTGCAATCCGTCTGTTCGGTAACATCATGAGTGGCTCGATGATCGTTGCCATCCTGCTTACCATCACGCCCTTCATATTTCCAGATCTCATGATAGCTCTCGGGCTGCTCGTTGGTATGGTACAGGCCTACATCTTCAGCGTTCTGGCCACAGTTTACATAGCAGCTGCTACGCGAACCAGCAAATCCAGAAGTGAAACTGGACAATAAGAACTGAATAGCAAATCTAACAACGGAAGGAAGCACTATGGCTTTGGACACCTATATAACTACAATCGCGGTGGCATCAATTGCCACTTCTGGCATCACAATAGGCATTGGGGTTATCGGACCCGCAATTGGTGAAGGGCGAGCTGTTGCAACGGCATTGAGTTCACTGGCACAGCAACCCGATGCTTCCGCAACAATAACCAGGACTTTGTTTGTGGGACTGGCTATGATTGAGTCTCTGGCAATCTACTGTTTTGTGGTTTCTATGATCCTCATCTTTGCCAATCCATTCTGGAGCCGTGCACTTACCTGAAATCGAGAGGAAAATAGGCTATGCTGATCGATTGGTTTACTGTCATTGCACAGGTAATCAACTTCCTTATCCTGGTGTGGTTGTTGAAGCGTTTTCTTTACAAACCGATACTCAACGCAGTCGACGCACGCGAGAAGAAGGTCGCAGATGAACTTAAGAATGCGGATGCAAAAGAAGCAGAAGCTCAAAAAGAAAAAGAAGAATTCAAGCGTAAGAACGAGGAGTTCGACCAGCAGCGCAATACTCTCTTGAACAAGGCAAAGGAAGAAGCACAGGCCGAACGTCAGCGTCTTTTCGAAGATGTAAGGGAGGAAGCCTCCGATTTGAGAGCAAAACAACAGGAGGCATTAAGGAACGAAGGACAGAATTTAAGTCAGGAAATCGGCCGCCGGACCCAGCAGGAAGTCTTTTCCATAGCTCGAAAAGTACTTACCGATCTGGCTGAAACCAGTCTGGAAGAACGTGCAGTTGACGTGTTTGTTCAAAGGCTGCGCAATCTGAAAGATAATGAAAAAAAGCAGTTAACCTCAGCGCTTAGTACACCGCCAGATCAGGTGCTCATCCGTACTGCATTTGATCTTCCACAAACACAGCGTGATTCTATTAAAAAAGCGATTAAAGAAACTCTTGGTATAGAAATTCAACCCAGGTTTGAGACTGTACCAGACCTTGTCAGTGGTATTGAATTAAACACAGACGGACAAAAAGTTGCTTGGAGCATTGCAGATTATCTTACATCGATGCAAAAAAGTATCGACGAATTGCTGAACGAGCAGCCTGAGAGCAAAGCCAAATCTGAACCTCAAACCAAAAATAACAAAGCTAAAACCGAATCTCAAACCAAAAATAACAAACCCAAATTGGAAAAAGAACCAGAGGCTGAACAGGAGCCTGAAGCTGAGACTAATAAACCCAGATCGAAAACTGAGTCAAGTTGAAAACAGGCCTGAAACTGATTCTAATGCCCGGATCAAAAAAAATAGTCAGAGACTGAACAAGAAGCCTGATGTAAAACCAGAATCTGCTAAACAAGAGTCAGAGACTGAACAAGAGTCTGATGCAAAATAAGAGCCTGATGCAAAACAAGAGTCAGAGGTTAAACAGCATCTGAAAATAGTCAGAATCTGTGGTCATGAGGAGATTAATCCCAAATCAGAGAGCCCACATAGAGAGCCAGTGAACATGGAAACTAAAAGTCTTAAGGACGTTTTCGATAAAGTTTTCACCGAAATACACCAGGCCAGGGAATCAGTGACTCCGACGCTTACCCCGAAGGAGGTGGGCAGAATTTTGACAGTTTCTACAGGTATCGCAAACGTATCTGGCCTTCCTACTGTAGGTTTTGATGAACTGATAAAGTTTCCAGGGGATTTGTTTGGGATCGCGTTTAATGTTGATGAAAAAGAAATAGGTACCGTTCTACTGGGTGAATACTCACATCTGCATGCTGGAGATCAGGTTGAACGCACTAGACGGGTTATGGATGTTGCCGTAGGCGAAGAATTGCTTGGACGAGTTATTGACCCTCTAGGTCGTCCGCTTGATAATAAAGGACCAATAGTTTCCATTAAACGCCTGCCTATCGAACGGCCCAGTCCGGCAATTATGGATCGAGCTCCTGTTACCGTGCCTCTCCAGACCGGTGTCAAAGTTATTGATGCGTTAATTCCAATAGGACGCGGTCAGAGAGAATTGATTTTAGGGGACCGCCAGACTGGCAAAACTGCAATTGCGATCGATACTATCCTTAACCAGCGAAATTTTAATGTCCTGTGCGTTTATTGTGCCATTGGTCAGCGTGCATCCGCAGTTGCCAGAGCAGTGGCAAACTTACGGGAAAGGGGTGCAATGGATTACACGATTGTTGTTGTAACTGAAGGCAATGACCCGTCAGGGCTAATCTATATCGCTCCTTATGCTGCGACCAGCATTGCAGAGTATTTTATGGAAGCAGGTCGAGATGTGCTGATTGTTTACGATGACCTGACTAACCATGCACGCGCCTATCGAGAACTTTCTCTTTTACTTCGCCGGCCTCCTGGAAGGGAAGCGTATCCGGGTGATATCTTTTATATTCATTCACGGTTGCTGGAGCGGTCTACGCACCTGCTCAAAGAATTTGGTGGCGGATCACTAACTGCTCTTCCTATTATCGAAACCGAAGCGCAGAACATTTCCGCCTATATTCCAACTAATCTGATTTCAATTACGGACGGGCAGATTTACCTCTCACCTTCGCTTTTTGAGCTTGGTGTGCTGCCTGCAGTTGATGTCGGCAAATCCGTTTCTCGAGTAGGCGGTAAAGCACAGCTTGCTGCCTATAGAGCAGTGGCTGGAGACCTCAAGCTTGCCTATTCACAATTTGAAGAGCTCGAAACGTTTACCCGATTCGGCGCAAAGCTAGATGAAAATACACGAAGACTCATTGAGCACGGGAGGCGGATCCGTGCCCTTCTGAAGCAGCCTCAGAATTCTCCTGTACCCGTACCTGATCAGATTGTTATCCTTGTTGCATTGAACGCAAAACTCTTCGATAATGTGCCACTTGACAGAATGGGAGAGGCTGAAAGTTCCCTACGCAAGGCAGTGCCAGATATTCCTTCAGATGTGCGCGATCGGTTCAAAGGCGATAAAGAATTGAGCGATAAGGACCGTGAAACTATCCTTGATATAGCCCGTAAAGCCCTGGAACCTTACCAGCCAAAGCCTGAATCCGAATCAAGGCCAGAATCTAGAACTGAGGAAAAAGCTGAGTCAGAAACCCAAACTGAGGGTAAATCCGAGCCAGAAGCTAAAACTGACGAAAAAGTGACGAGGTCAGAGACTCAAACTAAGAGCAAGCCCGAACCAGAAGCTAGAACTGAAGAAAAAACTGAGTTTGGAACCCGAAATGAGGAAAAGTTGAGTAAGTTAGAAGCCCAGGCTAAAGGCAAGTCCGAGCCGGAGACTAAGGAGAAAACATGACCGAAACCACTCAGAGTCTGCGCACAAAGATTGATAGAGCAAAAGATCTTCAGTCTGTCGTCCGCACGATGAAAGCCCTGGCAGCCTCGAATATAGGACAATATGAAAAGTCAGTGAGTTCGTTATCTGACTATTATTACACAGTGGAACTGGGTTTGGGCTTATGTTTCAGGAAAATTGCACTCATGCCAGCTCCGCAGGAAGGAAAAGCGCAAAAGAATGCACGCCTTATCGGAGCTGTCGTTTTCGGTTCAGATCAGGGACTTGTGGGTCAGTTTAATGATATAATTACTGATTATGCGGTCAAGGAACTGAAAGCTTTGCCAGGTAAAGCTCAGGTATGGGCCGTAGGGGAGCTTGTTTATTCACGCCTGGCAGATGAAGGCTTGCCGCTTATTGGACTTTATAATGTGCCAAATTCGGTAAAGGCAATTACCCCTCTTATAGCGCAAATTCTTGTGGAAAATGAAAAATTACGCAGCCAGGATGAAGATGCCGAACTCCATCTCTATTACAACCGCCACAAAACCAGAGTTACCTACGAGCCAGTTAGCCAGCGACTGCTGCCATTTGATGAAACCTGGCGAGATGACCTGACCAAACTTTCCTGGCCAACCAAAAACTTGCTGCCTGAGGTAATGGGCAATATCACAGAAACCTTACGTGCACTCATTCACGAGTACCTTTTTGTTTCGCTTTTCAGGGCATGCGCGGAGTCACTTGCAAGTGAAAATTCGAGTCGACTGGCAGCAATGCAGCGTGCCGACAAAAACATTGAGGAGCTGCTTAATAATCTCAGTGGAGAATACTACCGTGTGCGCCAGAGCGGCATTGATGAGGAGCTGTTTGAGGTTGTTTCAGGTTTTGAAGCTCTATCCAGGGCTCGTAGCTCTCGCCGGTGAAAAAGCAGTGTGAGTCGGCAATTGTCCAGTCAAAAATGATGAATTCGAAAAATGAGTTTTATTGAGAAGTTTTTGAGAGGCTGAAACGGGAAGAGACTTATGAAAGTACCCGTGTGTGATTATATGGGCATGTGTATTGCAGATAGAAAAAAAATCAAAAAGCATTTACGTTACTTACTTCATAAAAACTGTGATGGAAATCGGAAATTATCGCCTAAAAAGAATATTAAATGAGCCAGAAGAAGTAACTAATAAAATACTAAATGATGTCACAAGTAAATATGAAGCAAGTGTACACACTAAAATTAGAGTTGCAGATGTGCTTGAAATAAGAAACAGTGGACTACATGACAACGAATATAAATATGCGTTAATGGCTCATTTTGATTTTTTAGTCACTGATAAAGATCATATACCAAAGTTTGCAGTTGAATTTGATGGATCGCAGCATAAAACCGATGCGTCAGCAATTCGTAGGGATGAGTTAAAAAACAGTATTTGTTGTAAATTTGACTTGCCTCTTCTAAGGATAACGTCAGCATATTTTGAGAAAATAGGACGATTCCCAACAATATTGAGCTGGATTACCGAACTTTACTTTCTACAGGAACTTTTCTACTATGCTCAAGACAAAGGACAAATTCCTCAGGATGAACCTTGGATGTGGTTTAGTGTAGTTGGTTATGACCCGGTTGTCCGTTATAGAGTATTTATTGAAAAAGCTTATGAGAAAGGTTTATGCTGCGATCCATTGATAGGGTTTATGTCTGGGCGTTCTAAAGATAGTAAATCTTATGCCACACTATCTATACTAAAACTCCAAGATGACAAATACATACTCGACTCAGTGGAATGTCTTGCAATAAACTACTTTGCAATACCAGCACGTGAAATTGCGACCGAAATTTCAGCTTACAATATATATAAAGAATTTAAAAAATATTTAGAAAGAAATAAAATTCATATTTCTACACATGATGAAATATCAAAAAAGCAAAGGGACTTTATAAAGCAACATAAGCTATGCGCCTATAACATCCAATTAATAGAATAATGCTCCCGAACGCGATACCTGTTTCACTAGCTATCCTATCAAGTAAGACAACAGTTACTGGTCTCCACTCAGAAATCTACAGAACTTCACGCCTACTGGTGTAAAATCATATATCTTATCTCGCCATTGACTATCTAAGTTAGTGATAGATTCATCCCAACCGCTCGCTCCACCACCATCAATCACGTCAAATATCTTAAAAATCAATCCTCTCGATTCCAATCTAGCCACTATAGGAACGACCTCGCTTAAATTAGGGCGAAATAATTTTAGAGGAACTCCACTTTGAGTTTCTGCTGATTTCTGAAAAAACTTCCCTAAAAAAGAAATATCCGCATCTGAAAGTTCATTAAATAAATGGAAAAAAAACCTCTTTTCATCAAAATTAATTTGATTCCCAAGTAGAATACTATTAACAAATAATTCAGCATACTTAGTTCTTCTACTTTCTTGATATTCAAATTCAACATTATCAATAGCAATATACATTAAATGAAGAATCTCATTGGGATCAATTATAGCACATAACTCATTTATTTTTTCTTCGTGAACTCTCATTTGTTGGCTGACATCTTCAAAGAATTTTCCAACGTAATTCCATCTATTGTTATTCTTATGTTCCATATAAGCATCAACCACAACTCCTATAGGTGGAATTGACCTAGCTATAGAAATAAGACCTGCTTGAATTATACTTTCTCTGGCATCCATTTGTAAACTGTTTACATTATCGTCATACATTTAAAAATCACAAAAGTTAAAATGTGCATCCTCTTATAAATAAGGACGGAATAAAGTCAGTAACAAAACCAATACAGAGCGTTAGTAATAATAACAACATGTTTATTTATTGGCGAAAGATACAGAAGCCATTTTGAAACGAACTCAGGAGTAAACAGTTGTGAAATTTCGGGAAATAAATATTGAATAAAACTGTTTCAAAATTTAGAAAATTTTTGTTGAATAAAAAGAGTTTTTAGGTCTGAAAAATCTCAAGTTTTCCTGAGTATCCCTAAGTTTGTCTGGGAAATCTCACATTTAACTATTTAGATAATTATATATCTTTTTACAAAAATTATATATTATGAGCTGGTACGCGATAGGTGCAGTAGACAGAGCTCTCTCAAGAACAAGAGAAGCTCTTCTTGAGCCTTTTGATTTCTGGAAATGGGTAAAACTCGCGATTATTATTTTTCTGTTAGGTGGAGTTTCGAGTTATGGAAATTCGAGCAGCTACAATATAGGCTCAGAAGACTTAAAAAATAATTTTCCTATTATTGAGCCTGGCAAGATGCCTGATCTTCCTTTTGACATGCATAGTATTGCTTTCGGTTATATTTATCAGGTGCCAAACCTGGCAACTGTAACCGCAATAATAGCTTCCTTTATTCTCATGATTTTTATTTTTTTGTACATTTCCAGTATTATGGAGTTTGTTTTTGTGGAATCCCTTGTACGAAACGAAGTAAAATTCTGGGCTTATTCGAGAAGGTTTCTGGGTAAAGGATTCCGCCTCTTGCTTGTGCGCTTAGCTATTGGGCTGGTACTTCTCGCGTTCTTCGGGATACTCCTTCTTCCTCTCATACCCCTTATTCGTGAAGTACCTTCAGACTTTTCCTTGTCTGCCAGTCTCGGAGGAATTCTCTGGGTTGTCGGTGTAATTATTGTACTAGTTCTGCTAGCACTTGCAATAGATTCCCTTTTAAGCCTTGCAATTCCGCTTGCTATTTACCGAAATAAAGGAATTCTTTCGGCTTTCAAGCTTGTTCTCGAAAATTTCAGGAAAAGCTGGCACGAAGTTGTGGTTTACTGGTTTGTCAGGCTATTGCTCTATATAGGAGTAGCCGTTCTTGCAATTTTCCTTTTTGTGGTTGTGGCACTGGTTTTAGGGCTTGCTTTCCTTATTTTTGACGTGGCTCTGTACTTCCTCTTTTCGTCTCTATTATCAGAGCTTCTTCTCTGGTTACTCCTGCTTCCCTTTATCGTTATAGAACTGATTTTGATCCTGGGAATTTCGCTTTTCCTCAGTGTACCTCTCTCCGTTTTCCTTAAATATCATATGTTGAGTTTTCTTGAAGCCTGGTATAAAGACGCAGAAATTCCCTTCTTTGGTGTTCCTGCTCTGGGACCTGAAGTTAAGGTTGATAAACCTGAGCCGATTTTTTGAGCTGAAAAGAAAGAGAGTTCAGGATATTGAGCTAAGTTTCTGAACGAAGAGGAAAAGTTCAGGGCTCTGAGCTTGTTTTACCCGGATGGGAAGAACTCAGAGCTCTGAGCCATTGTTCTAGCCGATTTTATAGTCAATGATCAAAATTTCTTTACTTAACTACAATTTTTAAGTTCGATTTTTTAAAGTTCGGGCCCTGGGCGGTGATGTGGTGGTGGAAATTTTTAAATGGGTTGTGTAGATACGGATATAAGTTTGTTGAGAAAGCTGAAAAGAGTACTAGTTCAATAGAAAGTTTTAACTGTAAACATGACAATAGTTTGTCTATGTATTGGAAAGTTTTAATGTTATATTGCCAAGGATGTGGATCTTTTGATGTGTGTTTATTTTTCCACAACTCTTGGGCTTGTCCGTCTTGTTATATTGAATCTGCCAATAAGCCAATTCTCAAAAAAGGCCAGGTTCAAAACAGTGCTACAGAAAAATAGAATTATAAGGACTTCAGGATAGCAAGACTCAATAGACCTGGGAGAATCTGGCCAGCAATCTGCAGGATGGATCTACCTGGCGACTTACAGACTTAAGGACTTGAAACCCAGATCTCCACATACTTGCAAGAATTACCCTGATCACCCGGAGGACCATGAAGGATCATAGGCTTTTTTTGTGTCTAAAACTCAGTGGGCACTGTATTATTTTATGTAGAAAAATAAATTAAAGAATAGGAGTTTATACCACCTTTCTTAAATATACTCTTCTAGAAACTCTTAAAGGTTCATAAAAGGTATTTGACTTCGACTCTTAACATCTCTTGAAATGAATTTTCCGTTTTCATCTCTTTTAATTCCACAGTCTCTACAAATCCATTCTCCTGTGAATGCAAGATACATATCATTTTCGCAATTATTACATTTCATTCTAAACTCCCCAATCGATTTTTACGTCTCCGCATTTACACTGTGGTTATTTTTACAATAGTTTACTGTTATAAAAAGTCGGTCAAGTACATTGAAAAAATCAAAACAGTTCGTATTAAAGCCTGAAAAGATAAACTGCACTACTAAAGCCTGAAAAGATAAACTAAGCTACTAGAGAGACTATGGGCATCAACAACCTGGAGGACCTTGGAGAGTCTTAGGGCAGAAGCCATAGCCACAGAGAAGTTCGTAGAAGCAAAAATAGAAAAGTATGAGAATTACACTAGCATAAAGAAAAATCGCCTTAAAAGCCTCTTACTGATACTTTAAAAACTTCGTTATTCACTCTTCTGCTTTTGAAATTCAACGAAAAAAATAACTATCACCAAACCCAATAATTACTGCAACTAACTATATCCTGAAAATTATCTCTCCGGGCCTTATCCGGAAAAGTACAAATTGGGAGTTGGGAATTATGAAACAGGAGTTCATTGAGAAATATTATCTGGGTAAAGAAGTTGAAATTGACATAGGGGGAAATACTACATACAGAGGGATTGCTGCCGAGTGCAAAGACGGAGTCCTCAGCCTTAAGTGGACTATAAAAGAAGAAGGCTATACACATATCGATATCGAGAGAATCGCTGCAATGTGGAGAACACTGAGAAGGTAATAAAACAATAAACTATTGAAAAGCAGTAAACTGCTAAAAGTAATAAACTGCTAAAAGCAATAAATTACTTCACCGAAGCTCCAGGTCAAAACTCTTTTTGTACCTGTTGCTTCAGCTAAACTTTCAAATTAGGAAAAAATCCCTCTTCTTGGCATGACGGTACACGAGAATAATACTTTTCACGTATACTTTTCACATACTCTTTCCTTCCTTTTTTCTGTCCTTTTTTAAAGTTTGCCTTAAAGCCTGTTGTCCGGTATTTTTCTACGCCCAAAAAATATATATCTGCAAGCTTTTAATTCTCGACCATGCCAGTGCAGAAAAACTCTTTAAATCCATATTTTGAAGTTGTAACTGGCAGTATAATTTACGGCACTATCGGAGTTTTTCTGGATAAAATTCAGGATATGTCAACCGGATCGATCCTTTTCTCCAGGCTCTTCTTTGGTCTCTGCATGATTTTTGTTTATCTGCTGCTCAATCGAGGGCTTGGACAGCTTAAACCCCATAGGAAAAAAAGATACCTTCTCCTCCTGGGCCTTCTGAATGCGATAACAGGGATTTGTTACTTTTCATCTATTCGGTATAGTGGAGTTTCGGTGGCTGTCCTTCTGCTCTATACGGCTCCGGTATATGTTAGTCTGTTTGCTCCATCGATTCTCGGAGAACACAGAAACAGTAATAGTTTTCTTCCTCTTTTGCTTGCAATTGCAGGAGTTTTACTGATTGCACGTCCGGGTGAAATTCTTGGACATACAGGCCCTGAGTTCCAGAAAGGCCTTCTTTTCGGGTTACTGTCAGGGCTGTCATTTGGTGCGAATATAATAACAATTCGGTATCTGAGGGATGATTATTCAGGAATAGCTCAAACCTTCTGGCTGACAGGAATAAGCCTTCTCTTTATGCTGCCGGCCGCACTCTCCACTCCAACTGCTGCTTTCGTTAAAAACCTTGATATCCTGCTTCTTTTCGGTTTAACTATAACGTTCGCTGCCGTAATATATCTGATAGGTATCTCAGGAATAAGGGCTCAGACAGGAAGTATTCTTGCTCTGGTCGAGCCTGTTTCCGGAATTTTCTTTGACGTTACTGTCCTGAAAAATCCGCTCTATATCTCGACTTTCCTTGGTTGCGTTTTTATTCTTACAGCAGCCTATATTATAAGTAAAAGGGATGGGGCATGCCTGAAATAGAAGAACAGAATATAGAAATCTTCTCTTTGTGGAATTCTCTTCTTGTTGAATTTTCCTCTTGTAGAATTCTCTTCTTGTTGAATTATCTTCATATATAAGTTTTTTATTGAGATGTTTCATACTATAGAAGTTTCTTCTTGTAGAGGTCTCCTCTTTGTAGAATTCTCTTCTCAAAACAAAAGGGAAGCTGCCTAAAATAGAGTTTTCCGTGGGATCCTGTGTTCTGCCCAAAAGCTCTTTAGTTAAAAGCCCCTCTTTTTTTATTATAATGGTTTTGAAAATGCAGGAAAAGCATGACTGAAGAACGCCCAATTATCGAGCTTAAAAACCTGACAAAAATATATAAAAACGGAATGGAATTTCGCGCGCTCGACAATGCAAACTTGAAAATTAAGAAAGGGGAATTCGTGGCAATTGTCGGACCATCGGGTTCGGGCAAAAGCACACTTATGCACATGATAGGCCTACTGGACACTCCAAGTTCTGGGACGCTCATGATAGACGGTAGAGACGTAACAAATATGTCGGATAAGGAACGTTCTGAGATGCGAAACAGAATGCTTGGTTTTGTTTTCCAGTACCATCACCTGCTCCCGGACTTTACGGCTCTGGAAAATGTAATAATGCCGCTCTTGATTTTGGGAAAAAGCAGGAAAGAAGCACAGGAAATTGCTGAAAACCTCCTTAAAGAAGTAGGACTTGAAGACCGGATGGATCACAGGCCCGGTGAACTTTCAGGAGGACAGAACCAGAGGGTTGCAGTAGCAAGGGCGCTTAGCTGTTCTCCTGCAATCGTGCTTGGAGACGAGCCTACAGGCAACCTTGATACAAAAACGGGTGACCTGATCTATGGACTGCTCAGACGGCTGAACAGGGAGCATAATCAGACTTTTATCGTGGTTACTCATAATGAGAACCTGGCATCAAAAGCTGACAGGATTATCAGGCTTGTAGACGGAAAAATTACAGATAAGTGAGGATAAAAAGATGGAATATGCAACAGGAAAAATAGGTAGAGTATTTACCGTAAGGATCGATTCTGGAGACGACCTGATTCTGGAACTGATTAAACTTGCTGAACTGGAGCGTATCGAATCTGCTGTTTTTGTATTGCTGGGCGCATTAAAAGAGGCAAAGCTTGTCACAGGCCCTAAAGAAAGTATAATCCCTCCAGAACCTATATGGTTTGGCTTTGACGATGCACATGAGATTCTGGGAATTGGAGATATTTTTTTAATGGAAGGAAAGCCTAAGATCCATCTGCATGCAGGCGCAGGCAGGGGAGACGATGTAAAACTCGGTTGCCTGAGAGGAGAAAGCGAAGTTTTTATGGTAGTTGAGGCTTTTGTCTTCGAACTTGATGGATTTTCTGCTAGAAGAATTGAAGATAAGGAACAGGGCTTTGCCCCTGTAAGTTTTGAGCGAGTTTTAGATATGAAATGATGTTCTGGTAGAACAAGAGTTATAATCAAAGCTCAAAAGTTTGAGTATGAAAGCAAGAAGTAAAATATAGTCCTATATAGTCCTGTAAAATTATCTGGCAATCTTCTTCAAATTCAATTTTGCAATGTTGTTTCCAGTTCTCGAAGCCTTTCGAGTGCAATCATTTTTTCGTTATTATCTTTTAAAAATTCGTCTTCAAGGATCTTTACAATTTGTGAGAAGGGCAAAGTTAACTGGTAGTACTTCACAGGCCTGCCTTTTCCTTTATTCTTTTTTTCAGATCTTTCTTCCACCCAACCTCTTTCCCGCAGGGGTCGCATGGCTACACTTACTTCCGGTTGTCTAAGCCCTGATACAAGTTCAATATGAAGAGACCTGAGTTCACTGCAGCCTTTCAGACACACGATTGCAGTGGCCTCCGTCCTCGGGAGTCCCAGGCTCTGGAGCATGTCAATGATTGAATACTCTTTATCGGTTAAATTAACTGGAGAATCGTCGGTCATCGAATGTGAATAATACTTTCAGGTTTATATATTTTATGTAGATAAAATTGTTTTTTTAAATAAATTGAGTATTGTTAAGAAGTATAATAGCTATCAAATCCTGCTAATATCTTTTTTTGAAAAGTTTTAATATAAAAACTAATATTAGCAAATCTCCGGAAAAAAACCGGTTTTGTAAAAACTGACTTTGTGATCCTGACCAAAACCTTTAAAGCTAGTGCCTGAGGAAAATGGAGATTCCTGAAACTCAGGAAGCCTGAGTTAAGGTTTACAAAATAAGAAAATCTCTTGCAAACGCTCGAGGGATAATATTCCTGAATTTATACAGCTAAGAATGTAGATACCTGAGGCAAAAGTATTTCTTAATTCGGAAATTCAACATATAGCCTTCATTTGTTAATAGGGTTTCTTATGAGACAATAGCGTAAAACTTAATTAAAATTATTTCCGTTAACCGGATAAAGAATTAAATACAATTCGGACATCTAACGGTTAAGTTAAGATTAAGTCTCATTAAATAAGCTTCAAATTAAGGATAAGCTTCAAAATTAGGGATAAGCTTTGAATTAAGGTTAAGCTTCAAATAACAGAATATATCTATAGATAAATCAGAGATTAAAAAGGGTGAAATAATGTCGTATATCGGTCTACAGCAGGATTCTGGAGAATATAAAATCCAAAAGATACATGCTCGGGAGATCCTGGATTCAAGGGGAAATCCCACTGTTGAAGTTGATGTGTTTACGCCAAAGGGATTTGGCAGAGCCGGTGTTCCTTCAGGGGCTTCTACCGGTACGAACGAGGCCCTTGAACTGCGGGATGCAGACCCTAATAGATATGGAGGAAAAGGAGTTCTCACTGCAGTAAAGAATGTGAACACCATCATCCAGAAGGAATTGCTGGGGCTTGATGTGCGAAACCAGCGGGAAATCGATGAGCTGATGATTGAGCTCGATGAGACCGATAACAAATCAAACCTTGGGGCAAATGCAATTCTTGGGGTATCCATGGCTGTTGCAAGAGCTGCTGCAGATTCCCTGAATGTTCCTCTCTACCGCTATTTGGGAGGCTCAAATGCATTTACTCTTCCAGTGCCCACAATGAATGTCCTTAACGGGGGCAAGCATGCAGGCAATGATCTTGCAATCCAGGAGTTCATGATTCAGCCCAAAGGCGCAGAAACCTTTTACGAAGCTCTCCAGATGGGAGCCGAAATCTATCACGTTCTTGGTAAAATACTGGAAAAGAAATACGGCGGTTCTTCTACCAATGTGGGCTATGAAGGAGGATACGCTCCCAAGATGAGTGAGTCAACCGAAGCCCTTGATGCCCTTACCCAGGCTATTGAAGAAGCAGGCTACACTGACACCGAGGTTACAATTGGGCTTGATGCTGCAGCCTCCGAGTTTTACGAAGAGGAAACCTATGCAATCGACGGAAAGAAACTCTCTGCTCCCGAACTGATGGACTACTACGTCGAACTTGTGAACTCCTATCCAATCCTTTCCATTGAAGACCCCTTCTATGAGGAAGCCTTTGAGGACTTCGAAGCTCTGACCAATGAACTCTGGGACACAATTATTGTCGGTGACGACCTCTTTGTTACAAACATTGAGAGGCTTTCAAAAGGCGTTGACATGGGAGCAGCAAATGCACTTCTCTTAAAGGTCAACCAGATCGGAACTATTTCCGAAGCTTTTGACGCCGCAAATATGGCTTCCAGAAACGGCTATACCGTAATAGTAAGCCACCGTTCTGCCGAAACCGAAGACACAACAATTGCGGATATCTCAGTAGCTATCGGGGCAGAAATGATCAAGACCGGAGCCCCGGCACGTGGAGAAAGAACAGCTAAATATAATCAGCTTCTCAGAATCGAGGAAGACCTGGGTGAAGTTGCACATTACGTGCAGCTCTAACCCTTTTAATTTTTCATTTTAAGTAGTTTTAGCTTTCTTTTTTTGTTTTAATTATTCAGTTTCATAAATCACACTTGTCTCTTACAACCATAACCGGAACCTTCGAGTGACGGATCAGCTTTTCTGCGACACTGCCAAGAAGCAACCTGTCCAGTCCTGTTTTTCCAAGAGTACCCATAACAACAATATCCATTTTTTCCTCTTCAGCATACCGGATCAGCTCTTCTGAGGGATTGCCTTCAAGAAGAACAGGCTCAACATTGATTCCTTTCATCTCACCCAAGTTTTTTACAAAAGTTACAGCCTCATGTCCCTGTTTTTCCCATGCCTCATGTATTGGCTTCCAGTAAGAATCCACATTCATAGGAAAGGAATCACCATTGATAGGAGCCAGATAGTCTGTTGACACCACATAGACTGCATAGACCTTTCCTCCACTCAACCGAGCAAGCTCAATCCCTTTTTCAGCAACCAGCCCGGAGCAGGGCGAGCCGTCGGTTGCAACCATTATTTTCTTGAAATTAATAGCTTCCATATAGAACCGTATTAAAATACGTGGATTTCCTAAATTAGATTTTTGGAATGCTGCAAGAAAAAGCTGTAAAACCTGAAAAACAGGATCTTTCTTTCAAGCCTGCGAGTTCCCTAAACTATGAGAGTACTAAAGCTTATCTCAAATCTTCCAGAGGGCTTTAAACTGGCACACAGGCAAAAAACCAACATAAAGACAGAAAAAGGACTCTATAACACAAGAATAAAATATCCCGGTTAAGAGGCTTATCATTTCCCAATAGGAAAAGTTCCTATATCTTCCTGCATGTCTTTTCATTGGCTCAATAAACCAATAAGGCAGGGTAAAAATCTAGGTACGGAACACGATAAAACGACTGGTGAAATAATAGAGTAGACGCGGATGTGAACCCACAAACCCATACCAGGTATCAAGGATCTCCTCGATCTGGTCTTCCAGCACTTCTCTGGCTTTCTTGAGGTATTTTTCATCCTCTTCTGTAGATATCTGTAAACATCACAGTATCTTTTAATAGTTTCAGATCCTCAAGGTTAAAAGGAGACATGCTTTTTGTCTTTCCATAGGTGTAACCCGGAATTTTTTCTATGGGCATTAATTTTAACCCACCAAATGTCAATTAGTCCAATTATCAATTCGTTTGCTATTCCCAATTTATTGTTTCCTTTAAAAATGGAATTGAGGACATTTTATTTATTTATTTATTTATTTATTTATTTATTTATTTATTTATTATAATTCCAAATATAAATAGTTCAATTTCCGAATCCATGAAATGTCTTTCTTGCTGAAATTACAGCAAATCTTCCTTTTCCATGTCCTTTTTCCGGAAGTTCAACAGATTCTATTTTCTCAGGCTTTTTAAAAAGAGTCTGGCAGATCTCGAGATTTTCAAACCCAATTTCTAAAAGATATGTTAAGACTTCCGTTGCAGAAAGAAAATGTGCCTCTGCAGAAAATTTGCTTTCTTTTTTCTCCGACTCAATGCAGCGTCCCTGAGTGCTATCCCTATCAAGGATTCCAACTATAATTTGTCCGCCTGGTTTCAATACCCTCAGAGCTTCCTTGAGTGCCTGGTTCGGATTTTTAAAAAAAGCAAGTGCAGTAACAATTAAAACGAGATCAAATTGTTCTCTTTTAATAGGCAGAAACTCCGCAACACCAATCACGACTTTCAGTCTTCGTTGCTTTGCAAGAATTGCCATAGCTCTTGCCGGTTCAATCCCGAGTCCAATCCCAAGAGCCGAAGCGAACCTGCCTGTACCAGCTCCGATTTCAAGGGCTTTTAATTTCTCCAGATTTTCGGGAAGAAAAACTCTCAGGGCAAGAAGTTCGGATTCGTATGCAGGTTTATATTTCTCGTACCAGGCGTCATATTCTCCTGCATACCTGTCAAAGCTCTCCCATAGCCCCAGTAAATCCCACTCCCGTCACTGACTCACGTTCTTCTTTGATTCTTTAAGTTTCCTTAACCTTTTTTCCTTTAAAATTTCTCATCTTTTTCTATACAGGAAAACTGCAAGCAAACCAAAAATTCCATAAATCAATTCAAAGCCAGGTAAACTCTCAATTTTATTTTGCCAGACAGATTCTTGAGTCTCTTGTCCTTCAAGAACGACTATTATATAATCTTTTGAAGCAGTCCCGTTTTCGTTACTTGCGACAAGGTTAACGGTATAGGTTCCAGGCTCTGTAAAGGTATGAACCGGATTTTCGTCCGTCGAATCAATGTTCCCGTCGCTTTCAAAATCCCAGTTTCTTTCGGTTTCATTTTTCGAAAGATCGGTAAACTGGACTGAAAGAGGAAGATAACCACTAGTTGCATTGGTACTGAAATTTGCAACCGGAAGGATCGGCTTCTTTACTTTAGCGGCTACAAGAGGCCGGCGATCGACGTAATCACTGTTTTCAATCTTGTATACCTTATCAGCAATGCCATCTCCATCTTCATCAGGCGTGACTTCCGAGGGGCCTGTTCCATTGGGTTGTGCCCAGTAGTTTCCTGCAAGATAAGGCCCATCGACAATGTTAGTGCCTGGGGTTTTTTCTATATAGTATATGTTGTCGGTTCCATTATTAGGTACGGCATTGACAGTATTATTGAAGTAGTTATTAAGGACGCTATTCTTGTCACTTTTGGGACAGACAAAAAGCCCAAAAACCTCATTTGAAGTAATAGTATTGCTTAAAATCTTATTGTTATCCGAATTGCCCAGGTAGATACCTCTACCGTTATCGAAAGCATTATTTTCTGAGAGTGTATTGCCTACTCCAGTTGAAAGCACGATTCCGTAATCTTTGTTTTCCGAGAGCGTATTATTTGAAATCACATTCCCCTCAGAATTAGGAACATAAAACCCATACCTGTTTTTTGAAGCTCGGTTTCCAGAGATCGTGTTGTAGTTGGACTGCTCAATAACAACTCCCTTATCGCTTTTTCCAATCAAGTTATCAAGAATTGAATTATAATCCGAATTCTTCAGATGTACTGCAATAGTATTATTCAGCAATCTACTATTCTCAATGGTGCAGTTTTTGCACTTATACATATAGACCCCTGCATGGTCTTTATGTGCCTCCATTATTTTAAACCCGCTAATCGTAACTTTATTTGCCTGTACATTAAACACATCTAAAGCCGGGTCTTTAGCCATTATTATTGTATTTGCAGGATTTTCAGACTCTGATTTTATTACCAGATTATTTACGTTTACATTGATGTTCTCGGTATAGGTTCCAGGCTTTACAATTACCACATCACCTGAAACCGCATTGTTTACAGCAGCCTGTATGGACTCTCCTGATTTGACAACGATTTCATTCGCAGTTCCAATACCAGAGCTTAATATCAGGATAAAAAAAACTAACAATAAAGTAACTAATTTACTTATTCTAATCCCTCCATCCACTCAAAAAAAGCAATGAAATTTTCTAATTAAATTTGCTTTAAGTGGCTGTATAAGTCACAGAGAATATTCCGTGTAAATTTTTTTATAAGATAACGTGAGTTCTCTTATGATCTAAAGTAAGTCCTTTTACAATAGCGTATAAAATTGCTTTACTCGATCTTTGTGTAAAAAATATGCAGGAACCCACATGCGTTTATGCATATAATTCGCTTTATCTTTATAGAATATTTCATCCAAATTGTCAGAGTAGGGGGAATAATGTATAAAGTAATATAAATATGCTGGGTATAGGCGACAAATAAAAAACAAAAATAGTAAAATAGGATGAAGGACCAAGTCTTCATCCAAAAGTTTTAACCTGCTGCTTTTATCCTTTGGACTCTGCTCAGGCTCCTTTAATCAAGTTACTCAGCGTCTTCCGTTGTTTCATCTACATCCGTTTCTATTTCACTGTCATTGGTCGATTCCGTTGTATTTATTTCTGAATTATTTATCTCAGTCTGATTTTCCATATTATTAACTTCAGTTTCATTGACAACCGTTTCACTTGTTACACTTGCTTCAATACTGCTAGTCTTGAAAGCTATTGGAGGCATCACAGACTGTTTTGGTTCAAAGCCGCCTACGAGAGGCAGGAAATCCGAATAGTTATTGCCCTGAAGTTTGTACGCAGTATCAGCAATTCCGTCTCCATCGGCATCGGTTGCGGTCTGCGAGAACCCTGTACCGTCAGGTTTTGCCCAGAAATTGCCTCCTATATAAGGTCCGCCAACGATATTGGTACCGGCAGTTTTTGTAACGTTCAAGCTATTTCCTTCACTGCCGTCCTTAATATTTGAATTAAAGACATTGTTCAGGTAATTATCAAAAACGATATTGCCGTTGCTTGTAGAGCTCATGAAAATACCTGAGATACTGTTCAGAGTGACAATATTTCTTGAGACAACGTTATTCTGGCAGGTGCTCAGGTGAATCCCACGGCCGCTGTTGGAAGCTTCATTTCCGGAAATGTTGTTACCTGTGCAGTATGATAACAGAATTGCATATTCCCTGTTACCCAGAACCGTATTGTTCAGGATATTGTTTCCACCGGAGGATATCAGGTAAATACCTCTGCTGTTGCTTGAAGCTATATTGTTATCTAAGGTATTGGTGCTTGAGTTGCTCAGATAAACCCCATGACCTCCATTCGAATTCAGGATATTATTCATAAAGTTGTTATTTGTGGAATTAGCAAGTACGATACCGTGGTTAACGCTTGCACTTGCCGTATTGTTTAATAGTGTATTCCACTGTGAGCGTATGACATAAAATCCATACCTGTTGTTTAAAGCCGTGTTATTTAAAACCAGGTTGTAACCTGAACCCCTCAAGCTAACTGCCCTTCCGCCTTCTCGAATGCTGTTATTAAGAACAACGGTATTATTGGATAATTCCAGGTCTATTCCCAGGCTGTTGTTTAACAACATATTTTCAGCGATGGTACAGTTAATAGAATTCAGTAAAGAAATCCCTGAGACATTATTGTTTGAAACCTCATTTCCTGATATACTGCTGTTCATTCCTGATGAAATCCGGATTCCGTCCCGGTTGTTTAAAGCCAAATTATTCAAAACCGTGCTCTCGCCGGATCTTAACAGGAAAATACCACGGTTACTGTTTACCGCTTTATTATTTACAATGCTGCTGTTACCTGAGTCTGAAAAATAGATACCGTAAATTACGTTTGAGTCCGCTGTATTTCCGGTAAGGTTATTACTACCCGAACCCACGATGTAGATGCCATAACCGTTGTTTGCATTGGCGGCATTGTTTTCCAGCCTATTATTGTTGCAGCTTTCCAGAACAATACCGTGATTAGAGTTCATGTTTGCCGAGTTTTCAGAAAGTTCGTTTCCTTCGGAAGCAGTAAGGTAAATTCCAAACCTCTCGCCTGAAACATCGTTATTTATTATTTTGTTATAGTGTGACCTCTCAACATTAATTGCTCGCTTACCCTGTGCTACCGTATTATTAAGGACACTAGTGTACATTGAATTCTTTAGATATACTCCAAGGGCATTATCAGTGATTTTATTATTATAAACTGTACAGTTAAGAGCCCCTGATAGGATGATTCCTGCCTTGTCAATTCCGGCCCCCTTAACACTTACTCCCATGATTTTTATGTTATCGGCGTCTACAAAGAATACATCTGAAGCGTTATTACTGGCTGTAATTATGGTGTCTTCAGGATTCCCGGACTCTGACCTTATTACGAGATTATCCTTTGTTATCACGATATTTTCGTTATAATTTCCGGGACTTATGACAATTTCATCTCCAGAAGTCGCATTATTTACTGCGGACTGTATTGATTCTCCTGGCTGGACTATGACCTCAGCCGCAGTACCGATACTCGAGCTAAATGCAAAAATAAGAATAGCTACTGTTAAAGTAACAAACTTATTTATATAAATCCCCCACTTTTTATTTAAATTATTATTTAATTTTGTATTAATAGATCTGATTTTAAACATCAATTTATATAAATTTGCTGGATAAGAATAATATCAAAATACAGAGATAAAAATAGATAGTAAAAGACGATCAATAAACATCTCCTAAACATAAATTAGAGATTTTTTTCTTTTCTTGTATACTATACCAGTTTACTGGGAATCTGAAAGGTTATTTACCTCATGTAAAAAAATTTAATACATGAAAAGG
Source organism: Methanobacteriota archaeon (assembly GCA_023399215.1). Classification (GTDB taxonomy): domain Archaea; phylum Halobacteriota; class Methanosarcinia; order Methanosarcinales; family Methanosarcinaceae; genus Methanosarcina. The sequence continues at coordinate 46,822 of JAEWQJ010000046.1, forward strand.
ACTGTTCAAATTCGATGAATCAAGAAAGGAAAATAAAAAGAGCAAAATGGAAAATGGGGAAATAAAAAGAGTAAAAAGGAAAATGGGGAAATAAAAAGAGCAAAATGGAAAATAGATAAATAAAAAGAGTAAAAAGGAAAATGGAGAAATAAGGAAGAGTAAAAAGAAGAATTTTGATCCTTATTTCTCTTTATTTAGTTGTTCTTTTATTTTCTTCTATGCAGGAATACCATAACAAGGCAAGCTACTACATAGAGCGCTTCAAATCCAGGTATGCTTGTGGTTTTATCCTTTCCTGGTTCCTGTTCAGTTTTCTGCTCAGTTTCTGTTTCCGATGCTGTACTATTTTGATCAAGTTTCGAAGTATTGATTGAAGGCTTTGCTTCAGCTACTTTTTCTACCGCTTTTCCTGTTATTGCAAAGAACGAGAAGCCCGGTGTTTCTGCCGTGAAGTACAGGTATTTACTATCTTCCTTTAATAATTTCACGGGAATTTGTGACCATTTCTTGTCGTTGTACCTGTTTAGAGTAATTGAGCTCTGGTTGATTTTCTTATCCTGCAGCCAGGATTTCTCAACCTTGAAACATACTTCAGGGTTTTCAATGTTCTTTTCGGTTGCAAATCCACTGTTTCCAACCCAGAGGTTGAAGTACTTATAGACCTCTCCCGAATCCAGGACTGAAACCAGAGTCGATTTATTTTTCAATTGCTCGGCAATAGTTGTTATCTTACCTGCACTCTTCTTTGCATCAAAGCCCACATACACAACACAGGTTGCGTTATTAGGGAAATCAAACAATACAGGCTTTCCGTTTGTAACCTGTGTCTTTGAAAGTTCCTTGACTTGAACGTTAGTTTGAGGTTCAGGGGAACCACCTGCTCCACCGCCTCCACCGTTGCTGTGATGACTGCCTCCACTACTTGAGCTGCTTTCTTCTATAGTAACAGTTATTGTGGCAGTTTTTGCTTGGGAAGTACCGTTTTCATTTGTTGCAGTTAAGTTAACAGTATAGGTTCCTGCTGCGGAGTACGTGTGTACTGGATTCTGCTCGGTTGAGTTAGCTCCGTCTCCAAAGTCCCAATTCCTTGAGGTTGCATTTTGTGATTTGTCAGTGAACAGGACTGAAAGGGGAGCATAGCCGCTCGTTACATTGGCACTGAAGTCTGCAACCGGAATTATAGGTTGTAAAATGGTTATTGTGTCAAGTTTTGATTTCGTACCGTTTGCATTGGTTGCTGTCAGGTTAACAGTATAGGTTCCTACTGCATAGAAAACATGCACCGGGTTCTGAGCAGTTGAATTATTTCCATCTCCGAAGTCCCAGAACCAAGAGATTGCGTTTTGTGAAGTGTCAGTGAACTGGACTGTCAGAGGGGAAAGACCACTGCTAATGTTGGTTGAGAAGTTTGCCTCAGGAAGCACCGGTGCTTCTACAGCTACAAGTGGGAGATAGTCTGTGACATTGGCTGTGGAAAATATCTCTTCAGTAATGCCGTCACTATCATTATCTGCTATGGTTTGAGAATGTCCTTTCCCATTAGGCATTCCCCAGAAGTTTCCTCCTAGGTATGGCCCACCGGCAATACTTGTGCCTGCAGTTTTAGTCGTATTCCAGTTATTTGAAGCGTTTCTAACCCTTGTATTATATGTGCTGTTGAAGTAATTATTAAAAACTTGGTTATCATTACTAGCGGCACACATAGCAATACTATAATTTCGAGCACTAGTTATTGTATTGCTTGAGATTTCATTACTATCAGAAGAGTTCAAAAAAATTCCAAAACTGTTATTATAAGCCCTATTTCTTGAAAGGGTGTTGCTGTTGGAAAGTGAAAGCATTATCCCATCAGTAATAGTATCCAAGAGCGTATTGTTAGAAATTGTGTTTTCACTTGAGCTCATGATGTAGATGCCTTTATTATTGCTCGAAGCTACATTGTTGAGCAGGAAATTATTGCCGGAATTCACCAGATAGATCCCATAATTAGTATTCGAATTTACAGTGTTGCCGGCAAGGTTGTTATTAATGCTAGCGTTTTCAAGCTGAATACCTTGAATATTCAAATTCACAATATTGTCTGAAAGGATATTTCCACTGGCTGAAGACTGTAAATATATTCCTTTGCTGTTTTGAGATGCAATGTTATTGGTCAGGTTATTGTTGCTGGAATTTGCAAGTCCTATACCACTCTCAGTATTCAACCTGGCAGTATTGTTGATGAGTTTGTTGCCACTGCCGGCATTATCCAGAATTATGCCGCTTTCTGAATTTGAATTTGCCAGATTTCCGGAAAGCGTGTTTCCGCTGGATTTTAAGGTCAGGTAAATGCCTCTTTTATTTCCAGAAGCGTTATTGCTGGTAAGGTTGTTGTTGTTGGAATATCGCATGGCGATTCCATATTCGCCATCCGAAACGTTATTGCTTTGAAAATTGTTATTGTGAGAATTATTCAGGAAAATGTTATGAGTATTCGAACCTAAGGTGTCATTAAAAACCGTGTTTTCCGAGATATTATTTTCGTCAGAAAATACCAGGTTGATCCCATTGGTATTGTTGAAAATTGTGTTGTTTATCAGAATGTTGTTATTTGAATTTGCCAGATAGATACTGAAATTCTGATTTGAATGTACTACATTATCTTCTAAAGTGCTCCCTGTTGAGCCTTCCAGACCTATACCATGGTTTCCTCCAGAAATATTAAACCCTTTAATTGTTACGCGATCTCCATTATAAATTTGAATTACGTATTTAGATGAGTCGGTCGCAATAATTTTCGTGTCCTTGGGGCTACCGGAAGAAGACCTGATTACCAGGTCACTTATGCCTATGTAGATATTTTCGTTATAAGTTCCAGGTGCGACGATAATCTCATCATTTGCACCTGCACTGTTCACCGCGTCCTGTATAGACTGATCTGAACTAACGTGAATCTCAGCCGCCGCCCCAATAATGGAACTTAGTGTTAATATTAAGAAAGTTAACAATAAAAACTTTATTTTATTTATGCCAAATCCCTCCATACGGATAAAATAAGTTTAAAATATTACTTTCATAAATTAATTAGAAACTAATTGCAAGTACAATATAAATATATCGGTTTTGATTAGTATAGTTATAAAGATTTATTAAAATAGAAAAACTTAAAATGATGTCATAGATTGCCATAATTTTCTCTTGATTTCTACCCTTTGCCCTTTTATACTCCAATATTCACTCCCAATTATAGTAAGCCAAAAATAAGTTAACACTGACTACATCCTATGATTTCTCACCCTCGCTTGACTATTGGAAGTAACGATAAGACATACATTTTCAGCTACTTTCAGGCCAGACGGTACAGGTTTTTACTATATGATGTAAGCCTGCTAAGAACCTGGTTATTTGATATCGGAGAGTAAAATTAATATATTTAGAAAGTGCCTACAAAAAACAAAGGTATCTTTAGAAAAAATATTGTAAGAAACAAAACTGTATTCTAATAATCTAATTCAAAAAAATAGCATGAAGTTAGATACAAGTAACAAAAATAAGCATAGGCAGAAAGAACAACAAAAAAGGAAAAGTGAGAAAGAAAAGAGAAAAACAAAAAAAAGTGAAAAATAAAAACAAAAAAAGTGAAAAATAAGAACAAAAAGAGGAAAAGCAAGAACAAAAAGAGGAAAACAAGAAATTTGAAAGTGAAAAAAGAAAGAAAAGAGGAAAAACAAGAAAAAAGCCTGTATAACTTATAATACCTCATTTTATATTTAAAAAAACCTTTTTCCTGCCTTAATAAACCGTTTCCTTCTTTGTCCTCGTATTATATGTCCTGTACTCATCCTGTTTTTTATCCTGCAGGTAAACGTAATCATATTCCGGATGAATTAGCTTTTTCCTGTACTCTTCCCTGGCTTCAGCCTGGCAGTTCTCACAGGCGTAGATTGGAATCGAAACCCCGAAGATCCTGGGATTGCCTATGCCTCCATGGGCGTGGGAGTCAATGGTTTTGTAGCCCTGGCAGTCAGGGCACATCCGGATGGTTTCTTCCTGGAACTCCTGAATCATATCCGTGTCGTAAAAGATCTGTTTTTTTCGGCGGTAGAAGTCTCCGTGTTTTGCCACTTCAGCTTCTACAAGCCTATCCCTGTTTTTCCAGTTTTCAAGCTGGGTTGCAACTATTTCTTCTAGGGTTTTTCTATCCCTTGAAGCCTGGACAAACATGCCTGGCTTGAAGTCAGGTTCTCTTACGCAGGAATAATCAAGCCCTGCCATTGCAAGGATTATACCTGTATTCACATAAGGCAGTGCACTCTGGATTGCGTAACCTCCTTCAAGCACGGCCATATCAGGAGCAAGTTTTTCATTCAATTTTGCGTATCCCTGTGCAGAAAAGCGCATATTTGCAAGAGGGTCAGTGTAGTGGTTATCCTGTCCCGCAGAGTTCAGGACAAGCTCAGGTTTGAAATCCTTCAGAATAGGAAGCACAAGGGAATCGAGCACGTAAAGTATTCCCTCATCAGGGGTTCCTGGCGGCAGGGGAATATTGATAGTCCTTCCAAGGGCTTTTGGGCCTCCCAGTTCATTCATAAAGCCCGATCCAGGATAAAGAGTCCTTCCGTCCTGGTGGAAGGAAATAAAAAGCACATCAGGATCATTATAGAAAATATCCTGAGTCCCATCCCCATGATGCACATCGGTATCCACAATCGCAATCTTGCGGATTCCATATGTTTTTCTCAGGTACTCGACAAGGATAGCTTCGTTATTGATATTACAAAATCCCCGGTTCCCATGTGCGACTGTCATTGAATGATGGCCAGGCGGACGGATAAGCGCAAAAGCATTTTTGACCTCTGCCTTCATCAGGGCATCTCCAAGCACCAGGCAACTACCTGCTGCGATCAGGTGAGGGGTTGTAGCCTGGGCTTTTATATCAGGCACACAGAAGTGGACCCTGGCAATATCCCTGTACTCTGCAAGGCGAGGTTTATATTCGGCTATTTCTGGCAGATCCATCAGACCTTCTTCAAAGATCTGGTCTCTGGTATAAAGAAGACGCTCTTCTCTTTCGGGGTGGGTTGGTGAAATAGCCCAGTCAAAGGCAGGGAAGAAGATAAGGCCTGTCTTCTCGGCCTTAGTGCGGTCTGCCGGGGATAATGGTCCTTTTTTCGCTTCCAACCCGGTCTTTTTCAGTTCCATTGTATTTCCCTCCTTTCCCTTGGATATTTCAAGCTTTTTTTCTTCATTTTTTATTGTCTGCATCTCTTCTGTCTCTGCCTTGTCTTTATTTTCTGCCTGTTCTTTTTCCCCTTCTGCCGGAGCTGTTCCTGAGCCAGTTTTCAGTACATCCTTGAGTCTTCCAAGCCCCAGTTTCATGCTTTTTCCCTCCTTTTCCATTCCGGTATCAGGCCTGCAGGAATCTGCATGTTTACGTCAAAAAGCCGCCCTGTAGTATACCAGCCATTGACGACATTGAAGACTTCACTATTAACAATCTCGGCTTCATCTGCATACTCGGAAATTCCAAAGTCTTTCGCACGTTTCCCCAAGAGTTCTGCTGCCAGGGTTTCAGCTTCGTCGAGGCTGATTTTATTCAAGTTCTTGAACTTTGTTGTGTTTAAACTGACAATCTCCCCTTCCTCAGCAACAGAGTACACTTTCTGTTCAGTATCAATGTGCAGGTTCAGAGTAATCGTGGGCCTTGCAACGGCTGCTCCAATGGCATTTCCCACCTCGGCATGTTCGGGAATAACAGGGTTTGCATTAAGTTTTTTTGCAATCTCTGCAATAAGCCCCTTCGCCCCTCCTCCAATTCCAACCACGTTTTCAGTCCTTGTCTTTTTCTCCTGCAGGACTTCCCATACTCGATAGGCAGGCTCCTGTTCCCATTCAAAAAACATCTCATTTACTGCATCAGCAATCATCTGTGAGACTCTATCTACAATCAGGGATGCAGTTTCAGTCTCTGATTTTCCAAGCTCAGAAGCTGTGGCTTTGATCGCCTCGCTTGCACGTTCGGGATTTCCTACCTCAATAAGCCCAAGGAACTTCAGGGCATCTGTAGGGGTAGTTTCTTTTCCTCCCATGCAGTAAGCCGGACCTGCCCTATCAGGGCCGATTGTTATCTGTTTTGTGCCGGGGTTCAGGTCCTTAACCCTTACAACACTGTCTCCTCCCGCAGCTATCGAGCGGACCGCAAAAGCCCGGACATGTGTAAGGAAACCTCCGAGTTTTGCGCCTTTAGAAGCAAAAAGAGGCTTGCCTGACAGAATTAATGCAAGGTCTGTGGTAGTCCCTCCTATATCCACTACCACTGAGGTCTGCCCTTCAGGGGTAAGGGCAAGAGCTCCAATTGTACTGGCAGCAGGGCCCGAAAAAATAGTTTCCACAGGAAATTCTATCGATTTCTCAACCGGGAGGGTTCCTCCATCGGCTTTCAGGATATACACAGGAGCCCGGATATTCCTCTCCTCAAGTGCTTTCTTGATTTTCTCAACGAACTCCTGATATCGTTCCCTGGTGGCAGAGGCAAGCATGGCAGTTGCTATCCGTCTTGGGAAATTTAGCTTTCCCGAAACTTTATGCCCTAGTTCCAGTTTGCAGCCAGGATAGTCTTCCCTGAAGATTTCCTCTACCCTGAGTTCGTGAGAGGGATTTCTTTGCCCGAACTTACTTATAATGGCTGCTCTTGAAAATCCGGATTCCCGGACCGAACCTACGGTTCTCCTGACCTCGGCCTCGTCGAGTGGATCAATTTCCCTTCCCCTGTAATCCATAGCCCCTTTTAGATAAAAGCTGTCAGGAAATGTATAACTTGCCGGGTTAACCCCGGGTCCTGGAATTAATACCAGGGCTACACGGTCAGTTTTGCCTTCGGCAATGAGATTTGTTATCACGGTTGTACTGAACACTACTCTTTCCAGCTGCTCGGGAGGGACATCTTTGCTGACAGCATCAAGGGCCTCAAGCAGGGAATTTAGTAGATTTCCGTGTTCAGTGGAAACCTTGGCAGTACTGTACACTTCTCCATTTTGGATAAGCACTGCATCCGTGGTAGTGCCTCCGACATCAATTCCTATTAGCATTCACAATTCGCCTATCCTCGCTGTATATATTTTTAATATCTTTTTTCCTTATGTCATATAAAATATCAGTTATATCAATTCTAAAACCTGAGGTACCAGACAATTCTAAAACCTGAAGTACCAGAAATATCAAAATCTAAACAACATCAAGTTCCAGATGAGTTCTTAGCAGAAGCCTGTATTATCTGGTTCAACTCACACCGCGCTGTTTTTGAGAGAATTTTTGATCAAACTTTTTTTAAAAAAAAAGTTTGATCTACAGGAATACTATTTCTGAGCTTATATGACAAAAACATTCTGAATTGAAAAAAGAATTGTAATATACAAAAAAGATTGCTTTTGAATAAGTGAAAGGAAACTCAGCTAAGAAAACTCAATTAAGAAGAGGAAAAAGGAAAAACAATAAACCTCGGTTTTGACAGCAAAATTAATTGAATTATAAAATGCAAGAATCAGTTTCTATTTTTTAAATATTATCTCTTTTCTTCGAACCTGATAGTGTATTTTGTTTCGTTCCCTCTTTCAAGCTCAATTGTTCCGTTAATCTGTTCAACGAGAGCATTTACAAGTTGCAAGCCCAGAGTTTTCGAATTTTGGAAATCCACTTCTTCCGGAAAACATCCTCCGTTGTCCGAGTAGACAAGAGTAAAACTGGAAGACAAATCTGGAAAGTTCTTTTCGGTTGCTCCGCTTGTTTTTTGACATTCAGCCTCATTTCGGAAGAGGGTAATCCTGATTTTTCCTTCTATACCTTTTGGAAATGCGTACTTAAGGGAGTTTGAGAAAAGTTCATTAATTATAATACCCAGTGGAATTGCAGTATCAACTCCAAAAAGTGTATTATCCACCTCAAGGATAAGCTTGACCTTCTCGTTTCCGGTTCTGTAAGAGTGTAGAATGTCCGCAGTCAGTTTCCGGAGGTACGCTGTAAAATCAATACTTGCTGCATCCTCTGACTTATAAAGCTCTTCATGAATGATGGACATGGAAACTACACGGTTTTCGCTTTCCCTGAAGGCCTCAATAATCTCCTTATCTTTGAACTTGTTAGCCTGAAGGCTAAGCAGAGAAGAAACTATCTGGAGGTTATTTTTAATCCGATGATGAATTTCTCTCATACCAATTTTCTCGGCTTTCTCAAGGTTTTCCTCAGCTTTTTTCCTCTGGGTAATGTCATAGGCATATCCCTGGATAAATGCGGTTTCTCCTGAAGTGTTGCATACGTTGTGGATTAACTCGTGGATCCACCTTACACTTCCGTCTTTCCTCTTGAGTCTGTAATCATGCTCCATGATAGAGTTTGGTGATGAATTCATTTTTTCCATACTTTTCTCGAGCATTTTCATATCTTCAGGATCAATAAGACCAGACAGTTTTATTCGGCCGGAAGTGAAGTCATCTTCTATGTACCCGGTTATTTCCTCAACGGCTCCCTGCACTAAAAGTGGGATAAAATCAGGATCCAGCTTAAACGAAATTCCTTTAAAATTCTGTAAAAATGACCTGTATAACTCTTCGCTTTCTCTCAGTTTTTTTGAAGACCGTTTGATCTCGGTAACGTCTTCCATTACCCCAAGAGCCCGGCATATGAAGTCTTCATCATCTCGCAGATATACTCCTTTATTTTTTACACAAATATAGCTTCCGTCCTTTCGCTTGAACCTGAATTCTTCATTGAATTTTTCTCCTGTGTTCCAACAATTTTTCAATGTCTGCTGCACTCTTCTGTAATCTTCAGGATGAATATGCTTGAGCCAGTCGTAAAAATCAAGGTTCTCAATTTCGTTATTGCTATAGCCTGTGAGCTCATTAACTGCTCCCGCCCACTCAACACGACCGTTTTTCAGATCAATATCAGATATCAGTTGCCCTGTCTGTTCCGCAATAATACGGTATCGCTCTTCACTTTTTTGCAGTTTTTCTTCTGTTTTTTTGCGTCCTGTAATGTCAAGCATTACTCCTATAAGTCCTTCTACAGTCCCGCAAAAACTTTTGTATGTGGCCTTATTAAAAATGAAGTCCCTTTTTAGTCCATCAGAGCACACCACTTTGGTCTCGTAAGTATGGCTTCCTCCCTTCTGGAACAGCTGTTTGTCCATTCTTTCATAAGCATCCTCAAGCTCTGGAGAAGTCGTTTTAAAAAGGTCGTACGTAGAGTGTCCGGCTATTCTTTCTTTTGAACTTCCAATAATCATTCTTGCAAAGAGCTCGTTACAGCCCTGATAAATGCCTTCCCTATCCTTATAAAACACGGGGGTCGGAATTGTATCCAGCAGTGTTTCCAAGAAATACACCTTGTCCTGGAGTGCAGCTTCCACTTTTTTTCTTTGAATTGCAAATGAAAAAATTATTGCAGTTGCACCCAAGAAACAGATCTCGTCCTCTGAAAATTTTTCCTTTTTCGTGCTGTGAGCAGTAAGGACTCCATAGGGTTTTTCAACAGTTCCTATGAGCACACTGATTCCACTAATAATATTCTGGTTTTCTTCGAGACCCATTGCCCTGATGGAGTTATTCCTATCAAGTTTTTCTAGCGAAACAGGCAGGCTTGAATGTACAGTGTAGCCTGCTCTTGATGCTGAATCTTTTTTTATGATTTTGCCTGTATTCTCTGGCTTCCAGCCAACCCCAGCATCAAATATAAAATCTCCATCAGGCAAGAGTTTCAGGACGCTGCAGTATTCTGCGCCAACAGCAGTTGCAACCAGAGGCAGGATTTGATCAAGAAGAGCCTGAAAATCCAGAGTATTTAGAGATAACTCGGAAATTTGGGAAAGCACGTTATACTTTCTTTTTCTTAAAAATAGTTTCTCTCTGGTTTGTTTGAGGGATGTGATCTTGAATACAGAGATAATCGTATCTTCTGAGGCAAGCAAGGGACTAAAAACGATTGAATAAATTTTCTCACCTGCTTTCAGTTCGTCTTGCGCGGATTTTTTTTGAGCTGCTACTTGTCGGGCAGGCTTCAGGATTTTATCAGGAACTTTTCCGCCAATTCTGCTATTAAGTGCTTCAAGTAAGGCTTCTCCTGCTTTATTTGCGTAAAGAACCGTTCCTTCTTTCCCTATTCGCAGGACAGGGTCAGGGCTATTTAATATAAATTCGGCCATCCAGTTTTCGTCGTTTTCCGCGCCCGTAATGTCGTTCCGATTTATGCCAGAGCCCCCTATTCATGGTTATCTACTAATTTTTAGCAAATTGTTTGTCAATCTTACAGGTCATTTCTGCCGGAGTTCGAATCTCAGACTTATCTATTAGCATTTATTTGTGATTATCTGGAAATCCCCTAAACATATTAATATTCTATTAAACTATCCAAAATAAATTATATAAGTTTTCCTATTCAGATTCGATTGAATCCGGACAATTAGCCATGAATATTTGTAAAAAGCCTCAATTATGAATCTACAGTCTCCAGTAAGGTCTACCTTAGTCCAGGAAAAGTTTGTAGCTTTTGAAAATGTCAAAATAAAAATTTAGATGAAGAAATTCAGTAAAAATATTCGAAAAAACCTCCAATGAAAAATTTAGATGGATAAATTCAGTAAAAATATTCAAACAATATTTCTAATTTTCTAATAAAAAATTTAAATAAAAATTCTGATAAAAAGTTCAGATAAAATCTTTGGATAAAAATGTACAAATAATATAAAATCCAGTACTAAAACTCAGATTAAAGCTTAAACCTGTAAAGAAGGTGTTTTTGTGGAGGATTTCAATCTACTCAATAGAAAACTTGAAGATATGAGCATAACTGAGCTTTCGGAGTATGTAAGGGAAAATTACCCTGAAAATGAGGAGCTGTGGGTAGGGCCTAAAAAAATAATCATCAGAAAAATTCTTAACTTTGAAAGAAACAGGATGAATGAAGAGAATTTCTAACATGTATCTGTTTATGCACTGTTCTTTTTGAAGGTTTTAGTTTAAACTTTTTTAAACTTTTCTTTGGGGGCTCCACATCTCGGGCATTTCCATGATTTTGGAAGGCCTTGAAAAGGCGTATCCGGAGCTATGGATTGTGAGGAATCCCCACGATCAGGGTTGTAAAGGTATCCGCAATTGCCGCATCTGTACATTTGAGTCATCCCTGCTTAGATAAACCTCAATTAGCTTCAAAATTTTTTATTTTGTATCCTACATTGAGAGATTCTTTTTTGCTCCGGCCTTTTTCCTGTTTTTCATATCCAGCCCCTGAGTTGCATGGCTTCGACTACTCTGCCGACAGCAAGGGTATATGCAGCCTGCCGCATCTCGATATTATTTTTTGAAGCGAAATCATATACCGAACAATACGCTTCTTTCATCTTTCTCTCCAGACGGGTCTGAACTTCCTCTTCTTCCCACTGTACGTTTGACTGATTCTGTACCATTTCAAAGTATGAGACAATGACTCCACCTCCATTGCACAGAATATCTGGGATAATATGAACTCCTTTTGAATTCAGGATTGCTTCTCCTTCGATTGTAGTCGGACCGTTAGCCATCTCTGCAAGAATCCTGGCTTTAATGTTTCCCGCGTTCTCTTCAGTTATTATGTTTTCAAGAGAAGCTGGGATCAGGATTTCAACATCCAGTTCAAGCAACTCTTCGTTAGTTAGGTTCTCTGCTCCGGGATAGTCCAGCACCGAACCAGTTGAGTGCTTATGGCCTGAAACGTCTTCGGGGTCAAGCCCATAGGGTGAGAATACCGCGCCTTTGCTGTCGCTTACAGCCACAACCTTACAGCCGTACAGTTTCTTTGCAAGATAAGCGGCATGATATCCTACGTTTCCGAAGCCATGAACTGCAACCCTTGAAGCTTCCAGGCTTATTCCAAATCTTTCTGCAGCTTCACTTATTGTATATAAACCGCCTCTTGCCGTGGCATCGTATCTACCTGCCGAGCCTCCAAGGCTTGTCGGTTTACCTGTAATGGAACCAAACACATTCTTACCTGCGAGTTTCGAGTATTCGTCCATCATCCAGGCCATAACCTGCGGATTTGTATAAATGTCAGGTGCAGGGATATCCCTGTCCGGGCCTATTATCTGGTAAATCCCACGGATGTAGGCTCTGCTCAGGCGCTCGATTTCCCGATGTGAAAGTTCTTTTGGATTACAAATAACCCCGCCTTTTGCTCCTCCCAGAGGTAGCTTATGAAGGGCACATTTCCAGGTCATGAGGGCGGCAAGGGCCCTCGTAGTTTCCATAGTACCGTCGGGATGAAAACGTACGCCTCCTTTTGTGGGGCCCAGAGCTTCGTTGTACTGCACCCGGAAGCCTTTAAAAACTTTTATAGAACCGTCATCCATGTGGACAGGCAGAGAAACATAGAGTTCTCTTATAGGCATTTCCAAGAAAGCTTCCATGTCAGGCGTGAGCTTAAGGCCTGCAGCACAGGTGCACAAGTGCTGCTTGACGTCTTCAAGGAGCTTGGAATGAGACCTCAAAGTTACCTCCTTCAATTATCCCCTTTAATAAAGGGCTCCAGAAAGTTAAATACCTGCTGAATACCTGATCCTTCTGCACACCTTTCCCTTTAAGAACAGCATGAGCCTCAAACCCTTTCGATCCCTTTTAAAGCCAGTAAAAACAAAAAACCTTAATTTTAAGGTTCTGCGAGCATATCAAAAGAGTGTCCTTAAGAATGTTCCGAAAGCTTTCATAAGCCTGAAGGAATTTCCTGAAAACATGAGCTTTCTCAGAAGGATAGAAGGATGATCCATATCTCCATACTCGGTAATTGTGTTGAGAATCGAAGGGGTGTTTAGCGAACCTATAAGGTCATTGAACTGCCTGTCTTCAAGCTTCCCGATGTAGTCATGGATTTTCATACCTATATCAAGCTCTCTTTCAAGACCCTTCCGCCAGAGCTGGTCATACTCGGAAAGCCGCTTTGCCGAGGTATCTCCTTCAAGGGCAGCCTGTGCAGCAACCTTTCCAGCAATTTTTGCCGCAAAAGCCCCGGTGTAGACTCCTCCTCCTGATGTAGGTTTTGTCTGTCCTGCCGCATCACCAACAAGCAGAATCCCATCGGACACCGTTTTTTTCGGAGGGCCTATCGGGATTCCCCCTACTACAAAATCAAGCATACCTCCTGAGTATCTCGCTTTTACATGAGAGTTGGAGCGGAGGAAATTCTTAAGATAAGAAAGAGGAGAGCTTTCTTCGTGCCCATTTTTCCAGGCAAGCCCAGGTTCAAGGGCAAGTGCAATCCTTGAAATTTTTTCATTAACAGGTACGGTCCATGCAAAAAAACCGGGAGCAACAGAACCCGGAAAAAGTTCAACAAAGTCGCTGTCATCCGAGGCATAAGGAGCTTCTATCTGGATCCCCGGAAGTACGCTGGCAGGTTTTTCAAGCCCTGCATAGCTGGCTATCCGGCTTTTTACTCCGTCTGCCCCTATCACGGTGGATGCACATATTGTTTCAGGTTTGCCGTTTTTCAGTACCTTGAGTTTTACCATAGAATTTTGCTGTCCCTCTTTATCGGTTTTCGGACTCGGCATTTCGAGTCCCACAGCTCTTGTCCTGAGAGATAGTTCAACACCTTCTTCCACAGCCTTTATTGCAAGGGCACGGTCGAAGTTTTTCCGCGAGACTACATACGCTTTGGTCTGCTTTCCATCGATTGGCAGGCACTGCCCATCTGGAGCATGTACAAAGGCTCCACGCACGGAATTGAACACAAACTCGTCCGAAGGCTTGAGCTCGCACTCTGCAACCGCTCTGGTGCTCAAAAGTCCGGTACAGCTTACAGGCGACCCTATGAAAGCATGCTCTTCAAGCAGGAGAACCTTTGCCCCATTCAGGGCTGCATAGCGAGCTGCAGTGGATCCCACAGGCCCGGCTCCAACCACAACAACATCATATTTCATACCGTGTTACCCTCAAGAATAAGCCCTTACTATAGAAGGAAGCTTAATATACTCATAATTCATAACTACATTTGGATTACAATTTTTATATATAGGCACAGTGATTTTAAGTAAAATGATTTTAGGTACAGTGATTTTAGGTAAAGTAATGTTTATTCCATATATGTGATCTTCATTCCGTATATGTGAGCTCTATTGATGAAAATAATGTTTCATTGATTATAATAATCTCTTTCTCGATAAAGAGAACTCTTTGTTAGTCAGTTTTCCCTTCTTTGATCGAGTTAACTCTTTATTGAGCTGATGAGTTTCTAATTAATTCTCAATACGGTTTAAAGTACAGGTAATATATTATTTGGATGTAAAAGTTTTCCAGGTTTCACAATCTTGATATATTGATAAATACATTCACCGTGCAACTGAACCATAAAACTGAAAGATCAAATATTTAATGATTTCTTCAAACTACTAACCAGGGTTTTCATGCAGCAGAAAAAGCAGAAAAAAGAAAAACGCCAGGTTTCGGGCCCAGAGAAAACAGATAAAGGTTATCAGGGCACAAAAAAAGCCCGGACTTCGGATAAAAGAACTTCCCTAACCTCGGATAATAAAGCTTCCAGGACTTCGGATAGAAAAAACTCTCAGACCCGGCAAAACAGGGTAAAAAACAAATCTACAGATTTTAGAGAAAGGATTCCTGAGAGAAAACACACTTCTAGAAAGAGCGCTGGCTCTAAAGAAAGTAGAGACTTGGTCCCCGCGAAGAAAAAGAACGTACAGCGTTTCGAGTATGAAGACGATAATATTTTCTGGTGTGGAAAATGTAACCTGCCCCTTATAGGAGAAGAATGCGGAATATGCGGTGGCAAAGGGGAAGTCCTTCAGCTCTCCCAACCTGCTGACGTCCGTTTTTGCTCTCCTTACGAGCGAGAAGTCATAGACAGGCAGCTTCACTCAGCTTTTGGTTGCAATCCCCTTGGAGATAAGCTAATTCTTCTAAACAAAATTCCTGGTGAGGACAAAACTGATGAAGTGCTCGTAGATGGCTTTATTTTCGGGATTCTCCGGTTTGAGCTTTCAAAAATGGATTATAGTTTTGAACCTTCTCTCCAGGGCGCAAAAATTCTCCTGAAACATGCTGAAGGCAGGAAAGTTGAACTTAAGAAAACAAAACGGCACCTTAACGGAAAAAGTGTCGCAGCAGAATCTGTTGAAGCCTTCGACAGCAATATAAAAGCAGGAGATTTTGCCCTTATTACTGCAGGCAGTCTGACAGGCTATGGGGTTTCTTTAGTTGATGGCGCGGACTTTTCTGACCTGAAAAACCTGCCTGAGCCCGAGAACCGGACTGAATTGGAGTCTTCAACCGGAGCCAGAACAAAAGTGGAATCTTCAAGTGGAGCCGGAACAAAAGTTCTCAGGAT
The DNA here is from genome assembly GCA_023399215.1 of Methanobacteriota archaeon. Taxonomy (GTDB): domain Archaea; phylum Halobacteriota; class Methanosarcinia; order Methanosarcinales; family Methanosarcinaceae; genus Methanosarcina. The sequence goes on from JAEWQJ010000046.1 coordinate 62,170, forward strand.
CAGGAAGATTGATAGCAGTGAGGCGTCACTTCGTCCTGAGACTCCGGATCTTGCGGCATGCATAGAGGCAAACAAAAAACATCTCCAGGTGCTTGGGAAGAATGCAATCAATACTATTCGCGGGATTATTTCCAGGAAAGAATACAAAAACCTGCCTGTTTATGTCTCCTTCAGCGGCGGAAAAGACAGTCTTGTGGTGCTTGACCTGGCGCAGTCTTCCCTTAAGCAAAGGGAGCTAAAAGCTTTCTTTCTGAACACTGGGATTGAGTTTCCGGAAACCGTCGAGTTTGTACAAAACTTTTGCCGGGAAAGGGAAATTTCACTTATCGAGGCAAATGCAGGTTCCACTTTCAGGGAGCAGGTAGAAAAATTCGGGCCTCCTGCAAAGGATTTCCGCTGGTGCTGTAAGGTCTGTAAGCTGGCATCAGCAGGGGACTTCGATACACAGAAAGAAGCCTCATCTCGAAAAGGAAACAGTGATGTGGCTTATCTCACAATTGACGGTAAGCGTAAGCACGAATCGTTCTCAAGGGCAAGGATTGCAGCAAGTGAGACAAATCCTTTTGTCCCTGCCCAGCTCAATATCTTTCCTATAAGAGATTGGAAGGCAATTGAGGTGTGGCTTTACATACACTGGAGACAGCTTTCCTACAATCCTCTATATGACCTTGGCTTTGAAAGAGTAGGCTGCTGGCTTTGCCCGTCTGCCCTTGCTGCCGAGTACGCCAGGGTAAAAGACCTGCATCCCGAAATGTATGCAAAGTGGAACGCTTTTCTGCTGGAATGGGCAAAGTCCAGAGGGCTTTCCGAAAAATTCGTAGAGCACGGGTTCTGGCGCTGGAAAGAACTGCCTCCCAAGATGCTAAAACTGGCCGAGGAGTTAGGGATTTCCGTGCTTGCCAGAGAAAAAACTGAAGACTTTGAAATTGAAGTCGTGTCAGGAATTTCTCCCTGCCGTGCAGGCGGCTATTCAATAGAAGCAGCTGTGAAAGGCATCAAGGAAAAAGAAGCTGCAGGCTTCATCAATGTTCTCGGAAACACGATTTATGCGGAAGACCTGGGGATGTTGCTGGTTAAAACCGGGACCGGAACTGTAAAGTTTTTTTCGAACGGAAATCTGCTTGCAAGTTCGGAAACAAAGGAAAAAGCAGTTTCACTTTTTAAGGAAGCTGCAAAGCAGTTTACAAGGCTTTCTCGCTGTACTGGCTGCGGGATCTGTGTAAAAGCTTGTCCTGTCGGGGCGGCTTCTCTCGAAGGAAAAATACCGCATGTAAGCGAAGCCTGCATCAGGTGCGGAAAATGTACAGAGTCCTGTGTGGTAACCCGATACTTTGATAAGCTCGTACCGGACCTGAATCAAAAGTTAAAGGTGTGATCCACCAGAAATCCGAATTTCACATCTCTGTGATATTTTTAAATAGTTTCTAAATATATTTAGATACTACACTTTTTAATTAAGTTTAAATCTCACATTTTTATTATATTTCCACAAACTTGATTTAAACCTGTATATAATTCATCTATTCAAACGGAACTGAAAAATGAGACTAAGCCAAAGCCCTGACGGAGTAAGTCAGATCATAGCCAGCAGATGGAAAATTGGAGCAGCCCTGGCGGTAGCGTTGCTTCTGTACTTTGCGTTTCTAATTCTGCTTCCCCTCGCCGATGGAATCGTACTTGGCATAGTCTTTGCTTACATTGCCAGGCCTATCCGGGTAAAATTCAAAAAGCACAGAAAAATAGGAGCACTCGTTGCCAGTCTGTGCATATTCGTCCCTATAGTGTTTATTGTCGGGGCAGGTATTGTTGAGATCCTTAACCAGGTCTCCTGGATTATTGGACATAAGACGGCAGTTGCGGCAGCAATTCTAAATTTCATAAACTCTCTGAACGTTCCGAATAGAATCATAGAAAGTATTAATTCTGCCATCTGGGACCTATTTACCTCGCTAATACCTGCAGTAGGCAGTATAGGGCTCTTTTCATATGCCCAGAGTATCGGTCTATTTTTCATTAATTTTGTAATCTCGATCATTTTCTGCTATTTTATACTCGCTGATGGGGACCGGCTTTACTTCGCATTTCTTGGCGTGATCCCAAAAGAGTACAAAGGAATTGTAAACCGTTACGCGCATCATCTTGATATAATCCTTAAAGGAGTTTTTATAGGCAATGCCTACTCTGCTCTGATAGTAAGCGTAACCTCAGTTATCGTTTTCTACGCTTTTGGATTTACCCACGTGCTTGCCCTGGCGACCCTCATCTTCATAGCTTCGATAATTCCTCTTTTTGCCGGGTATATGGTGCTGTTGCCTCTGGCTTTAATGCGGTACTTTGAGTTAGGGTTTGAAAGCGCAGCTACTTTCTTTATAGTATCCTCCATCATTATCTACGGCCCTCCAGAACTGATTCTTAGACCCTATCTGACCAGCCTGCAGTCCAAGATTCACCCGATGCTGCTTATGCTTGCTTTCCTGGGCGGAGCTTTTGTCGGAGGGATTGCAGGGTTTTTTGCAGCTCCTATTCTTCTCGGGGCTCTGGTTGCGGCTTACAGGGTTTATCAGGATCACACCCATCCGGAACTTGCCGAGACCTGCACAGACCCCAAGAAAATGGGACATCCCAATAAAGCTGGTTCGGAAAAGTAATTTTGAGTTAAGCTCAGAAAATGTACCGAAAAACATAGGAGATCCTGGAGTTTTCCAGGATATGCCCAAAAAGATCAATCGAAAGGGATTATTTTATATCGTTGAAGGATATTAGGACTGTCATATATTCTTCGTTACCCCCTTAAATCAAGATCTACTGACGGTACAGACCTCAGTCAGTCTTATATGAATCAATTGTTTGATTCAACCGAAACTACTTAGGGACATATGAATCAATTGTTTGATTCAACCGAAACTACTTAGAGACAGAATTAAAGACCGAAAATAATTCGGGAGAATTCCAAACCGAAAATAATTTGGGAGAATTCCAAACCGAAAATAATTCGGGAAAAATTACCGACCGAAAATAATTCGGAATAAAATTCCATAAAGAAGCACTACATAATTTCTCATAGGAGCACTAGGTGATAGAATGCAATTATTGCTCATTCACTCTGATTATATTGAATACGAAACCAAAAAACAAACTCCAGTTGCTGAAAAAATTGAAGAATCCTTAAAGTCTGGCAGGCTTGAGGAAGCACTTACCGCTTTTATGGCTGTTGAAAGTGTAGACGAGGCAAATCCTGAGGAAACTATAGAAAAGACGGCTTCCGAAATTGAAAAGGTAGCTACTCAGGTCAAAACCGACCGTATAATGCTCTATCCTTACGCTCACTTAAGTTCTGATCTTTCTTCTCCAAAAGTTGCAGTAAAGGTACTCAAAGGGATAGAAACTGCACTCTCAGGTAAATACGAGGTCAAACGCGCTCCTTTCGGGTGGTATAAGGCTTTTAGTATCAGCTGTAAAGGACATCCTCTTTCCGAACTCTCAAGGAGCATACACCCTGAGGGAACTCAAAAAGCAGCAGTCAAAGTCGAGGCCAGTGAGGAAAAAGGAGAGGTTGTTTCCGAAGCCCTCAAAGCCGAAGGTACGGCAAAGTCTTACTGGCGTATCCTTACCCCTGATGGAGAGCTTCACGAAATTGAGAATTTCGACCTTACGCCTTACCCCAAACTCCAGAAATTTGTAGACTACGAAATTTCCAAGAGCAGGGCTGTTGAGCGTGCTCCTCCTCATGTGGAGCTTATGCGGAGGCTTGAGCTTGCGGACTATGAACCAGGTTCAGATTCCGGAAACATGCGGTATTATCCTAAAGGGAGGCTTATAAAAGCCCTTCTTGAAAATTATGTGCTTGATGTCGCAACCGACTTCGGGGCAATGGAAGTTGAAACTCCTATCATGTACGACATGAACCATCCGACTCTTAAGAAATATCTGGACAGGTTCCCTGCAAGGCAGTACTCCATTGAGTCCGACAAGCGGCAGATGTTCCTGCGTTTTGCAGCCTGTTTTGGGCAGTTTCTTATGAACCACGACATGACGATTTCCTACAGGAACCTGCCTCTTCGGATGATCGAAATGACCCGCTACAGTTTCAGAAAGGAACAGCGGGGAGAACTTGTAGGCTTAAGAAGGCTCAGGGCTTTTACCATGCCTGATATGCACAGCCTTTGCGAGGACATGAGCCAGGCTGTAGACCAGTTCAAAAAGCAATATGACCTCTGCATTGATGTGCTTGAAAATATAGGAATCCATATTAAGGATTATGAAGTAGCCATCCGCTTTACCAGGGACTTTTACGAGTCGAATAAAGAGCTTGTAGTCAATATGGCAAGGACCGTCGACAAACCTGTGCTTGTCGAGATGTGGGACACCCGCTTCTTCTATTTCGTGCTCAAGTTCGAGTTTAATTTCGTAGACGCTCTTGCGAAGGCAAGTGCACTTTCCACTGTCCAGATTGATGTCGAAAATGCGGAAAGGTATGATATTTCTTATGTAAATGCTGACGGCAAACTGGAAAGACCTACCGTACTTCACTGCTCTCCAAGCGGGGCAATCGAACGCTGCATTTACGCCCTTCTCGAAAAAGCTGCAATGGAAACCGAAGAAGGAAAGGTTCCTATGCTGCCAGTGTGGCTTTCTCCTACCCAGGTCAGGATTGTGCCGATATCAGAAAAACACGTCGCTTTTGCCGAAGAGGTTTCACAGAAGCTGGACTGCAGGGTTGATATTGACGATCGTGACCTGTCAATAGGAAAGAAAGTGAGAGAAGCAGGCAGGGAATGGGTCCCTTACGTGGTTGTCATTGGAGATAAAGAAATCGAGGACGGCACCATTAATGTAACCATTCGGGCCGAATCCGAACAGAACAAGCCTAAAAAAGTTCAAATCACTCCGGAAGAACTTAATGACAGAATTAAAGGCGAAATTGCAGGGAAACCGTATAGGAAACTGCCCCTCTCAAAATATCTTTCTGGAAGACCAAAGTTCGTTTAAACATATTAATATTTTATAAACGTAATATTTTACGAACTCTTCCAAAAAATAAACATATTTAAATTTTCTGAACACTTTCTTATAAAAGTTTTCGGAAACTGCCAGAGGAAACAAAAATTCCCTGTTTGCCTGTTTCTTCTGGCTTTTTAGCATAACATATATATTGACGTAATTCTTATTATTGAAAGAGGATTCCTTTTAAATAAAAGTAGTTCTAGGTTTGTTCTTCTCCGTTTCTGGACGAAAAGATCCCTATCCAAGCATTTTGGAATGAAATTTTTACTAAATGAAATTTTTACTAATTATTTGTAAGTTATGGGGAGTTACTTCTTATTGAGTTTATAATTACATGCAGAATTTCCTTTTATAGGCTATACCAGTTTCCCGGAAACCCTTTGTAAGGCACTTTCTGGTTTTGATATCAAATTTTTACATTGACAAGCGTAAGGACAGCGTAACTGATGACAATTTCAAATGAGACCGCAGTCGGTATGGAAACCGTCGAGCTTGAGCCCTTGAGGAAAGATAAAAAGAAAATTTTTGAGGATATTCTAAAATATCTTGAAACCAATCAGAGAGGCTATATCAAGGTTCCTACAGGCTGGGGTAAAACCTTTCTTTCGAAACATATAATGAAGAAGTACTACGACGAAGGAAAAGTCGTGCTTTTCCTTGTCTCGAAAAATAATCCTCTTCTTAGCCAGACCTATTATGACAGGAAGAAAAAACGGCCCCTTTTTCCCAACAGCGCACTTCTCTCATCCGAGCATAAGGTGGACCGAAAAGAACTTGCTGAAACTTTGAGGGTTTTTGGGCAGGAAAAGGATAAAGGTTTTGTTCTTTTTGCTTCGCTTCAGACCGTACTTGGAAAACAGAGCTCTGAGATCAAAAACCTGATTCTTGAACTTGCCGACCTTGCAATAGTGGATGAGATCCACAATTTCATTAACAATCGAGGAAACGATTTTCTCAATGAATTGGGGGAAAGGACAAAAATCCTGGGAATGACTGCAACCCCATTCCAGGGGGTTGTCGGGAATGTCAAGTTTGTGGATGAAATTGCAGGGGATATGAGGGAAGTCTACGCAAAGACCCTTCCTGAATGTATTCTGGACAACGAACTTGCCCCCCTTAAGTACACGATTGCCGAGAGTTCGGAGGATATCTTTGAGATCTTTGATTTTGAAAGAGGGCTTGATGAACTTGATAAGCAGGACCTTTTCCTTGACTGCAGCACTCCTGACAGGTTGAAAAAGGTAATTCGAAGAACCCAGCTTGCAAAAGATGTGTACGATTCTATGATAAAACACAAGCATGCAAAAACGCTTGTCTTTTGCGCTCCTGTGAGGAAGCGGGTCTATGGGGTGGGGGCTGATAGCAAGGAAATTAACGCATTCCATGCAAAGCTTACCTCTTCGGTTTTCAATGGGGAAATTTCGGTTCCTGAATCCGAGATGGATCCTGAGCCTATCCTACCTGTAAATTTTGAGAATTATACCCCTGAAGGCGAGTTCCGGGATACGGTATTTATAAGCTCGGAGCTGCCCAAAAATGAACAAAATGCCATTCTTGCAGCTTTCAGGGAAATTGGAAAGCCCCCTTATGTGCTATGCACCGTAGGCATGCTGATTGAAGGGTTTGATTTCCCGGGACTTGAAGCCCTTGTTTTGCTGCGCCCTACTCTGAGTATGAGGCTCTTTGAACAGCAGGTAGGAAGGGTGACAAGGCTTTCTCCAGTCTCAGGAAAGCAACAGGGCAATATCTTTGAGATTTCGGACAGTATTGACTCCCTCTACCAGCGTTTTGGGGAAGGTGTTTTTTCCGGGGAAAAGGTTGACCAGGTGCAGATGCTCCAGCCTGAGATCCGCCTTGAAGAACTTTTCTCAGAAGGCGATGCATCCAGGGCAATAGAGGAAGGAAAGATCGAAATTAAGAAGGTAGAACTTGGACCTCAAAGAAAAGGGAAGGGAAACAGAAAAAGGGCTCAGGTCCGTGAAATCCCGGTAAGGCTTCCTCCGACATCCATCAGGGCAAAGTATTTTTCGCGCCTGCTTGCACTGACCGAGGAGAAAGACATAGGAGCTTTTGAGCGGGAAAAGCGTGAACTCATGCGGGCTACCCTGAGGTTCCGGGTCAGGGAACTCAGGGACGCAGAAGAACTTGCAGAGCTTGCAAGCAATATAAATAAGCTCAAGCGGGAAGCTTATGAAGACCACAGACTGGGGGATGTTTCAAGGCAGCATAAACCCAAGGTTTTCGGGGAAGTCGAATGGCTGCTGAAACTTCAGGCCCTGAATTCCCTCAAGTATAACGGTGGACACCTCTCGATGCCTGAGAAAAACCGGATCTTAAGAACTCTGAATTTCGAGCCAGATTTCCGAAAGATAGACAGCCTCAGGCTTAAATGCCTGAAACTCGGTTCGGCCCAGAAGACTATCCCTGAACTTGTAAAGGTGCTGGGGTTCGTAAGCCGTCTCTCGTCTTCGGAAACCTACCAGTTCCTCGACAAGAAGAAAAAGGATCACTGGAAACGGGAGTTCCTGCCTGCGGTTTACTGGGGTTTCTGCTTCATCGACGATTCTCCTGAACTGAAGGAACTTTTCGAGTCTACGGAATGGGACAGGCGGGTCAAAAATATTATCAGGCAAAAATAAGTTTTATCGTATCCTCTTCAATTGTATGAATAAAAATAAATTTCATGTATTTACTGAAAATTTAAAAATTTAATTAAGTTTGAGAAACAACCTCAAACGATGTACTCAACTTTATAACTGTATGATTAAATTGTTGTGCGTTTTTCGAGTTGGAAAATTCTCCATTGAATTTGAAGAGGATACCTTTTTTTCTTTTCCACATAAAAGCACATCTAAAATGGTTTTCCGATTCTTATTGGGAACTGTACTGTAGTTAGTGTTTACAGTCTTTATGGATACATCCTGAATTATTGCAATATAATTTTTCATAAGATATGAGGTATGGGGTTTTTCATAAAAAATATGAAATATGCGGTTATATAATTAAACAAAGAGAAATCTGCAACAGGCAGAAACTTATTTCATAAAGCATAATATAGAGCTGAAAGGGGGCTTAGCTTGAAATTTGAACGCATTAAATCTGAAGGTCTGGCTCATCTTTCCTATTTCATTGGTTCGGAAAATGAAGCCATAGTTATTGATCCTCGAAGAGACTGTCAGGTCTATGCCGAACTTGCCAGAAGAGAGGGTATGAACATAAAATCTATTTTTGAAACCCACAGAAATGAAGACTACGTGATAGGTTCCCTGGAATTGAAGAAGCTTACAGACGCAGAGATTTATCATGGTCATGGAGTGGATTTCAAATACGGGAACTACTTGAACGAAGGCCAGGAGTTCGATTTCGGCTCAATGAAATTGACAGCTTTACATACTCCGGGCCATACCGACGAGAGTATGTCCTATGTCCTGACAGACCTTGATACAGGAAAAGAGCCAGTAATGGTTTTTACAGGAGATGCTCTGTTTGTAGGCGATACCGGAAGAATTGATCTCTATGGCCCAGAGAAAGCTCCAGGGCTGGCAGCAAATCTCTATGACAGCATATTTAACAAAATCCTTCCACTGGGAGACGGAGTAATACTATGTCCTGCGCATGGCGCAGGCTCGGTTTGTGGGGGAGCTATCGCTAAACGTGACTACAGTACGCTTGGACTTGAGCGTGTACAGAATCCTGCTCTGCAGAAGACAAACAGAGAAGAGTTTATCAAGTTCAAACTTGAAGAGCAGCTTGATTTTCCTCCTTACTTTAAGAAAATGGAACAGTACAACCTGCAAGGACCTCCTCTGCTGCAGGGCCTGCCAGCTCCTATGCCGCTTTCACCCGAGGAGTTCAGGAAGAAAATCGAAAAAGGGGCAGTGGTCGTTGATACGCGCATGCCTCACTCTTTTGGAGGAACGTATATAGGAAACTCCTACAGCATCTGGCTCGGAGGAGTACCTTCATTTGCGGGCTGGTTTCTTCCTTATAATAAACCTATACTCCTTGTGCTGGAGGAAAAAGAGCAGCTTGAAACCGCTGTAAGATATCTGGTCCGTCTGGGTTATGATAATATAACGGGTTTTTTGAACGGCGGAATTTCAGCCTGGTATATGAAAGCCTTACCTGTAGAAGAAGTTAGTTTTATCTCGGTTTATGATCTGAAGAATAAGCTGGAGAAGCACGAAGAGATGACATTACTGGATGTGAGGAAGGAAAAAGAATGGAATGAGGGGCATATTCAGGGAGCTAAACATATATATGTTGGGGAGCTTGAGGAAAATCTGGATAAGGTCCCGAAGGACTCTCAGGTAATTGTTTATTGTGACAGCTCCAGGCGTTCCAGTATAGCAGCTTCGATTTTGAAAAAGCATGGCTATAATAATGTATATAATGTGCTTGGCAGCATGACTGCATGGAAAAGTGCCGGATACGACACAGTGAAATAAACTTTTTTATAAATTTACTTCTATAACCTTACTTTTATATACTTATTTTTCTTTAAGCTATGTACTCAGAAAAGGAATTTAGAAATCTTTATATTCTCTCTCTTTTTTTAACATACCATGGTTTTACATGTTCCACGCATTCTTCTTCCAAAAGATAATTGGGAAAAGTGGGCAGTGATTGCCTGTGATCAGCACACTCAGGATCCGGAATACTGGAAAAGAGTTGAAGAATTTATTGGAGATACCCCATCTACTTTTAATTTAATTTATCCGGAAATATATCTTCCGCTAGATGAAAATAGAGTAAATAAGATTCATAAAACTATAAGTGACTACAAAAAGCTCCTCGTTGACCACGGCCCCTGTTTTATTCTTGTAAGGCGTTCGGTCTCAGATAAGGAAAGAACCGGGCTTGTTGTTGCAATAGACCTGGAAGAATACCAGTTCAATGGGTCCGACTCATTTATCAGACCAACGGAAGGCACTATTAAAGAAAGGCTTCCAGCAAGAGTTCGGATAAGGGAAAATGCAGAGCTGGAACTCTCGCACATTTTAGTGTTATATGATGATCCTTATTTCTCGGTTATCCCCAGAAACCCTGATGATTTTGTTTGTATAGAAGACAAGGTTTATGATTTTGATCTGATGGAAAACGGTGGCCATATCACGGGTTACAGGATCAGTAATGAAAAAATAATTAAAGAAATTTCGGAGAAAATCCTGAACCTGGGAACCCTTCTTGTTGGTGATGGAAACCACAGCCTTGCTGCTGCTAAGAGCTTCTGGGAACAAATTAAAGGGACCGTACCGGCCGATCATCCTGCAAGATATGCAATGGTTGAACTTGTAAATATTCACGACCCCGGGCTTTCCTTTGAACCTATTCACAGGGTTGTAAGCGGAATTGAGCCTGAAGAGCTGCTCAAAAAATTTGATGCAAGGATCGAAGAAACCAGTGCCTTCCCCTCAACTGCCGATTTCTCGGTTGCAGGACAGTCAATAGGGTTTATTACAAAAGACAGGTCTGGTGTGCTGGTTTTTGATAATCCGGTGTACGATCTTGAGGTTGAAACCCTTGACGAGATCATTGATAATTATTCAATCGAATATGAACATGATCCTGAAGTTGTGGAAAAACTTGGAAAAAAACAGGGTAATGTCGGTTTCTTCCTTCCCCCATTAAAAAAGAGCGATTTCTTTTCTCTAATTAAAAAGAAAGGGGTTCTTCCGAGAAAATCTTTTTCTCTTGGAAAGGAAAATGAGAAGAGATATTATATTGAAGCAAGAAAGATTGTTTCATAAGGCTTTCTGTCCTTTTCATAAGGCTTTCTGTCCTGTAGTTTCTTTCAGTTTTCTTTTTACTCTCTCTGACTCTTCTTTATTTTCCTTCATTTTCCTTTGTCTTTATCTGATGCTGTTTAATTGCGATATCCAAGGAAGGACTTAGAGTAATTATATTAAATATTAAAAGGAACGATTCCAATTAAAAAAAAGATGTCAATATATAACAAAGCGACTTACTTTGACAGTCAAATTATAAATACCTTTAATCTAATAATTGATTTATCGGGTAAATAATCACTGGGGGAGTGAAATATGCCGGGTTTGATAGGACTTGCTGTGGTCTTTCTAATATTAGCATTGATTGCATATATACTGGGCGCAAGGGGAGTTGCCGGTTTATCAATGGACATTGCAAAGTGGCTCGTTATAATCTTTATCATACTTGCAATCATATCGTACCTGTTATAACGGTGGCCTTAACGAGGTTAGCACTGGTTCAGGATAGCTTATAGACTCGAGGTGATAGAAAGTAATAAGTGAAACTCGAGGTAATAGAGAGTAATATATTAATATCAACAGACCAAAACCATTTTACTTTTCCTCATATTTTGTCTGTTATTCCTCAGGCACATTAATCAATTTGCTTATTTTTCTTCTCAGTTAAGATGGTTTCGCATTAATTAATTCACTTTCCGATATTTTATACTTTTCTGATATTTTATATTTTTTGGATTTTCTGCACCAGCGTCATGGCAACTCAATTATGATACGTTAATACATAGACAACACTTCATCCCTAGTCTTTTTTTTAATTATAATAATTCATAACTAAATTTCCATAGCACTAGCTTATATCGAGTTGCTTTGATTAATTTAATCTGAGTGGTATGATATTAACTTAAGTTGAATAAATTAACTATTATTTGGTAAATTGTGATCTAAGATGAACATTAATATCATAGTGCAATTATAATTTGTACCAATATACTTATATTGCTTCATATTAATTCCCGGTTAATTAATCGAAGTATCACCCATACTTTGAATGTACTGGGGAATCAAATTGAACAGGTTAACTATTTTACTGGCAGTCTTTCTTCTCTTAACATTAGGCTCGGGTATCGGAGCTGCGGCTGAGGTTTACGTCCAGCCTGGAGATTCGATACAAACCGCATTGGATAATGCAGTCTCAAGTGATGTAATTATCTTAAAACCCGGAATCTATACTGAGAATATCAAAATAGACAAAGATAACCTCGTAATATCTTCGGAATCCGGGAATCCTGATGACACGATAATTACGGCTAAGAGCTCAGACAATCATGTAATCTCCTTGCAGGCTGATAACGTGAAAATTAGTGGACTTGGGATTACAGGAACAAAAAACGGATATACCGGAATCTATCTCTCTGAATGTAATAACTGCATCATTGAGAATAATAAAATTCAGAACAACGGCTATGGAATTTATCTTTTGAACTCAAAAGGCAATAAGCTCTCAAATAACGTGGTTACGAATAATGGAGAATATGGGATTTTATTATCGGCCTCAACCAATAATACCCTCTCCGGAAATACAGCTTCGGATAATAAAGACACTGGCGTCCATATCAGCACTTCCGACGGTAATACGCTTACAGGCAATAACGTATCCTCAAACGACGTTTACGGCCTTTTCGTCTGTCCAGAGAGTGACGATAATCTGATTTATAATAACTATTTCAACAACACCGCCAATGCAGAGGTTCAAAATGGAGTTGGAAATGCCTACAACACAGAAAAGACCGAAGGTGAGAATATTGTCGGTGGTCCCTACCTTGGAGGCAATTACTGGGCAGAGCCTGAAGGTACAGGTTTTTCGGATACAGCAGTAGATGCGAATGGAGATGGAATTGCGGATTCCGGATACAGGCTCTCGCAAAGCACCTACTCTGATAAGTTACCTCTTATTTCATCATCCAGGTCACAGCAGCTCGGGCCTCCGGTAGCAAACTTTGAAATGAACAATAGCAATGGCTCTGCTCCTCTTGCAGTCCAGTTTACCGACCTGTCCGAAAATGCAGACTCTTGGAGCTGGGACTTTGAGAGTGACGGGAAGATCGACTCTACTGAGGAAAATCCGGTTCACGTGTTTACGACAATGGGCGCTTACACTGTTACCTTCAGTGCTACAAATAAAAATGGAACAAATTCAAAAACTTCTGCAGTAATTGTTACCCATCCTGTAATTGTTACCCATCCTGTTGAAAACGGCTCTGTGAACGGCTCTGTGAACAATACAACCGAGGATTACGAAGCTGGCGAAAACGCAACAGGCGCAGATGGAAGTTCCGGTAACGTAAGCAAAGCTGTTGAAGCAGGAGGCAACGGAACTTATTACAACCAAACTGAGGATAGCGGAATTTCCAATTTGGAACTTGATTCCCAGAATGGATCGAAAGCTACCGCCCTTAATGAAGAAAATGATTCAAGAATAAACACTTCAAGTGTTGAATATGCACTTGAGAATAAAACAGATGCTCCCGGGTTTGAAATCATTTACGGAGCAGTTTCTCTGCTTGCTGTGTTCCTGTACAGAAAAGTAAAACCAGGAAATTAATGAAAGCGGCAGATGACTCAAGTAAAAATGATTACTGAACCTGACAAAAACCATAACTGAACCAAATGTCGGGAGGATTACTCCTCCTTTCTCTCCCAGGAACCGTACTTGAAAGTTTTCCGTCATACGGTTCGAGTGTTTTCAAACCCTTTCTGTATCAGGCATCAGTTATTGCATAACTGATTTTGTGATTCTGGATAACAGCTCACTAACATGACTGTCTGTAAGCCTCTCACCTACTGGTGTCTTTGAGTATCTTACATTCGTGAGTTTGTTTCCGTTCACACAAGAAAACACCATCAGTAAGCCAGAATCCTTTTGGATCAGGGCAAAGTTTGAATCCTTATCTAATCCATTACGGATTAGCATTCGCTTTTTACTGAATCCTTTACCCTCTTTGTCATTGTTGCTCCTTACGAAGTCCCTACCCTTTTTAGTTTCTACCCTTTTTAGCTCCTACCCTTTTTAAAGGGAACAAATAGGGCTTACCAGGTTTTATGTCATGAATCTCTAATCTTCTTGAAAAGCAACCCAGGAAAAAAATAGAATCACAATCTTTTTACTAGATTATAATTAGGTATTGTCATATTCTTTGATTCCAACCGTTCATCTTACATACAAAATTTTAAAGTATTGATTTATATATCGAAAAAATTTCATTACTACCAGAAAAGGAACCAAAAACATGCCCTTAACCCTCAACGAACTCAATTCTCATCTTTTCAAAGCCGCAGACATCCTGCGAGGCTCAATTGACAGTTCCGAATATAAGCACTACATTTTCGGAATGCTTTTTCTAAAAAGGCTTTCTGACCAGTTTGAAGAAAATGCTATCCAGATTACAGAGGAACTCATAAAAGACGGCATGCCTGAAGCAGAGGCGAAATATCTTGCTTTATCTGACCCTGAAGAGCATGCAGGCAGCTTCTATGTCCCACCTCGTGCCCGCTGGTCTGAGCTTGAAAAGAAATCTTCTGATATTGGTGAAGCCATCAATAAAGCCTTTGAAGCCCTGGAAAGCGAAAACCGTTCCCTTGAAGGCGTACTTGTTGCTATTGATTTTAACGACAAGGAACGCATTTCTGATGCCGTTCTCCAGAAACTCATTACCCATTTTGGAAAATACAACCTGGCAAACAATTGCCTTGAAAATAAGGATATGCTCGGCAGGTCTTACGAGTACCTGATCAAACATTTTGCAGACGACGCCGGAAAGAAAGGCGGCGAATTCTATACCCCTGAAGAAGTGGTAAGGCTCCTTGTAAAATTGGTAAAACCCGCCGAAAATATGCGGATCTGCGATCCCACATGCGGTTCAGGCGGGATGCTTATCGAATGTATCCACTACCTTCAGGAGCACGATAAAAACCCGGACAAGCTCTCCCTTTTTGGCCAGGAAAAAAACCTCAATACCTGGGCCATCTGCAAGATGAACATGCTCCTGCACGACATCCTTGATGCGAGAATTGAAAAAGGCGACACGATGGCCGACCCCAAGCTGCTGGAAAACGGCGAATTGATGCTTTTCGACCGGGTTTTAGCCAACCCGATGTGGAACCAGAAAGAGTGGTCAAGGGACTGGCTGGCGAAAGGCGACCCTTATTCCCGCGTGAAATATGCCCTTCCGCCCGCCTCCTCAGGCGACTGGATGTGGATTCAGCACATGATTGCGACCCTGAACTCGGAGGGTGTCCTCGGAATTGTGCTTGACAACGGCGTCCTCTTCCGGGGTGGTCAGGAAAAAGTCTGCCGTAAGGGATTTGTTGACGATGACCAGATTGAAGCCGTCCTTGCCCTTCCCCCGAACCTTTTCTTTAACACTGGCAGCCCGGGCACGATTTTAATTTTCAACAAAAACAAACCACCTGTGCGAAAAGACAAAATCCTGTTTATCGACGCTTCTTCCGAATATGAAGAAGGAAAAGCCCAGAATTTCCTGCGGGACAACCACATAGAGAAGATCGTATCTGCTTTCGACGGTTTTGAGGACATTGAGAAGTTCTGCGCCGTTGTCGGGAAAGAAAGCATTGTAGAAAACGATTACAACCTGAACGTTTCCCTGTACGTGGACACTTCCGAGCCGGAGCCTGAAATTGACGTAACTGCGGTCAACAAAGAGTTAAAAGAGCTTATAAAGCAGAGAGATAAGTCCTACATGGAAATGCGGGAATATTTAACTAAATTAGGGTATGAAAACTGATCCTTTTTTCTATTTTAACTTCAAATTAATCAAAATAGTTTTATATTTACAAAACGGTGCCGAAAGAGCTAAAATGAGAAAAATAAAAACAAAAAAGCCGTAATAGCTTCATCGGACCGTTCTTATCACGCGCATCAGCGCGGTTGGAACAAAAGGACTATGAAAAAAATAAAAAAAGCAAATATTAGACGCGCTGTAAAAGAAGCTTATCAAAAAACCAAGAATTTAACCGTGAACGACCTGTTGAAAATTTGAAAATTAAAAAGGAATGATAGCCAACTTTGGAAGTTTTCAGATTCATCACGTACTGCGTGACGAATTAAGAAAATAGTAGTTAACTTAATAAAGTTTAGAATTCGCCAAGCATTGCTTGGCGAATTTGGATTTGAAAGGGAAAAGGGTTTGGAAATGACAAAAAATGTTTCAGTTCCTGAAGGATATAAGAAAACGGAATTGAGAGTGATTCCAGAAGAGTGGAAAGTTACAAAACTGGAAGATTGTTGTAATAAAATCACTGATGGATCTCATTATTCTCCAAAAAGCGTTGAAGAATCATATTATAAAATTGCCACTATAGCAAACATAAATAATAATAAATTTGATTTGGAGTCTTGTAAAAATATCTCAAAAGAAGAGTATGAAAAACTATTAAAAAATGGGTGTAAACCAAATATTGGAGATGTTCTGTTTTCAAAAGATGGAACCGTAGGCCTATGTTTAGTTCATAAACAAGAAGCAAATTTAGTATTGCTTTCTTCAATAGCAATAATTCCTCCCAAAAGAGAGGTTCTTAATTCTGATTTTTGCGCTCATATGTTAAAATCAGATTTAATTTTGAATGAAATTATTGGCAGAAAAACAGGCACAGCCATCAGAAGAGTTGTTTTACGGGACTTAAAGACGGTAAAAATTCCCATACCTACACTTCCAGAACAACAAAAAATCGCCTCCATCCTCTCAAAAGTCGATGAACAAATCGAACAGACAGAGCAGATTATTGAGAAAACTGAACTCTTAAAAAAAGGTCTGATGCAGAAACTGCTTACAAAAGGAATAGGGCATACGAAGTTTAAGAAAACTGAACTGGGAGAGATACCGGAAGAATGGAGTGTTGTAACCATAGGTGATGTTATTACATTACAGAGAGGGCATGATTTACCTGTAACAGAAAGGACAGAAGGAGATTTCCCTGTAGTTGGTTCCAATGGGATAGTAGGCTATCACAATGAATACAAAGCAAAGGGACCTGGAGTATCTATGGGGAGAAGTGGTACTATTGGTAAGATATATTATTGTGATTCTGATTATTGGCCACTAAATACTTCCCTTTATGTCAAGGATTTTAAAAACAATAATCCTAAATTCATTTATTATCTTTTACAAAACCTAGATTATGAGAGATTCAATTCGGGAACAAGTGTCCCAACTCTCAATCGAAATTTGGTTCATCCATACAAAATTATTTTCCCAAAACAATACGATGAACAACAAAAAATCGCCTATATTCTCTCAAAAGTCGATTCCCAGATTCAGGACAACCAAAACTACTTATCCAAGCTTCAAGAACTTAAAAAAGGACTTATGCAGGATCTTCTTACTGGAAAAGTCAGAGTGTGAGTATAATGACAGACGAATCCCAGCTCCAGTTAGATGAATACAACCTTGTGGAAAAGCTTACTCTTGATGAATATGAAAAGTTAAAGCATAATTTTATTGACGAAAATTAACAAGTTACTTTGGGTTATTGCTACTTTTCAAAGTAAAGATCTTTATTTAACCGATAGAGCAGAAGGAGAATAATCAAGTAGTATCAAACTTTCTATTACAAAGCTATAGAGGAGTATTTAATGGAAAACAATTTATTAGATTCTTACACATTAAAAGCAAGATATGCTCCAGCTCTGATCACTTTTCTACCTTTAATATTATTTATCTCAATCTTGATTTATAAACTAGGTTTGAGTACTGAAATTCTAATTGGTTCTACATTTTTGTCGAGTGTTTCTTTGCCACTACTTCTTTCTGAAATTTGCAGATTACAGGGAAAAAAATTAGAGGATAAAAATTATAATGAATGGTCTGGTAAACCGACTACAATTTTATTGAGAAAACATGATGATCACTTTGATGAAGTAACGAAAGAAAAGATTTATAACTTCATTTATAATGACTTTGAAATTGATTTGAAATTGGATAATTCAGATCACAATATTTCTAACGCAGTTAAGCGCATGATTTCATATCTACGTGACAATAAAAAGGACAAGTTATTACAAGTTCATAACACGGAATATGGATTTTCAAGAAATTTGGCTGGTAGTAATTTTTTGTTTTCTGTTCAAGCATTTTTACTATTTATAATTACTTATTTATATTACCTGTTAAACGATTCTTATGTCTCGATTAATCCTACAAACTATAGTATTGTTATCCCGTTGACATTCCTATTGATGTTGTTATTATCAATTCTTTTAGGAAAATATTATTATCCTTCAATGGTTAAAAGCAATGCATTTAGGTATGCTGAGACTTTATTAGAATCTTATTATAGTTATTCAAGGAATCAATAAGAGAAGAATAAATTTATGTATAATAACTCTTAAAATATTTCCACACTAGTAAGAAGAAGGAAAGCAAATGATTGATCCCTCAATAACTTATTTTCCTGTTGGAAATGGTGATACTACATTAATTAGGCTATCTGATAGAACCAGCATTCTTATCGATTGCAATATTACTCAGGGCTCTAAGGATGAAGATGAAAAGAGTAAATATCCGGTACATGAACATTTATTGAAAGAAATAGAAAAGAATGAAGAAAGTATTCCTCACATAGATGCCTTTATTCTAACTCATCCAGATGAGGATCATTGTAGAGGATTTGAAGATGCATTCTATACTGGGGATCCCTCTAGTTTTAATGAAACTGATAAAAAAGAAGGAAAAATCCTCATTGATGAATTATGGTTTACTCCCCGCATATTCTCTCCTTATGAAGAACAAGAAGAATTCTCGGAATCAGCAAAATGCATCTATAATGAAGCAAAAAGAAGGATGAAACTTTATCAAAACGCTGATTCGAAATCTGAAAATTCTGGAAATCGATTGAGAATTATTGGATATTCAGATAACGAAGAATTAAAGGGTTTAGATGAAATACTTATAACACCTGGAAACTCAATAAACCTTATCAATAGTAGTACAAAATCAGATTTTTCCTTCTTTATTCATGCACCTTTCAAAAAAGATAACGATTCAGAGTCAAGCGAAAGAAATGATACCAGCATAGTCCTCCAAGCACGCTTTGATGTTGGTGACGAGAAAAATTCGGGCTTAGCATTTTTTGGTGGCGATTCCAAATGTGCAATTTTTGAGAAAATAATCGAAATAAGTGAAAAACAAGATCTTGAATGGGATCTTTTTTTGGCTCCCCATCATTGTTCATGGCATTTTTTTAATGAGTTGTCTTATGAAGAGGATCCAAAGCCGAGTAAAGGCATAATAAGTTTTTTAGAAATGCATCGAGAAGGAGCTTTTATAATCGCTTCATGTAAACCAGTAAAAGATGATGATGACAACCCACCTCATATTGCGGCGGCAAAAGAATATGAGAAAATAGTTGGGTTAGAGAAGTTCATGGTAACTATGGAGCATCCAAACGAAGAGGAACCTCTCCCTATTCATTTCATTATGACTCGAATGGGTCCTCAAAGAAAAGATCCGTCGGTGAATAAGTCCATTGTTTCATCGGCAGCAATACAATCAGTTGTAAAAACTCCTCAGACATATGGAAAGCAATAATTTTACTACAGGGCTTAAACCAATAAAGGAAAAGCATCTTCAGAAAAATATATTATTTGCTATTAAAGAATTAAAGCAGATATTTTCAGATCAAGAAATAGAGGCATTAGAGTGGAACAATTGCTATGTTGTTATTCCTCTAAGTATAAAGATAAATCTCCCAGCGAGAGGTCCAATAGACGGCGTTGATATTCGAAAAATTGAACCCGTAATTCTTTTTCTCGATAAACAGCAATACCCATTTAAAGCTCCATTAGTTCACTCTAATAGAATAGATTTTCCAAAAGATAGATTACCTCATTTAAATCCTCGATCAAAGGAAATGCCTGCAAGTTTTTGTTTGTACCGTGGGAATTTAGATTCTTGGTTCATTGAGCATTCCTTAAAAGAACTTCTAGATAAAGCAAAGTCTTGGTTAGAGGATGCTGCAAGTGGTAATCTTATTCGAGAATACGATAGATTTGAAGGAACCAGAATTGATGAAAGATATGGATACAACGTTTTTGATATTAACGAATTCATTAGTATTGTTGAGTCATATTGGAAAGGGAATGAAACAACAGGTGGGCATGTATTTTTAAGATATAAAATCCTGAACTCATCAATGGACCCCTTGATTGGTTTTAATAAATATTCAATCAGTTTTGACCATCAAGTATATGGAGAAATATTAAGTGAAAATTTGGAATATGCCACAAAAATCAATCAGATACTCGATAAATGCACCGAAAATATTTCTACCCAAGCACTCGTATCACAAACTAGATTCCAAACTTTTGGCATACTTATCTGGCCAGCGAAAAATGCCATTTCAGGCAAATATTTTGCAGGATTCCCAAAAAATTTATCTGAACTCGTCGATCTTACAATTCACTTCAATATTGATCTAACTGAGGCTTTACAACAATTCATTACAAATAAATTGAATATCAGAGTAGAAATTCCTATAACAATTGCAATTCTCCGGCCTCAAAAGTTGATCAACTATGATTCTAATATTGAGTTCCTCACTTTTCTCTTAAAATTGCCCGAAGGAGAGGTCAAAAATCTTGCTACAATTTGTAAAGATATTCCCGTTGAGATATTGGGTCATAGAAATCCTCTAAGTGTAAAAAAAGCAAGAGAAATTTCAGGAAATCCACTGGATTTAGATTATGGGAAGCTGTTATTTCTTGGGAGTGGAGCAATAGGATCTAAAATAATTTTGCATTTTGCAAGAAACGGTTTTGTCAATTGTTCAATTGTTGACAACGATATTATTTCTCCACACAACCTTGTCAGATTTGGACTTATTCACGAAAGCCTAGGATGTAATAAGGCAAAAGCGATGAAGAATACGATAAAAGGAATATTTTATTCAGATGAAAAATCTGTTAAAGTTGAAGCAATAGAGGACAATGCAATAAATCTATTTTTGAAGAAAAGTGAATTCAGATTTAATGAATACAACTGGGTTATCGACACAACTGCATCCCCATTAATCCTAAATCTACTAACCTCAGTAAATGTAAGAAATTTTCCTAATTATTGTCGTTGTGAAATTGCAAACAGTGGAAAAATTGGACTAATGTATGTTGAGGGGGAGGAAAGAAAACCAAGGGTAGATGATTTACAAGTATTGGTTTTCGATATGGCTATTGACCGTTATGAGGTTTCTAAATGGTTGCAATTAAATAGAGACGAAAGGGATACTCAACTCGGTTCAAGATTACAAGAAATTAACATTGGTATAAGCTGTAGTTCAGAAACAATGAGGTTATCTGATGAATTAGTATCCCTTCATAGTGCAGCCTTTACAACAGGATTTAAGAAAATCATTAAACAAAAAAGAATGAAGGAAGGATGCATTCAACTCAACGTTTACGATGAAGATAGTGACACACCATTTAGTTTTAGAAATATTAAAATTCCTCAAACAATTGTCTTGAAGTGTAGAAACAAACCTGAGTGGGAGGTTCGAATTAAGTCAGGTATTGATACAAGTTTAAGAGAGTTGCTGGATAAATCGAAACCTGACGAGACAGGGGGCGTTTTAATTGGCTTAATTAACACAAATACACGTGCAATATATATAACTCGTGCAATGAAAGCTCCATCAGATAGTATATCTTCACCTTATGCATTCGTACGAGGCGTATCCGACATACCTGATGAAATCCAACAAATTCATGAACTGACTGGTTCGATGCTAGGGTACGTAGGCGAATGGCATACTCATCCAAAGGGAACGCCAAGTTTGAGCGGACAAGATTTACTCTCCATTAAAAAGATTAAACATAATTTGGACAAGGTACCAATGCCTACTTTTATTATAATTGTAACAGAAAGAGGGTTATATCCATATATATTCCCATAAGGTCTCTCAATAAAATAGTCTATATAATTTAGTTGCAGGCTTCAGATCTCCATTGTGGCCTTGATCTTTAAAATCAATGTTTTTAATTGGAAAAACAGATCGATTTGAAATTGATCCATGCGTCTTCGGTTAAGTGAGGAATCATGACAAATTGCGTTAATTTCCTCAACATCTATCAAATATTTCAATAAATTAAAAGCTGGAAAAGGGTATCGATTTCATGTAAATAGGCCAAAATTTAAGGCCGGTTTCTAATGCAAAATCGATAGCTTTCAGGCAAGAAAATTCCTTAGCCGATGACCAATGGAAATTGATCTTGTGTAGGATCTTCTTACAGGAACAGTCAGAGTGTGTGTATAATGGCAGACGAATCCCAGCTCCAGCTTGATGAATATACCCTTGTGGAAAAACCGGCTCTTAATGTGTTTGAAAAGCTTGGATACAATTATATTGACGGTAAAAAACTGAATAAAGAGCCTCAACAGTTCTTTTTGCTGGATATTCTGAAACGGAAGCTTCAGGAAATAAATCCCTGGCTGGATGAGATCGGATTGAATAAAGCGGTCAGGGAAATAACTGTTGTGCAGGCGGCATCTCTGGTTGAGGCTAATCAGATGCTGTATTATAAGCTGGTCAATTATACAAGTGTTAAGCAGGACCTGGGGTCTGGAAAGAAATCGCACACAGTCAAGTTTATTGATTTTGATGAGCCTGAAAAGAACGATTTTACGGTTGTCAACCAGTTTTATATCAAGAATAACGATTTTACGATCATTCCTGACCTTGTTGTCTTTGTAAACGGGATTCCGCTGGCTGTGCTTGAATGCAAGAGCCCGAATTTGCAGGACCCGATTGAAGAGGCTATTTCTCAGCTTTTCGGGTATAAGGAGAAAAACGAGGCGTTTTTTTACCCGAATCAGGTTCTTGTTGCGCTTGCACGGTATAAGGCGACTTATGCTTCCACCTTTGCGCCTCCAAAGTATTTTCTTGAGTGGAAAAATCCGTATCCTTTAAACGAAAGGGAGCTTGCCGCCCGCCTGGGAAAAGAAGGTCAGGAACTGCCTTCACAGGATATTCTCCTATATTCGCTTTTTTCAAAAGAGAATTTCCTGGACATTCTCAGGAGCTACATTGTTTTTGAAACCGAGGACAACAGCGTTCACAAAAAGCTCTGCAGGTATAACCAGTACATTGCAAGCAACAAAATTCTTGAACGGATGGCCGAAGGCAAAGGCGGTGTGATCTGGCATACACAGGGGAGTGGAAAATCGCTTACCATGACCTATACAGCCCTGAAAATCCGCAGAATTGAAAAAGTGCCCGGTTCCTCGCTTGAAAACCCCTGTATTCTCATTGTAACTGACCGGAATGACCTGGACGACCAGATCTCAGGCACATTTGAAAAATGTAACTTTCCTAATCCTGTATCTGTGAAAAGCGTCGAGCAGCTAAAAGAGGAGCTGAAAAACCCAATTGGAAAAACCCTTTTTACCACGATCCAGAAATTTACCACGAAAAACGGCGAAATCTATCCCGAACTTTCCAGCTCGGAAAACATTATCGTTTTCGCAGATGAAGCCCACCGGAGCCAGTACGGAAAAGTTGGGTACAGCAAAAAAAGGAATGGAAAGTCAGAGACTGACAAGTTTGGAAGTGGAGAATCGGCTGATAAGATAAACAGCACTCTTGGCTGGGCTACGAATATGCGGACAGCAATCCCTAATGCCTTATTTATCGGGTTTACCGGCACTCCGATTGATAAAAACGACAAATCCACTCGCAGGGAGTTTGGAGATTACATTGACAGATACCTGCCAAAACAATCAATAGCAGACGGCGCAACCGTTCAGATCAAATATCAGGCCCGGCTTCCTGATGTCCATATCCTGGGAAGCGAGCTTGACGTTGCTTTTGATTCCGAATTTGAAGACTACACCGACCTTGAGCAGGAAATAATCAAGGAAAAGGCCGGAAAGTACAGGACAATTGCCGAAGATGAGGACAGGATAAGGGAGATCTGCAACGATATCCTCGAACATTACACAACTGCTGTCAGGCCTGAAGGTTTCAAGGCTCAGATCGTTACCCCTTCAAGGGATGCAGCCGTGACCTACAAGCAAATACTGGACGAACTTGGGGCTCCTGAATCGGAAATTATTATTTCCTCAAGCCCAAAAGACGACCCCAAAGCTGAAATCAGGAAGTACTACAAAACAAAATCCCAGCAGAGACAGATAATTGAAAAGTTCAAAAAACCGTTTGACGAAGAGAATCACCTGGCTTTCCTCATCGTCTGCGACATGCTTCTAACCGGATTTGATGCTCCAATCGAGCAGGTAATGTACCTTGACAAGCCGCTCAAAGAGCACAACCTTATGCAGGCAGTTGCAAGGGTTAACCGTCCTTACACCGAAAACAAAACCTGTGGCCTTATTATTGACTACTGTGGGATTTCAAAGCGGCTCAAAGAAGCCCTTGAGATCTTCAACGACGGAGACATTGCAGGCTATCTCGAACATCTGATGGACGACGTTCCGAAGGCTGAGCAGGCGGCAAACAAAGTAAAAAGGTTCTTTAAAGACGTGCACACAACTTATGATTCAGCCGAATATGTGGACAGGTGCGTGCTTGATGTTCTGAAAGCCGAAGACACACGGATCAGGTTTGAAAGGGCTTTTAAGGAATTCCTCGCGCTTGTAAACAACATAATCCCAAACCCCGAAGCAAACCGTTTCAGGCCGGACATTTACCTCTACGGCAGGATCTACAACGCAATGCGGACAAACTACAGCATTAAAGCTCCCAGCGTGTTTGAAGCTGTCCCCAAAGCCAAAGCGTTAATTCATGAGTATCTCGAATCAAACGGCATCAAGGTTTTCCATGAGCCTGCTTCCATTTATTCTTCCGAGTTCAATGACATTGTCAACAAAAAGTCCTCGCCGGAAGCAAAAGCAAGCCTTATCCAGCACAGGATAAAGACCACGATCAGCAATCTTAATAATACAAATCCCATTTACTACACTTCTCTTCGCGAGAAGCTTGAAAAACTGATCGCAGAGCATGAACAGGAAATAATTTCCACCGCAAATTACCTGACCGAACTGGATAAGATTAAGGGTGAGCTTGACGTTGGTTCTGTTGCAAGAAAACACGGCATGAGCATGGAAGAATTTGCAGTCTTCCAGATGGTCAGGGCTGCTTATATCCAGTTTCAGGCCGGAGCCGGAAAAGCCTCTATGTATCTTACAGAAGAGGAAGATAAAAACCTCTCAGATGCGTCCTTATCACTTTTCTCAGCGTTAAAAGAACTTGCCGTAATTGACTGGAAACAAAAACCCGAACAGCAGAAAATAATGCATAAAAAGATCAAGAGAAAATTGTATAAAATTGGATTTGACGTTGAAACAGCTGAACGAGAAAGCCGTAATATCCTCAATCTTGCTGGAAATTTGCTGTAAGGAAATTTGCTGGAAGAAACTTGTTGTAAGAAACTTGCTGTAAAAGTGAAAAAGTGGGATAAAAAGTGGGATAGAAAATGGGATAGGTAATGGAACAGATAAGGATAGGGAATACTCTCATTGATTACCGTTTAATTTATTCTTCCAGGCAGAAAACCATTGAACTGGTAATTGATCTGGATTCCGGCTTTACTGTCAAAGCCCCTGCCAATCTGAGCAAAGCTGAAGTTGCTGCAAACCTCCAGCGGAAAACTAACTGGATCATAACCAGCCTCGACAAAATGAACGAGGTTATAAGAAACGAAACCAGAAAAGAATTCGTAAGCGGAGAGAAGTTCCTTTACAAAGGAAAGCGCTACAGGCTAAAAGTAGTGCAGGTAAATGAAGAAATAGTCCCGTCCCTGACCTTTACCCACAGCAAATTCATAGCTCATGTACCTGCAAGTATTCCCGAACTTGATTATCCGCGCATTATTCAGCCTTTATTTATCGATTTCTATCGTCAAAAAGCAGAAAAAGTCCTGAACCAGAGAGCTAAAAAATATCTGGTATATTTTGAAGTGAAGCCTTCTCTCATAAAAGTACAGTCCCTCAAAAACAAGTGGGGAAACTGCTCAAAAACAAACCAGTTAAGGTTTAACTGGCGGGTCGTTATGGCTAAAACGTCTATAATTGACTACGTAGTCGTCCACGAACTCTGCCACACAAAACATAAAAACCACTCAAAAGCTTTCTGGAACGAGGTTCAAAAAATCCTGCCTGATTATGAAGGTCGGAAAGAGTGGCTGCGTATAAACGGAGATCTGTTGAAAATCTGAATATCTCCATAACACCTTTTTTTACACATAGCAAAAATTGTCGCTAAAAACTGAGAATGGAAACAGACCATTGACCCAATATGAAAATTGGGCACATCCATTTACTTAATAAAATTTGAAAGTTACTCTATTTCAGTCGAATACCTGGTAACTTGCGCAGGGATGAAAGCTAGAGAGCGAGGGCGCGAATATATCCCACGTCTGTTTGCAAGCTCCAGCTGCACGTCAATCAATAAACTCTTCTAACGAATCGATAACGGACTCTAAATTTCTTCTTACCTCATATAAATCATGCTTTCCTTCCATGCGCCACACCTCATGGTCTTCAAAATCATACAATATCGATAGCGGCAACATGCTTTTTTCGTATTTACCCATTGTTTCCGGATAATTTTCTACATTTACAATTTCGACAAACAGGGCATTATTAAATTTTGGTTCTGTCAGCAGGACTTCATGCATGAAAGATATTAAATTCTGGCTGTCCTTGTCGCTAGCGGATTTTATATTAATACGGCAAACCAGTTTGTTGCCATAGTACGAAAACAACAAACGTTGCAAAACAGTATTTATTGTCTCATCAGGGTGGATTTTCGCTTCATTGAGTCTGTCATGAAGCCCCTGCGTGATTCTCACATTTTCCGTAGTATGCGAGAGCTCCGGGAAACTTCGTTTCCTGCCGTTAATGACGAACCAGTAGCTACCGTCTTCATGTATAAGCTGGCAGCTATCATCGTATCGAGCTAATAGTTTTCTAATTATAGTGCTCCTTGACTCCCAGGCACTGTCACTATTTCGGTCTCTGCAAAAATCGAGCGCTTCGTATAGCTCGGCACTAATTTTAATGGTCTTTGTTTCCACGACTGCACCTCAATCTGGAGCATACTTCGGGTTAAGATATATATAATGTTCGCCATGGCACTCAAGGAAAATCCTCTTGTGTGCTGTGACACTACTCATTGATTTTATGTAACAAATTCTGTAATTATTTTTACTAAATAAATTATACTGAGGGTTATAGGAGATTTTCAAATGACTTTCTACCCACATAAGAGTGAAACTCCGCAGAATTTATCTGACGCTTAGAACATATCCAAAGACTCAATAATGCATATTGAAATGTTACAGTAAGAACAACATCTTTCGAATTGAACCCAGGAAAAAACCGGCAATAATTCAGCTTTGTCTTTTTTGTGGTACATTAATTCATTAATTATTTATCTAGGCAGATATGAGCACCTGAACCTATAAAAAAAGTTTGCTTTTAGGACCTCAGACAGTCTGGGCTTGAAGTGTTGCCTGGAGATAAACGAGTAACAGGTGTAAAATAGAAAGTAAAAAGGTTCTCAAAAATCTAAAGCAAGGTTAAAAGGATTATATTCGATAAATTTGAATGCCTTTTATACCTTGCCTATTTTCATTAGTTACTCCTCATCATTATTACTTACCTTTTACTGTAATATCATTAGAAATAGTTCTAGTGTTACTTCCAGCAGCATTCGTTACTGTTAACTTAACAGTATAACTCCCTGCTTTGGAATACTTATGGACTGGATTCTGCTTACTTGAAGTAGTTCCATCTCCAAAAGTCCATTTCCATTTAGTTGGAGTTCCTGTACTTATATCTGTGAATTGAGAACAGACGAAGACGTTACAGTGTCTAAAAACACAATAAATAAATCTTTAAACCATCATTCTCTTCCTTGGTGTTTTAATGAGGAAACTAATTATTATTTTGGTACTTATTGTAATATTTTCTTCTGGCTGTGCTTCAACAGAAAATAAATATGTTCGCAGTGGGGAAGATCAAGAATACGTAACGTTATCATCGGATGGAACCGCTTTTTACCACACTGGAGGAGTGGAGAACTATAAAGGAACATGGAAAGAGGTTGAAGGCCAAAATGGAGAGAATGAGATAACAGTATTTTTTGATGATGGATCTAGTTTAGTATTTAGACAGCAGGAGGATGACAAAGATACATTATTGTTAAAAGTCCATATCGAAAATAATAATGGAGGGGTAGAAAGGTTTTATAAAGAAGATTAAAGGTGACTTCTTTTAAACGTAATCATCATATATGTGCCAATTAAATTTTTCATCTTGTAATGACGTTTCTCATTTATTCTTATCTTTTCTTATTAGCTGCTTATCAGTTCTCAAAATAAATTGTACAATATTCTCATTTGGTTCAAATAAGTATATATTTTGCAATATATTTCCCTTTTACGCGCGTATTTTTATAGAAATATGTAAACAAGAATAACAATGTTAATCTATATACAAACATATCTTGGGTACATAAAATCCACTTTCGTGCTAAATCATCCCAAAGGTTTTTAAATATTAATTATAATATAATATATAATTTAAAAAAGAAGGTATTATTATGTAATTACAAAAATTAATTAGTATTTGGGGATGGAAGCTCCTACAACTGCCGCCCCCAAGAAAAACGATATAGTACTCCTAAGGAACTAGAGTACATCGTCAATAATCTAATATTATATACATTTTTATAGTATATAATTTTGATGGCACTCTAGTTTTTATTAGTGGATACTTTATCGACCGTACTGAAAGAAGACAGAAAACCAATCAGAAAAGATTGGAAAGACAAATTAAGTATCTATCAAACATGATATTAACATTAAAAGAGCTTCACATCGTGGGATTCCTAATAGAAGGATTCTATCTAAACGCTAATTTACAAGAAGCTATAATTTTCTTCTTTGAGTTGGGGGCAATTATCATCATATACACATACATTGTTAAGTCACATAAATGATTTAACAACTTACTATTTTTTTATCTGAGAACTTACACGATGAAGACATTTGTTGAATAATCTTGTTATTATTTTTACAAATTGATTTTGGTATTTCAGAGATGTTTTAAACTCGTTTTTTTCCTTGATTTTCATCTTGCACCTAAAGTCCAAATTCTGCACCTAAAGTCTGTCATTTTTGGTACTTTACATGCAAAGCCTCCATATCCAAAACCTTTTTATATAAAGTACGTCATTAGACGTTGATGTACAAAACTATACTATAGTGATAAAATATGCACGCTTCAATTCTCCACATCCTCAACACAACAAAAACCCGTGTCCAGGCCCTGGGGCCGCAGATCTCCAGTGAAAGCCAGAAAATGGGATTTGAGAAAAGGGACTTTATCTCGGCAGTGGTAGCTGCAAAAGCCGACGGTAGGGTGCCTGTAATTGCAGAGGTCAAGCCCGCATCGCCAGGGAGGACTTTCAGGGATATTTCGCCTGCAACGGCCGCCGAGCTTGCATGGGAGATGGAAGAAGCCGGAGCTGTTGCAATTTCAGTCCTGACCGAGCCTGGAGTATTCAGAGGATCACTCGAAAACCTGGACTCAGTTAGAAATAAAGTCTGCTTGCCTGTCCTGAGGAAAGACTTTATTATTGACAGGTTGCAGCTTGAAGAAGCTCAAAGTGATCTTGTACTCCTGATTGCAGGAATAATCGGAGAAGAACTCGGGACTTTTGTCGATCTTGCCCTTAAAACGGGAGTTGAGCCTCTGGTAGAGGTTCACAACAGGAAAGAGCTTGATTTGGCCCTGGAAACTGATACAAGAGTAATAGGAATTAATAACAGAGACCTTGAAACCCTTGAAATCAACCTCGGAACCACAGAAGAGCTGGCCCCTATTATCCGGGAATGCGACCTTGATCACGGAACCAGGCATCTGATAATAAGCGAAAGCGGAATGAACAGCGTACAGGATGTCAGACGGGTAATCCAGGCAGGCGCGGATGCCGTACTGATAGGTTCTGCACTTATGAAAAATGCTTCTGTTTTTGATAAAACGAAAGAATTCGTCCAGGGCGCTGGTTGGCGTCAATAACTGTTTTTCCAGATTTTTCGGAGCTTTCAGCCTGACTGGACAGGGTGGAAAATCCATTCAAAATCACTTTGAATTTGTTAAAAATCACTTTGAATTTGTTCAAAGTTCATTCAAAGTTCATTCAAAGTTTATTCAAAATTTACTCAAAAAACATTCAGAATTAAATTTTGCTTCAATGACAATATCAAAAACTACGCTTCCAAACGCGATATCAAAATTATGCTACAGGATTCATCAAAAAGACAAGGGAGTAATTGAATTGACAGAAACTAAAGCTTCAGAATTTCCTGCGAAGGACTCATACTCAAATGAACTCGCAGGTTCGCAGAAGAATTTGAAAAACGGGCAGACAGGCACGGTAAAAGGAAAATACGGAAGATATGGGGGACAGTACGTACCAGAAGTCCTCATGCCGGCCTTAGAAGAGCTGGAAGAGGGGTATGAACGGTATAAAAATGACCCTGAATTCCTTGCCGAACTTGACCATTACCTGCGGGATTTTGCAGGCAGGGAAACTCCTCTTTATTTTGCCAGAAACCTGAGTAAAAAGTATGGGTCAAAGATTTACCTCAAAAGAGAAGACCTTGTGCACGGAGGAGCTCACAAGTTAAACAATGTTATTGGGCAGGCCCTGCTTGCAAAACACATGGGGAAAACCAGGCTGATTGCCGAAACCGGTGCAGGACAGCATGGAACTGCAACAGCTATGGCAGGTGCAAATCTCGGGTTTGATACAGTTGTGTACATGGGCGCCAAAGATGTAAAACGGCAGCAGATGAATGCATACCGCATGGAACTCATGGGCACCAAAGTAATACCCGTTGAAACCGGATCAAAAACTCTTAAGGATGCCATTAATGAGGCTTTCAGGGATTGGGTCACGAACATTGAAAACACTCATTACCTCATAGGCACGGTTATGGGGCCCCATCCCTATCCTATGATAGTAAGAGATTTCCAGAGCGTTATAGGGCGAGAAGTAAAGGAACAGATTTTGCGAAAGGAAGGGCGTATGCCTGATTCGATTATTGCCTGTGTAGGCGGCGGAAGCAATGCAATGGGAATCTTCCACCCCTTTGTAGAGAATAAAGAAGTAAAACTGATTGCTGTCGAAGCCGGAGGAAAAGCCCTGAAATGCACAGAAAAAGCAGCGCTTCACTCAGCTTGTCTCTGTGCAGGAGAAGAGGGAATCTTACACGGAGCAAGAACAAAGATACTTCAGGATAAAAACGGGCAAATTCTTGAATCAGAGTCCGTTTCTGCAGGACTTGACTACTCAGGAGTAGGGCCTGAACTTGCTTATCTGTCCGAAAGTGGCAGAGTTACATCCAGATATGCAACTGATGATGAAGCCCTTGACGCTTTCCATGAATTGAGCAGGCTTGAAGGAATAATTCCTGCACTAGAATCTTCTCATGCTCTTGCTTACTTGAAAAAAGCCTCTGAAGCCGGAGAATTGGGAGAAGTAGTGGTTGTAAACGTATCTGGAAGAGGCGATAAAGATCTGGAAACTGTTCTGAGCCTCAGAGGAGGGATCTAAGATGGCAAGACAAAAAATCTCCGAAAAATTCTCCGAACTCAGGGAGAAAAAGGAGGGTGCTCTAATCTGTTACGTAATGGCAGGAGACCCGTCTGCAGAAAAAACCGGGGAGATTGTAAAGGCTCTGGTAAGCGGAGGCGCAGATATCATTGAGCTTGGTTTCCCCTTTTCAGATCCTGTAGCAGATGGTCCAACAATTCAGGTGGCAGGCCAGAGGTCACTTGCAGCCGGTATGGACACTCAGCGTTATTTTGAGCTTGTTAAAGCCCTTGATGTCCGAATTCCTCTTGTTTGCATGACTTATTACAACCCTGTATTCAAGTATGGAGTGGAAAAGTTTGTAGAAAAAGCTGCTGAAGCTGGAATAAGTGGACTGATAGTTCCCGATATTCCAGTAGAAGAAGCTGCTGACCTGAAAAATAGCTGCGAAAAGAATGGAATTGATCTGATCTTTCTGATTGCGCCTACAACAACAGAAGAAAGAATCCAGAAAATCCTGGAAAGAGGTTCAGGTTTTCTTTACCTCGTATCAAGACTTGGAGTCACTGGAGCCAGGGCAGATGTCTCGTCATCAACCAGAGAGCTTCTTTCCAGAGTAGAAACAGGACTTCCAAAGGCTGTAGGATTTGGAATATCCACGGGAAAACAGGCCGAGGAAGTTATGAAAGAAGGAGCAGATGCCGTTATAGTCGGGTCAGCTTTTGTCAAAATTATTGATGAAGGAACAGATGTAGAGACAAGGATAGAAAACCTTGCAAAAGAGCTTAAATCCGGTATAAAAAGAGCCAGCTAAAGGAAAATATTGGAAGTCAAATTTTGGAAATCAAGAAAGTGAGCAATTGAGAAGGTTTTGAAGCAGATAAAGGAAGGGAAAATCAGGAATTGAGAGGAGGCAGGAGAAATGGAGACATATATTGAAAAGCTGGAAAAAGGTCTTGATCTGAGCCCCGAAGAAGCTGAAGCTGCTGTAGGTAAAATTCTAAGTACTGCAAAGGATGAAGAGATTGGGAGATTTCTGCTTGCTCTGAGGGCAAAAGGAGAGAAACCCGAAGAAATTGCGGGCTTTGTAAGGGGAATGAAAAAAGCTGGAAACACAATTCGTCCCCAAACAACTTTCAGGCTTGTTGACACATGTGGAACAGGAGGGGATGGCCTTAATACCATTAATATATCAACCGCAGCAGCAATAGTGACTGCAGCCGCAGGCGTTCCTGTAGCCAAACATGGAAATCGGGCTGCAACCTCAATGTCAGGAAGTTCGGATGTGCTTGAATCCCTGGGAATTAAAATTGACCTGGAGCCCGAAGCTGTCAGGCAAACAATCGAAGAGGTAGGCATAGGATTCTTATTTGCACCGGTATTCCATCCGGCTATGAAAAGGGTTGCAGGTGTCAGGAAAAAACTCGGAGTCCGTACAGTTTTCAATATTCTGGGGCCTTTAACAAACCCAGCAGGCGCTAAAGGTCAGGTCATAGGGGTATATGACAAAAAGCTCTGTGAGCCGATAGCTTATGCCCTTGCGGAACTCGGAACAGAACATGCTCTTGTTGTGCATGGGGATGGAATGGATGAGATCACAAATACGGGTGAAACCTATGTTGCGGAGTTAAAAGACGGCAGGGTTTCAACCTATACGTTGACTCCGGAAGATCTTGGCATGCTGCGGGCAAATCCTGAGAATATAACGGGCGGCACTCCAAAAGAAAATGCAAGGGATCTGCTGTGCATATTTAAGGGCCAGAAAGGACCGAAAAGAGACATCGTAGTCATGAATGCTGCTGCCGCCCTTTATGTAGGTGGGATAGTAGGTTCTATCCGGCAAGCAATTCCTATTGCCGAGGATGCCATTGACAGTGGGAAGGTTATGGTTAAATTCAACCAGTTCAAGACTTTTACTTCAGAGTTTTACAGACAGAAAAACAAGGGAAGTCTTTCGGGAAAAAGCATGTCAATGCGCTCAAGAACTTCAATATTAAGCCCGGCCTCGGGAGAGAGGGCATGACAGCGAAAATGAAAACGAGAATAAAGATTTGTGGAATCCGCAGCCCTGAAGAAATAGAACTCGCAGCTTTTTACGGAGCCGATGCAGTTGGGTTTATTACGGAAGTTCCTGTCGAGAGCCCAAGAAAGCTTGATTCCGATACTGCTGCCTACCTCGTGTCCAGAGTCCCTGAAACCATGAATTCCGTACTGGTTATCATGCCTGAAAACGCGGATACTGCCGTAGGTCTGATTAAAAAAATAAAACCCGATATTGTGCAGATCCACTCCAGACTACCCCTTCTCGAACTTGAAATAATAAAAGAAAAAACGGGTACCCCTATCATAAAAACTCTGTCCGTACCTGCACAGGTAGATGCTTCAAACGAAGGTTCCGGAAATCCTGCTTCTGTCCCAAGCCTGCTTGAAGAGGTCAGTCTTCTGGAAGAAGCCGACATTGTAGATTCCATTCTGCTTGATACGGCAAGGTCTGAAAAGCCCGGAGGTACAGGCTGTGTGCACGACTGGACTCTGAGCAGGAGAATCTCAGAAGAAACGCGACTTCCCCTTATCCTTGCAGGCGGGCTCAAGCCTGAAAACGTGCGGGAAGCGATCAGGGCTGTTTCGCCTTATGCTGTGGACACGGCATCCGGGGTTGAGACCTGCGGGAAAAAAGATGCCGTAAAAATCAAAAGTTTTATTGAAGAAGTGAGGTGTGCCAATGCTTTCCTTTGACCTTGGAAAAGAAGAATTCAAAAAACTTGTTTCAGGAGTAAGCCAGCCAGGCTTTATCCAGCTCCTTGCAAGAATCGATAATTTAACATGTTCTCCTCTTGAACTTTACCGCACTCTGCGGGCTTCAGGGACCTCGGGTTATTCGTACCTGCTGGAATCAGTGGAAAAACAGGAAACTAAGGCAAGATATTCCTTTGTTGGAAATGATCCTGATGCCGTAGTTAAGATAGGTGACAGGAAAATCTCTCTTGAACTCCTTAACCCAAATGCTTCTCCTTTTTTTGAAGAAGTCAGGTCGAAAATCAAAGATGCCTGTGGGTGTGAAACCATAGAGGAGGAGAATCCGGAGAAAGAAAACTCAGAACTGGGAAACTTAAAATTCACGGCTCCAATTCCTCAGGGGAAAGATGGTTTCGATGCCCTTCGCCTGGTTTTTCCTCCTGCAAACGGGATGGGACTCCTGAATGCGAAACGTTTTGACAGACAGACTTTCCTGGGCGGGGCCATAGGTTATACAGCTTATGATGCTATTTACGATAGCTGGTTAGGGGTCAAAAAAGGCTTTGAATCCGAAATTCCGGAACTTCAGTACCTGATGGTTTCGAAAACTTTTGTTTTTGACCATATAACTGAAGAGATATATATCGTAGTCACTCCTTTCGTAAGTCCGGGTTCGGATGCTGGAGAAATCTATGAAAAAGCCCTTCAGGAAGCCGAAAAGCTATATACCATACTCAAGGAAGCTGCACTTTTAGGAGACTCAGCAGAAAGTGCAATACCAGGCGGATCAATCTTTCCAGGCTTACCTGTTTCGGACTGCAATGCCGGAAAACAGAAGTTTGAGGACTCGGTAGTCCAGGCGAAAGAGCATATTTTTGCAGGAGATATCTTTCAGGCAGTCCTTTCCAGGAAATGCGAGTTTACGCTCGAACAGTCGCCTTTTGAACTTTATATGCAGCTTAGGGCAATTAATCCAAGCCCTTATATGTACATCTTTGAATTTGGAGACCTGGCAATTGTCGGGGCAAGCCCTGAAACTCTGCTGACTGTCCATGAAAGGACTCTAATTACAAACCCGATTGCAGGTACCTGCCCCCGTGGAAAAACCGAAGCTGAAGATGAAGCCTTTGCTGCACACATGATGCATGATGAAAAAGAAAGGGCTGAACACGTGATGCTTGTCGATCTTGGGAGAAACGATGTAAGAATGGTTACGGAAAGTGGCTCGGTGAAGGTTTCCGAATTCATGAAAGTCCTGAAATATTCCCATGTCCAGCACATCGAAAGTAAGGTTATAGGCACTCTGAGACCGGAATGTGACCAGTTCGATGCTTTCAGGGCAATATTTCCGGCAGGAACTCTCTCAGGAGCTCCGAAAATCCGTGCCATGGAAATTATTTCCGAACTTGAGGCTTCCCCGCGAGGGATCTATGGAGGGGGAGTCGGGTATTACAGCTGGAATGGAGACGCTGATTTTGCAATCGTAATTCGAACCATTATTGTACAGGGCAAGAAAGCATCAGTGCAGGCTGGAGCTGGAATCGTAGCTGATTCTGATCCTGGTTATGAATTCAGGGAAACCGAACGTAAGATGGGAGCAATGCTTGCGGCAATCGAAAGAGAACTTTAAAATAATTTGTCAAGCGATCTTGGGGTGAAATTTATGAAAAGAAGTTCAGGCAGGGACGTTTTACAGAAAAGAACTCAAGGAAACGGGCTTTTCAGGAAAGGGAAGGTTAAAGGAGAGAAACAAGGGGAAAACAAACTAAAAATGATAAGTTCAGGAGGTGTTTTCAGGTGAAGGTGGTTTTCATAAACAACAAGGATTCCTTTGTATGGAATCTTGTAGATTATATCTCTTATTTCGAAAAAGATACTCTGGTACTTCCCAATACGGTTTCCCTGGAAGAACTCAGGGAGATTAAACCTGATGCTCTGGTTATTTCGCCAGGCCCAGGGAATCCTTCAGACCCCAGGGATATCGGAAATTGCCTGGACATAATCAGGGAAATGGGCAGGGAAATTCCCCTTCTTGGAGTCTGCCTCGGACACCAGGCAATCAATGTGGCTTTCGGCGGAGTCGTACGAAGAAGCAAGGTCGGCCCAGTGCATGGAAAAAGTTCGAAGATTCTGCATGATGACTCTGCATTGTTTTCAGCTTTTGAAGGCCCATTCGAAGCAGGCCGTTATCATTCACTTGAGATTGGGGAGCCTGCGCCCGGGATAAAAGTTACTGCCAGGGCTGAGGACGGGAGCATTATGGCAGTGGAGCATGTAAAGTATCCAATCTATGGCTTGCAGTTCCACCCCGAATCCGTACTTACTCCCAATGGTCTGAAAATAATAGAAAGTTTTCTGGAGATTTCCAAAAATTATAAAAAAAGACAGCCGGCTGTGTAAGCAGCCAGAAATTTTCCCGGAAAAATTATTCCTAAACCAGTATCATTTTTCTAGTTATCAGGCTAATTTTTCCTGATTACCAGGCTCACTTTTCCTTTTTGGCAGCCTCAGTTTCAGGCTCCTGCTCCTCTCC
The DNA here is from genome assembly GCA_023399215.1 of Methanobacteriota archaeon. Classification (GTDB taxonomy): domain Archaea; phylum Halobacteriota; class Methanosarcinia; order Methanosarcinales; family Methanosarcinaceae; genus Methanosarcina. The sequence goes on from JAEWQJ010000046.1 coordinate 98,797, forward strand.
CTCTTCCTCAAAGAATTCCTCTTCTGTGAATTCCTCATTGGGCCTGGCCTCATAACCTGCAGGCTGAAGGTTCTGAAGCTCTGAGAATTGACTTACAGTTTGGGCGATAAGCTGTGGGTATTTTTCAATCTGTTCCTTTGTAACAAACCCTGAGGCTTCGGAGTATTCTATAATTTCTTCTCTAGCTTCTTTTGCTTCCTTAGTGAAATCTTCAAGTTGCTGCTTATTTGCAAGATAAGCCATTTCCTCAAGTGACATGGTTGTCCAAAGAGTTACAACTTCCATTTTCTTCTCAACTGCGCCCATCCCTATCATTTTAAGCGTGTCGATCGCAAGTTTTGCAGGTTCGAGCATTTCGACCTGTACTGCTCCTTTTCCGATCTCCTGTGCAGCTTTTGAAAAAGACCACATCGCGTTTGAGAAATTCTTATCGAGTGCAATTTCAGAAAGAGATTTAAGTTCATTAAGAGCTGTGGACGCAATATTATCCATCTTTTTCTGGACAGCTTTGTTACCAATGTTTCTGAGTGAGATAATGACTCTCTTTAAATCATTCTCGAGATCATTTTCAAGTAACTCATGCCCTAATTCCCGGAGGTACCCAGCATATTGGAGTGCATCATATTCATTCTGTTCTCTTATTGCTCGTTCTCCAGATTCTCCAAGTTCAATAGCCTTTTGTTCATTCAGTGAGAACATATTAAAGCCCCTTTCCAGTAAAATTCGTTTAAAATTCTCGGATTTTAAAAATTTAAGTATTTATATAGGTTTACTCAGATATTAGTCTTCCTATATTTTTCAAAATATATCGGGAACTTCAAGATTACTATTTCAAATTATACTTTATTTATATGTTTACTTGACAGAAACTGAAATTAAAATTGGGATTAAAATAAAAACTGAACTGAGAACTCAACAGATGTATAAAATAGAAAGAGTTAAATACATTTCATGCATAATATATATCATATGAGTAAAAACTCACGCCGGATTTCTGGCATATTCTCCTGCGTGAGTAAAACCAACCTTCGAGGTAGAGGAAGGGTTCTACTCCTTACCTTCCTCCTACCTGAACAACTGTGTTGTATGCTAAGTGCAGAGTATTGTATGCTAAGTGCAGTCCAAATCTAAATGGCTCTTATAACACTTCACTTTGAAACCTCAAGCACTTATCAAGAAAGCAATAATTTGCTTTAGAGAAATACTTTGATAATTTATTTAAACCTTATGGTTTCAAAGAAGTTAGAAACTTTCAAAGAGTATTCGGGCACTTATTTAGCTTTACCAGGACCTGCTTCTTTAGAAAACCTGTCTCTTTAGAAAACCTGTCTCTTTAGAAAACCTGTCTTTTTAGAAAACCTGTCTTTTTAGAAAACCTACCTCTTTAGACGACCTGTCTCTTTGGAAAACTTTCCAATCTTCCTTATAAGAAAAGATAATTCCTGATTGGCAGTTTCCAGGTTATTTTTTGAGACTCTGGAACATGTATAGGTTTCCTTCAAGAAAGCCCGAATTAAAATCACTTCTTTTTATTCTGTTCCGTTCCTTGGAGCCTCGTTTCCAATCTTCTTGATAAAATTCCCCACCAGCTAGAAAGGAAATAATCATATCTTTATTGCGAGCTTTTCCCAATCGTCTTGAAGGCAAAAGCAATCTCAAGCATTGTTTTCTTGCTGCTTTTACTTTTTACTGTTTCCTGGCCGGCCAGCTCCGGAAATGGAGCTACACAGGATATTAATTTTCCCATTTTATGCTACAGAATCCAAAAATCTCACAAAAAATCGAAATCTAGGAGCAGGTCAAAAGTAAAAATTAGTAAAAAATTTAAAGCCAGATTAAAACCAGGGCATCTACAAGAACGAAAAGTTTATTATGTAAATATTCTGCTTGGATGAGCAGATGGGCTAAATAAACAGCTGCGTTATCTAAACAGCTGCGTTAGAGTATCTCTTACTCCTGAATTCCCATATTAGATTGGATTTTTTTCTGAAGAGTCTTTATTACCTGGAACTTCTCCACTTTTTCCTCGGAATCCGTATAGCTGATATCTTTAAAATTATCCAGAGCCACTTCCGCCACGATTGAAGAGTTATTTAGAACCTTTTCTTCGGCCTGGACTCGCAGAGTCTCAAGAGCCCACTGGCACTGCAAAACTGCGGCATCAAGCTTCTTTTTTACAGATAGTTTTCCGATCTCTTCTATGGAAAGCGCTGTTGAACTCAGAGCTTCATCAAAGTAACTCTCTGCCGCAAGCTTACCTATTTCCTCAAGCAAAAGCAGGCTGCTTACAGTTTCAAGTTCAAGGCTTTTTGCTGCAACCTTTTTCCCGATCTCTCCCAGACCGGTTACCGCACTGAGCACAACGTCCTCCATACCGTTTCTGGCAGCAGAGGTTCCGAGCTCTTTAAAGAGCAGAGAAAAGGCAATTACTTTTTCCTGATCCCACTGTTCTGGGAAGAAGTTCCATATCTCCATTAGGGTTGTAGCAGCGACCTTTGAACCGGCTTCAAGCGAATGTGCAGCTGCATCTTTTCCCAGTTTTCCTATTGCTATGAAGGCCTTGCCCAGGGCAGACTCAAGTCCCTTGTCTGCTGCTTTCCTTGCCAGTTTCCCGAGGGACAGGATAGAATTGATTGTAACAAGCTCCATCTCTCTCTCTGCAGCTGCCTGTGCGCCACTCTCAATTGATAGGATAACTCTCTCGGCATCTGCCTCTTCATTCTCAGAAAGGAAATCCGCCGCAATTCCTGTAAGGGAGTCAAGGGCCTGGAAAGCTCTGCTTTCATCTCCCTCGTCAACTGCAGATAAACTTACTTCAACTGCCTCTGCTTCATTTAATGTAATCATTCTTTTTGCCCCTTTTTATTGTTAGTATCCCTCTTTATTGGTAGCATCCGTTATTGGTAGCATCCGTTATTGGTAGCATCCATTATTGGTAGCATCTGTTATTGGTAGTATCCGTTAGTATTGATAGAACATATTAAGCTTCAATTTTTTCCCGCAGGTTTTATAATTCTTGCCTGTATGTTTCATCACATATTTTAATTTCAGATTATTGCGTAAGATATACGTACGGGCTGCGCAGGAAATAGAGTCTGGCTTACTCTATGAAGTTACGAGGTTATTAGTGTTACTATTTTGTAACCGAAGCAGTTCATTCAAAAAAGAGTTTCTGTTTTTCAGAAAGTAAATTTTGAATTCAGTCGAAGTTACGTACCAATCAAAAGGACTCTTTTATTCCGCTTTGCCTTTTTCTTCATAGGCAAGGGCATTTTCCAGAACTTTTTCGTAAACTTTTTTGTCCTCAAGTCCAACAATTCTTGCCTTTACTCTGTCTGTGGTAATATTTCCATCCAGTTGCATGTAAACATATGTTCCATTTTCAATACCCACAATCATGGAAGAGTCTGGAATATAGCCAACATTAAAATAAGTCGCAAGTTGAGGATTTTTGTTTATATTTATGGACATCATTGTTGCTTTATCTCCGTACCTGGAAGCCAGCTCATCGAGAACAGGTTCCATGGATTGGCAAGCTCCACACCATTCAGCTCCAAGTTTCAAAAAGACAGGGCCTTCCTCAAGGAATTTATTTATCTGTCCAAGTTCGGTTGTCTCAATAACAACTCCTTTTTCGCGGTTACTCGTTGAGTTCTCAGGATACTTTTTTTCAAATAGGGCCAATAAAATATTGCCATTAGTGCCCAAAGCTTCGGAGCTGCTGCCCGAAGAAATCCTGTTTACCATAGGCATATAATCAACAACTCCAGTGGTACGATTAATGACATAATGACTATCGATTATACCATTTCCATCGGCATCTGTCCCTGTATGATCATTCCAGAAATTACCTGCCGAACTGCTGTTCCATATATTAGTTCCTTCGTCTGCGGCATTCAGAAAGTTAATAAATTCATTTTCATAGAATGAATTGTTTGATGAACCCCTGAGATCCGCGCCAATGCCGTTAAGGTAGAGATTGTTGTTGGTTAAAATATTGGATCTTGCTGCCTGGCCAAGAACCCCATACTCGTTTTTCAAAATGAGATTATAAGCAAGCTTATTTCCCTGAGACATTTTCAGGAGAATGCCCACTCCGTTTGAACCTGCTGTATTGTTAACAAGAGTATTGTTTAAGGAATTATCCAGCGAAATTCCCTGATTATTTTTCACTACCCAGTTGTTTGACAGTACATTCTCCCCTGAACTATCAAGAACAATCCCCTCGTTCCCGAGGCTTACAAGGTTTCTATTAAGATAGTTGCCCTGAGAACTCTTGAGAACAATCCCCTGATCAGTCATCATCAGCGTATTGTTACTTAAGGAGCAGTTTCGTACGCCTTCAAGGTAAAGCCCGACCTCCTGAGACATATCCTTTCCGAAAGGATCTCCTGCAATATGAAAACCGTTTATTGTCACATTGTCTGAGCTGATAGTGAAGACCGCATTGTCAGAAACTGTACCTATAATATAAGTGCGGTTAGTCTGGCTGCCTGAGAGCATTGGATGGGAGAGAATTGTAAGTTCTCTGTTAACTATTATATTTTCCCTGTACACACCAGGGCTTACAAGGACTGTATCTCCGTCATGTGCATTATTGACAGCTTCCTGGATCAAAGCATAATTCCCGTCCCCACTGTTATTTACAGTGACAACCGCAGCCTCGGCTTGAGTAATTGCTGTCCAAAGCATAAATAGGAAAATTGTGAGAATAGCCTGAGTGCGTTTCCTTTTCATGGACCAATAACTCCTTAAATTACCAAAGTTGACCTGACAAAAAAGAAATGTTGTTTTTATAATAACTTGTAAGAGGAATAATTGGAATAAAAATCATTATGAAATATATATTCTGAAAAATATACCTTAAATGTTAAGGTTTCCTGCATTTCTCAAGCCATTTAACAGTAGCTAGAATTAGTGTCATATTAAGTACTATACCGATGCAACCCCTTGAATCAGTTCTGTCGATTCTCAGTTTAACAGTTCTCATGAAATCTGGGGATTTCCTGGAATGCGATCAGAATCAAAGTTATCGGAATCAAAGTTATCGAAATCAAAGTTATCGGAATCAAAGTTATCGGAATCAAAGTTATCGGAATTAAAGCTATTCGAATCAAACGGCACTTTAAAATTTTATAAGTTTTCAATCAAGAGATTCGGCTTCGTGTATATATTCAGATCCATTGAGAGTGTCAAGGGCAAGTTTTGTCATAAGCATGTGGCTTATTAAAAATTTTTCTTTGCCTTCAAAAATCATTGTTTCTAGAGAGTTGGCAGCTCTTATGATTAGATTCTCAAAGTCGGTAAAACCTGTATAAGAAGATTCACTCTCTAAAAGGACAGGAACATCCTGAAGGGAATCAGCTTCTCCTCCCTGTTGAACAAGCAGGCTAAAAATACCCGGAGATTCTCTGGAGAGGATAATAGCCTCTTTTCCAGAAGGTCGAGATAAGAGGATACATGAATTTAGAGGAAGAAATCCTCCGTTTTCCGGGACCCGGATACTCTGCTGCCCGAAAGTTTCCTTTCCTATGGATCCTATAGCAAGTGCCGCAGCAAGCGCCTCTCTCTCCGTCTTCTGAAGTGAGGCGGAGTTCGCAATTTCTCCAAGATATGCGACTGCAATCCTGACCGCAGACTCCATATTTTGCCCAACCGCCGCTTTACCGATTGCACAGAGAGAGTAAAGGATGCTTAAACCGGTATCAGTCATTTTCTGCTCTCTTGCAATTTCAGCCATCTTTCCAAGAGAAAAAAGTGATAAAAATACCCCAATTTCCATATTTTGAAAGACAGCCGCGCTACCTATGTCTCTTATGCAGATAACAGTCTTCTTTGCGTCGGGCTCAAGTTTTCTATTTATGTATTCGGTTCCTCGTTCTGTAAGGAAATCTATGGATCGTAATACACCAAGCTCATCATTTTCCTTAACTGAAGTTAACCCGAGATCTGTTGCCCCGGTTTCGTTTGAAATAGACGTTCAGAACACCCCACTAAAAATTTATATTGGGAAAAGGCACACCTTAAGGCTAAATAATCCTTCCTGAACTCTTTTCCCTGTAAAAAAGACAGGAATTGCGATTTAATATCAAACTGATTAACTCAATATGAATTATCGTTAAACTGAGCGTAACAGTTCATAAACCTGTACCTGGTGATCTTTTCTTTCCCCTGGAAATTTTATTCAGCTTATCCTCCAGTCTCTCAATTTTCAATCTTTCAAAGTCCAGAAGAGCTACTTCAGCAATTATGGATGCACTCATCAGATAGCGGTCCTCGGCATTAAATTTAATTGCTTCGAGTGAATAGGCCGCCTGAAGCAAAGCTTTATCAAGCCCATGACGATCTGCAGTTTTTCCTATATTCTGGATAGAGCGCACACTCATGTCTGCAGTTTCTTTCAGGTTTTTTTCAATCGCCCCTGTTCCGATCTCCTGCAGCAACAGCTCGGCATTTAATGCCGCATCCTCAAACTTCTGACTTGCAGCAACTTTTCCGGTTTCCTCGAGAAGGACAACTGTGCTGCTTGCAACATCACCCAGCTTTTGCCATGTCACGCTTTTTCCGATCTCTCCAAGAGCGAAAATAACCGCAATTGTTCCCTTTTTGGCTCTTCGCGAAGCTGCGGTATTTCCCATCTCGCCAAGGCAGGAAGCTGCGATCTTCGCGGGAGTCTCCATTTTTTGTTCTGCTGCAACCTTTCCAATCTCTCCGAATGCGAGTGCTATGCTCACAAGAGCATTTTCCATATTCTGCTTGCATGCTTCTGTGGCAACCTGAGGAAAAAGGAGAAGTACATTGACAACAATTGATTCAAGCCTGGCAACAGCTGCCGCTTTCCCGATCTTTTTCATATATTCAATTAACCTTTTTGTGTCGGTTTCCTGCTTTTCTTTTGCATATTTCAGTGCAAGCTCGAAGAGGTAGTTAAGGACTTCTTTGATTTCGGTTTCGTTCTTCTCATTAACCAGAGTAAGTCCCAGTTCCAAAGCTTCGTTTTCATCGAGCGGTAGAATAATCCTTCATGCCCCCAGGTTCTCTCTCAAGTAAGTATGGATATGTGAGAATATGAGCTTTATCATGGGAAAAAAGCACTGTTTAATAATATTTCGTTACTTGCGCCCCTAAAAAACTAGTATGTGTTATAATGAAAATTCTAGCTACAACAAAGTATAAATATTACTTATAGGTAATAAGAATCCGGTTGCTTGTGAGCAGATCTTAAAGCCTCATTTCACACACCACGACCAAAACGATTATCATGAGGGATAAGTTTCATTCCCTTCTTCTTGTCCATCTATAACCGTTTTCTCGCAAGCAACTATTCTTTTTTTACAAATCTGAAATTCAAGAAGCAGTACCGATTGTAGGAAATTCATTTGAATAAACTTATTCGAACATTCAATGATTTCTTCTTATCAAAATCAGTCAGTTTGAATTATGTACTGGCGCCTGAACTAAGAAAAATCCTGTTCAGTCATATCAACTGCCACAACATTATACAGTAGATTTTGAAAAGAGTATTGTAAAACTTCCTAAGATTGGTGAAGTTAAAGCAATTCTTCACAGGCGGTTGAAGGTACTCTGAAAACAGCAATCATTTCAAGATCCTACACTGGAAATTATTATATAAGTATTCTTGTGGAAGATGGATAAGAACAGCCTACAAAACAGGAATTATCAGAATCTACTACAAGTAGGAATAAATGTTGGTATTAAAGATTTTGCAGTTCTTTCTACAACTTTCTACAGGAGAGAAAGTAGAGAACCCTAAATACCTGAAAAACTCTCTTAACCGGTTGAAAGTCCCGCAAAAAAGAGTAAGCAGAAAAGTTAAAGGTTCTAAAAATCGAGAGAAGGCAAGACTGCTATTTTCAAAACTCCACAAAAAAATTATTACTTCGAGAGACGATTTCCAGCACAAATTCTCTTCTAAACTTATCAGCGAGAACCAAGCTATTGCTCTGGAAACTCTGAATGTCAAAGGTATACAAAAAAATCATTGTTTAGCTCAAGCTATAAGTGATTCTGCATGGAGTAGCTTTGTTACAAAATTAGAATACAAGGGACGATGGGAAGGGCTTGGGGACTTGTTCTCAAAAGAGAAAGGAATGAACCAGGAAGCTTCTCCTTCGAAACGGAGCCGAAAGGCAAAAAATTCAGGGAGGAGTAGTTCACGTGAGTCTAATGGAAACAGGTTTAGAGAAGATTTCTACAGAGTCTCATTTTCGACTTTTTATCGTCAGTACCGGGCAACCAGCAGTTCTTATTACCTCATCGGCAACGCTGCCTAATAAAAATCTTTCAATTCCACTTTTTCCCTGAGTTCCAACAACAATTAGATCAACTTCTTTTTGTTCTGCAAACTCAGTGATTGCACGAGCTGGTCTGCCAGATAGTATGAAGGTCTCAAGATTTACACCCTGTGCAGTTTCCTTTACCCAATTGACTGCTTCTTCTCCTTCTTCTCTAATTCTTTTGTATATATTTTCTGCAATTGGAACTTCAATAGCAGATTTCATGAGGCTCTCGTCCATTACATAGATGGCATAGACTGTGGACCCACATGCACGGGCAATTTTTACGGCTTCTTCAACCGCAGACTTATTTTTTTCAGACCCATCAGTCGCTATCAATATTTTTCCGAATAGCTTTGAATTAGTCATGAATTATTTCCTGCTGGCTAGTTGACGTTCAATCTTAATTTGCTGTTATAATTAAAAAAGGGAATCAAGATAAAAATTGCGGGCTAAATATTGATTTATTCCAAAGTTATCTCCTTACATCATTTCCGGAATAAACTAAGTTATACAAGTGACCACACAGCCAGCTGCTTTATGAAGAAATTAATTAATACTTTTCGCCCACATATTGATATTGAAGCGATAAAACAAGTACAAATGTAGCTAAAAATATAAGGAAGTTATTTAATAACGGTTCTCGGGGAAGTTTTCCATCCCCGCAGCAAGCTAGCGAAGTATTCAAATGAAATAAACATTTTAAACTTTCGTATAGAAAAATATATTTATTCTCAAACTGTAAATTCTTTTGAAAATTACTTATGTCAATTGTTTTTCGCGGTTAACGATATTTATTATAATAGAAAGTTTTAAATTTAATTTAATTATATAATTTTTTGAATTAAAAAACATCTTTTATTGTGAGTGGGTCAACAATTAGTAACGATAGGCATAGTGCAACTAACGAGATGGAGTCATATGGGAAAATGAAAGCTAGCATGAAACACTTTCCTGCAAAAAATCCCAATCCTGTACTTAGTGTTGAAATGAATGGTACTGTTCTTTACTCAAATGAGACCGCTAAGACCTTATTAATCCTATGGGGTGTGGAAATTGGAGAAAAACTGCCTTCCTATATTGGAGATATTGCGCAAAGAGTACTTTGCCAGAATAGACTCGAAAAAATGGAAATTAAAGTGGGAAAAAAAGTATATCTTGCCATGTTTCAGCCTTTACCCGAAGAAAAATGTGTAAATATTTATGGATTCGATATAAGTGACCAGAAAGTGCTTGAAGAAAAACTTCGAGAGAGCGAGGAAAAATATCATATCGTAGCAGATAAAACCTTTGACTGGGAATTTTGGTTGGGTCCTGATGGCCGTTTCCTGTACATATCGCCTTCATGCGAGCGGGTCACAGGACACACTGTCCCGGAATTCATGGACAGCCCTGATCTGCTCGAAGAAATAATACATCCGGACGATCGGCATGCATTTCTCCAGCATAAGCATGATACGTCACCGGATCATCATAGTGATATCGAGTTTCGTATTATAACAAAAAATGGCGAAATAAGATGGATTCGTCACCTGTGCCAGCACATCTATGACGGTAAGGGACACTACGCTGGAAAGCGGGGCATCAATCGCGACATTACCGGGCGCAAACAAGAGAAACACCGGACTCACAGATACAACCGTATTCTAGAGGGAATCAACTGGATCTTCAGTAATGTAGTGCAGGCAAAAACAGAAGAAGAACTGGGGGAAGTATGTCTATCTGTAGCCCTGGAAGTGACAGGCAGCGAGTTTGGTTTTATTATTGAAATGGGTTCTGACGGGCTACTGCATGATGTTGCAAAAAGCGAGCTGGCATGGGATCAGTGTCGTATGTACGATAAGACAGGGCATCTTAATCTTCCGAGAGATTATGCTGTTCATGGTTTGTATGGCAGTGTCATAATCAACGAGAAAAGCTTCTTTACCAACGATCCACAGTCACACCCAGACAGCAGAGGCTTGCCTGACGGGCATCCGCCAATTACATCGTTTCTTGGTGTTCCTCTTGTCCAGGACGGAAAAACGATAGGTTCAATTGCTGTAGCAAACCGTGAAGGTGGCTATAGCTACGAACAACAGGAGGACCTCGAAGCTATCGCGCCGGCTGTGACACAAGTTCTGCAGAGGAGAAAGGTTGAACAGGAGCGCAAACTGGCTGAACAAGAATTAAAGGAGAGCGAGTTGCGGTTTAAGGCACTGGTGCAGGATCTAGAATCCGGTGTTTTTCTCATTGATGGCGAAGGTAAATTTGCAATACATAACCCCGCATTTCTGCAAATTTTCAACGTCTCTGAACAAGAGCTTGAGCATAAAGAGATTCAAGACCTTAGTTGGGATACGTGGGATGTTGTTGATAAGGATGGTAATGCTCTGAGTTTTGAGTCTCACCCAGTACAGTACGCCAGGATTAATCGCAAGCCTGTAAAGAATCAGGTCATTGGCATACGTCGTTATTCGCACGATGATTGGGTATGGACGCTTGCTAGTGCCGAACCTCTGCTAAACCCTGATGGTAGCATTAACATTATAATTTGTACTTTTACAGACATTACACAACTCAAGAATACAGAAAATGCCCTTAAAATAGCAAATGAAACATTGGAAGAAAAAGTTCAAGAACGTACCGTAGAGCTTGAAAAAGCTTACAGTACATTGAAAGAAAAAGAAGAACTTCTTTCTGATGCCCAAGAAATGTCTCATATTGGAAATTGGGAGCAGAATTTTGTAACTGGTAAATTACATTGGTCTGATGAAATGTATCGGATTTTTGGACTTAAGCCCCAAGAGTTTGAAGTAAACTACGGCTTATTTTTAAGTCGCTTACATTCAGATGATCAAGATTATGTTGATAACGTCGTTAAAGGAGCTTTAGGCGGAAAATCCTTTAGTACCGATCATAGGATAATTCTGGCCAATGGAGAAGAGCGCATAGCCCATTCTAAAGGTGAAACTGTTTTCGATAAGGAAAATAATCCTGTCCGGATTAGAGGGACAACACAAGATATAACAGACCTTAGAATCGTTGAAGAGAGAATTAAGACTCTGGCAAATATTGTGGAATCGTCACTGGACGCTGTAGGAACTTTGTCACTTGATGGCATTATTACCAGCTGGAATAAAGGAGCAGAACGGGTTTATGGTTATTCCGCGGAAGAAATTCTCGGAAAGCATGTATCCATTTTAGCTCCACCTCATTTAGGTAAAGAAACTCTGAAATTAATAGAATTAATTAAACAGGGAGAAAAGATTCACCAATATGAGACTTTAAGGTTAAGAAAGGACACAAAGAAAATATATGTCTCAATAACTCTTTCTCCGGTTTTTGATACTAATGGAAAGCTTACAGCTTTCTCGTTCATTTCAAGAGATATAACCGAACGCAAAAAAGCTGAAGAAGCTCTCAGAAATTTCGAAATTGCCCGTAAGAAGGAATTACATCACAGAATCAAGAACAATCTTCAGGTTATTTCATCTCTTCTGGATCTTCAGGCTGATTTGTTTAAAGGCAGAAAGACTATCACAGATTCGGAAGTATCGAAAGCTTTCAAAGAAAGTATTGACAGAGTTCTTTCTATTGCTCTTATACATGAGGAACTGTACAAAGGTAAAAATATTGATTTGCTTGACTTTTCGCAATACATAAAAGAATTAGCTAATAATCTCCTCCTGACATATAGTCTCAAGACCGATGTTAGTTTAAATTTCGATCTGGAAGAAAACATTTTCTTAGATATGGATACTGCTATTCCATTAGGGATAGTTATCAACGAAATTGTTTCAAACTCCTTTAAATATGCATTTTCCGGCAGTGATAAAGGAGAAATAAGAATTAAACTCCACAAAGAGGAAAACGGAGAAAGAAAGAACGAGGAATTTGCAAGTACTGCTTATGTTCTATCCGTCGCAGACAACGGTATCGGTATACCTGAAAACCTTAACATTGAAAACCTTGATAGCCTGGGACTCCAGCTTGTAACTTCTCTTGTCGACCAGTTAGATGGAAAACTTGAACTGAAAGGGAATAATGGAACGGAGTTTACTATAAAATTTACAGTGGTAGGGAAAAGTAGCCAGACATCAGTACCAGAAGCACAACAATCAATTGAATAATGTCGTTAGGACTCACGTATTTACCTGCTTTGCAGGTCACTTTCGAGTTTATTAATTTTTAATTTAATTGATAAATTGGGTTTCTGATATATTGACTTATAATATTTCTTGTGATACTTAACTTTGTCTAAAATCATGTAATTTCTGTTATTATTCTTTGGATTTCAAGTTTGGAGTAAGGTTTATCGAGAGTAGCATCATCGATGATAAGAACTCCAGTTCTCATCGATAATAAAAACTATAGGTATCATCTATAATTAGAACTCCATTATTATCAATAATGAGAACTCCAATTTGAAGAGTGACTATATTCTTTAAAGAGTGACTATATCCTTTACTTAGTTCCATAAAGCTTCCATATCCGGAGGCTTTCTTAGAAGCAGATGAGTGAAAAGTCACGAATTGGCTATTTGGGTCTAAATAACTGCATCTAGAAGCTTCTTCATTTATCTCAACCCACTTACCACTCAATTTCAATAGCAGCAATAATCATAGATATAAGCTATATGGTTATTCAAAACAACTACATATAAAAAGTGCTAAATTAAACAAGTAGTTTAAAAATTAATTTTAAATGTTGTGAAAAAATATTTAAAAAAACCAATAAACTTATATTGGTTTCTGCGCATTGCTATATACGCGAATAAAATATATTAAAACAAATGTTGAAACGGTAGGAAAATCCTACACTACTTTTACATTATAAGAATTCGCGAGCAATACTCAAAACAAAACAAAGCCATTACTGCAAGCATTATTGCAGACATAATTGTTTGTTGATACGTATGCTGAAAAGAATCTGGCATTTAAGCTGAGAGAATTGAGCCACCTGTATTTGCTTCTTATTTTTTGGGTGGTTGTTTGGAAACAGCATATTGTATCATGAAATTGTAGAGTTGATATATATGGATATGGAAAATAAGAAATTTCTAAAATCACTAGGATTTCGACGAGAAGTTGAGGCAGTTGCAAAGTGTATATGTCCGTTATGTGAGGAGGGTGTAGACGAAGACGAATTCCGAGGCGAAGCGTTTGTCAAGGAATTCAAGAGTTCGGGACTGTGCCAGGGATGTCAGGACACGGTTTTTGGATATAAGGTAGCATGGTGATAGATCAATTACCTATTAAGGTATTGGAAATCCCTGTTTAAGGTGGCAAGCATGGATTTTGATTTACCTCTACCTTTAATTCTCACAGAAAAAGATTTATATTTTTTCACAAACTGCTTGTTTTAACTCCTATTTCTTGTTTTAACTCCTATTTGGCATGAAAGTATCTCTAATTTCGCACTTCAGACCCTCGTTTAAGATTTCTGATAATATTGGACACCAACATCACATTTCTCTGTAAGAACCCACCTTTTTAAGGTCTAATATGCCTTTTTCAGTCCTCTCTAAACACAGTTGTTTTTCTCATCAAATATACTGAGAATTGTAGCAATTAAATTGAGCTTTTGGTGGCAATTCACTGGTTAGTTTTTTGACGGCTTCAGAGAACAAAAAAGACAATCTTACTGTCCTAAGATAATGATGGAGCACATAAACAAAAAAGGTAAAGCACATAAACAAAAAAGGTAAGTTAAAAGGACTTCCATTGATTTGAGCGTGTTATCCAAAGAATATCATGTGCGTTTTCTGTAAAATATCGTAACTATTCGAACTTCTCTGAAGTCGGAGATATGGTTTTAATTTTCATTCAGAAATTCGTAAGCTATTGTTCCTTCTTCCGGACCTTCTCCTTTTAAAATAAAACCATTCTTTTCCAGAACGCGAATTGAAGCTTTCAAATGAGGGTATGTATAAGCTACTATACTGTCGCTTTTGAGACTGGAAAATGCCCATTGCATCATTGATTGAACAGCTTCAGTTGCATATCCCCTGCCATGATATGCATCAAGCAAAGAGTATCCTATTTCAAGTGTCCCGTTATCGTGAGCAATAAATCCTCCACTTCCTATCAGAACAGATTTTTCAGGACTTTCCCGTGGAAGAGTCCAGTAAAAATTCCAGAGTTTCCGGTTCCTTGCCTGAATTCGCTCAATAAAATCTTCTATTACTTCAGGAGTTATCTGGTCAGGCGGCCATTCTTCAGGGACATGAGCATTGAGAGTTGAAGCAAATGCCGGGCGATCGTGCAGTTCCAGAAGATACAACTTCAAGGTGGCAGGGAGCAGATATAGACGTTCGGTATTGATAGGGTGTAGGGGGAAAGACATGTACATGATTCGGGCTTACTTTTATATAATCTTTATGCTGAGCGATATTAAAGAGGGCTTAAAGTCACTAAATTGTAAAGTGAGAATACGCAAGCATGTAAAGGTTATTTGATATTTCTATAAGTATAATACTGTGAGTTTAAAATGAAAGATAAATAAAGAATTTCAATAACTCCAGGTTTAGAGGATAAGATTTCAGTGGAAAACATTGAGAGAAAAAAGTTTGGGGAAAAGTTTGAGATAAAAAGGAGAGAAGAAGTGAGGAGGAAAAGTTTGAGATAAAAAGGAGAGAAAAAGTGAGGAGGAAAAGTTTGAGATAAAAAGGAGAGAAAAAGTGAGGAGAAAAAGTTTGAGGGAAACAGGCATCTGATGTGGGAGATTAGTTTGGGATTTTGGGGGTATAAAAATAGTTGAATGTATAAAAAGCGTTTATCAGATGCCTCATATAAAAATATAATGTAATATCATCTAAAAGTATAAATCTTATATATTCTGTCGAACCAAAGCATATAAAATGCTGGTATCCAGACATGCAATGGAAAAGCTCTCAAAAAACTTTTGTGTAAATTTCTTCTTGATTTAGCTTCTATTCAAAGTGTAAAGACTGTTTAAATGTCACTCTATTTCAGAGTACTACTGCCTTAGTCGTTTCTATATTAACCAGTTCAGGAATCAGATTCTGTGGTTCCTGAAACTGTTTGAAAAGTATTTTTTACCAAGACCCTGATGGCCCAAAAAGTACAACAAATTTGTTTTCGTTTCGAAGCTGAAGTCAAGCTCGAAGCTGAAGTCAAGCGTAAAAGTCTTCCTGACAGCTTTTCTTAATGCCTTCAGCTTCATAGTAACATTTTCTAATGTTAACTTAACACTCAAGTTTATACCTCTAACTTTCCTCTGCTAGCAATTTTTCCAGTAAGAGCAATGGACAGCAGGGACATAAAGACAAGGATTAATACAAGCAGATTGGCAAGTTCGTTGTTTCCTGCTTGAAAAGCACTGTATATTGAAATCGACATCGTATTCGTTTTTCCCGGAATATTTCCTGCAAGCATGAGAGTGGCGCCAAATTCTCCGACAGCTCGTGCAAAACTGAGCACCAGACCTGCCAGAATACCCTTTTTTGCAAGAGGCAAGGTTATCAGGAAAGCGGTTTCAATTTCACTTCTCCCAAGAACGTAGGCTGCATATTCAAGCTCTTTGTCTACGGCTTCAATGGCTGCTTGTGCAGTTCTTACCATAAGTGGGAGGGAAACCGTATAAGCCGCAATAACTCCAGCCTGCCAGGTAAACAGGATCCCTGTGCCAAAAAAATTGTAAATGAAATGGCCAAGAAGTCCATTTCTACCTACAAGAATAACCAGAAGATATCCAATTACAGTGGGTGGAAGAACTAGAGGAAGTGTTACCAACAGTTCTGCAAGCTCTTTTCCCCGAAAATCACGCCTTGCAAATATATAAGCCAGGAATACTCCGCTGCACAGTACGAAAAAGGAAGAGATGACAGCTATCCGGAATGTAATATATACAGGAAACCAGATATTGTCCAGCATAGAGATCATTTTATTCTTTTAACTTGTTTTTTATTCGGATTCGGGAGTAAATCCATATTTTTCCAGTATTTCCTGTCCTTCTTCTCCAGTTACGAAATCCACGAATTCCTGTGCCTCTTCTTTGTTATCAGAATCAGAAACCACAGCTATAGGATAACTGATAGAAGCATTTACAGGGATAGTAGCAACGATTTTTATAGTTCCGGGATCTGCGGTCTTTGCGTCGGTCATGTACACAAAGCCTGCATCCACTTCTCCTCTTTCCACGTATGTGAGTACTTGTTTGACGTCTTCGGCAAGTATCGTCTTATCTTTTA
>JAEWQJ010000010.1 GCA_023399215.1 Methanobacteriota archaeon
TGTAACGCTCTTGAGATGGCAAAGGAGCTGATCTCGGTAATAAATAAAGTTCCTGTCACGGTTTTTCTCTGGAAGCCGGAGAAGTACTGGCCTGCTGAGTTTGTCTCAGAAAACATAAAGAAATTCGGGTATACCATAGAAGAGTTTACATCAGGAAAAGTCATGTATGGCAATATTGTGCATCCTGACGACCTGGAGAGAGTGGAAAGAGAGCTCTTAAGAAGGATAGACGAAGATTACGTGGATTTCTCCCAGGAGTACCGCATCCTGACAAAATCAGGCGAAGTGCGCTGGGTTGAAGAAAGGACTTTCATTGAAGCCGATGAAAATGGAATTGTAAAGTACCTTAAGGGAATAATCCTGGATATCACTGAGCGGAAGAGAAAAGAAAAACTGCTCTATATCCAGAGAGACCTTGGAATCTCACTCAGCACTTCCAGTTCCCTGAACGAAACTCTTGATAAATTGCTGGATTCCTGTCTCCAGATAGATGAGATCAATGCTGGAGGTATTTATCTTATCGATGAAGAAACAGGAGATATGACGCTTGCCATTCACCGTGGTTTTTCCCCTAATTTTGTCGAGTATGCCTCCCATTACAGTGCCAATTCCCCTAATACGAAACTTGTTCTGATAGGGCAGCCGGTTTATAAACAGCATATAGACCTTCTTCTCACGTCAAGAGATGATGCACTCAGACATGAAAATCTCAGAGCTACCGCAATTATCCCCGTAAAATCAGGAAAAAAGGTTATTGCAGCTTTTTGTCTTGCTTCTAGCCTTGAATTCGAGATTCCTGACAGCGTGCGCACTGTCATCGAAACCATTGCAACGCAATTCGGAGTCTTCATCTCTCGTATTCGCCTGGAAGAAAAACTAAACGAATGCAGAAAGAGGAGAAAGTCTTAAATAAGACTTCTTTTTGCTCTTTCAATCCGTTTAACTCTCTTAAGTCGGGTTTACTTTTTTCAGTCCATCTTTGCCTTTTTTAAGTCTTTATTTACTTTTTCAGTCATTGTTTAATTTTTACGGACACTTTATGTTTTTTTGAATTATATTTCATTTTATTTAGTCCTTTCATACTATATCTTAAAGGTGCTCTGGGAAAAAATCATGAAGTTATAACCCTGATACTACCACCGACTGCAGATATAAGTAAAATTTATAAATTTTGTCCCTCTAAACTGTATAGGGGAAAGACAGAATGAACTGCATTTTTCCTTGTATTATAGGACTAAAAATTTGTTAAGGACTTTTAATTATTACATGGCTTAATACTTACATGACTTAATACTTATTACAGAGTCTATTACAGAGTCGGAAAGTGTATCAAGATTGGAAATCATATCACGGGATTAGAAAGACTACGCCGAATTTATAGTAGTATGTCATACCTGGGGTAAAAATCCAATCAATTGGGGTTTTAGCTGAGATCTATAAAAATTTTGGTGGGGACTATGGCAGAAAAGCTTAAAGATAAGATTTACGAGTACCTTTCAAATCATTACTACCTGAACCTTGCAACCGTAAGCCCGCAGGGCAGGCCAATGGCCCATACAATGGCATATGTATCCGAAGACGCTGTTGTATACGTGGCAACCAATAAGAATACCCGGAAAGTCCAGAATATTATGCAAAATCCTTATGTAGCATATACTGTCGACGAGGATGATCCAGACTGGTTTGAGATGAAAGCCCTTCAGATCGAAGGCAAGGCATCAATAGTTACCAATGAAAGTGAATTACGAGAAATAGGGGAAATAATGGCAGCCAAATTTCCGGTTGCTGCAGACATGCCCCCTGACCCGGAAAGTATCATGATAAAAATTGAGCCAGAAGTTATCTATTATCTCGATTACAGCGTTAAGTTCGGGTACAGGGAGCAGGCGAACCTCTGAAACCTGCATTTTAATTTTTTGTAATAGCCAGTGCTGAAAATAATTCCTTTGTACTTAATGTGATTTATTCTCATGCTTCTGAGATATCCTGAACTCTTCTATGCAAAATTGTCTTAAAGTTTGTGAGCAATCAGACGATAAAAGCTTGGCCGACGAGACTGAATAAAGCTTGACTAATAGAGCAGAATAATAATTGGCTAGCAAGACTGAACAAAAAAGGTCGCTGACAGTAAGCTGACTGACAGGATAACTACTATCTAAGAAGTAAGGTAAAAAATGAAAGAAGCAAATCAAAGTGATCTTAAGTCAATATGATTTTTGAATCAACATGATCTTTAAATCAACATGATCTTTAAATCAATATGATCTTTAAATCAATATGATCTTTGAATCAACATAAGCTTTGCTTCTATTCCGGGTTTCTATTCCGGGTTTCTATTCCGGGTTTCTATTTCAGATTTATAATGGAATCAATACTTTGTCAATGCCATGTATTACTCCATTACCTGCAACGATATCAGGCTCTATTAAAGTTGCTTCTCCTACCATTATTGCTCCATTAGTTGTAGTATTCACAGCCAGTTTTTCGGTCTCCAGGGAAGCAAGTGAATTAATGTTTTTAAGATCTTTGGCCCTGTATTCTCCATTGATTACATGATAGGTCAGCACACGGTTCAGCCTCTCTTTATCATTACGAAGGTCATCAAGCATGCCTTCTGGAAGGCTCTCAAAGGCTATGTCAGTAGGAGCGAAAACAGTATAAGGCCCTCCTTTATTAAGAGTGTCTTCAAGTCCTGCATCCCTTGCAAGTGAAGCAAAGGTAGTGTATCCTGCTCCCTCTGCAGTCTGAACAATTGTCTGATTGTTATCCAATGACTGGTTTTCAGAAGAAGTTTCATTGCCCTGGCCAGAGTTTTCTTTATCCATTATCCCTTGGTTCGAGTTCTCTTCACCCGGGATCATGACTTCTTTCCCTTCATCTGAGGAAGTTTCTTCCTGACCAGACAGTGACCCTTCTCCAGAGTTCCCATCTGCCGATTCTGTAGCTTGTTCTGTTACGCTAGGGGTATCACCTTCTACAGGAGTTACCCTTTCTTCACTCCCGGTCTTATTTTCCTGAGCATTTTCCGCACAGCCGGAAATAAATACTATTGCTAAAAGTAAAACTACAAGAGTTCCAGATTTCCGAATATCTTTTCCCCCCAAATATATATTTAAAAGATATACTTTATAATTAAATTTTCATTTCATAATACATGTTCTTTTGATATAACCTTTTCTATATTTACAAAAAAATTATGTTAAAAAGACAGTTGGGCCACTGAATAGTAAATTCTCATTTACGTTGATGCCCACCGAGCTGGAGACGAACATTTAATTAATAATTTTTTAGTTTGAATTTTGATACAGCTTCTAAACCTGGTTCTTCTTCTAACCATAAGTAATGATAAAGTTTCAAAACAGTTCTGAAACCTCAGTAATCTAGTGGCAAAGTTAATTTTTGGATTGATTCGTTATTGAAGAATACTAATTTATATACTTTGTATATATATGTACCATAGTGTACAGATCATGACAGTTATATATCATAATATCAAGCCATGGGGAAGGTCTCTCACAGAATATGTCAGAATGTTTAACTTAACACCTGACGATCTCGAGCGAAAGATCCTGGGTTGTGGAGACGGACCTGCAAGCTTCAATGCAGAGCTTACAGAACGAGGCGGAAATATCATATCAGTTGATCCTGTCTACTTTTTCAGTGCTGATCAGATTAGACAGAGAATTCATGAAACCTATTATGACATTATTGATCAGACCCAGAAAAACCAGGATAAATTTATCTGGCAAGAAATTGGTTCAGTTGAAGAACTTGGAAGAATAAGGATGTCAGCTATGGAGAAATTTCTGAACGATTTTTCTGGAGGCGTGATGCAAAATCGATATATCCCTGGTGAACTTCCCTTTCTGCCTTTTAGTGATAAAAAGTTTGATCTGGCACTGTGCTCGCATTTGTTATTTCTCTATACAGAGAACCTATCACTGGAGTTTCATTTGAAATCGGTAGAGGAATTATGCAGGGTTTCAAATGAGGTCAGAATATTTCCGTTACTGGACGTAAACGCCGACCGATCACCATATGTAGAGCCTATAATTGATTATTTAAAGGCAAGAAATCGAGATGTAAAGGAAATAAAGGTAGCATATGAATTTCAAAAGGGTGGAAATACAATGTTAAGAATTTGTTGAAACGTTATGAGATAACAGATTTTGACTTAATCGAGATTTAAAAATATTATTAAACTGGATTTTTTGAATATTTTTACTCCGAGATTCTCTATTATTATTGAGCTTATTATTATTGAGCTTCAATATTTTCCCCTTTTTTGCTTAAAGCCCGAGTTAATCTTTTTCCATTAAGGTTATTAAAATACACAAATCCGACCTTCGATACATAATTCTGACGCTTAAATATATAAATTTATACTGCAACCATCTTGATAGTGATATCATGGTAAAATTAAGCGAAGAGATGAAAACCGCTTTTTCGAAGGTAAAGATCTTTCCCGTAGCTACGGCTTCAAAAGAAGGAATTCCGAATGTGGTGCCTATAGGGTTCTGCCAGCTTGTAGATGATGAAACAATCTGGATCTCAGATAACTTCATGTCCAAATCCCTGGCAAACCTTAAGGAAAATCCAAATGTGGCAATATATGTTTGGGGACCAGACACAGGTGGCTGTTTCCAGATAAAAGGTAAAGCTGAAATTATCAGTTCCGGAGAAAAATTTGAAAAAATGAAAGCAATCGTGAATGCGGCAAAACCCGGACTTCCTGCAAAGAACCTCATCGAAGTAAAGATTAGTGACGTATTCCAGTGCGCTCCCGGCCCTGACGCAGGAAAGAAGTTACTCTAATCAAATTTAACCATCTCTTATAGCATAATATCTGGATAAGCACCCATAAGTACCCTGATAAGAAGGATAAACTATGGCTGGGAAGTGTCAAAATGGTTGAAAATGAGGAGAATGCCCCTGTTTTTTGTGAAAAGTATTGTATAGTCTGCAAGGGTGCAAGAGAAGGAAATAAAATTTGCAAGGCTATCCAGAATATTGAGTTGAAAATCTTTGGGAAAAACGGCTGCATCTGGGGAGCCGCAAGGACAAAATATTACGGAGTCACTCCTGATAAAAAACTCCCCATGAATTCAAAAAAAAATAAACAAAAACAGAACGGTAGAAGGAAATAAGGAACAGAGAATAAGATCCAGTACTATAAGGGATATGATGTACATAATCTCTGATAGTAATAAATTAAGAGAATAAGTACCTGAAAATCAAGTAATTAACTGAATAGAATTGAGACAGGTATCTATTCTTTCCTGTTCCTATTTACTCTCCTTCGTTTTTTCGAGAACTTCTTTTATTAACAATGCTTTTTATCTGTAAATGGTGATAAATTTTCTATAATTGTTTTTTCATAGGCAAATTTGTTAATGCACTGGATTTTACCATACAAGATACTGACAAGATTATCTGGATATGAAGATCTACAAAGAAATATCAAACATGAAATTACATGAAAGAACCCCAAAAATAAAAATTCATCAGAACTAATCCCGATAATAAAAATTCATCAGAAAGGATTCCGGACAAAAATTGCAAGGAAGGATATCTGAATTATGTCTGTATTGGGCATTGTTGCCTGCGGGATGCTCGAAGACGAGCTTGTACATGTAGTATCAAGAGACCGTGAGTTACAGCAGCTAATCGTTGTGGAAAACCGGGAAAGCTCAGGTTTCCTCCGTAAGCTCAGGTTGAGAAATTGCAATCCAAGAACAGCTTTTCTGGACCGGATCCCAATGCTCCTGAAAGGCCATTCCAACTCTGGTTTCATAGTTCCTGCAAGGCTTATTTCAAGCTTTCCTATTCTCAAAAAGTTTTGCAGGAAAAGGGAACCCAGGGAAGAGGTAAATGTTGTCGTAAACCTGCTAAGCTTGGGCCTGCATGCCGATCTTGAGATTTTAAAGGCCGAAGTTTACAGAAATATCCGTGAGATGGCGTCTTTTTCGGACAGAATACTGGTTTTTTATGGTATCTGCGGGCATGCACTTGGAAAACTGGAAAAAGATTTAGCTGATCTCGAATGCCCGCTTTTCTTCCTGAAAGACCGAAACGGAGAAATCATAGAGGACTGCATCAGTCTGGCACTTGGGGGAAACGAAGCTTATGCAAGGGCCATGACCAAATTCCAGGGTATGGGGACGATCTACCTGACCCCAATGTGGGCTTCTAGCTGGAAGAAGTTGGAAAATGAATACGGGAACAGAGACTTCAACAATCATTATCTGAAAAATCCACTCTACTGCCTGGCTGCAAAAATCGATAGCGGACTTGCAGATGATCCGGAGTTTCATGCAAATGTTAAAGAGTTTGCCTGCACCTTTGATATGAAAGTTGTGAATCTCAGAGGAAGTCTGGAAATTACCGAACAGTCCTACCTGAATGCCCGAAAAGGTGCAACTGAAAAACAATAAAGAAGCTGGTTTAAGCTTTTATTGGTAATTTATTCATTTATTTTATCCCTTTAGGTAGAATCCCGTAATAAAAAAAGAAGAACAAGCTTCAATTAATCTTAAACTCTGTCTAACATCTACTAAAATTTATATACTTTTTCACCTTTTTAATATCAATAATATATTACTTTCAAACTAGTTCTTGTAATTATCAATAATATATTACTTTCAAACTAGTTTTTGTAATAAATTTTTGGGGTGTCTGGAATCGATATTAGTAAAAAGGTTCTTTTAATAACTTTCATGATTTTTGGCGTTCTCATAGCTGCGTTTACACTCACTCATAATATGCAGCTTTCCAATTTTATAGAGCTTGAAAAAGTGGACACCGAAGACAACGTAGAAAGGGTGCAAAATGCCATTTCAACCGAGCAGGGGTATCTTAATCGTACAGTACAGGATTGGGCTTGCTGGGATGATACTTGCCGTTTTGTTGAAGACAAGAATCAGAAATATAAAGATGCAAACCTTCAGAATCAAACTCTTGCAGGAATTAAGGTTAATGTGATGCTTTTTGTAAATAACTCTGGATCTGTTGTCCATGCAAAATCAGTAGATATTTATACTGGAGAGGAAAAGCCAATCCCGGAAAAGCTTCTTGGACTTGTTGAAGACGGAACTCTTGTTTCAAAATCCGAAAACGACACGAAGAGCGGTTTCATTTTGCTCGACGAAGATCCTATGTTTGTTGCCTGCCATCCAATCCTTACGACAAAATATAATGGACCTATGAAAGGCACCTTGATTTTTGGGAGGTACTTCGACGACGTACTTCTTAACTCTTATAAAGAATCTACCCGATCTTCTCTTTTAATGTATACAGTCGATGAAGATTTGCCTCTTGATTTCCAGACCAAGTTAAAAAGCTTTTCAGAGAACCCGAACATAACTATTGTCGAACCCCTTAGTGAAAATACAGTAGCTGGATATTTTGAATTGCTAGATGTATCAGGTAAGCCCGCTCTTATTATGAGGGCGGATTTTCCAAGAGAACTCTATGAGTACGGCGAGAAAACCCTGGATAACATGTATTTCTTCCTTTTGTTAACCGGTCTCATGACCGGAGTAGGGGTTAAATTTGCGTTTGATAGGTTATTTATCTCAAGGTTAATAGGAATTGATAATTTTGTTACCAAAGTCAGGTCGGAAAAGGATCTTTCCAGAAGATTGCCTCTTAAAAACGACGATGAACTTTACCGGCTCTCAAAAGAAATAAATGGAATGTTAAATGAAATCGATCTCGCACAGCAGGAATTAAAGGCACAGGAAAGAGAAAAGAAAGTCCTGTTTGACTCTCTGAATGAACTGGCTATCTTCGTAAACCCTCAACTTAATATTATCTGGGCGAACAAAGCTGCTCTGGAATTTATGAAGATAGATCTTCAAAAAGCAGTGGGTCTACGCCTCAATAATACCCCTGATATAAGTATCCCATTATCCGATTCCCTGGATCTTGAACAGATTTTTTTGACAGGCAATAAAAAATCAGGAGAATTTACTTCAAAAGACGGCAAAGTCTGGTTTGTTCAGGCAATCCCTGTGACTGAAGAGGGAGGAAAGATTATAGGAGTCCTCGAAATGTGTATGGACGTTACGGAAAGTAAAGCTACAGAAACCCTTCTTCAGGAAAAGCAAATCGCAGAAGCCGCAAACCGTACCAAGAGCGAATTTCTGGCGAATATGAGCCACGAACTGAGAACCCCGCTTAACTCTATTATAGGGTTTTCTGACCTTCTATATGAACAGGTGTACGGCGAACTGAATGAAAGACAGCTAAAATCCGTCGGGAACATTTCGAAAAGTGGAAAACACCTTCTGAATCTGATAAATGGCATCCTGGATCTCTCTAAAATAGAAGCTGGAAAAATAGAGCTCAGTTATAAACAGTTTGAGCTTGCCAGTAAGCTTAACATAATAAAAAATCTTTTGTCTCCTATAGCCGACCGAAAAAATGTTCAAATTGAAATCAGCATGGATAGCAACCTTTCCAGTATATATGCTGACGAAGCCCGGTTCGCTCAGATAATGTACAACCTTGTGGATAACGCCATAAAATTCTCCTATGAAAACGGGCTTGTAAAAATAGGGGCAAGCAAAAAGGGAGATATGGTAGAAATAACTGTCACAGATACAGGAATTGGGATTAAACCTGAGGACCAGGGCAAACTTTTCAAACCTTTCAGCCAGGTTGATTCCTTTTTGTCCAAGCAATATCAAGGAACCGGGCTGGGGCTTTCGCTGGTTAAGCAGATTGTACAGTTACACGGCGGATATGTATGGTTCCGGAGCAAACCTGAAGAGGGAAGCATCTTTGCTTTCGTGATTCCGATAAAAGGTAATGAAGTCGAAGATGGAACTACCAGGTTAGATGGTAAAGTATAGGGTTAAAAGATAAAATGGTGGAAAAAGGATATTTCCGCAGTTATTTTTTAATTAACAGTACACATAATTTGTCAATCAACATAATGGAATTGTTTAAATAATTACTATAAGAATTTGTAGCTACTATAATTCATTGTTGGATTACTTCCTTGGTTTGTCTACTCATCTCATAGCATATCTTAGGAATCTAAAAAATGAAAACATTTCCCGCTATCATTCTATCTATAATTCTACTTATGTTACTGTCACCAATAGCTGGAGCAGCAGACCAAAATGATATTAACCAGGAGCTTCAGCAGGGAGGTATAATTCACCTTCCTGCTGGAAATTATACTTTGAC
Source organism: Methanobacteriota archaeon (assembly GCA_023399215.1). Lineage (GTDB taxonomy): Archaea > Halobacteriota > Methanosarcinia > Methanosarcinales > Methanosarcinaceae > Methanosarcina. The sequence continues at coordinate 9,196 of JAEWQJ010000010.1, forward strand.
AGGCTCAATAATTCTTCAATCTAACACCATTCTGGAAGGTGAACCCGGAACTGTAATCACAATTCCGGATCACGCCGGATGGCCTGCATGGAAATCATTAATCTCAGGAAATGGTGTTCAAAATGTCACAATTCGAAATTTAAAAATTAATGCAAACAGTAATGGAAATTCCGAAACTCCGCATGGTGCAGGATATTATAACTGCATCTATATGATCGATTGCGATAATGTACAGGTATATAACTGCACTTTTCACGATGGTCTGGGAGATGGCCTGAGAATTAAAAGAAGTAAAAACATTGAATTTTATAATAATCTTGTTTACAGACTTGGACATGAAGGCTTCTTTGGCATTGAGAGTCAGTATATTGAATGTTTCAATAATCGAATAACTACAAGAACAAACAGTGGACTCAGGATCTGGAACTCTGCAAATGTCAAGTTCCATGACAATATTATAGATGCACAATTGGATGCTGGTGGGGGTGATCCTGGCATCCAGATCGAAGATTCCAACGGCACTGTAAGTAATGTGGAGATTTATAATAATGTCCTTAATAGAACATGGGGAAAAGGTGTCTGGTTAGTTGCCTATGATGCAGGAGTTTCAAACACTCAGAAGGTTCTGATTCACCACAATTTGTTCTATAAAATAGGACAGAGTTATAATATTCCATCTACAGGAGGCATAGTCAATGATGGATTCCAGGGCACTCAGATTTATAACAATGTTTTTGATGGAGTGAAAAATAATGCCTTTAGAAATCAAGCTGGAGGGCAAGTTACAGTAATAAAAGATAATGTTTTTACAAATACAATTCAGCATACTGCAATTTCTCAGACGGGAACAGGGTATGCGATTGCTGATCTTGTAGGAGCAAACCTTTCTGTAACTAACAATTCTTTTTACAATAATGAAAACGGGGATGTATATCAAACAAGTTTTTCTAATGCAGATTTTAGAGATCCTAAAACTCATCAGACGTCTTCAGGTTGGACCTGGACAGGCTCAACATGGACATGTAAGTTTGTAAAACCAATGGAATTGGGCTCTATTCCACTTACTACAACCATCAGGTTACGATTAATGGCAATAATATACAGAGTATATTATATTATAAACTATTTTTAAATTTTTTAAACTAAGCGTAATATAAAGTTGTGATATTACGGAATTTTTTGCACCACAACTATTTTAACCACAAACGTTTTAGCCACAACCGTTTAAACTGCAACCGTTTTAACTTTGAGTTCAGTTAATTTTCTATCAAATATTAAGTAAATGTTACTTTAGGTATGATCTGATTGCAATTGAGAATATTTCCTGGGAAGGATTGTATCCTTTTTCTTTATGTTCAAATCTTTTGTCATATTTTTCTGCATAAATTTCATTAATTTCCAATACCGGACTATATTTATACTTCCAGTTATGCCCTTTAACAACTCCCTCTTTTAATTCTAGAGCAAGCATGCCGTAAGGATATTCACCAGTCATGTCACTAATATTGAAATCTTTGCTGCTTTTAAAACCGTGCTTGCAATAGTTATGGGGGTCGCCGAATATAACAATTACATTTACTCCATCGTTTTTAGCAATATCAATTGTGTGGTGAATTAATGCACTGCCTACACCTTTCCGCTGATATTCTGGTAATACACTTATGGGGCCAAAACTTGCAATTTCTATCTTAACTCCATCTTCCGAATACAACCAGGCTTTGGTGTACATAATATTGCCAATTATTTCACCATTATATTCTGCAACAAAATCAAGTTTCTTAATAAAATCTGGATGATCTCTCATGATATGTACTAAATAATGTTCATTACAACCAGGTACATAGAGATTCCAAAATGCTTCTCTCGTTAAGTTTTCTACTTGATTAAAGTCCTCTACTTTTTCATTGCGAATTATAATATCCATGATAAATTCCTTTTTATTGTTTTATTCGGTATAAACATCTGATTAATATTAATTATACAGCAATTCAATGATATTAAATATTGGCATGTCGGGCTTTATATCGTTGAATACAGTAGTTTCCCGTAAAAGTATTTGATTTTGGATGGAATCGCTTAAATTGTGGAAAGAACTACAGAAATACTTATTAGAGCTTCCATGACATCAGCTGCGAGAAAGGACAGCAATGTTTTACGTGAAACTTTTACGTGAAACTGTTGTTATTTCTCTATTATTGCTTTTAGCTTTTCAGTTTTTGGGCTTGAGATCATATAGATAAATATCTCTTACATCCGGAGATTCCGAATTTCGACCATCTGCATATACAATTTTGTCGCCATAAATAGATGGATTAGATGCACAGGTGCTGGTTGTTATGCGGGTTGTTTTGGCAGTAGACATCTCATACATGTAGATATCCCCGACGCCAAAAGAGTGAGGACGATTTAATGTATATACTATCCGTTTGCCATATATTGCAGGATCAGTTGCATTTCCACTATTGGTAACCTGAGTTACTTTATGGGCAGTAATATCATACATATGCAGATTGCCTAATTCTATCCATACTACGACATTTCCGTAGATATCGAGTCCCTGGGACTCGTAGCCTGAACTATTCGTAGTTGTTATTGTACTCGTTTGGTGAGTACAGATGTCATACATGCAGATATCATAACCACCGCTGTTGTTAGCTTGAGACCATACAACTGTCTTATCGTATATAGCAGGATAGCCGTTAACAGTGACTATTTTAGTTTCATTGTTAGTATTGAGATTATACAGATAAATTCCGTCATTTTGGTGATCTATTCCGTCATTTTGGTGATCTTGACCAGAATAATAGTTGCTATCAGTATATACTATATAATTGCCGTAAATATCAGGGGCACGCCGTTCAGATGCTATCTTAGTTTTATTGCCTGTAGAAACGTCGTACATATAAACAGAATCAGCCTTAACATCGGCATCAGTCCATACAACCTTATTTCCATGTGTATAAGTTCGGCTTTCTGCAGCACGACCACCCTTAATATCTGTTCGTTTTCTTGTAGTCAGGTCATAGGCATGTACACCATTCCCAGCACTCTCCGTCCAAAAAACGTGGTTATCATAGAACGATATTCCAGATGTTAATAGTTCATCTTGAGTGAGTTGAGTTTCTGTTCCAGCCGATGCAACTGTTACTAATGCAACGAAAAGAAAGAAAATTAAAAATGCTGAGATAACTCTATTTTTCATATTTTCCTCACCTGATAAACTATTACCTCCGCACACAGAATAATCCTGTAGAAAATAAGATTAGGAGCTAACAGGGAGCAGGCCAGAGAAATGCAGTAATATTTCTAAAACTACTTGGGTGAGCTTCTCACAATCAAATACAGGAAACTAGAATAAGCCGTCCTTTACTCTCAAGTTAAGCTAGGATTTACTCACGGATACTTTGAAATCTTAGACGGCTTTTTCCTTTTTACATGCATGTTCTTTCGTGTTCGGTTTCCATTTTTTTAACATTTCATCTCTTACGTATTTTACTGCAAACGTCAATACAATTAAGTATATCGTAAAGAATCTGTTGGATTCTGGGACTGAATTATAAAGAATTGACAGCATGAAAGCAAGGAGTCCTAATGTAAACAACTTAATTAATTTACTTATCCATTTTGACGGATCATTAGAATAAGCACGTTTTATTTTGTAGTGTATCCACGTTCCTAGAAGAATAGACAACGCAAAGGAAAATATAGCCAGAAACAATAATGTTTTTACTAATGAGCCATCGTTAAGTGATGAACCGTCTTCATATTCGTTAAAATTGATTGTTTGGATTGCATATACTGCGAGCCATAGTAGTAACGCAGAGAACACGATAATTTGGATTATTGTATCTGTTATAGAACATGAAGTTGGTTCTATTTTATTATAAGTCTGAAGACTTTCAGTGTCCAATCAATCACCTATCTCAAAACTTAACGATTAACCTTAGGCACTTCCTCCTAAATTTATCTTGTTATATTAAATCAATTTTTACAAAGATTATCTGAACTCGATTATTCCATATATAATAGGAGTGTAATCGTTTTCATTGATTGCCGTCAGGTTAAATATCTAAAACGCAAGAAAATAAGTCCAAAAGTGAAGCGTTTCTGAACTGAAATAGATTATGTGATGCTTCTTATAATCAAATACAGGGGCTTGGAATAAGTCTTCCTTTACTCTCAAGTTAAGCCAGGATTTACTCCGGATTTTTTGAAATCTTTTCCATTACGTGTTTTCCAACATACGTCAATACAATTAAGTATATACCAAAGAATTGGTCGGATTCGGGGAAAAATATCTGTGGAATTGACATCATAAGAACAAAGATCCCGAATGCAAGCCACTTAAATGCGTTCATTATTCCTGTTGATGGATCATTGGAATAAGCGCGCTTTATTTTATATTTTGTCCACATTCCGAGAAGGATAGACCCTGTAAAGCAAAATGCAGCTAGAAACAATATTACTTTTATTAATGAACCGCTTTCGTATTCGTTAAAATTGATTGTTTGGATCGCGTATACTACGAACCATAGTAATAATGCAGCGAACCCAATAATTTGGATCATTCTGTCTTTTATAAAATATGAAGATGGTTCAATTTTATTATAAGTTCGAAGATTTTCAGTACCCAATCAATCACCTTTCTCAACACTTGGCGATTTTAGCGATTAACCTTAAGAACGTCTTTCTAAATTTATCTTTCTATTTTAACCAATTTTTACTGAAGCTTAAAAGCGTTGATTTCCCTGGTAGACACAAGACAGATCCATTCATTTCTCCTCTGATTTATGTGCATAAGCCAATGCTTTACACAATTTTGATTCCCAGAATCCGCGCAAGTTCTATTGCTTGCTCTGCATTGACTATAGCCCCTCTGAGTTCCTTGCATGTATCGGATACTGTAATCCCGTCAATGATACAATCCGTTAAATCAATGTCTTTGAGTAAGGCTTTAAAGAAATCTGCTCCTGTGAAATTAACCGCTTTCAGCTTGGGCTTCTTTAGCCGAATCTCAGATAAGAAGGCTTCCGTGAAATTGCAGTCACCAATGGTGCAGTTCTCCAGTACAGAACTTGAAAAATCTGCATATCGAAAGGAATCGTCTGTTAAAGAGGTTTCTTTCATGCAGCTCTTGCTGAAGTTACCGCCATCGCCCTTGCATTTTAACATTTTAGATCTTTTCCAGTAGCTGTCTATAAATCTGCAATTCGCAAAATTGCAGTTATCAAATACCGAATTGTAAAAGAGGGCTTTTGAAAAATCACAATTGTTGAACTGGCATTGTATAAACTGTACCGATTCAAATTCTATCCTTGCGATATCAACGTCCGAAAGCGTCTCGTCTTCAAAGAGCATATTTTCTATATAATTGTCATCAGATTTTGCGGCTATAATTCTGCTTTCCAACATGCTTCCGTCTCCATATATTGATGTTTCCAAATGATTATACTATAAGAGTTAGGAATAGAATACCCTAAATAATATTAACAAATTCAACTGGTAAGATAGTAGTTTCTGATGTCACATTTCAATTATTTATATAACACGCAGATAAATAGAAATTTTATGGTTTCCCGATCGAAGTCACAATGTCAAAAATTAATATTTGAGAAATGGAGGAAACTCTCAGATGAGAGAAGAAGAAAAGATATTTTCGGGTAAAATGTTTGATTCGCGCAAAAAAGAACTGAGAGATATCAAGCATAAGGCACACACTTCATGTCAAAGATACAATGCAATGGACGAATATGATCCCGAACGTCTGCCAATTATCAAGGAATTCATTGGCGGCATCGGCAAGAAATATTATTTTCAGGGACCTATCCAGTTTAATTACGGCTGTCACACCTTTATTGGAGAAAACTTTGTTGCGAATTTCAATCTTATGGTGATGGATGACGCACGTATTTATATTGGCGACAATGTATGTTTCGGGCCAAATGTTTCGTTAATGGCTACTTCTCATCCTCTGATTGCCCAGGAACGTATGGGAACAGATGAAAACGGGAACACGATAATGGCCGAATACGCCGAAGAAATCCATATCGGCAACAACGTGTGGATCGCATGTAATGTGGTTGTATTGGGCGGCGTACATATAGGAAACAATGTGGTAATCGGTGCCGGCAGCGTCGTAACAAAAGATATTCCGGATAACCATCTTGCTTTTGGCAACCCTTGCCGTCCAGTTCGTCCAATCACCGAAGCCGACAGTAAAAAGCATTTGATTTTAGAAGAAGATCTCAAGCATTTCGGATATAACATTAAATAATTAAGGTCAAATTCAGGTCAAATTAAAGTCAAATTCAGGTCAACATACCTGAATTTCAGAAAAACAGAAAAGAAACGAGCAGCGTTAGACATTAAACTAGACGAGTCCGGTATTAATAAACATTGCTTGGTTTTTATAATGCTACTATTATTATCGAAATACTCAAATATTTAAATTCACATTTTTCTTTATGCTGTTAATAAACACAAAAATAGGGCCAAGTAAGATAAACGGTATTGGTCTTTTCGCTAATCAATTTATTCCAAAAGGAACTGTAATATGGAAATTTCATTCTGGATTTGATATCAAAATTGATAAAAATGAACTTGCTAAACTGCCGGAGATAACGAAAGACTGTTTTTTGAAATACGCATATCTTAATCCAGATACAGATAAATACATTCTATGTCTTGATGATGCTCGTTATTTTAATCACTCCGATGATCCTAATTGCATAGATGAATCTCCCATAGAAGAGAACGAAGGAATAACTTTCGCTGCAAGAGATATACAACAGGGCGAAGAGCTTACTTCTGACTATAGAAAATATGATGCCGATTATGACTACAAAATGAGCATCCCTTGATTTTGAATTTGATGACCGAGTAGCGTGCTAATCTGTCTATAAAATCAAAGTCAAATTTTTGAGTACTGTAATATAAAAGAAAAAAGCATTAAAAGAAAGCTCTCTTCTTTCAATACTCTTTCAATACTCTTTCAATATTTTTTCAATAAATTTTTACATTTTCTTTTTATAGAACCCAAAATAGATTCCACCAATGGCTGCTACCACGAAGATAATTCCAAAAATATCGGAACCCGAGAATGAGAAACCGTTATTATCTGGTTCGTCTGTGGAATCTTTCTTCATCTCATAGCCTTCAACATAATCCGAATCAGCAGATGATTTCGAGACCTCAGGTGCAGGTTCGGGAGAATCGACCCCATATCCTGCATCGCTCTCTACAACAGTCTGATTGCTGTTCTCTGCACTCCGAATTACAGGCGTCGAACTTCCTTTATTACCACCACTGCTGTGTTTTTCACCACTGCTGCTTTGTTCTTCAGTCTCTTCTTGTTCAAGGGATTCCTGCGTAGCATTTTCTATTGCTTCGCTAAAACCCGGGACCGAGACCATCCCTGATACGTAGCTGTTGAGAAGGGGGTTTCCGCAGGTATGGTGGCAGCAGGTAACTCCATCCTCAACCACTGATTCTTCATATTCCGTAGCAAGGCTTTCGAGAACATCATCCGAGGCATCCCAGTTACCTTTGCGTGCGGTCTCCAGCATCCGGGCTGTCATGGACTGATAAGCATAAGGATTATTTTGCTTAATCCAGTCGCTGAGTTCCTGGTCCGCCACGTACGTCTTATACACCTGATTCCACATGTCATCACTGATCAAATCCGGGTTCGTAGCTTCCCAGCCCCAGAGGTTCTCAACGAAATCCGACATTTCCCTGGCTCCTGCATAACCACTTCCCTGCATACCTTCAATCCACTTTGAATTGAAATATCTGGAGTACGTTTCCCTCGTAAGAAACTTTTCCAGGGTTTCGGTTTTCTCGTCCCCGTTTGTCAGCATGTTCGTGATATATGAATCAGGGTACTCTCCTCCTGAAACGGAACTGATCGCAAGATTCAAACCTCCAAGGTACTGGAAGAAATCATCATTGTCCAGAGTCCCGTAGAGGTTCGTGCTCCGGCTGTGCACTGTAGCTTCAACCCCTTCAAGGTTCTTTTCAAAAAGATCCTTCAGGTCTTCGCCCCATACGTCTTCTCCGTAGGCGTTGCACATCTTGTTGATGTAAAGCTCTGCAAGCTCGTCGTTGCTTTCCCAGGTATCACTTGAAGAGATCGCATTGGGAAGGCCTGTGCCGTAGGCGCCGTCCGAAGACCCGAAAATCCTGAGCAGGGCAAGGTCTAGAGCTTCACTTTCATTAAGGGAACCTTCACTCGTCAAAGAAGATTTCAGAGCATCTGCATTTTCCCGGACATAATTAGGAGAGTCTTCCTGGGCATAAGCCAGTTTTACGGCCTTGTCCAGCAGGCGAACTTTGTCAGGGTACATGTCTCTGTAGAGTCCGGAGATCTGCATTACCACGTCAATTCTTGGCCTTCCCAGCGTTTCCATGGGAATAGCTTCCACGTCAACTACTCTGCCGCTGTTCCATACAGGCTTGACCCCGAGCAGGTAGAGGATCTCTGATTCCATAACCCCTTCATGCCTTGTGGTTTCCCCTGCCCAGAGTATGTAAGCCACCTTTTTAGGATATGTCCCGTGCTCGGCAACATAAGCTTCAAGCATCTGATCAGCCATCTCCTGCCCTAAAGTCCAGACAGCTTCTGTTGGCACTATCCGCTGGTCAAACGCATAGAAGTTTCTTCCAGACGGCAGAGTTTCCGGATTTCTAACAGGGTCTCCTCCCAGGTTTCCAGGAATGAACTTGCCGTCCAGGGCATTAAGGACCTGATCAATTTCCTCTTTCCCAAGAGCCAGGTTTGCAGCATATTCTTCCGCATCGGAAAGGAAGGTACTGACGGTTTCATTGCTTTTTCCAAGCACCTGCTTCTGAGCGGCTGTGGAATTGACTCCCTGGTTAAGGACAAGGTCAAGCAGATAAAGCTGGGACCCTTCGGTTTTATTGAATTCATTAACCGAGTCTGCAAAGTCAGTTCCGAGCATTGAATTTACCATGCCCACAAGCTGCTCTCCTTTCGGGCTTGTACCCAGGACATGCAGTCCGTAAGGCATGGACTGGTTCTTATACTCGTCCAGAAGATCTTCAAGTCCTTCCAGGAAAGTTGTATTAAAGTAAGTCTCGTTATTTTCTGCCTCTGTCATGTTAAGTTCTTTATCCAGGGAAAGAGACTGAGTCAGGTTTAATACTTCAGACCTGTGAGCCGCTTTAAGAGAGGCATCTGCCTCTGCCTGTTCATAGTTCTGGATAGCTTCGCTCAGGTTTGAATAATTCCCATAGCTTCCTGCTGAAAGAATCGGGGGTACAAGGTGATCAACAATGACTGCTCCTCCCCTGCGCTTTGCCTCATTGCCTTCTCCTAGCCCGTCCATAACGTAAGGATAAATCACAGGCTTATCACCTATCATCAAGGAAGGCCAGTCGTACCGAGAAAGCCCGAACTCCTTTCCAGGAAGCCATTCCTGAGTCCCATGCCTGCCGAAGTGAACAAGGGCATCACTGTCGAATCCTCCTTCTTCCTCGGAATGCTGGAGCCAGAGATAGAAAGCAATGTACTGGTGGTGAGGAGGTAAATCCTTGTCATGATAGAGAGCCTCGTTATCATCAAGCCAGCCTCTTGAAGGTTGTGGAGCCAGAATCACGTTCTTCCCTACCTCGATTCTGGGAATCACAAGATATTTTCCAGTCTCGTTTTCCCAGACCATAATCTTTCCAGGTGCAGGACCCCACTGGTCAATGACCTCTTGCTGCCTTTCTTCAGGGAGTTCTGAGAACCATTTCTCATAGGTACTTTCTGGGAGAAGAACGACTTTGCCGGTCTCAACCATTTTCTGGAGTTCTCCAGGTGCCCAGGTCCCTATGTTTATACCCTGGGTAAGCATCAAATTCAGGAGTTCAGTTTCGTTTAAGGTCTGGTTTTCATTCAGGGCATATCCGTCTTTAGCCATAGCGCCAAGAAGGTTGGACAAACTTGGGATGACATCGAGATAAGAAGCCCCTATGTTATCCTTCCCTCCTCCGTGATTATAATAAATTATAGCAACTTTTTTGTCCGACTCCGGAATTTCACTGAGGTTCACCCAGCTTTCCACACGGTCAACAAGCCAGTCTACCTGGTAATCTATGGAAACCGAAGTTTCAGTTTCAGTTTCGGGATCTACTTCCGTCGCAGCCATTATTACAGGGTCAATAGCTCCCCAAAGTTCCTGCAAATCGAGCTTCATCATCTTGTCCGAAGGAAGCGGTCTGCTGCTGGCTTCATACTCGGTCCTGTTCATGTAATTGTCAATAATGCCGTTGATTACAGGCACACCAAGCTCTTCGGCATCAAACTTGTTGCCAAAGTATGTAAATGAAATAATTGCATCCACAAGGACCTCATCTCCCTGCTTGAAAAAGTCGCCGGAGGAAAGGTTATCAGATCCGTATGTGGCAATAACATTGTAACCTTTTGCTTCCAGTTTTGAGATCAGGGCATCAATTGGCTCAATCTGGAATGGAAAATAGCTCTGGTACATGGTGATTGCAATTGTAGGCTTTGAAGGATCGTATACATGCCCTCCGTCGCTTCGGTTTGAATACCAGGCAAGGTAGGTATCAAGAGAATCGGTAAAGTAACCTGTCATGTTCGTGTGGTATATTGCCCTTTCTGGAAGCGTATGCGGCTCCTCATATAGCAGGTCAGATCTGCTGCAGCAATTACTGGCGATGCAGAATACCAGATTTTTCAGGTTGTTCTGGTCGTAAGCCCCGTTAATCCAGTAGTTGTTCAGTTTTTCCCTGTAGCTTTCGATCTGGTCTTCAGGAAGCGGGATGCTCTCATTCAGAAGGGTATCGTCATCAATAACCACACACCCGTTAGCAATTGCACTGTCTACCGTCGGTGTGAGCTTCTGGGCTGTTGAAGGACTGAGCATGTTGATGTAAATTATGTCCATTGCACTAAGGTCAACGTCATTTTCCATCACGTAGTCAGCCATAAAGCAGTTAAGAGTAAGGTTCAGGCTGTTGTTACTGTTGATTTCTTCAGCCAGGTTTTTGAGTGGGAGTTCATGACTCCTGTATCCGGTCACAATGGCAATGTTCAGGTGTTGGCTGCTGCCGGAATCACTCTGAATCTGGCTGAAGTTATCCTGAGTCTCACTGGAATTACCCTGAGTCTCACTGGAGTTACTCTGAGTCTCACTGGAATTATCCTGAATCTGGCTGGAGTTATCCTGAGTTTCTGTTTCATCTTCCTTTAACAAAAGAACGTTTGTGGAACCTAAAGGTATAGGGTCAGCATTCATCTGTTTCTGGCGGGTGAGTCCGCTGATTCTGGCACTGCCAGAAAGGCTAGCTTCACTGACAGGCAGGTCAAGAAGAGCCTGAGACTCATTTTCATCGATATTTCTGCTTGATGTATCAAGATTCACTATAAGGTCCGTTCCGTTTTGAACCTGAATTTGTTCATCGGCACGGCGCCATTTGTCCTCGTTGTAAAGAGCTACAAGCGTATAGTTTCCGTCGGGAATGTCGGAAAGCAGGTAATTGCCTTCGACATCACTGGTTGTGCTGGCAACGAGTTCATACTGAAGATCTCCGCTTCCAGCCGCCGGAGAAATCGAAAACAACGCTAAAAGCATAAAAAATGCCAGTATTGAAGCCTTAATTTTTTTGTTCAAAAGGTTCGTTTCTTTATTCAACTGTTCATTCATAATTCCTACTCCAGAAACTAATTTTTGATGCCGAGTTGTGAGGATATTATTACTAAATCTTGAGACTGCACGCTGCTTTCAAGAAATCATTTACTGTTCAACTTTCAAATTTTTCATCAGCAAACATGAAAAAATCAGATCAATAATAACAAGAAATTGCATTATACACAAATAACTAAAGTAAACTTTACTTGTTAGTGCAAAGAAAAACATCATTTGACACCTGTTATTAAAAAAATATTTTAAAGGAAAATAACCTCACAAATTCTCAATTGTCCACCTCAATATCGTAAACAATTACGTAATTTCAGCTCAATTTTAGTTTACTTGTATAAAAAACTAAAATTTTAGATAATAATCCTTAGCCAAAAAGGTAATAACAAATGGAAGGCAGACCAAAAAATGACATCCAATGCCATTTATTGAGCCACAGTAAATTTAATAGACGGAATTACAAGTCAAACAAAAAATATTTTGAAAAGGAAAAATTATGGAAAATAATAATAAAAATTGAGAATGCCAAGAAGTTAACAAAATATAAAAAGAGGTCAGGTATTTAACTCAACTTGACAAATTCTGTTAATTAATACAGTATTTCCTTATTAAAAACACATTGCGTTGATACATTATTTTGTGGTAAAATAAAACATGTCAAAAATTAATAAACAAAAAAGATAAATTTAAATTATATAAAGAAAACAGAAGTTTGAAGCCCATATTATTGCTTCAAGACATTTGGAGTTTTGCTCGAGGAGAATCTCAAAATCTCTTAAAATCTTTAAACATACTTTGAATCCTTAAACATACCTTGACACCTCTTTCTTCAAAAGGATTTCCAAAATGAATTATTATCTCTAACTCTATATCTCTAACTCTATATCTCTAACTTTATATCTCTAACTCTATATCTCTAACTTTATAATTGATACGTTATGAAGCTAAAAGAGAGTAGAACCTTCTACTCTCATTTCTCCTTCTTTAGATATCGAGTTTTACTGTACTTAATTTATCCATTCATCTTTTTACACTTCGCTCTCATTTTATACTCGCAGAGAGATGCTCAACTTTTTGTCATAATATTTGTTTCTTTATGCTCGACTTTTTGTCGTAATGTTTATTCATTTCGGGTTGCTCAGAGCCAGAACTCCTGGGTTTAGTCTGACAACCCATATTTTTTACAGACCTTGAAACCATTGCTGCAAGCCTTTTCTGGGTTCAGCCGCTTGCAGGGTGGATAAATGAAAAGTACCGCTGACTTTTCGTGAAAATAAACAGTACATGAAAAAAATTATATATCCTTATGATAATGTACATATGTAGCCAAAACACTACATATGGTGTATTAACAGGCATTTACAATTAATTACAGATTACAAACAAAGAAAAACATGAGTGAAGGTGTAACAATGAGAAAAGCAATTATAGCAATTCTTCTGGGAATACTGTTTATAGGGGTTTCCGGAGCAGCGGTAGTCAGTGCAGTTGCTTCGGATAATCCAGGGACAAACTATGGTTCTGGATCAATGTACAGGTGGGCTGCAAGGAACACAGATTCTGGCCCACGTTACGGCAACTTTTCCGATTGTCCTTACTTCAACTCAAATAGTACTGCGGAACTTGAGGTTAAGACTGTAGATGAAGCACTCGAAATCGCAAAGACAGAGATCGACAGTGACGTTTCCAAAGAGGACATTTCTCAGATGCGTCGCTGGTGGATTGTTTCCTATCAGGACGAGGACGGGGTTTACAAGCAGGCAAGAATTGATGCCGTCAGCGGTGAAGTGTTTACCGATTATCCTGTTTGCACAGGAGCACAGACAGGCAACAGATACGGCAGAGGTCAGGGCTACTGCAGGACAAATGCCTGCTGAGAGCAACAGCGCTTCAATATTAATTGAATATTGAAGCCATCCCTAATACTATCCTTTTTATTTATTTTTTCAGGTTAATTCTTCGAGTTACAGATATTCTTCGAGTTACAGTTTAATTCTTCGAGTTACAGTTTAATAGTACAGTTTAATTCTTCGAGTTACAGGTTAATAGTACAGTTTAATTCTTCGAGTTACAGTTTAATTCTTCGAGTACAGATTAATTCTTCGAGTATAGGTTAATTCTTTGAGTTACAGGTTAATTCTTCAAGTATAGGTTAATTCTTCAATTTATTGCCCTTTTATCAAAAATCTCTAATGGACTTTTATATTTACAGTTACCTTTTTCCGGATATTCTTTTATATTTATGGTAGCAATATCTGAGAAAAAAGTCGGTGGAACAAGAAAACCAATAATTTCAAGAATATCTGTTATTTTCGAGGTGGAAAGCTTGAATGGCATGGGATATGGCATAACTGGTTCCTTTTGGGGATTTCTCCTGAATCTCCTAATCATTCTTCTTATAGTAGGTGTGGCGATAGTGCTGCTGAACAGGTCCGGGTACACAGCACCGAAGGATAATGAACGAATTATCAAAATGGAAAAAGATATCGAAGAAATCAAAAAAACAGTGGAAGATATAAAATCCAAGCTGGAAGAAATCTAAAGCTTTATGTCTACTGCAGGCTCTGGATACCTTCCAGGCCAGGTGCAACCAAAAGTATGCGAGGACATTCTGGATGACAAAATCACTTCAGCAAATAGTGGATATTGGCGAGGCTCTCTCTCATCCCGTAAGGCTTAAACTGCTCTACCTGCTGGCCGAAAGGGAGAGGTATGTATACGAACTCGCCAAGGACCTGAATCTTTCAAGGCAGGTAGTAAACCTGCATTTAAAACGCCTGGAAAAAGCCGGATTTGTTGAAAGTGATCTCAGACTTGAAGATGATGATCTCAGGGCCAAGAAGTTTTATCGATTAAAGGAGTTTGAGGTTTCTCTCGGGATGGAAGATTTAAAAAGGATTTTCGAGTGAAGTCTGGATTCTACCTAATTTCTATATTTTTTTATGTTATTCAGTTTTTTTACTGCCAGTATAATTATATAAGTCTCAGTCTTCTGAGTTTCAGGTTTGGAAAATTCTCAACAGGAATATATTCAGAAATTCTCAACAGGAATATATTCAGGCGCACCATAATACTCCTTGGGGATTGGTATGGTTGGTGCGATTGATGAGAGTCTGGAGCTTTCAGAAGCTATCCTCAAAGAAATACTCGATTTGTATAAGGACATACGGGAACTCTCTGATGAAGAGATCCTATTCTGCTCTTCGGACAGGCCAGAGAAACTGTTCATGAGACTGGATACTTTAATTACCCGGGACCTGGGAAGTGATGTAGTTTTTATTCTTCTGAATAAACAGGAGCTTGAGCCGATTTTCGCCCACCTGAACCGATTCAGAAATTTATATACGGTAAGGCTGGAAACCGGATATGCAAAGGAAATTCTTGCGAGCCAATCTCCCTGGGATGTCCTTGAGGAATTTCCCTTTTACAAAAATTACCTCAGGCTGGTCCAGGCAGAATATGAAGGGTTTGGGCTAAAAGCCGGAGACAGAGTTTTTTTCCTCGGAAGCGGGCCTCTTCCCCTGACGCTTATCGTTTTCTTCAAATATCATGCAGTAAAAGGCACAGGGATAGAGCAGAATCCTGAAAGGGCAAGGCTTTCAATAGAAACGCTTGATAAGCTCGGGCTTTCTAAAGACATCACCATAATTAACGGGAGCCATTTTTCCATGGACCCAATTGATTTTCTAGATCCTGGTACCAGGGTAAAGGCTTTCATAATAGCTGCCCAGGCTGAACCTAAAAAAGAAATTCTCGATTATTTACTAGAAGTAACACCTGCAGGATGCAGGATTTCTTACAGAATTTACGAAAAAGGCTTAATGAAACTGCTAAATCGGGACTTTCTGCTTGATTTGCCAGACGGTTACAGGGAATATAAGCGAATCCGGCCCGAACCTCCCGCATATAATACAGTCATCATTCTGGAAAAAATGAGTAATTGCTCCGGAATTCCGGAGTAGTAACAGACTATTAACAGATTAGTACAGATTATTAACAGACTATTAACAGACTATTTACAGACTATTTTAATGGATTACTTTTCCTTTATCGGGACCTGAATTTCAGTCATAAGCTCTTCTTCAGGAACTTCTTCAGGGCTATTGAAATACAATTCCCTGCTCGGGCCCAGAGTTTCCAGGTTATTCTCCTTTGCATACGAGAAAATCAGATTGTAACCGGCTTCAACTCCCGGGTATGGCCCTCGGTAGACTACTGAGACAGCTTTTATGGCAGGCAGAGTTTTTACTTCCATTTTCGGGTCTTCTACTGAGATCCTGCCAGATACAGGCAGGGCGATCTCAATATCAGCCCCGATTTCTTTGTATTCTTCGTCATGGCAGAGGAACATAATAGGACCTGTAACTTTTACACGGTTTCGCTGGTTTTCAGGGCTGCCGACGATTGTGCAGATTTCACCTATAAGTTTTCCAATAGTTGCCACAAAAGTTCCTTTTTCACGCTTGCTTATTACTCGCATCTCGGGTATTTCTTTTATAACGGGTTCTGTAACAGACATTTTGAATAACTCCATAACTTTTCCATTGTGTTTGCAGGCGCCCTGCAAGATCTCTTCGATCCTTTGCAGCTGTCCTATTTCCAGTCGGGTTTGCTCAAGTCTCTTCCTGAAGCCTGTTCCTATGTACTCGAAGTCTCCTTTGGTTTCCGCATCCAGAAACAGGGAGATTTCTTCCAGGGAAAATCCGAGGAAGCACAGGGTTTTAATTTTCATCCCCTGCTCCAGCTGGGAAACGGTATAGTACCTGTATCCCGTAAAAGGGTCCTTTGCTTCCGGAACAAGCAGCCCTTTCCGGTCATAGAGCCTGAGTGCTTTTTGCGAGAGACGAGTCATGAAAGAAAACTTACCGATTGGAATCTGATCTACTGACATCTTGCTCAATCCAGTAATTGTCCTGAAATTAGATAAACAACCTTACTTTTCCCCGGGGGAGACTTCCGCGTTAAGGTGGTAAAGGGTATATTTACCTTCTTTAGGAAAAATCCAAGGAAGCATAGGATTTTAATTTTTCATCTCCTGCTCAAGCAATCATGAGTTTATTCCAGAACCTGTTTTGTTCTTAAACATAGGAGTTTTCAAAATCATTTTCCATGATCAGGTAACCAATTTACTTTTTGAGATACGAGATTTATTAATCATATTTTGAGTTTCAGAATAAGCTCGTTAATTAACCATCTTTTAATATAATAAATTCAATATAAAATTGCATTGGGGCATGGCTTTTTATTATCTTTTTTTCAGAAAGCGTGTGGACTAGAAGAACAAGGACATAGAAGAAGCGAGGATACAAGAGAGGACATAGAAGAAGGGGGCATTATGGAAAAAGACTACGATATTATAATTATTGGAACTGGAACCGCGGGCAGAACCTTTGCGGATAAAGTGGCACATTCAGGATTAAAAATAGCAATTATTGACTCGAAAGAGTATGGAGGAATATCTCCTCCCAGAGGCTGTGATACTAAAAAAATGTTCACAGATCTTGCCGAGATAACTGATTCAAACAATCGATTGATAGGGAAAGGTATAGGGACAAATCGTTCTTTAAAGATTGACTGGCCTTCTCTTATCGAATTCAAGAGGAAAGCTACTGAAGAATGTCCTGGAAGAATTGAGAACCATTTTATTGAGATGGGAATCGATACATACCACGGGAAAGCTTATTTTGAAAATCAAAACACAGTAGTTGTTGGAGAAGACAAGCTTAAAGGGGAACATATTTTTCTTGCTACAGGTTCAAAGCCTAGAAAACTCAACATTTCCGGAGAAGAGTACGTTACCACAAGTGAAGAGTTTATGAAAACCGAAAAGCTCCCTGAAAGAATTATCTTCATCGGAGGCGGTCACATCTCCTTAGAGTTCGCTCATGTTGCACGAAGGACTGGGGCAGAGGTCATAATTCTGCACAGAAGTGAAAGGCTCCTGAGACACTCTGATGCTGACATGGTAGATTTGCTTATAAAGGAGACCGAAGCCGCAGGAATTAAAATTCTTATGAATAAACCAGTAGCCTCGATTGAAAAGGACACTAATGGCTTTCTGGTTAGGATTGAATCTAAATCCGGAACTGAGTCAGAGACCCAGAGCTTCCGTGCGGATATGATAATTCATGGAGCAGGACGTGTCCCGAATATAGAGGATCTTCATCTCGAAAAAGCCGGGATTAAGATTGAAAAGAGAGCTATTGTAGTCGATAAGTACATGAGAACCTCAAACCCTCGAGTCTATGCAGGTGGAGATTGTGTATCAGAAGGTATGAAACTTACTTCTGTAGCAGCTCTTCAAGGAGAAGTTGCAGCAGCTAACATCCTTAATGAGAATAGTGTCGAAGTGGATTATACAGGTATTCCAAGTGCAGTTCATGCAATACCTGTCCTGGCTTCAGTAGGAACCAGTGCCGCTAAAGATAATGATAAATATAAAGTTGTTCTCAATGACAGAAGCAACTGGTACACAACCCGAAAAGCAGGAATGGAGTTTGCAGCTTCAAAAGTAATTATTGATGAAACAAGTGACCGTATAGTGGGGGCTTATATTCTGGGTCCGAATGCTGGAGAAGCTATCAATATTTTCGCTGCGGTAATGAGGCTTGGACTCAAGGCGTCGGACATAAAAAAGCTGGTATTTACCTATCCTACTACATGTTCAGATATTCGTTATATGTTATGAATTCCGGCAGAACCCAAAAGCAAGCACTAAGCATACTTTCTGATATCGTATTCAGAAGGAGATCAAAGTTTGGGTCTTTTCAATTTATTATAAATAGTTCAATTTTCAAATATTCCATCGTTCTTAAGTGAAGATTTATGCAAGTTCAAAATTTTATGTCACTGTTTACTCAGTTCAACTGTGTAAACCAATCATACTAATCTGAATGTAGATAATAAATGTGGATAAGCATTTTGGTGTGAATACAAATTCAAATTTATCAGGAACAGTTTCCAGGTATTCTCGAGTTTCCTTTGAGGTATGTATTTTGTGATTATCCATGATACTTTTGATCTTTTCTTCTGGATAAATTAACTCAAGTTCTTTAAGGAATTGAATGAATTCCCAGCTTTTAGGAAGACACGGAAATAAGTAGTAAAGTTGAGATTCTTCCGTGCTTTCCTTGTTTTCCGTGGTTGTAATATCCAGATTGAATCTTTAATTTAAGATAATAACTGCAGATTTTCGATTAGTTCTCCAAAAAAGATAACAAGAAAAATGTTATTTTTTAAGATATCTAAGAAGGTCGACCTAAATTAAATTTTCAATTTTCTTTTTTTAATTTGATATTTTTATATAATATCATGTCAATCCTTTTTCATTCATTTACGCAAAAATCAGGCCTGAAGAAATTCCTATCTTGCTGAACTGAACATTATTTCACTGAACTGAGTTAGTCATACACAGAGGTATGGGGAAAAGCCTGCAGGTCTATAAAAGCAATTTAAAGGATAAAACAGGAACTCTGGAAAATCCTAAGATTTAGTAAGCAATTCACGGTATAAGTTCACAGGTATAAACAGCTGATTAGTATATATGAAATTTAGTTGGGGGTTAGTATATGATTGTACAGGAATGCAATTTATCATTAGATGAACTTCTGAAGTTTGATGGGGTAATGGCAGCCGGGATTTTCAGTCCCGAAGGGAAGCTTGTGGAGTATAAGTCTAGGGATGAAATGCCCAAAGAAATGGCCGAGATGACTGCCAAGTTCTGTGGAGCCGTGAACCTGATGTTCGATGCTCTGGCCAGTGCTTACACACAACTCTACAAGATGAACTGGGTACCTCAGCAAAGCTGGATGTACAGCGGCGGCGACTGGACCGTTATGATCTCGGGAACAAGAGGGGTTTTTGTTGAGAAGTCAAAGGCGGATTTAAAGAAGCTCTTTGCGGCCCTGGGAATGTGTTAACGCCTGAACAAACTCTGGCTGGCCAGCCCGAGTCAGGTACCCGGGTCAGGTAATTATTTCATTTTTATCAGGTAGGTCTGCCTGCATTATGGGCAGTTTGTTGAATTTATCTGTAATCCTTTTAGATAGATAGCTTGCCTGTATCTTGCCCAAAGCTCTAATTCAAGCCTCTAAATTGGGTTACACCTTTCTTGCAACACAGCTAAAAAAACTATATTGTCTTTGATTATACCATTACTTATATACCATTACTTACATAGTAATAATTGGTCCATAGGGTCAAGTCCCGATGTATAAAGAAGACGTACAAAGAAAGTATGTAACTTAACTAAGGTAACTTAACTAAGGTAACTTAAATAAGGTAACTTAAATAAGGTGACTTAAATAAGTAATAACTTAACTGAGTACAGAACTAAACTACATAAAATTGGACCAGGCCTTATGGATCACTTTATAAATCTAAAAGGCTTCTTATTCAAGTTGTCTTAAAGCCATTTTGAATTCTACAATTGGGTAATACCCATTTCAAGTTTTAATTCATTTCAACAAAGATATATTTTTCATAGTTCAACATAGCTTATTTGCTATTCTCGCTCGAATTCTTTGTTCCATCTTTTACTTCCTTCCCCAACAATCATTTATAACATATCTTTCAGGTTTTTCCTTTCTCTTTTAATGAAGTCTGCTATTTTCTTTATATTATGTACGGTGACTCTGTTCCAAAATCTAGTGATTTTTCTTATTGTTGCTTCCTTAAACCTACGATTTTCTCTGCTGACTACCTCAAAAAGCTGCAATAATCTAGAAAAACTGATTCTTTGGAAAAAATGCCAAAGAATCAGTTTATTCATTTGATCTTTTTTCAGAATATTTCTACTAAAATCGATACGTTTCGCTACCTCCCAAAGTGAAATAATTACGAAAAACAATTCTAAAAATTTAATGATTTGATAATAAAATTGGTTTTGGGATGAGTTCATCCTTAATTTATACACTGATTTAGAAGAACCGATTAAGAGTAGTCTTCTTGAATAAACACTACGGTCTTTGCAACAATATCGTGAAAAGCCTGCTTTTTTGAAGTAAAAAGGATCAGCAGAAACCCTGTAAAAAAGGGAATTGCAGCAAAAATTTTCAGAATAAAGCGCTTTGTTGCCTGCATAAAGGAAATTCTGTTTCCGTTGAGGTCAGTAACAATAATGTTCACAGCTTGCTTGCCCACAGTTGACCTAAGGGTCGAACTCTCCTGAAATACAAAATAAGCCCACATTGTGAAAAAGAACAGAATATAGAAAAAGGTTTCATCCAGGGGTTCTGTGATTAGCTCTAAAAACATAAAAAGGAAAATAATTACGAAAATATCGATTATTGAGGCTATAAGTCTCCTGGAAATGTCGGAGTATGGGTGCATCACAATCTCCCTAATTTAATTTATATAGATGCAGTGTTGAATAATAAAGTTAACTCTGTAACTAAAATACAAAAATGAAAAATGTTGAAAGCATGGAATGTGGAACCCAAATTGATTCAATGAATATAAAAGAGAAGGTTAAGAAGGTATTTACTTCTCACAGGGAAGATTCTTACCTTCTTATCTGTTACTTTGCTATTTTTATTACTTTGCCGTTATTATTTTTTCTTTGAGATGGGGATTTCGATCTTATCCACCAGTTTCTTTACATCTGTCTTGATATCTGAGGCAAGCTTTTTTGCACTATCGCCGGTCGTATCAACCAGTTTTTCAACCCTTGCAGTAATGCTCTTTACCTCATCCTTTACATCAATTGATTTTATTTCACCCGAAATGGATTTTATTTCAGTATTTATATTCTTTGCAAGTTTCGAGGCTTCGTCTCCTGTTTTCTTTGCAAGAGTATCAATGTCGCTCCCAAGCTTTCCAACTTTCTCCTGTATTCTGCTTTTTTTTCCAGCTTCGGTTTCTTTACTTTCGCTTTCCATTGGTTGTGCCATATAAACCCCTTCTTATTTTTGATGAAAATAATTAATTTCTCTCCGAAGAGAGCCTGTTTTTGTAGATATTTAATTATGGGTTTCCGAAATTATAAGAGTATCTTTAGAAGTGAAAACTGATTTTTGAAAGTAAATTTTACGCTACAAGCTTATAAAGTATAAATTAAAATAGTATGCTTGTAAAAAGTAAAGCAACTTAACTGATTAAAAGAGTTTATGTAAAAACTCCGGCAGGAACGATATAAGAGCCGAATCAGGATACCGTATTCATGAAAAACCAGCTCTCTGCGATAGAGTAAGCCATTGAAATCTGTAGAGGAAATATGCAGACCTTAGTTATATGCATAGACAGAGATAACGATCTGGGCGAAAAAGCAAAACTCGAAACCCCAATAGTAGGACGGGAGGCAAATGTTCAGGCTGCTGTCGCACTTGGGATCGCAGACCCGGAAGATTCTGATACCAATACCATTTTCGGTGGAATCAGGATTCTTGATGAATTACGGGCAAAAGGAACTGATGCTGAGATCGTTTCTTTTGCAGGAGATAAAAACGTTGGAGTGATCTCAGACCAGAAAATTGCCGAGCAGCTTGAAACATTTCTCAATATGAATGACGTGCAGAGGGCGGTATTCGTCTCGGATGGGGCAGAGGACGAAACGCTTGTTCCTATTGTCCAATCCCGTATGAGAATTGACTCTGTGAAAAGAATCGTAATAATGCAGAGCCAGAACCTGGAAAGTACTTATTATATCCTGAAACATGTTTTTAGCGACCCGAAAATCTCCCAGACTTTCTTTGTACCTTTAGGGCTTGCTTTTCTCATTTATGCAATATTTTTGCTTGCCCGCTATCCTGAAGGTGCAATTGTGGGAATTCTTGCAGCTGTAGGGCTTTACATGTTGTACAGGGGTTTTGGACTGGACGATCTTGTCGCTCTTGAAAAAGAAAAGCTCTGGGACGCTTTTCTTGAACAGAGAATGGTTTTTATTAGCTATACGGCTTCACTGCTTACAATCCTTGTAGCAACTGCGTATGGAGCTATGGAAGTATGGAAGCTTTACTCAGCAGATGGGGTATGGTATCAAGGAATCCTTACGCTTGTCTCAGTATTCATCAATGCTTCAGTCTGGTGGTATGCAGGAGCCATGCTGCTTGCCGACCTTGGAAAAATCTTCGATTTAAAGATGGAAAATAAGCCCATTTATAAAAATGTCGCGATTTCTTTATTTGTTATCGCAACAGGGCTGCTCTTCTGGGGCGCAAGTACATACATTTTAGCGACGGCTTCCCTTTCGGAAGGCATTACTAATGATGCATCCGTTGCCCTCCAGTACTTTGTATATTCGGTCGCAGTTGCGATTATTATTGCCCTTGCAGGCATAAAATACAGCGTATCAAACCAGGCCTCCGAAAATGAAGAGAAAGGAAGAGATAAAAGAAGGAAAAAACTCGCCTGACTGCAAGCGACCTGCCAGAATCTTTGAAGCTCGAGGGGGTTAACAAAATCGAAAATGGGGGGTAACAGTAAAAACTGTCAGGAAGATCATAAAATGGAAAAAATATCTGAAAACGTTGAAATTGCAGTGCTTGGTGGTGTCGGTTTTAACTCTTACCAGGAATTTGAAAGCCAGTTAGTAAACACTCCATATGGAGAAGTTACAGTTTATCTTACTACTGTAAGAGGAAAAAAAGTTGTAGTAATCCCCAGGCATGCAGGAGAAAACCATATTCCTCCTCACAGGATTAATTACAGGGCCAATATCTGGGCTGTGTATTCTATCGGGGCAAAACGTGTAATCTCCACAAATTCCGTAGGGTCAATGCGAGGGCATCCAGTGGGTAGCTTTGTAGTACTTAACGATTTCATAGATTTTACCCGGAACCGGCCTTCTACCTTTTATGACGACAGAACCGCACACGTCGATGTATCTGAGCCCTACTGTCCTGAGATCAGGATAGCCCTTAAAGGCGCTCTGGAAAAACAGGGACTACCCTATACCGAAGGAATTTATGCCTGCACGGAAGGTCCACGTTTTGAGACTAGGGCCGAAATCCGCATGATGAGCCAATTTGCAGATGTTGTGGGCATGACCGGTGTACCTGAAGTGAGCCTTGCAAAAGAACTCAGCCTCTGTTATGCTTCTCTTGCCATTATCACAAATCAGGCCTGCGGAATGACCACACAGAAACTAACTGCTGACGAAGTTACCGAAGTTGTGGGAAAAGCTCAGGACGCAATCTTTGAGATTATTTCGGATACAATAGAAAATATTCCAGAAACTCGAAACTGCAGGTGCAGATTTGCTAAGGACGGAGCTTGCTTGTGAATTACCCATGTGCTAAGGACTAGCGCATTGATTCCAAAGTAAGTTCATAGAACTTGACCTTTAATATATCCATAAATCACGGATTTTTCTAAGAAATAATGAATTAATATTGGAATCGAAGCACTAGTGTCGCATCAACAGTAAAATGTCGTATCAAATCAATTGCAATTATTCGTAAGCGTTGAATCTTTGAAGGTTGACGCGACACTAGTGGGTTTATGCCTTACTATGAAACCGTACTTAAAGATTAAACAGGAAAGTCGCGTCTATATCTATACTATATCTATAAAATTTTTAATCTTGTATTTTCGATCAATTTTTCCATTAAATACTTCCATTAATACTTCCATTAACTGCTTTCTTGACCCCATTTTCCAGTAATTTTTTGCTAAGTAATCTCTTAAAATAATCCCTAAATAGCGTATTAGGTAGTATCGACATTCGGTCAATGCCAGATAATTATATTTATATAATAAGCAAGTAATAAAATATTTATATAATAGTACCCATAAGATGAGGTTGCAAATGAGATAACAGATAAATTTGGAAGGTACGAAAGTGTGCTCATGAGGAGTAAAAAAATTTTGCGCACTGAAAAATGCTCTAAGTGCACATCTAAGTATAAATATCACTCAAAGTTCAAGTAATAGACTTTAATAGAATGTAACAGACTTGAATAGACTTTTACCTGTAAACGCAAATTATGCTGCTAGAAATTAAGAAGACAGCAGAATGTTGATTTTTCAAACTTCAAAATTTAAACTTTGAAGGGAAATTTACAGGTTTTGAAGGGAAGCTTACTTATACCACTCATATATCAGGATAAAAAATCATGCTCTGGGTCCTAGGTTACGCTGAAAAATCGAAGATTAGAGTTATGGCTATAAAGGACCGGATGAAACAGCCGCTTTATATGGCCGAGCTCCTTATAAAAGATAGTTACAAAGGGCCGCGCCCTCTTAAAATCAGGCTCCTCACCGGCAAGAATAAAGAAGAATTCATTCCTCCACAGCAGTTTATAGAGCTCCTGCGCAGTGCAAACCGAATAATGTTTGCGGAAGGAGGATATCCTGCAAATGAGGCTGCTTTTCTGGAAATGCTTAAAGGTTTTCAACTTAATGCGGACAAAGTAAAAATCTGTAAACACTGCTGGATTAATAAACGTTTCAATTTTGTAAACAGTAAATCCATCAAGTACAATAACGAACTCATCTGCCTGGACTGTGCGAAAGAAGAACTATTGCGTGCAGTCCGTTCGGCTGGTGTGCAGTATGGGGAAAAATCCATAGATTTTCTGGAGCAGGTGCTTTCAAAAACCCGAGATCTTGATAGGACTATCCGAATGCTGACCCCTGAAAGGCTGGACCCTGAGTTCACACGCTATGATACTATAAGAACAAATCCTTCCAGTGCTACAGTTAGGGTAAAAAGCCTACCTCTTCAAAAGAAATTCAAGGAAATGCTGCTCGAAAAATCCGAGACTCTGCTGCCTGTACAGGCATTATCAATAGAAGCCGGGCTTCTGGAAGGAAAAAACCAGTTTGTAGTCTCGGCAACAGCAACCGGAAAGACTCTTATCGGGGAGATGGCAGGAATCCAGAACCTCTTTAACAAAAAAGGAAAAATGCTCTACCTTGTCCCTCTGGTTGCACTTGCAAACCAGAAGTATGAACAGTTCAAAGAACGCTATTCAAAACTAGGGTTCACCACCTCCATAAAGATCGGAGCAATTCTCATAAAAACTTCTCAGCGCGTGAAGATGCAGACTAGCCCGGGTGCGGATATCATTGTAGGGACTTACGAGGGTATAGACCATATGCTTCGGTCGGGAAATGCCGATTTTCTGGGCAAAATCGGAACTGTGGTAGTGGACGAAGTACATACTCTCGAAGACCAGGAGAGGGGCCACAGGCTGGACGGGCTTATTGGAAGGCTGAGGTATGTGGCACCAGAAGCTCAATTCATCTATCTCTCTGCAACCGTTGCAAATCCCGAAGGCTATGCAAAGAAACTCGGAGCCCAGCTTGTCCGTTACGAGCACAGGCCGGTTCCTATTGACAGGCATCTTCTTTTCTGTCAGGAAAACGAAAAGGCAAAATTGATTTCCCAGCTTGCGAAAGAAGAATATTCAATGGTATCTTCCAAAAAGCACAGGGGTCAGACAATTGTCTTTACAAACTCCCGTCGCAACTGCCATAAGCTTGCAGGAGCAATTTCGATTCGAGCGGCGCCCTATCATGCCGGTCTTTCTCAGTACGAAAGGAAGAAAGTTGAAACTCGCTTTGCAAAAGGAGAGCTTCCTGTAATTGTGACTACGGCTGCTCTTGCGGCTGGGGTGGATTTTCCGGCTTCCCAGGTGATCTTTGAGTCCCTGGCAATGGGAATAGACTGGATTTCAGTTCAGGATTTTCTGCAGATGAGTGGAAGGGCAGGGAGACCTGACTACCATGATAGGGGAGTTGTTGTGCTGATGCCTGTGCCTGGAAAATCATATTCGGGTTCCCAATCCGATACCGAAGAAGAGGTTGCAATTAAACTACTCCAGGGAGAAATGCTCTCAGCAGGTGTAAAATATGGAGAAGCCGAACAGCTCGAGGAGGTGCTTGCATCGGTTGCAGTCACCTCTTCGGTGCAGGACCTCAGAATGATCCACAACCAGATGTTTGGAGGTTACGACCTGGATAAGTTGATTCTGCGTCTTCAGAGCTATCGTTTTGTGGAAAGAAAAGGAAACCGAATAGCGCTTACGCGTTTTGGGAAAATTATTGCAGCACATTTCCTTCCGGTATCGAAAGCTTTTCTGATTCGGGATGCAGTGCTTGGAGAGAATGAACCCCTGAAGATCGCAACGAACCTGGAGTTTTTTGATGCAGCGTATTTCAAGTATGCAAACCAGATCGGAAGCTCTCTGCACGTGAATATGCCTTCAAGGATTTTTCAGGGAGCTACCCTTGATATAGTTTTTGACGGGGAGTCCCTTTCCCAGCTTGATGCAAAAATCCAGGAACTCCTGTTAAACTTTGCTTCTGACTTTTTAACCTGTAAATGTAAAGATTCACCTTACTGCGGCTGCGCAGAACAGAAGTTTTCGGAAAAAATAATCAAGCTGCGTACAGAAGGACTTGAGCCTGCACAGATAGTAAAGAAACTTGAATATAAGTACGGAATCTCAGCCTATCAGGGTGATGTTTTCGGGTACCTGGACAACGCAGTCAGAAACCTTGACGCCGTGGAACTTATAGCAAAAGTGCACTCTAAAAAGGGAGTTGCAGTAGAAGCAAAAAAGCTTAAAAAGAAAGTCCAGGGTTAAAAGATCAAAAACGTTTTTGCAGATAACATTGTATAATGAGTTGAAATGTTCCTGCTTATGTGGGAATGCTTTGTTTATATGAGAGGATTGGCCGGTTTTTAAGGGCCGGCTAGTATAATGAAATCAAAATCTGATCAGATACTCTGAAGGTAAAAAATAGAGGTAATTTCATGACCGAGGATGTCGAATCCAGGGAAAATATCGAAAGCGCAGCTTCTAAAAAGATTAAGAAAAGCATTACAATTGAGTTTGTGAAGCCTGAGAACTTCAGGCAGATATATGCTATCGGAGCTGCAGGTGGGCACAGCCCCTATGATTTCAGGATCGGTTTTTATAATGACACTCCAAAACTGTTTGGGGATGCCTCGGAATCAAGGGTTATTCAGAGACGTGTAGAAACCGAAGTGATACTTTCTCCGGTAGCTGCACTTGAGCTTTCTCGCTGGTTGACCCAGCATATAAATGAATACGAATCCGTTTTCGGGCCCATTGCAAGAGCAATCCCGAGACCAAGAAAGGAGTCGTCTGCAAAGCTTGTTGACGAAAGTACGGATCTCCAGGGTTACATCTAACTCATTATGTTTGCGTTTGAGAAGCTTTATCTATAAACTTTAGGATTGAGGTTCTTATCCCCAAACCCTATCAGCGTGATCAACCGGCGCAACGGTTGCGACCCAACGGTTGTTGGTAAACCGGAAAATTTGAACTGCAGCTTATGGAAGGAGCTATTTGATCCAGGGGTTATTTGAGAGCTCTTGGAGATCGATGGTTATATATCTCTGTAAAGGGTATGTAGTCTTCAGTTTTCTTAAAAGCCGGTGGAGTGACGATATGAAGAAATTCTCGTCGCTGTCATGAAGCGACTGATATAGGCAGCAAGTAAACCGCAGGTATGGATGCGGTTCTGATGCGACTTGCTCCGCACTGGCTTGGGACGTAATAAACAGAAGCGAGTACGGGGAGAATTCATAATAAATCAGCGAGGGTTTAAATTTGTTCCCAAATAAAAAAGTTCAGAAAATTGTTGGATCAAAAATCCAGGTAGAAATGAAAGGCGATCTTAATCTGCTTGAAGGCACTCTTAAGAGCGTGGACGACTATATGAACCTTCATCTCGTGGACACCATGGAGATTGTAAAAGGAGAAAAAGTTCGTTCTCTTGGTTCAGTAGTACTTCGCGGTAATAACATTATACTGATCACTCCTGTAGAAGAATAAAACTTCATAAGGAACTCTATTAGTGTGGAATCATGGATCTTGAAGAAGAAGCTTATAATATAATAAAAAGCCATAAAGAAGGCGTTTTCCAGAACGTTATCTGGAAAGAGCTGAATATCGATAGCAGAAAATGCTCCAGAATCATAAAAAAACTTCTGGATAAAGATCTTATTGTACGAGAAGTTGGAGTCTCAAACGGAGCAAGAACATATCTACTGAAAGCAAAGGAAGAAGTTAAGGAAAAATACGACCTCCTACTTGCAGGAGAATTGTTTTCGGCCTGTACAGGCTGCACCGGTGATTGTCAACCCGAATACTGCGGGAGACTCAGCGAATGGATTGGCAACCTCATACAAGAAGATGACAGATCGGAAGAAGCCGGTGAAATAAAGGCCGATGTCAAAAATGAGGAAGAAGCTGAAGAAGAAATATGAAATAAGAATTTTCGAACTCAACAGCCAATAGAGTTCTCAAAGACAGTTTTCGGGCAAGCCTTTTTAAAAAGGTTGTGACTGCTACGTTCTTAGAGCTTTTCGATCAAACCTTTTTCTAAAGGTTTTTGATCAAGCTCTTTTTAAAAAGGCTTGTGAAATTTCATAATTCAACAGCTACTAACATTTTAAAAGGTATCGGCAGCCGCTAACTATATATAGTAAAACCCCTTATTGAAGAACCCCCTTCAATAAGGGGAAATAAGATACAATAAAAGCTCCGGTAGTGTAGTCCGGCCAATCATTCCGGCCTTTCGAGCCGAAGACTCGGGTTCGAATCCCGGCCGGAGCACCATACTTTTCTATTGAAACCAAAAGAACTGTGTTTCTTATTTCTTAGTTTTCTGTTTCTTAAGATGGAGATTATTTTATTTCAGTTGAATATCCCACTAGCTTGCTGCGGGGATGGATAACTTCCCCGGTAACCGTTGATGATAATGTGATTTTTCAATTACGTTTTCGGTTATTAATTTCTGCTCAAACTAAATCGTTTAGGTTATTATTTCCTTTAATGGATATTTGGAACGGGGGAGCGAACATACCCAGTTGCTTGCAGCGGGGTGCGCCAGCGCAACTTTGATTCTCATCTGGCCAGCTTTTATAGTTTTTTGTTCCATGATGTTGACTAATTTCTCGGTTATTTAATGTATCGGATTTCATAAGTAGTTCTTACGATACTTTTTGTTTTATTCTGATTTCATGTTTATTTTTCTCCATGCGTTTTTAAATAAGCATGCAGAAATAATGGAATTTATAGGTAGAGAGTAAAATTAAGTACGCCGTCTTAATAAAAAAACAACTTAAGTTGCGAATTATATTTTTATAATGTCATATGTCTTTTTTGAGTTTTGAATCAGATGCGGAAATTATTGGATTCAATATTCGAAAAGCAATAAGCCTATAATGGTTGTTTTTAGTATATTCATCTAAAAAGATCTGTTTAACTTTTGTTTCGTTAATAACAAATTTTTAGGTTTGTAATCTCAATTAAATGCAGTATAAACAGTATATATCTCTTTTTATCCATTTTAATGACATTTTAATTACTTTAAAATCTTTAATAATTTAGTTTCTTTAATTTAAGCAAAAATAGTGGAATAAATCAATATAAATGGCTTAATAGTTACTGAAATAAGATAAGGAAGACTATTTCAGTTAAACTTATAGTATATAAAAACTATTACCAAGTGTGGCCAAAATTAATAGAAAAGTACAACCATAATTGTATGAAGAAGGGATTATATATGAAAGCTAAACTTTTAACACTCGGGACTGTCACAGTACTTTTATGCGCTGCATTCATGGCATCTACTGCTGCGGCATCTCCAAAAGGAATTGACTTTGAGGGAGAACACTACAACCTGAACATCATCGGAAAGAAAGTTGACTGGAATGGTGGCGGAAATTACGACAACCCTGACAGGCACACAATCTTTGTACCCGAGAATACTACTGGTTTTTCTATCCCTATTTATGATGAAGGAGTACTCACCGAAGTTCCAGGTGTCCAGATCTGGATGAACCAGGGCGAAGAATTTGCAGTTCTTGACGGAAATGCATTTGATGATGGAGCTGCTTCATTCCAGCTTGCTCCAGGAAAGTACAATGTCTTTATTACCGCCAAAGGTAAGCCAGGTGGATATACTGATGTAACTGGCTGGGTCAAGTGTAACGACACATATTACTTTGATATTGGGAAAGTGACCGTTACCAAAAAGCCTGCATGGGATAACGCTACAGATCTTTTCTACGTGAGCGCAGCCGAGGAACCTGATACTATCGATCTCATTAACACACAGTTTGGTGGAAATGATGTCTGGGTATTCGACTACCTGAATGCACTGAAAGCTTACGACCCAGGATACTACGAGGACCCACTTTATTTCTGGCAGTATGATAATAACGGCAACAAGCTAGTCCAGGTTCGCTTCTATCCTGTAAACTAAACTTCCTTATTACTTTCTTTTTTTCTTTTTTAATTTAGCATTGAGTCCATCCCATAACTCAAAATTTGATTTTTGAATATCGTATTTGGAACAATCAATCGAATATCTGATAATGGAAAAATGATCCTAAAACTTCAATAACTTAGGCCCCGTCTCAGAATAAACTATGTAGATTTCCAATTGAACGTTTTGATTTTCACTATCAAGATAGCCAATCAAAGTTACAATAAATTATAAGTTGCATAGGTTATTTCGTTGCGGGCACTTAAAACAAAAAAGTTTTGGGATAGGTTTATTCTATTTTAAAACTAACTGAAGTCATTATTTATTCAAGTTTTACTGAATAAATTTTAATCTGTTATCTATTCCAGAATAAAATCATCTTTTGTTTTAGTACTATCGGCAAACTCCTAAAGATATTTACAAAAACAGCTCCCCCTTAAGGGACAGGTTTATATATTACTTAAGTCTATTGAAGGTCTCGCTGTGAGATGCAATGTGCTCCGGTAGTGTAGTCCGGCCAATCATTCCGGCCTTTCGAGCCGAAGACTCGGGTTCGAATCCCGGCCGGAGCACCATATTAAATTTTTCATGTCGAACTTATTTTCTATAATGATTTTTCTAGTGATTTATGATTTTTCTTTAACCATTTGTTTTCTTTTAGAACCTTTTTATACTTAAATGTAGAAAAATAGATTTTTCAGGCTCTGCTTCCGGCTTGTTAAGTTTCTTAGTTGTTTAACTTCCCCTATTCTGCTTCCTTAACTTTAACTTCCCCAACTGCTTCTTTAACTCTTTTTCAGGATAAAAGAATGGAATTCTTTTATTTCCCTGATTTTTTCCAGGTTCTGTTCTGCGTCAAGCAGGCCTGCCGTGTTGATGGATTCAAGCGCAGCCTTTGCAGCAAAGCAAGCTCTTTTCATGCCTCTATCCAGAGCGAGTACCCGGATCATTTCCAGAGACCACGCGATCTGGACAAGTACATTTTTCATTCCGTCCTGAGAGACCTCGATGCCCAGGTTTTCAAGTGCCTCAATTACTGCCTTTGCATAGGACTCGTTATTTTCACTTACAGCGGTATTACCCAGATCTTCAAGAATGACTGCAGCTTCCAGAGTACTGGTTTCTATTGTCTGCTTGGCCGAAGCGATTCCTATTTCCCCAATGTAGCCTATAGCAGCAATCCCGGCCTTATGAAGGCCTTTTTCTATAGATATCAGTGATACCTGCATGAGGTAAACCTCTGAAAGACTTATCATCGTTTCCATTTTCATCCTTGAAGAGCCCTTTCCGCAAGTTCCAAGCGATTCGGCTGCACTTCTGGCTGCTGCATCCAGGCCTTTTCCGGCAAACTCCAGGGCAAGGCTCCCGACAATGGATAAAGCCTTTATAGCAACCGGTTCCCTTTTTTGACTGGCAGCCTCAAGTGCTATGTCTCCAAGAACACGACTTGAAACTGAGCATACCTGCTCCATTTTCATTCCAGCAGATACTCTCGCTATGTCCCCTATAGAGATGATCAGCGCTTTTATATCCAGCTCGTTTTCAGCATTTGCATCCAGGTGAATCAACTGGAGCGCGAAGCCCTTGAGCTTGTCAACAGCTTCTACTGTTCCTTTTTGGTTCCCACTATACGCTTTTTTGAATCCTTCTTCAATAGTTCTGACTTCATCCAGCTCATTTACATCCACAGGCGAGACACCAGACCCCACAATAGTCCTTGTTAATTCTATTGTTCTTACTCCAGATTAGTTTTCCTATCGGAATCAATCTCCTGCCCTGCCCGTTACAATATTACATTAAACCTTGAATTCTGCCCCGATAGATATTATTTTATTCTCACCCTGTGAAAAGAAAAAAGAGCTCCTTGATGTATCGTAAACGTGATGTATCATAAGATATTGTTTCCCTGGTTCAGTCAGAGTTATAGGATAGATCAAATCTGGATAGGTCAAATCTTTGTTTTCTAAAAGCAGAAAGTAGCTCTTAAATGTCCGAACCATACAGGTGTGAATACGACAGTTACCAGCCAGACAAGTAACACCTGAAATCCTGACCGGTCTCAAAAGTGGGAACATCACACTGTGTATCAAGACACAAAATACATGGAAAAGAGTTATCCATAAAGCGATACACATAATTGATAACCTTGACATTAATCAAAAACTTTCTTGCCTCGCTTTGAGAATATAAGTATAAAAAATTCGTTGAGTAAAAATCAGTGCAATTACGGAATAAGTGAATTTTGTTAACACTCATACAAACAATATGAACTCTTAAAAGTGACTCATCAAAGGAC
The DNA here is from genome assembly GCA_023399215.1 of Methanobacteriota archaeon. GTDB lineage: Archaea > Halobacteriota > Methanosarcinia > Methanosarcinales > Methanosarcinaceae > Methanosarcina. The sequence continues at coordinate 42,346 of JAEWQJ010000010.1, forward strand.
TTAAATAGAATAGGACAGTTATTAATTGTTTGAAAGATTTATAAAAGTTCTAATGGGGAAAGCTAAAGAGCTGAACTTCAACAGGGGGAATCGGGAGAAAAATGAGATTATTTGTACGATTTATGCAAATCAATAAATTGTGCGAAGAATTTAGTCAAAAATAGTTTTAAGTTAAAAATTCAAATTAAGTAAAAAGTTGGTGATTGATTGAGAGCCCTCTTTTGATGACCCTTGGGCTCTCAATCGGTGAAACCCCCTTGAAGAATACTCCCCAATATTCTTCATCTAGTTGCAAGAGAGCCGTGCAGAAATTTAATTGGTTGTGGTGATTGATTGAGAGCTCCTTTTGATCCCTGAGCTCTCAATCGATGAAACCCCTAGAGAAAAACTCCCCCTACGCTATGCACAAAGGTGCACTATTGCGCTTCTCTTACAACTACATCTTTCTAATGCTAAAATTGTATATATAATAAATTACGTCAAATATTCAATGGCCCATCGTTTTTGTATCGTCATACACTTTTTAATATGGGAACAAATTAAAATGCTCTTCAAAAATGTAATCAATCTCTAAAATTTGCTAGCTTCTTATTTTTTAATGGCTTTAAAATTTTAAAGCAAAAGAATTAACGAATTAAAAATCAATTAAAAAATAGAATTCAATTAAAAATAGAATTCAATTAAAAAATAGAATCGATCTGAATGGCCGATAAAACAACCTGAGTGGTTAATAATAACTGATTTACTTTTTAACCTATGCTGTCAATAGCTATCAATAGTCATTGCCAATGGCTGTCAATAGCTACTGTTTTTACTCAATTGCTATCTCATCCTGCTTATTAACAAGTTCCACAGCCAGTTCCCTTAGCCTGTATTTTTGAATTTTACCGCTTGCTGTCAGCGGGAATTCATCTACAATGAATACATGTTTTGGAACCTTATAGCGGGCGACCTTGCTTAAGGCATAATCTCTGATATCAGCTTCTGTAAGGTCTGCACCTTTTTTGAGAATCACAAAGGCACCTACAATTTCTCCGTATTTTTTGTCAGGGATACCAACAACCTGGACGTCTGTAATTTCGGGCATGGTAAGCAGGAGTTCCTCAATTTCCCTTGGATAGATGTTTTCCCCTCCCCGGATAATCATATCCTTAATCCTGCCTGTGATCCTGTAATAACCGTTTTCGTCACAGGTTCCAAGGTCTCCACTGTGAAGCCAACCGTCTTCATCGATAACTTTTTTTGTTTCTTCAGGCATCTTATAGTAGCCTTTCATTATATTATATCCGCGACAGCATATCTCTCCTACAGTGTTTAGGGGTACTGGCTCGTTGGTATCGGGGTCAACAACCCTGACCTCTACGCCCGGGAAATGCTTGCCAACAGTTTCGACTCTGAGTTCTAGAGGATCGTCTACAGCAGTTTGAGTCATACCAGGGGATGCTTCCGTAAGCCCGTAAACACTGGTAATCTGATAGCAGTGCATATCATTTACGACCTTTTTCATGGCTTCCACAGGGCAGGTCGAACCTGCCATAATCCCTGTCCTGAGAGAAGAGAGGTCAAACATATCGAACATGGGATGCGTATATTCGGCAATAAACATTGTTGGCACGCCGTAGAGAGCCGTACATTTCTCTTTGTGTACTGCAGCAAGTACTAATAGAGGATCAAAAATCTCGAGCATAACAAGCGTTGCTCTATGAGTCAGAACGGCCATAACTCCTAGTACTATTCCGAAACAGTGGAAAAGTGGTACAGGAAAACAGAGTTTATCTACATAGGTGAACCTCTGGCGGTCTCCGATAGAAAGCCCATTATTCAGGATATTTTTATGGGTCAGCATGACTCCTTTAGGAAACCCGGTAGTCCCTGATGTATACTGCATATTGACAACATCGTCACAGTCGACACTGGCCATAATCTCACGGAACTTGTCATCGGGATAATGGCTGCCAAGAAGCATAAGCTCATTTGTGTTATACATGCCCCGGTGCTTTTCCTGTCCTACGTAAATTATACTCTTAAGATAGGGAAAGTTTTTGCTTTTCAGTCTCCCTCTTTCAGAGGTTTTGAGCTCAGGGACCAGTTCATTAATTATTTCCAGATAATCAACGTCTCTATAGCTATCAATCATAGCCAGAGCTTTCATATCGGACTGTTTTAATACATATTCGACCTCATGGCTCTTGTAGGCAGTATTCACAGTAACAAGTACTGCTCCTATCTTTGCCGTGGCAAACATGAAGGTAAGCCAATCAGGAACATTTTTTGCCCAGATTCCTACATGATCCCCTTTTGTTATCCCTATAGCTAGCAGCCCTTTTGCAAGGTTATTGACCCGTTCGTTGAACTGCCCATAAGTAAAACGAAGGTTGCGGTCAGGATAAATTATAAACTCGTGGTCAGGATCTATAGCCACTTGTTTTTCAAAGTAATTACCGAGGGACTCTTCTATAAGATGCATGGTATTGGCCTCTCTCTTGCACTATTAATTTTTTGAAGCTGTTGATCTGCGAACAGAAATATCTCATGTGCTCCAAAATTCGGTTTATGGGCAGTCAGTCAAGTAAATTCAAATAGAGCAAGGGGAATCTGTATCCGTTTCAGCATTATCCATCGCAGGAAACATATGCGCTGTCAGAATTTCGCGGATTGGATCAGGAAGGGGCATTGCTTTCTGGAGCTTGAAGTCATAGTAAACCAGCACTGCCTGACCCTTTACCTTGAGCTCGCCTTCCTGCCATGCTTCATGCCCGACAGTAAAGGAACTGTTTCCTATTTTTGCAATGAAAGTTCTTATCTCCACGTCCGACCTGAAATACATCTGGTGCAGAAAATCAAACTCGGTCCTGACAAGAATCAGGCGCCATACATCAGGGCTAAGATCAAGGTCCGGTGAAAAAAGCCGGAATACTGAGTTTCTTCCAATTTCGAACCAGACCGGGAGGACGGTGTTATTCACATGTCCAAGCCCGTCTATGTCCCCAAAGCGCGGACTAACAATTGTACTGAACATTTTTGATTCCTTAACTCTCAAGTACTTGTGTTTTAATATCTCAATATGGAGTTTCCAGCCAGTTATAATTAAGTGCTTACTTTCTCTTCTTCCTGACTGCGACTTTACAGAGGAGCATAGACTACAGCTAGAATTTTTGCGTCCTCTTTCCCTGCTGCATGAACGTCATGCGGGATAATAGAGTCATAATAAATGCTGTCTCCGGCGTTTAGCCTATGGACGTCCTTTCCGTAGAATATCTCGATTTCCCCCGAAAGAATATAAATGAACTCCTCTCCTTCGTGAGAAGAGAGCTGGTGGCTTTCCTCGGGAGACGGATGAATATCAATAATGAAAGGTTCCATGTTGCGGTCTGCTTTATCGGAGGCAAGGGAATAAAACTCAAGAGCACTCTTCCTGGGTTTCTCAGTCTTCCCCGAAAAACGGACTACATTTTCTGACAGCCCCGCCCTGACAATTACAGGTCCACTCTGGGGCATATCATCCAGAAAAGTACCGAGGCGGACGCCTAAAGCCCGGGCAATTTTTAAAAGAGGTGTTAAGGAGGGAACCAGAGCCCCATTTTCTAGCTGCTGGATTAACTCCTCGCTGCTCTGACTGGCTTCAGCCAATTCTTCAATGGTCATTTCCCGGGCTTCTCTAAGCTGGCGTATCTTACTACCAACACGGTTCTCCTCTGACATAATTACTATCCTCACGACTATTTTAAGGTAGCAGACCTGGCAAAAATATAAACCAGAGTCCTGTTAATTGCGTAGAAGGCTTATCTCTTTTGTATCCATCTATTATAAAAAATATACGTTTATTTTTGCTTTAAATATCACATGGAATCTGGATATATGGAATAAAGACAATAAAACAGATAGAGGCAAGACAGTGAAACAGGTAAAGTAAATAAAAACATGGATGGTAAAATAAGGAGTTAAGGGTTTAACCAATCCGAAAGTTGAATTGAACCCTTACTCAAACTGAAAATTGCAACTTATGCCATCAGGATCAAAACAGAGGTTGCATGATACACACCTTGCTTTTTTAACCTTCCCTGATTTGAATTTCAGAACAATGTCAGGTTCGCTGATAAATGCCCTGCTCATTGAAATCAGGTCTGCATATCCGTTTTCAAGCAGATCATTAATAACCGAAAGCGATCTAATGCCGCCAACAAGAATAACTGGAATGTTTACTGCACTTTTTATTGCTTTAGAGCAATCCCTGAAATATGCTTCTTTTGCAGGAGTATTGATTGCAGTCCTTATAGTTACCCCACCAGCCTCACTGATTCCTCCGCTTACCTCAATTGCGCAGACTCCAGCCTTTTCCAGAAGCTTTGCAATTTCTACAGCCTGGAAAATGTCAAGTCCCAGTTCAGCCTTTGAACAACAGGGTTGGAAGCCATCGGTAGCATTCATTTTGACCAGAATGGGAAAAGAATCTCCAGCCTCTTCTTTTATGCGCCTGACAATTTCCGTGACTATCCTTGTCCGGTTTTCTACCGAGCCTCCCCAGCGGTCGGTCCGCCTGTTTGTATAGGGAGAAATGAAATTACTTAAAAGAAAGCCGTGGGCACAGTGAAGCTGCACTCCGTCAAAACCTGCTTTTTTTGCCCTGATAGCTGCCTTTGTAAAAGCTTCGATTACTTCCAGGATTTCCTGTTCAGTCATTTCTCTTGGCACAACTGCCGAATGGCTGTCTTTTACTTCCGAAGGAGCCATAGGGACAGGATATTCGTCCGAAATGCTTGCCTGCCGCCCTCCATGAACGATCTGAAGCACGATTTTGCTTTTGTACCTGTGCACTCTTTCGGTTATCTTCCGGTAGGGTTCAATAAAACGATCATCATAGATGCCCTGCTGGTAGATATCGCTCTGCCCGCCCGGAAGAACATAGGAATAGCCGGTTATGATCAGCCCGACCTCATTTTTTGCAAGCTCTTCATAAAGGTCTCCGAGCCGGGAAGTGGGCGTTCCGTCTTCTTCAGCCAGAAATTCGTGAGTTGCGGACCTTACAAATCGGTTCTGAAGTTCCAGGTTGCAGATAGTGATAGGGTCAAAAATCATGAGGAAAAATAGGATAAGGGAAGGTAAATAATTATCTCGATCCTTGAATAAAGGAAATCTTGCATTAGGAGTAAAGTTCTTTTCAACTGCAGCAAGAAAAGAAAAAGAAAAAGAAAAAAAATTTACTCAGGAAATTTCACTTACGAATTCAATAGGGTTATCCGGATCGTCACGGATATTGAGATAAATTTTTTCTGAACCACCTAAATTAGCAGCGTAACTTGCCGTTACTCTTTGTTCAAAAGTAAATTTATTATCTAAAATAATTTTATACCTGTAGTATCCCGGTTCGACAGTTATTTCAGGCGAAGAGATTTCATCCTCAGGATTCATTGTGTAGTTTTCTTTGAATACAGATTTATTATAGAAATCAAAAAGCTCGATATGGATTTCATGGCTCTTCTTATCATTATTTTTCAGGGAAAATTCTAATGGATCTAACGAATGATGTTTCTTAATTTCTTCCTCTCCTCCTTCATTATAATACTTCCACAGAAGATGGACAATTTTCCCATCATACTTCTCGTCAGTTGAAGCAATCCCATATGATTGATTGAAAAAATCCACATTGATACAACCGTCAATTGACTCGTCTTTTACTGTGAAAAAAACACTACTTTGCGGTTTTCCGGCAATGTATCCCATATAAGAATTTACATTTGGCTTTTGAATCTCTCTTTCTTGAAGTTTAAGTTCATAGTCCTCTCCCATGAGGTCCAGGTTTACAGTTCCGTTCGAGGCTAATTCCCTGAACTTCGCAGGGTTCACTATTACAGTTTCAAAGCTATCACATGATTCAGGAGCCTTAATTGAATTCCTGTCAAATTTTATTTCTTTAAATATATCGTTCTCATCAGTTTCCGACAAATTCTTCTCTGAATTTTCACTAACAGAGGTTTCCCTGATTTTGTCGATATCTGCTGTTGCTATTTTAAAACCGCCCCAATCTATAGGAGCCTCAAGAAAACTGCTATTATTCTCTATTTTTAGAATCAGATTTTTATTATCAGAAATGACCTCGCTGTTTGAACCAGAAGGAACCGAAAAAATTACAATTCCCAACAAGATTAGAGCTGCAGTAATTATAATTATAATACGCATAACTTTTCCTCAAAAAGTAAATAGTATTACGAGATATATCAAACTTAGTCTATAAAATATAAAAATAACTTAAATCTTAACTTCATGATCTATATAATAAAAAACTTAAAAAATGATTAATACTTTAGCTTATATAACGTAATATATATATAAAGAGAATATGCAGCTTTATTTTTATAGCTTCATATTACCCTTTATACGAGCTTCATATTACCCTTTATACGAGTTACAAAAATTTACTCAGGCAACTGTAATTCCGAACGTAACAGGGTTTTCTGGATCATCAGAAATGTAAATGTATAGTGTTTCTGAAGAACTAACATCAGCTGCGTAATCTGCCTGTATTTTCTGTTCAAAAGTAAATTTATTGTCCAGAATAATTTCATACCTGTATTGTCCCAACTCGGCGTTTATTTTCGGTGAGGAAATCTTTTCCTCAGGGTCTATTGTGTAGTTTTCTTTGAACACGGACTTATTATTAAAATCAAAAATCTCAATAGACATTACATGCTTTTTGGAATCACTGTTTATGAGGAAAAATTGTAAAGGATCAATTTCCATCTTTTCCAGCCTTTCCTTTTCTTTTTCCCAATCTTGCATAAATACAATGTAAACTGTTTTGCCATTATATTTCTCATCAGTGGGTCTAATGTTATATGTCACATTCCTGGGTTTTCCCAGCCCAACAGACCCACAAAAGCTGTTTTTTTGTAAATATAAGTCAGCTCTACTCTCATTATACCCTACAATAGGTCCCGCATAAAAGTATTCATCTTCAGTGTATCTGGACGCCTCCTGGATTCGAACTTCATATTCTTCTCCCATTAATCTAAGAAATACATGGCCACTGTCTGCGGCTTTCCTGAGTTTATCAATATCTATAGTTACTGTTTCAAAATCATCCAAATCTTTCGAGAACTCAAGAAAACTGCTGTTGTTAAACTCTATTTTTTGAATTATATCATTGTCGTCCGGGATGTCTTCGTTGCTAGAGCCAGAATAAACAGAAAAAACGGCAATTCCCAATAAAATAAATATTGCAGCGGCTAGAATTTTAAAATGCATAACATTGCCTCAAAATAACATTGCCTCAAAATAACATTGCCTCAAAATAACATTGCCTCAAAAATTAATGAGTTACTATCTGTATTTGGTAGAATGTTTATCAAATTATCTAACAAAACAAAAAGAGTTAGAAAAACAAAAAATATGCTATGAAGTAACAGGAACACAAGTTAAGCGTTATTCCGCTAAAAGGCTATTTTAAAGGTTATTTTTTCGATTTAAATTGTTAAATGGCATTTTTCTTTTTGGGAGTTATTTCTTCAAGCCTCGAAGCACGTTCTGCAGAAAGCCCTTCTTTTCAAAATACTGCTGATGATATTCTTCGGCCATATAGAATTCCGAAACCGGCACAATCTCGGTAACTATCGGGTTTTTGAAAAACCCTGATCGTTCTAGCTTTTCTTTTGAAGCTAACGCAGCATCTTTTTGCTTCTCGTCATGGTAAAAGATAACTGAGCGGTATTGTTTTCCGACATCAGGGCCCTGTCTGTCCTTTGTAGTAGGGTCATGGATTTTCCAGAAGACATCAAGTAAGGTTTCATAAGACACCACTTTTGGGTCAAAAATCACGCGAACTGCTTCGGCATGCCCGGTATCAAGGGTGCAGACCTGTTCATAAGTAGGGCGTTCAAAATGCCCACCACTGAAGCCAACCGCAGTTGCGACCACACCTTTAACCTGCCTGAAAGCCTCTTCAATGCCCCAGAAGCAACCTGCAGCAAAGGTTGCTTTTTCCAGGCCACTTCCGGGATTTTCAAAAAAATCAGGATTTAATTCAGTTTTTTGATTTTCTTCCACTCTTTTCCCCCCATAAGAAAATCATTTTTTTCTGTATTTCCCCATCAACTCTCCTTCAGCAATAATATGTCCTATCATTTCATTTTCAAGGTCTTTTCTTCCTGACCCTGCCTTAAGATCCAGATTCTTGTCCAGAGCATAGACCCGGAAGAAATACCTGTGAGTACCTGAGGGTGGGCATGGCCCTCCATATCCAATTTCCTTGAAATCGTTTAAACCCTCGACCCCAGGTATACTGTCTTCTTCTATTTTCGCCACAGGCTCTATGTTCCAGATAATCCAGTGTGTGAATGTCTTAGTAGGAGCATCAGGATCGTCTACTATGAGTACTAAACTCTCAGCCTGTTCAGGAATGCCTTCGAATTCCAGAGGCGGATTTATATTTTGTCCATCACAGGTGTACTTTTCTGGGATACTACCATTGGATGTAAATGCACTGCTAGAAACTTTTATACTTTGAATGTTCATGCTTTCATCCCCTTTACCGGTTTCGGGAAACTCCTTATTTACAGGTGCCTGGGCTTTCTCATTTTGGACGCATCCCGAAATGAAAACCATTGCTGCAAACAAGAATATCAGAACAACTGCACCGGTCTTTCTGTTCATAGATGGCACCAGCTCCTGATAGCAGGAAAACTGCTCAACACTGAAATATTAAAGCTAAAGAGATATAACTTTAAGGCTTAAAGCTAAGGCTGGGCTATAATTATTTTCAAAAGACTGGTTCCTGTAGTACAGTTAGAGACCTGGTTTGAAATGTATCCTCTTTCAGTACTCAAATTTCAAGCAAGAGCTTTGGCAAGTACGAGGTCGGCTCCTCCGCTAACCTCGTCATAAAGCCTTACATTAAATCTCAGACGAAAAGCCCTGCAGCCGTCCCGGACCTGCGGACTGATGCCCTGAGAGAAAAACATTCAGTCTTCCACATCAAGGGATTGAATAATATCGTGGACTGTAAGTTCTCCTTTAGCTACGCGCTGAACAAGTGGATAGATATATGAGCAATCGTCCATTGCAGCCCAGCGTGCTTCTCCTACCCGTCTTACAACTTCATCCAGTATTTCACCACATTTGTTGCAGTATCTTCCTTCACTCTCTGCTCCACAACTTTCGCATTTCATAAAAATTCCCCCATAATCTATGGGAACGTAGGAAATAAATAAATTATGGTGATATGTGAGCATATTTGTACAGTCTGGAGAACTCAGAGGCAAAAAAGAGAAATCTAAATCCGGACAAAATAAAATTACTTTAAAATTACTTCAAAATTACTACAAAGCTGTTCACTATAGGGGCTGTTAATTATAGGGCTGTTAATTATAGGGCTGTTCACTATACTGTTAATTAGAATGCTGTTCACTATAATGCTGTTCACTATAATGCTATTAAATCCGCTAACCTCGTATATTTAATATTTTAAATTCAAGCGGCAGGAAATTCGATTATTTGATTTATTGAAGCATATAGAGAGGCATAAATAACTGATTTTTCCTGCCCTGTTATCTCCACTGAACATTTCCAGACCGCAATCAAGCAAGATTGGCAAGAATTTCTTCGATTTCCTCAACCCCTGAGCTTTTCACAGTTATTTCTTCCCTGCCGCGTACCCCTAACCCAAGTTCTACCGCTCTTTTGATCTGAGACTGAGCCCAGACTGAATTTTCCTGGATTTTCGGAACCGTACCAAGAGTTTTCAGGAGAGCAAGACCCACAGCGTCATTTGCGACCACATCCGAGCTTGCCATTACAATGCCAGGCTCTCTGAGAGTTCCAAGATCCGGGCCTCCGGTCACAAAGCACTTTGTAGCATCCGAAATATAAAAATCCGGCTTATAAACAAGATTTGATTCGGCAATCATATTCCCAAAAAGTACGTCCATGTGTTGGCCGTGAGGAAGCTGTCTCCTGTCCGGGTCTGCAGTTATGCTTATCTGAGATTTCAAGCCCATGGTAAAGGTTGCAGTCCAGTGAGTCTTGATTACAGGAAGCGCAATCACATAATCTACCGAATCAAGAAATTCGGGAACATAAAACCCTACAGTCCAGGAGGAAGCACCATCGGGTTTCATATGATGGCGTTTCATGCGATCAAAGGTAAGGATTTCGTCTGCTCCTTCTGCTTCCGCAGCCTGCCAGAGACCAAGCTTCCTTAGTACCATTTCGGTATTCAGCGTGGTCATTGATTTCTCAGCAACAATAATTTTTTCGGGATTGCACTTTCTTGCTTCCCGTATAGCTCCCTTCAGAATTTCGGGATTTGTCGAGCCAGGAGGCGGATCTGCAGTATTTGCATTCGGTCTGATCAGTACAGTAGACCCTTTTTTAATCCCAAGCCCTCCTACAAGCTCTATTGCGATTCTTAAGGATTCCATAGTGTCTTTATTTCTTGAAAGCCCAACAACTGCCATACTCAAAACTCCCACATAGTAATATGTAGCCAGAAATATAAAAATAAGGAAGCTGGTTGAGCTCTTAATAGAGAAGGTTGTGAGCTTCCAAAAAAATTATAAATTAAAAATAATAAAATAGATAATTTGTAAAACTACATAGAAACTTTCATTCCAGGTTATACTTCCTGTGAATGAGCCTGCGCCAACAGCAGGAAAATCTGAAAATTGCCAGGTAAAGGAATTACTGGTTCAGTTTACACTCACACATCTCTATAAGCGCCCCTTCTCCAATCCTTGACCCGCGTGCAATAAGCGTATCTCCTGCCTGAACAACCGTATTACCTTTCGGGGCGTAGACCCAGCGGTCAGCCCTTTTGATTGCCATTACATGCAGCCCGGTTTCTGTCTCAAGCTTCAATTCAGAAAAAGTCTTCCCGACTATAGGAGAGCATTTCTCGACCTGGAGTCTGGTTATAACTTCTTCGGAATTTCTGACTGCGAGGGTGATAATAGGGTGGAGTTCTATGTCCCTGAGAACGGTATCCGCAATTCCGTAGGCAGCATCGGAAATAGCTTCAGAGGCACTTGCAAGGTGGAGGATTCCCCTGAGCATGTTCACATCTTCAAAATGCTTTGCGGTTTCAAGCACCCAGTGCTGAAGTTCGTATTTCATAGAATCCATTTCGGACTCCAGGGCACTAACCTCATACGCTATATCTTCGTTGTCAAAAAGAATAGCAGAGTATGCAAGCCCTACCGAGAGTTCGGACATATTCTTCATATCCACGATAATATCCACGGCATGCTCAAGATCTTTTAAAAGCTTATCGTGCTCGATTTCCTTTGGTACGAATTTCTTTGTTGTGGCCATCTCGAAAAATAGTGTGACTCCTTCATCATGCCCTCTGGCAATCAAAACATCTCCTTGCCGAAGGCGAGTTTCCTTGTCAGGGTCATAAATCCAGTCCTCATTTCTCCTGATAGCAATAATCCACATACCTGTCTCGATATCAAGTTCAAGGTCACCAAGCGTACGTCCTACCATTGAAGATTCTGCGGCGACTGTTGCCCTGACTATGGTCTCTTCCGCTTCCCTGAGAGCGACTTTCAGTTCCATCGGAATTCCCATGTTCATGAGAACTATCTTGGCAATATCGCCTGCGGCATTAGCGATATTTTCCGAACACGCAGCAACCTGTAAAACTCCCAGGAGGCCTTCGGCCTCATCAACCCTGCGTGTGCTTAACATCGCGGCCATCTTAATGTGATAATCGAGGGTATCCATCTTATCTTCAAGATTGAGTACCTCTTCTGCAACGTCCTCATCATCGTAAATCATTGCAGAGTATGCAAGGTCTACCATGAGTTCGGAAGTATCCTTCATCTCAGTCAAAAGATCCTTGAGGTTCTTTGGACTGTATCTGAATTCTTTAGGGAACATGGTCTCTAGATCAACTCTACCTTATGCTGGTGTATATGGGTATATACTTAATAGTAATTATTAATTATTAATTTTTGATAACTCAGGTTTTAAGAACCTGGCTAAAATATTATGAACTAATTATATTAGAACTAACATTTAATTACTATGTTACAATATTTTTATAAAATATTTAACAAGTAAAGGGCTACAAAAATCCCCGTAACCCCAACGAGGTCTCCAAGGCTTGCAATGAAAGGAATGACCGTATCATCAGGATCTATCCCGAATCTGTGGGAAATAAAAGCTATGGCGACAGTTGCAGAATACACGACGGCAAGTTCTATAATAACGGCAATGAGGCTGATTTTCAGAAGGGTAAGATAAGGCATCTCAAACCCCAGGAAACTGCTTGCCATAAAAACCAGTATGCTGACAGAAATTGAAGAAACAAATCCTACGATTGCAGCTGCAATAACGCTATTGTGTACAACCGGATTACTCCTGATATTGTCTCCAAGCCCCATATGGAAAGCCGAAGAAAGCCTGGCTCCAAGCATGCTGCCGGTATCTCCTCCGATCTTGATAAGGGAAGGAATAAGAATCAGTATCGCTGGCATAGATATAAGGCTTTTTTCTCTTGAGTTCAGGATCTGTCCTACAACAATTCCCATCACACATGTAACTATAAGTACTGGTAACCCGCGCTGAATGATACCGTTTATTGTGTAGTAAGGAGTCTGACGCCCTGTCTTCCTCAAAACATCACCACCAGTTTTGCCGAGAGGAAAAGCATGAGCATAGAAACAATATCCCCGATAGTTGCAATCGATGGCGTAACAACATTATCAGGATCAAAACCAAATCTAAACATTCCTACAGCCAGTAGAGCTGCAACAAAAGAGAGAATTACCCCGGATGTAAAGGCTGAAATCACACAGATAAGGGTAAGTTTTAAGACTCCGGCACTTTCAAAGCCCAGAGCAAGAGTTACAAAGTGACCGAGGATTCCGAGAATAAAAGCGGTAATAACACTCAGGATCAGGGAACCGGAGATATTATTCATGAGTTCGGGATTATGCCTGTCGAGATCTGTAATCAGCCCCAGGTGAATTGCACTGCCAAGCCTTGAACCAAGGGTCGAGGAAATATTTCCCCTGAGCCCGAGCACCCCGGGATAAATCACAAGCAGTCCCGGGATCATTCCAAGTTCATCTGTCATTCCCGAAAGTATAATTCCTGCAACTACTCCCCCAACAGTAGCAATAAGTTCAAAAGGCAACGCCTCACGTACTATTGACGAAACACTAGCGTACTCGCTCAGATATTTATCAATATACTGGGATTCGAAAATATCTTCGTCCCTGTGAGACTCTGAGGGCATGCGCTTGTATTATACACTAATAATATTAAAACAATCGCTAACTTCAGAAAAGGGAAGTCTATCCAAGAATTTTCTGCTTTGAGACCCACAGAACTGAATAATAAGTAAGAGAATGTTCAGTCTCAACTAGCCAGATAAGTTTTTTCGGTTTCCGGAAAAAAGATAATAACTTGCAGCCGTTACCCCATAGTTAAAATTTGAAATAGAAGACATTGTACATTTTGAATTTTACAGAAGTATGGATTTAGGACGGCTGTCAATATATTTCTCTATGTCAATTATTGGACCCTCAATTTTTATTTCATATTTACGGGGAACTTCTTTAGCTTCATAGAAATTTACGTTAATACCTTCATTGAGATACTTTTTTTTGACTGTATTATAAACTAATTTAGCATCTTCATGAGTTATTCTCATCCCGAAAACAATACCTTCCAAATCTTCTTTTCGGTACTTCAATAATCCTTTTTCGAATTCATCAGAAGAAAGCAGTCCATTAATTATGTCATTGCGAGTAATAATCATTCTATATTCTTCTTCATAATGCCAATCACAAAACTTATTTAGTAAACATTTGGTAATCTTCAAGTCACTATCAGTGTCAAAGTAATTTACAATAGGACAAATTTTATCTTTTTTCTTATACGTAACTGTTAAAAACTTCTTCCTATTAAACAAATTATGAAATGGATATACAACTGCTAATTGTAATGGAAGTGAATTATCACGACTATCAAACTCTAAATAATATTCACCTAATTCATTATCCCAATCTTTTTTAGATCTAAAACGAAGGCATATGCCTTGATGAGAATCAGCATAGTGACTCCACATTAAAATATTATCATCTTTTCCACTAAAACAGCAAACTTTCGGCAAAGATTTTTTGAGTGAACATCCATGAAGATCAAGATCTATTTCAGTCATTGGATCATAACAAATTAAATCTCCATCTGTTGTCATTTTGCCTTGAGCAATTGCATCATCGATGTAGTGTTCTACTTCTTCTTGAGTAAAACCATAAAAATGCATAAGATAATTAATATGCTTTTCTCTTTTGCCATTCAAGCACCAATATGTTCTAGAATCATAAGGGTCATTAAATTTATCGGGCCTTCTGAAAAATAGTTGATTATTAGCTAAGTTCTCTATAGCATAAATTATATCATTGCATTTACAATCCTTTTTTCTATCCTTGCATGTGCATTCCTTTTCTGTTTTAAGACTTTGATATTTATAAAATAATTTTTCTTCTACCATTAGTATCATAGTCGGATGATATATTTTTGAATATAAACATTTTGAAATTAACCAGAAATTGGATTTTCAAACGTGGACTTTTAATGCAAAAATGCGACAATAATAAACAGAATGCAAGAAGTCCGTTAACTTTAAAAAGTCTAAAAATGTTAAGTTTTCAACCTTTGGAACCATGTGGATAATAAATTAAAGAGTGTTGAATCCCAACCAGGTCAATCAGTTTTTTCGGTTTTCGGATAAAAATAAATAACTTGCAGCCTTTACCTTATATACATGGTAGTAGGGATCACAATGATAAACGTGCTGCCAGGTTATGAAAAGGCAGCATACCGAGAATTGAAGAACATCGAGGGAATTAAGGATGTTTACCATGTCTTTGGGGAGTATGACTTTGTAATAATAATAGATGTTGAAGACATGACTATCCTGAACGACGTGGTAGATAGAGTCAGGGAAAGCGAAACCGTAATAACTACCAAGACAATTGTCGGAGCAGAACTTTAATTCTCCGGCTTAAAAATTAGCGCATTCTGTCAGGATAAAACAGAAGGAACGGCAAAACGGAAGCAATATATTTTTTAGCAGGTCCTGGCTTTCTACCTTAACCTTTTATTGAGACCGAAACTATTGAAATTTACTCTTCTATATATTTTTCTAAATGATGCCCATGCTTGAAACAATTAGTGATGCAGAAAAATGTTTTAATAAACAGATTTGTGTTATATTTATAAAGTTAGTTTTTATATTGTGAAACTGTTTTCCGTGCTAGAAAAGTATTTTTTATGCTGTGAAACTATTTCCTTATATTTTAAAAGATACTTTAAAAAAATATAAGATTATTAAAATCTACGACGTAAGGAAGCAAAATACATAAAATACACAAAAGGCATGCTGTTGTCAGAAAGTAGTGAAGCGCTAAAACATTAAAGTGCTAAAACATTAAAACGTTAAACATTAAAACGCTAAACATTAAAACGCTAAACATTAAAGCGCTAAGAATAAAAGACCAGAACAAAGGACACTAAACCAGTTAGCACTAGATAACAGCAAAACGCTAAAAGCGCAAAGCATTAGAATAGTAAAATGGTAAAAAAGTAAAAATAACGATGGGATTACTTTTAAGGCAAAATTCCTGCTTTAGATATTTGTAAAAAATATTTAAAGCAATATGAAGTTACATTGATTTTTCAACCTGAGGTAAATTTTCATGGAATTCACCATTGCAGAAGAACTTGCCAAAAATCAAAAGTCAATAAGTGTCGCAGAATTTTTTGAAAAAAACCGACAGATCCTGGGTTTTGACTCGGCCCCTCGAAGCCTCATAACAACCGTAAAAGAAGCTGTTGACAATTCTCTGGATGCCTGTGAAGAAGCAGGAATTCTGCCCGATATTCTTGTCCAGGTTGAAAGAACCGGACAGGACTACGTAACTGTTATTATAGAAGATAACGGGCCAGGAATTATAAAAGAACAAATCCCCAAAGTTTTTGCAAAGCTTCTCTATGGTTCCAGGTTTCATGCCCTCAAGCAAAGCCGGGGACAGCAGGGAATAGGGATTTCTGCAGCCGTGCTCTATTCCCAGATGACTGCGGGAAAGCAGACGAAAATTCTCTCCAAAACCGGCTCCGGTAACCCTGCACATTATTACGAGCTTATGATCAATACCAGCACGAATGAGCCCGATATCCTGAAAGACGAGATAAAAGACTGGTTCCGCCCACACGGGACTCAGATCGAGCTGGAAATGAAGGCTGCCTACGTAAAAGGAAGAAGGCAGTCCATTTCCGAGTACCTCAAAGCTACTGCAATTGTGAATCCTCATGCAAGAATTACCCTTATAGAACCTGACGGCAATGAGGAGGTTTTTGAAAGAGCCACGGATAAGATGCCAAAACCAGCCGAAGAAATCCTTCCCCATCCTGAAGGTATAGAGCTTGGTACTCTAATGAAAATGCTCCATTATACTGAGCGCCAGAAACTTGCCCCATTTCTTCGCTACTCTTTTTGCAAAATTGGGCTGTTAACTACCGAGGAAATCTGCAAAGCTTCAGGGCTTGACCCTGAGATCGACCCTCATGCCCTTGGCCGCCACGAGGCTAGAAAGCTAATTGAAGCTTTTGAGAAGGTAAAAATCATGGCTCCTCCCACAGACTGCCTTTCCCCAATAGGAGAAGAGCTGATTTACAGGGGGCTTGAAAAAGAAACGAATGTGGATTTCATTGCCACAAGCACCCGAAAACCCGCAGTATATTCAGGAAATCCTTTTGTGGTGGAAGTGGGACTCGCTTACGGGGGAAAACTTCCAAAAGAAGAAAAGATCAGTATAATGCGTTTTGCTAACCGTGTGCCTTTGCTTTACCAGCAGGGAGGCTGTGTGACCACACATGCCGTAGAAGACATTAAATGGAAACAGTATGGCTTAAACCAGCCCGGAGGAGGAGTTCCTGTAGGCCCGGCTATCCTTCTGATACATGTTGCTTCTATTAATGTGCCTTTCACTTCAGAATCAAAAGATGCTATTGCTGACATTCCTGTTATTAAGGATGAGATTGACCTCGCGATCAAGGATGTTGCAAGAAAGCTCAAGCACTACCTGAGCAGGCAGAGCAACCTTAAGAAGCGACGGGAAAAAGAAATCATCATAACAAAGGTACTCCCTAAGATGGCTGTAAAGGTTGCTAATATCCTGGAAAAAGATGTCCCTGACATTAATCCAGTTGTTGCAAAAATTATGGGAAACCTGCTAGTACACAGAAAAGTGAAGAGGAACGAGGATGGGACTGCAGACGTTGTAATAAAGGTCAAGAATTTCGGAACCTCTACTTATTCTTTCAGGGTTCATGAGATGCTGCCCTGGACAATACTCGGAGCAAAGCCCGAACCAAAGGTTGTGACTCTGGGCAATGATTATGATTATGTATGGGATATCTCCGCAGCAACTGGGTCTTCAAAGGTGCTAAGCTACAGGATAGAGTCTGCAACCGATAAAGAACTTGGAAAATTTCCGGACCTTGTTGTGGAAGGACTTGAAGAAGAGCTTGTAACCGGGGCAAAAGCCTTTAAGGGGGCATAAAATGGCCAGAGAAATAGATAATAAAAAAGCTCAGAGAGATATCCTGGCAAGGGAAAAGCTGTTTGGGCTTGCAGAGAAGATTTACAACCAGTTTGAAGATGAGGTTGTCCCAAGCATCAGCCTTCCAAGCCGGACGAAGTCAAATCTAGAATATTCCGACGAGAGCGATGTTTGGGTCTATGGAGACCGGGAAAGCGAGAGGAGTGCAAAAACCGTAAAAGGAGCATTCCAGCTCCTGAAAACTACTTACGCCACCGAATTCCTTATAAACGAGCACCTTGCCCAGAACCGCGGTTCAACGCTTCGAGAACTTTACTATATCTCGGAAGGCTGGGAAGCTGCGAAATTCAAAGAACAGGCTGAGAGCGACCGTCTGATCGAAGACCTTGAACTCCTCACAAACCTTCAGAGAGAGTATTTCCATATGCGCCCTGAAGAAGACGGAGCTACCATGTTCGGGCCTATTGAAATTACAGAGCAGACAAATCGCGGAGAACGGAATATTCACTGCCAGAAAGACGTGGGGGAAGGAGGGTACCAGATCCCCTTCAATGTGGAAAATATCGAATTCAAAGCCCATGATGCAAGCATGATAATCGCCATAGAAACCGGTGGTATGTACGCACGTTTGATGGAAAACGGATTTGATGAAGCCTACAATGCGATCCTTGTCCACCTCAAAGGCCAGCCTGCCCGGTCAACCCGCAGAATTATCAAGCGCATGAACGAGGAATTAGGTATCCCTGTAGCCGTTTTTACTGACGGCGATCCATGGTCTTACAGGATCTATGCTTCGGTTGCCTACGGGGCTATAAAAAGTGCTCATCTTTCGGAATTTATGGCAACCCCCGCAGCCAAGTTCCTTGGCCTCCAGCCCTCAGATATAGTCGAATACGAACTATCTACCGACAAGCTTACAGAACAGGATATAAATGCACTTCGGAGTGAACTTTCCGACCCGCGTTTCGAATCCGACTACTGGAAAGAACAAATCCAGCTCCAGCTCGATATAGGGAAAAAGGCCGAACAGCAGGCTTTTGCAGGCAAAGGACTTGATTTCGTAACCGAGGTATACCTGCCAAATAGGCTCAAGGAAATGGGTATGCTGTAACGCCCGAGTCCCGTCACCCGAGTTCTGTCACCCGAGTCTCGTCTCGGGAGGACGGAGCCCTTTTCGCTTCGCTCAAGAGGGCTGAATTAGGGGTAAGGAAGGCTACATTCTCAACGAGCTCAGGTTGATTTACCCGAGTTCTGTTTTAGACTTTAGACTATATGTGGGCGTGGTTACAACCCTCTTTTTAAGGTTTGACTGCAAGCCTTTTTAAAAAAGGCTTGAGCGAAAACCCCTAGTAACGTTTGAGTTTGATGAACTTATCCCCAAACCCTATAGGCGTGATCAATCGGCACAACGGTTGTGGCACAAACCTTTTTAAAAAAGGCTGACCGAAAACCTCAGCAACAATGTGGTCGGCGTGATCAATCGGCACAACGGTTGCAGGTCAACGGTTGAGGCCCAATACTTGCTGGTTAAGTTTATATAGAAACATTATAAACTAACGTGAGAAGAGATATTGTTTTTAAAAATGCAAGCAAACCCGATCGGGGATGGTACATCAGGATATTCAGGCAGTGCATCATGATAACTAAAAAGTATTCCAAACTGCTATTTTATTTGGGAATTGCTTTTTGAGTTTGGAAAGATACCTTGGGACTGTATATGTAAAAATCTGCTGATTAACAGTGTAAATGCCGCGACTTCTGCCCTGAATCCTTTTGAGACACGAATTTTTGCGAGCGAAACAGCAAATATTAATTTAAACTAAAGACGTATTAAAAAATTAATATGAAAAGCGCATATTTGGGCATAAAATTATGCTAAAAATTACCTGTTTTGAGAGGATTGATACTGAAAAATCTTGTGCAATTTTCAGGGAATCTAAAGGCTTAAAATGTATGAGCGCATATTGAATTTGGTTCGTGGTAGAAAAGATAATATTGATATATAAAAAGCAGTAAATAATAACTGTAGTCTTATTGGATTGATACGAATTCTAAGATCTATTTTGACAAAAGTTTCCCCGCGAATTTTTAAAAAAAGGTATAATGTTACGTGATTTAGATAACTCTACTAGATTTTTATGGAGAATCAACTAAGATGAGTGATAAACAGGTTTACGATGCTTCGCACATCCAGGTGCTGGAAGGCCTGGAGGCTGTCCGGAAGCGTCCCAGCATGTATATAGGGAGCACGGATGGTCGCGGGCTCCACCACCTAGTCTATGAAGTAGTAGACAATAGTATTGATGAAGCTCTTGCAGGCTTCTGTACCAGGGTAAATGTTACAATCAACCCGGACGGTAGTGTGACAGTCCTGGATAATGGAAGAGGTATACCCATCGACCTCCATCCATTTCACAAAAAATCAGCTCTTGAAGTTGTAATGACTGTTCTGCATGCAGGAGGGAAGTTCGACAAGAACACCTATAAGGTTTCAGGGGGACTGCATGGAGTAGGGGTTTCTGTTGTAAATGGACTTTCGGAATGGCTGGAAGTTGAGGTGTCAAGAGACGGCAAGAAGTATTTCCAGCGCTATGCTCGTGGAAAACCTGAGGCTGACGTCCAGGAAATCGGAACCTCGGATACTACAGGTACGAAGACTACTTTCAAACCGGATGCAAAAATTTTTGAGACATTGGATTTCGATTACGAGATCCTGTCAAACCGTTTAAGAGAACTGGCTTTCCTGAACAGGGGCCTTACTATCAGCCTCAAGGATTTAAGAACTCCAGAAGGGCAGGCTGAAACTTTCACCTATGAAGGGGGAATTGTGGAGTTCGTAAAATACCTGAATGCAAAAAAGCAGTCTCTTCACGACCCGATTTATTTTGAGCGGCAAAGGGACGACATGGTAGTAGAAATTGCAATGCAGTACACGAGTAGCTATACAGAAAACGTGTACTCTTTCGCAAACAACATCAATACCCATGAAGGTGGAACTCACATTATCGGTTTCAAGACCGCACTGACAAGGGTCGCAAATGACTATATTAAAGCTAACAAACTTTCCAAAGAAGACATAAAGCTCACAGGCGATGATGTAAGGGAAGGACTGACTGCAATCATCAGCGTCAAACTCATGGAACCCCAGTTCGAGGGGCAGACCAAGACAAAGCTTGGAAATAGTGATGTCAAAGGAATTGTGGACTCCCTTGTAACTGATGGGCTTGCGGAATACTTTGAGGAGAATCCCAAGGTTGCAAATGTTATTCTTGAAAAAGCCCTTCTTGCCCAGAAAGCTAGAGAAGCTGCAAAAAAAGCAAGGGAGCTGACCAGAAGAAAAAGTGCTCTCGAAGTAAGCACTCTTCCCGGAAAACTTGCAGACTGCTCGGAAAAGAATCCTGCAGCCTGCGAGATTTACATCGTGGAAGGTAATTCGGCAGGTGGCTCGGCAAAACAGGGTAGAGATAGGAGTTTTCAGGCTATTTTACCTCTTAGAGGCAAGATCCTGAACGTGGAAAAATCCAGACTTGCAAAGATCCTGAAAAACGAGGAGATCATTTCCCTAATCACTGCTATTGGAACAGGAATCAGTGAGGACTTCACCCTGGAAAGTGCCCGCTACCATAAGGTCATTATCATGACTGATGCTGATGTGGATGGAGAACACATCAGGACTCTTCTTCTCACGCTGTTCTTCCGTTATATGAGACCTCTGATTGACGAGGGATACGTATACATTGCCCAGCCTCCTCTCTACCGCATAAAGAAAGGCAAAGCTGAGTACTACATTCACTCTGACAGGGAACTGGAAGCAAAGAAGAAGGAACTCGGGGAAAAAGGACTTGGAATCCAGCGTTACAAAGGGCTTGGAGAAATGAATCCTGAACAGCTCTGGGAAACCACCATGAAACCTGAGAGCCGGACTCTTTTACAGGTGACCCTGGAAGATGCTATTCGGGCTGATGAGATCTTCAGAGTCCTCATGGGAGATGAGGTTGAGCCACGCCGGAACTTCATAGAAGCGCATGCAAAAGAAGTCGTAAACCTGGACATCTGAGGTGGCTAAAAATGGCAAAATATGAAGACGAGAAGAAAACCGAAGATGAATTGAAAAAATCTTATCAGTCTACCCTTATACCAGAAAAGAAAGATGAAGAGTCTGAAAATGAGGACGGTTCAGCCGCTCTTACACAGGAAGATTCGGGCAAAAAACTGGAATTAAACGTATCAGACCCTGCTTCAGACGATCCAGAAGACAAAGGTATAGAGCCAGGTCAGAGTGGGGTTACTTCCATTCTTATCGAAAATGAGATGAAACGCTCTTACATCAACTATGCGATGAGTGTGATCGTTGGAAGAGCTCTTCCCGATGCAAGGGATGGTTTCAAGCCAGTTCACCGCAGGGTCCTTTTTGCCATGAAAGAGGCAGGGATCACGCATGACAAATCTTACAAGAAGTCAGCCCGTGTGGTAGGAGACGTGCTCGGTAAATATCACCCTCACGGAGATACTGCGGTCTATGACACTATTGTGCGTATGGTCCAGGATTTCTCTCTTCGTTATCCTTTAATTGACGGACAGGGAAACTTCGGGTCAATAGATGGTGACTCGGCTGCTGCCATGCGTTACACTGAAGTCCGTATGGACAGAATCGCAGAAGAGATGCTGGTAGACATCGACAAGGAAACAGTTCCCTTCATGCCAAATTACGACGGGTCAATAGAAGAGCCCGAAGTCCTCCCTGCAAAACTTCCGAACCTTCTTGTCAATGGGTCCACAGGTATTGCAGTAGGAATGGCAACAAACATGGCTCCTCATAACATCGTGGAGGTCATTGACGGCATTCTTATGCTTATTGAAAATTCTGACGTCACAATTCCTGAGCTCATGACCGTAATCAAAGGGCCGGATTTTCCTACAGGTGCTCATATTCTTGGGACAGCAGGCATAAAATCGGCTTATACGACCGGAAGAGGTGCTTTAAAAATTAGGGCAGTTGCCGAGATTCAGGAGTTTAAAAAAGACAGACAGCGAATTATCGTAACCGAGCTTCCTTACCAGGTAAACAAAGCCAGGATGATTGAAAATATTGCCCAGCTAGTTCGGGATAAGATAATTATGGGAATTTCCGACCTTCGTGACGAGTCTGACAGGGAAGGAATCAGGGTAGTTATAGAGCTTTCTCGAGGCACGAATCCAAAGGTTGTTTTAAACCAGCTTTATAAGCATACTCAAATGGAGACCACTTTCGGGGTAATTAATCTGGCTCTTGTTGACGGAAAACCAAAAGAGCTGAACCTGAAAGAACTTCTTGAGATCTATCTTGAATACAGAATGGAAATTATCCAGAAGCGGACCCTTTATGACCTCAAGAAGAGCGAGGAGAGAGCTCATATTCTTGACGGGCTCAAGATCGCCCTGGATAATATCGACGAGATTGTAACTCTGATAAAGGGCTCGGCAAACGCTGATGAAGCAAAGCAGGGCTTAATGGAGAATTTTGCCCTTGATGAGATTCAGTCAAAGGCTATCCTTGATATGCGCCTGCAGCGCCTGACAGGACTTGAAACCCAGAAGGTGCTTGAGGAGCTGGAAGGGCTTGTAAAGCTGATAGGTGAACTCAGAAAAATCCTTGAGAGCGATGAGCTCAAGTATGAAATAATCAGGAATGAACTTCTGGAGCTCAAGGATAAGTATGGAGATGCCCGCAGGACAAAAGTCGTGCCGTCTGCTGCCGAAGTTAGAGCAGAGGATCTTATTCATGAAGAAGAAGTTGTTGTCACGATTACTAATGGAGGCTACATAAAGCGCATCCCACTCAGGACTTACACCATGCAGCGCCGCGGAGGCAGGGGTATAATCGGCATGGAAATGAAAGAAGAAGATTTCGTGGAAAATCTCTTCATTTCCTCAACTCATAACTATATCCTTTTCTTCACAAACCTTGGCAGACTCTACTGGGAAAAAGTATATGAGATCCCTGAAGGTTCACGGCAGTCCAGAGGCAAAGCCATAGTAAACCTTCTGGAGCTTAAGGAAGGCGAAACAATTAATGCAATGATCCCGGTCAAGGAGTTTGACAAAAACCACTACCTGCTCATGACAACAAGGGCAGGTACTATTAAAAAGACTCCTCTCTCGGAATTCAAGAACCCGAGGAAAGCAGGCATAATTGCAGTCACCCTTGATGAGGATGACGAGCTTGTAAGAGTTCTCCTCACCGACGGGAAAAAAGAAGTCCTGATGGTTTCAAAGAAAGGCAAAGCTATCCGCTTCCCTGAAGAAGGTGTCCGCCCAATGGGCCGGACTGCAAGAGGAGTCCGGGGTATGACCCTTGACGGTCCGGATGATGAGGTTGTCAGTCTGGACATTGTTGATGAAACCACGACTCTCCTGACCGTAACTGAAAACGGCTTTGGCAAGAGAACCGAGTACTCCCAGTACCCTGCGCACCGCCGCGGTGGAAAAGGTGTGATAACAATCATTACCAACGAGAGGAATGGCCCGGTCTCAAGAGTCAGGTCCGTAGCCGATGACGATGAACTTATCTTTACCAGTGCCGACGGTATCATTATCCGTATCCCTGCGAAAGATATCTCAATCCAGGGCAGGAACACCCAGGGCGTAAGGATCATTAATCTCAAATCCGGCGACAAAGTCGCAGGCGTAGCAAGAATTCAAAACGGAAAAGCCGAAAAGAACCTGAAACTCATAGCTTTCAAAGGCAAAGAAGCCACCGAAGCAACAGAAGCAACTGGAGACGAAGAGGAATCCGAGGTTCCGGAAGGCGAAGCTGAAGATCTTGATGAGTTTGACGAATTGGAAGACTTTGAAGCTTCCAGCGAAGTAGAAGAAACCGGGGGAACTAAAGAAATAGGAGAGGACGAAGCAGAAGAGGATGAAGTAGAAGAAAATGAAGTAGAAGATAATGAAGAAGACTGAATAACACACACGGGTGAAGAACTATAATTCTTCACTCAAACTGCTGCCGGAGTCAAGATTTTTGGGGATTTGTTTCCGGCAGCGGGCTTTTTGTCGGGAGGGGAGCCGGGCGGTTGACTTATTTTTAAGGTTGGCTTTTTTGAATAGATATTTTTAAAACAATGAGTAACGGGAACTACAGTTTTCAGAATTTTTATTATTCAGGGTCAATTTAAGTTTTGATTTTTCGTAAAAACAGCTCTATACAATAGTTGAGCTCACAGAACAAATCATAGAACAAATCATAGAACAAATCATAGAACAAATCATAGAACAAATCACAGAACAAATCATAGAACAAATCACAGAACAAATCATAGAACAAATCATAGAACAAATCATAGAACAAATCATAGAACAAATCATAGAACGAATAAAGAGAAACTCTGGAATATTTGAGACTAATTTTCCATAACATACTTGTACTGTTTTTCATAAGAAGTGCCAAACAATAGTATTTACGTAGTTATATAATATATAAAGTTGGGAAGTTGTATATACTTGAACCAACATTCTAACGTATAACTCACTCACTTAAATAAATTGTTTGAAGTACTACTACACACAGCAATTTCCAGAAAAATGGTGAGAGAGTTGACATAAAGGAGGAATTAAAGAGTGCAAGAATTAGAAGTATTGCCACCGATAAATGCGAAAGTTGGAGACATATTCGAAATTTCAATACCCTCGAATCCTTCTTCGACCGGCTATAACTGCTTACTGTCAGAGATGCCAAGTTGTGTTTACTTTGTAGAGTCAACGTATGTACCTGATGAGCCCAGTATACCGGGAAGAGGTGGAACTAGCAAGTTCAAGTTTGTTGCAGTCGAAAGCGGGAGCGGCCCAATTATTTTCCATAGTGTAAAGTTCTCTCATCCTCTGGATATATTGGCCCCTACTCCTATGCAAAAAAGGTTTGTTATAGTCGAATAGTGAAATGGCTTTATTTTGCCATTTATTTTTCATTTTTTGACCCAACTATTTATTTTATTTTACGCTGATTTTTAGTCAATGACTTATCTTCAACCTATCTTCAACTTATCTTCAACTTTTTTTGCGGATTTTTTATCCAGGGCCAATTGTTTCTGATAAAAATCAACGAGATTCCACATGAGTGAAAACGTTTATGAAAATTTCCGGCGGCTGGCTTTTTTTCGGAGGGAAAACCGGGCGATGGACTTATTTTTGGGGCGGGTTTTTTGAATCGATTTTTTGAGTAAACCACACCTGTAAGCCCAATTTTGAAGAATTTCTGAACTCGGGGCCGGTTTGAGTTTCGAGGAATCTTAAAACGGGGTACCATACGACTGCGAAGCAGGCGGCGAAGACCTAAAAGAAGTGCAAATACATGCTAACGTTCAAATAAAAACAAAAAATTAATCAGCTCATACGTTAAAAGAGTTCGCAAACAGTAAAGGAGCAAATAAATGTACGAAGATGCGATTACGAGATTAAAGCGAACAATTCTATTTAAAAAGCTGGATGAAAAAGAAAATTTATTAGAAGATCACAAAATTTCAGAAAATATAATTTCAGTTGTTCGTGAGATCGCTCCTTTGTTAGAAAGAATTCCTGAAAACATGCCAGAATTCACTTTGCATAATGCCAACCATAGCGCAAAAGTAGTAGAACTGATGGGCAAAATAATACCTTCAGACACTCTTGATCATTTAAACATTATAGAAATCTCCATACTTATTTACTCTGCTTACCTTCACGATATAGGTATGACAGCCTCAAGAGACCAAAGAGAGGAAATCATTGCTAAAAGCCCCGAATTTGCTAAACTCCGCATTTTCAATGAAGAACTAAGCCTTAAGTTTGATGAAGCAAAAAAGGATGGAGATCATCGCACAGCGACATTTATTGAAGATAAACTGTTTACGGAATTTCTCCGTAGAAATCATGTAGAACGTTCTCACGAATTTATCAAAGAAAAGTATGGGTTAGAAAAAACGCCCATATCATGGAAAGAGATTCCCTACTATAAATTAGTACAAGCAGTTTGTGATAGTCACGGTTTGCCTGTGAGAGATCTTTGCGATACAAAATGTTGGCGCCGTAATGCTCTTGTTGGAGATCAGTATGTTAATGTGCAGTATTTATCTGTCATACTTCGTTTAGCTGATATTTTGGATCTTGATCCAGAACGCACACCCAGATGTTTACTTGATTTTATTAACCCAAAGGATGAAACAAGCATCAAGGAATGGAAAAAACATCTTTCAATTATTGGATGCAAAATATCTCCAGAAGAAATCAATATAGAAGCAGAATGCGAACATCCTATATATGAACGTGCACTCCGAGAATTTGTCGACATGATAGAAACCGAACGTAAAGAAAGTGTCCTTTTAACATCACAATATAAAGACGACATAGCAAAAAAATATAGGTTAGATCTACTCAAACCAATAACAAAAGAGAATATTAGATCTAATGGAGAGTACATATATTCTGATTTCCATTTTAAACTTGACTTTCGTCGAGTTATTGATCTCTTGATGGGAGAGAGATTATATGGAGATCCAACTTTAACTCTTCGTGAACTTTTGCAGAACTCCGTAGATGCTGTTCGTTACCGAGAATCAATGGAAAAGAAAGAAGGAAATCCATTTCCACCATTCATAAAAATTACTTTGAAAGATCATGAACTTATCATTGAAGATAATGGAATTGGAATGGATGAGTATATTTTCGAGAATTATTTTTTGCAAATTGGAAAAAGTTATTACAACAGTTCAGAATGCCGTTCAAGTGGAGTAGAAATTGATCCAGTCAGTGAGTTCGGAATAGGTATTCTCTCTATTTTTATGGTAGCTTCCAGTTTTAGAGTAGAAAGCAGGAGAAAACCATTAGATCCACTAAATCCACCTGCCCCAATAAACGTTGAAATTCCTACTGCTTATGATTACTTTGTTAGAAGGCCTCCTTCTCGTGTTGAGATAGGAACTAAAATAACTTTGTCTTTGAAATCTAATCATCCTTTCTCTTCTATATCTTTATTTGAGAAAATATCAGAGATTGCTCCTTTTATAGAGTATCCAATAGTCATTGAGACAAGAGAGAAAACAGTGACATATAAGCCTTATTTACCAGGTGAGAAAATACATGATGCAAATAATTTAAATGAATACTTTGAAGTTACGTTTGATGACGATAAAGAAGGCATTGAAGGAAAAATGCTAATTTGTAAGTCTAGATTTTCTCTCTCAAATTATAGTGTTTTTGCTCAAAGAGGGTTTTCAATTCCTTGTGATAAACTTCTACCTAAAAAGTTCTTTTTTGATATTCAAGCATCAATAAACCTTTCAGACCAGTACAAGGTATCATTGTCTCCAAATAGGTCAGATGTGGTAAAGGATGAAAATTATAAAAAATTAATTGATATAATTCAATCTAAAATTATGGAAGGGTTTGAAATATATTTGAAAAAGCTTAGAGATTCAAGTTCATTTAGAGAATATGTTAAATGTGTTAATGAATTATTGGAAAATAAAATTCTGAGTTTGGGAAAAGGGTATTCATCCCAAGGATTTGTTTATCAAGAGGAAAAAGTTGAAGATACTATAAAAAATCTTTTTATAAACTACGTTCCTATACTAACTATTTCAGATGATGGATATAGAGTATACAAAACGATTAAAAACTTGAATGCAACAAGTTTAGCAATTACTGACACTAATGATTGGCCAGAGATAATACCTGATGCAGTCATATCAAAAGAGATTAAGCGTCTTGCTGGGGTAGAGACAGTTCTTTTGATGCATGAAGAAGAAGGTATGAGACAACGAAATCATTTTTTTACGCAAATTCTAGGAAATTTTTCGGACATTTACATAACTTCCATACCTGGGGTCGTAATTAAAACATTTCATAATAAAGCAAATGAAGGTAACTTTTCAATTCTTTCTAACGATTTTACTTCTCGAATACATTGTGATCCAATGAAAAAGGCACCACTTTTTGTTCATCCACCAGATTTTTTTGATGACGAACCTGGAAGAGTTATTTATAATACTAACCATCCACTACTTGCAAAACTTATAGATGGCGAAAAGCCAAAAGATGAAGCCACTTCAAAAGCAATAGATATATTAACCACCAACATTGGAAACTGTTTATGGCATTTGTGTGATAAAGCGTATTCATCTTTTTATAAACGGAGTCAAGGATTAGAGGAAAGTGCTAATTTTAATTACATGCTAATTGGAATTCTGAAATATTACCCTGAAATATTTCAGGAATTTTATGAAGCAGTTGAAATATATTGGGAAGAAGCAAAAGATTTAGGAGTTATTTCTCGTGAAGAAGATTTTATTGGCTTTTCATTAGATGATCTGCCTTGGTTCTGGAACTGCGAATTAAGCGACTTTAATTTTAAATAAAATTTTTTCAAAAGAATTAAAAATCCAATAAAATATTCAAAATCGTTATATTTTAAAAATTTTTCACCAAAACCGATTCTCCTCCAATCTCTCCTCCCTTTCCCCCTGCCTACTCGCATAAACCACATACTTCCCGCTCTCCTTATCAAAAACAAACCTGTAAACCGTTTTGAAATAAGCCCAGTATTTAACATACTGATCTCTCGCATCGCTCAGCGTAATAGTTACCGAACTATTTTCTTCCGAAACGTTGTAAACAGGATAATCGATTTCCTGAGGAACGGCTGTGCTGTAGAGTTTTCCAGTTCTTTCAACGTATGCGGAGGCGTCGGGAACGGCGCCGGTCACGTTGATTTTTTCGATATAATCGCTCTTTTCGATCCCGGACCAGTAGCTCACTTCCATAATCCTGTAATGGGTGGAGTTATACGAATACGCGGAAATGAACTTCCCTACAGACGAAGGATATGTATCCTGATAGCTGATTTTTGCGCCTTCCGCGCCGGAAATATAATTTACAAGAAATAGTTTTGCCACCGGCAGGACTGCAAGCCAGACCACAAGTACAATTAAAAGCGCGGGATAGAGTTTGCTCCGTTTTTTCGTGACAAAGACGCAGAAATTGTTGAATTTTCCATCCCATTTTCCACGGCTTTTCATGTAAGCCACAAGTAAA
Organism: Methanobacteriota archaeon; assembly: GCA_023399215.1. Classification (GTDB taxonomy): domain Archaea; phylum Halobacteriota; class Methanosarcinia; order Methanosarcinales; family Methanosarcinaceae; genus Methanosarcina. The sequence goes on from JAEWQJ010000010.1 coordinate 71,958, forward strand.
ACAAAAACAGGCAGCAGAGGAATAATATTTGCCAGCGGATCGAAGAAATAAATAGCTCCGAGAGTAGATGTTTCAGTGCTAAACGGATAGAAGGGACGCATTTTCCAGCTTGTAGCGTAATCAAGATAAACATGGGAAAATATGGCTGCAAAGCCGGCGGCTGTAAACAGGCGGTCTTTTGTTTTAAGCCAGATGAAAAGCGTGACAAGCAGGATGAAAAGGATTGAGTGCAGGAACTCCCTGTGGCCGAGCAGATAGAAAAGCTGGTTTCGCGCCTCGTGGCTTACACTGCCGCTGATGAGAGCAAACAGGAAGTATGGGATAAAATCCAGGTCAGGAAGGATTGCCAGAAAACCGATAGCATTTCGCTTTTTTCCTTTGAAGCCGAGGGCCAGGGAAATCAGAAGGCCGATTCCCAGGTGGGATAGTGAATTTACCATTTGCTTTCTTCCTCAACCAATTTTTATCGTTATTTAGTCTTTAACTTCGCTCCTGCCTCTACTGTACTTTTATTTTTATTGTTACCTGTAATCTTATATTTAACACATCAAAGCTTTCTTGGAGATCCTGAATACATTTCTTCAAAAATATCTATAGTTTGTATCTTTTACATTTAAATAGTTTGATGATAATTATATTTTGCACTTTGAATTGCCAGATGCAATTCGATATGTGTTTGAAGAGACTCAAAGCAGATTGATCTGCAGCGAGAAATGTTCAGGAATAAAATTGTTTATGATAGAGCAATTTGAACAGATTCCTGTACATAACTAAGGGGTAAAGCGTTTCGCGGGGCAGGATTTGTAGTGGGATCATTTGTAGTGAGATCATTTGTAGTGAGATCACTTGTAGTGGGATCATTTGTAGTGAGATCTTTTGTAGTGTGATCTTTTGTAGTGTGATCTTTTTACTGAAAAGTATAGATCTACATTTAATTCGGATTCCATAACAAATTTTGCAAAACCGGCGATCAATAAGAGGGTAAAACAATATGACTAAAGGATTATACAAATTACCGGATTTGAAATATGGATATGGCGACCTGGCACCTTATATGTCCGAAGAGCAACTCAAGTTACATCATGACAAGCACCACCAGGCTTATGTTACTAATGCAAATGCAGCTATAGAAATGATGGACAAAGCAAGGAAAGAAGGGACTGACTTTGATTATAAATCAACTGCAAAAGCCCTGTCTTTCAACCTGGGTGGGCATATCCTTCACAATTACTTCTGGTGGGAGATGACCCCTGAGAGCAATGCGAGCAAAGAGGCCGTGGGTGAACTGGCCGAGGTGATCAAAGATAACTTCGGAAGTTTTGACCGGTTTAAAAAGGAGTTTACCCAGGTTGCATCAAGCGTTGAGGGTTCCGGATGGGCAGCCTTAACCTTCTGTAATGATACAAATAGACTTATGATCATGCAGATCGAAAAGCACAATGTAAATGTGGTTCCGGATTACCCTATCCTCATGGCGCTCGATGTGTGGGAACATGCTTACTATATTGATTACAAAAACAATAGAGGTAAGTTCATAGAAGGATTCTGGAATATAATCAACTGGGAAGAAATCGATAAATACTTCACGAAAATCCAGAAGTAACCAGAAAGTTGCTTTTTAAATATTTCATACTATTCCGATTACGTTTACCATTATTGGAAAAATAAGTAATCGGAATCAAATTCTTTTTTCGGAATCAGATTCTTTTCAGGGGTAGTTTTTTATTGAGGTCAACTCCAGCTTATTTAAACGAGACTTCTATTCTCAAAATAAAAATCAATTGACCTTAAAAATCAATTGACCTCAAAACCGCTTAAAGTAAGTTCATTCAAAATAGTTTTTATCAAGTTTCTTTTCCGGTCTTCCGTAATGGCTTTCATACACCTCGTATTCTCCGCTTTTTCTGTCAAAAACGAACCTGTAAACCGTATCGAAATAAGGCCATTTGTCAACATACGGATTTCTGGCGTCGCTCAGAATTACGGTTACAAATCCTTTTTCTTCAGAAACCGAATATACAGGATAATCAATTGCCTGGGGGACTGAGGCACTGTAAAGTTTTCCTGCCATTTCGGCATAGGCCTGAGCATCAGGTACCTCGCCTGTTACATACACTTTTTCAGCGTAAAAGCTTTTTTTGATTCCTGACCAGTAGCTGACTTCCAGAAGCTTATAATGAGTATCACTGTACGGATATACTGCAAGGAATTTGCCAATAGATACAGGATAGGTGTTCTTGTAGCTTATTCTGGTTCCTTCTTTTTCGGAAACGTAATTGATCATAAAGATTTTCGCAATCGGAAACACTGCAGTCCATAGGAGGAGAACTAAAATTATGGAAGCATAGAGTTTTCTCTCGTTTCTGTTTACAAAACCATGGGAACCGGTTAACCGATTCAATTTCCTGCTCCAGGCATCTATTGCTTTTGCATCTATTGCTTTGGCGCCTATTGCTTTGGCACCTATTGCTTTGGCACCTATTGCTTTGGCGCCTATTGTTTTAATACTCCATCTATCAACGTTCAGGTTAACTTTGTTCTCAATATTCCACTTGTTTCTGTTTTTAATGTATTCTCCAGCCACTATGAAAAGAGGCAGCAATGGGAGAAAATTGAGAATTGGGTCAAAGGAATAAATAGCCCTGAGGGCTGACTCATCTGTGCTGAACGGATAGAATGGGCGCATTTTTGCGCTTGTAGTATAATCAAGTAAGATATGGAGGAAAACTGCCTGAAACCCTCCGAATGTAAAGCGCCGGTCTTTAGTTTTAACCCATATGAAAAGTGCGACAAGAAAAGCAAAAAATATCGAATGAGTAAGCTCCCTGTGGCCAAGCAGATAGAATAGCTGGTTCCGAGCTTCGTGGCTTACATTGCTACTGACGAGAGTAAATATTGAATATGTAAAATAGTCAAGGTCAGGGAGTAAAGAAAGAAATAGTAAAACCAGCCTCTTTCTTCCTTTAAGGCCCAGTGCATAGGAGAGAAGCAGGCCGATTCCAAGATGGGAAAGTGTATTTACCATGAATTTATGTTCCGTATTATTGAAATTTGTTTTGACGTTCGGGTTGCCATAAACGGTATTCAAAAAACTCAGGATAAAAAATCTCTTGGCACTATAGCACTTCATAATATTCAACTTATATTATATAAAACAACTGATAAATTATGAAAAAAGAATCTTTTATTGGATGCCATAACGAAAGAGACTAAGCGTGGTTTTTCAGAGGATTTTCAATGAAGGCATGTTCTGGTTCATCATTTAAAGGCTCATCCAAACCAGTTAATACCTAATCTCTTCTCCTGGCTACCATGCATACTTGCATATACTTCGTATTTCTCTGTGTTTTTCCTGTCAAAAACAAACCTGTAAAATGACTTAAAATAAGCTATATCTTTGATATACGGATTTCTGGCATCACTGAGAATAACCGTTACAGAATCATTTGTTTCGGAAACCGAGTAGACCGGATAATCGATTTCCTTAGGAACACCTGCTCCGTATAGGTTTTCTGCTCTTTTAACATAAGTAGCAGCATCAGAGACATCCCCATCTACGGACAATTTTTCAACGTACATACTTTTCTCAATCCCTGAACGATAACTTATTTCCAGGACTCTATAATGAGTTGAATTATATGAATACGCAGTCAGGAACTGATTCGTGGATTCGGGATAGGTATTCTGGTAGCTTATTTCGGTTTTCTCTGCCCAGGAAATATGGTTGATAAGAACAGCTTTTGAGACTGGTATGACGGTAAGCCAGACAAGTAACAAAAGAATAAGCGAGGCATAGAGCTTATCATCAATATTTGATATGAAGGTGCAAAATCTCTTTAGTCTTCCATTTATTTTTCCTGCGTGGCTCAGATTTACTAAAATTACAATGAAGGGGGGCAGGAGAGGCAGCAGGTTTAACAGAGGGTCGAAGAAATAAACTGCACTCATTATGGAAGCATCCGTACTGAATGGGTAAAGGGGACGCATTTTCCAGCTTGTAACATAATCCAGGTAAGAGTGAAAGAAAAGAGACTGGAACCCTCCAACCGTAAAAAGCCAATCCTTTGTCTTAAACCAGAGGATGAAAGTAACCAGAACAATGAAAAGAATAGAATGCATGAACTCTCTGTGCCCGACCAGATAAAAAAGCTGGTTTCTTACCGCAGGGCTCAGGCCACTATTGGCATAGATAAATATCGAGTACAGGATAAAATCCAGGTCAGGAAGCACGGATAATAAAGCCACGACTTTCAGTTTATTCCCTTTCAGGCCTAAAGCCAGAGCAATGAGAAGACCTACTCCAAAATGGGAAATTACATTTACCATGATCCTGTATTCCTTGCGGGATATTTTTCTGTTTGATTTTTATATTGAATAATATAGAGAATTAGAGATATATTTCTTCTTTTTAAAAATCGTGTTCGAGAGTTGCAAAGTTGTACTAACTTTTGAAACTGATATGAGCAAAAATATAAAAACCAAAACATAAAATATAAGAACACAGGAAGAAAAAGTATAGAAAGCAAGAGTATCGAAAAAAAGTATAGAAAGCAAGAGTATAAAAAAAAGTATAGAAAGAAAAAGTATAGAAAGCAAGCTCCTAAATATGAGCTTTCAGTTTCATTGCAAGTGCTTCCTATAGCTTCCGAAGCCTGAGAGGCAGAACAAGAGGAAGCCGTAATCCCAAAGAGCCAAGAAAGCTTACTATATAAAAAAACAAAACCAGTTTATCCATAAATTTATTTATCCCCTGAAAAACTATATACACCGGGAAATATCGTGCATCTTCGATGTCTTTTTCCAGAGTACAAGTATTTGTGGATAACTTTTAAAACCTGACCTTTATATTAACCTGAAATGCCTGACAGAATAAAATAATTCCCAAGCATATTTATAAAAATTTATATGTAAATGACTATAAAATATGAGGATTCGTTTTTCTTAATAGAAAAATCTGGAAGTTCCCTGTGTATGTTCACAATACATTTTTGATGTGAATTTTCTATATATCTATCTGTGATTATCTATCTGTGATATAGACTTTTGATATTATTTTTCAACTTGAATTTTGACTATCTATTTTTGGGGTCGTTTTGGAATCTGGCTAAGCATAAGCAAGCCCTTTCTCTCTGGTGTGAACTCTCTGGTGTGAAATTTGAAGGTTTTGGGCCAAATAAATTGATCGTTGAACTTAATTCGTGTAGTGGGATTTTACATATATAAATCTGTCCTTATATTTAATGGATATATATATTTTTCCTTATTATGCTAACTGTATTTAGTTAAATATCTAAATATTCATATTAATAAATAAAAGGAGACATATATCATGGTAAGTGAAATGACTCCAACCCGAAGAGTTATGGCATCCGTGCTTGGAGGCAGGGTTGATTACGTACCCCCCGCAAATCCCCTCGCTCAGACTACAACTGAACTGATGCAGGTATGCAATGCTTCCTGGCCAAAAGCCCACTTTGACAGCAAGATGATGGCAGACCTTGCAGCTGCTCCCTATGAAGTCTGCGGCATAGAGGCTGCACGTCCCCAGTTTGATATTTCTCTCGAAGCAGAGGTTTTGGGGTGTAAACTTGACTGGAATAAACCGGACAGACCTCCCGTAACAGGTCCTGCTTATACCGATCCCGCTGATGTAACCTGGCCTGACAATCTTGAAGAAGCCG
>JAEWQJ010000058.1 GCA_023399215.1 Methanobacteriota archaeon
AATTAAAAGAAATAAACGAAAAATTAGAAAAAATTCAAGAAGAAGCAAATGAATATGCAAAATTTTATAATGATATTGTCAATGAAATAGATGAATTTTTAGATCAATTAAATAAAAAAGTAATCAACTTGAAGGAAATTATATGTGAATTGGAAGCAAAAACAGATGAGGAAGATGAGGAAGACCACAGTAAAATAAAAAAGAACGTTAATTCAAAATTACCCAAAGAGTTAAACGAATTAATGGAATTAGAAAATAAAGTTCTTTGTGATTTAGTACCGAAACTTCAGGAAAAAAAGAAATGTTCTGAACGAAACGATGACGATTTTTGGGAGACCATCAAAAAACTGGAAGAGTCAGTTAAAAAAGAAAATGAATATAAAGACAAAGAAAATGACTTATTTGAAAAGTTAAAACAATATATATTTGATGAAGAAAAGTTAAAACAATATATATTTGATGAAGAATATTATAATCTGGTTTTCAATCTTTCACGAATTTTGGATAGTCAGATAACTAATTTAAAAAATATTACTCAAGTATTGAGTGACACTAAAAAAGAAGCAAAACTATCCTGTGGAATTTATGAAGAAATATACATACTATTAGGTAAGTTAAAACTCTCAGATATTTTGGAGATAACACATAGTAATAACTTAAAAGAAACATTAAAAGCTAAATACGAGCTTTCAAACAAAATTAAAACTACTTTGGAAGAAAACACTAAAGAGATTAATGAAGTACTAAAAAGAACGGGAGAAATAGATGATGGGGGAGAAACATATGATGATCTTGATACGATCCGAAAACTCGTACAAAAACAAAAGATTTTCCAACATAAACTACCAACAAATCCGATGAAAATAAAGTGTTATGAACTATTCTGTGAAGAGACATCTCGCATATTAGAAAATCTAAAAAGATTTAAAAAACACCGAAATATTACTGATGAAATTATCCAAGTATTAGAAAATTTTGAATTAGGTACAGATTCTTCGGAACACAGTGTGGAAATTTATAAAAAATTAGAGAATCTTAGTTATGATGAGATAGATTATTTATTAAAATATTTAAGGACTATTAGACCTATTATATTGGAAAATATTAAGGATATTAAGGACAAAGTGAAAATAGTTAGAGATATTTGTGATGTTAACTCATCGGAAAAAATTCATTGGCCCGTATGTCCCGAACAGATTAATAAAAAGATATATGATCTCACTTTGAATCTATTTTTCGATTTCAAGAGAAAAGAGCGTATAGGGTATGACGAGATTTCGAATGAAATCTCTATGTATATGAACCAGATAAGTAAATTACTCAATCTTGATGCGGACATGACGAGGTCCTATAAAGACATTTTGGAAGGAGCTCGAAAACATGAGGAGCTTTTGCTTTGTGGATTAGATGATTATAGAGATCATTTTGTACACCAATTTCATGTTTTTATCAGTGGATACATAATCATAAATGAACTGGGCTTTGATGTTTTTGTACCAAAAATGAAAAAAAATAGGGAATATGTATTAGGTAAACAGAAAGATTCTTATGAACTTTCTAAAAGCGATATTCTCAGAATATGGTTCTTGACAGCATCATATCATGATTATGCTTATATATTGGAAAAAATTGAAGTGGAATTGGAATCATTTTTTAAAGAGTTCTTAGGCTATTCTTTTAAAATTGAATTTGATTGGAAGAGTTTGTTAACAACAAACACTGAATTTACTAACTATTTGATTAATTTTGTTAAATTTTTTGACAGCGAGATAGGAACAAAACAAGACGTAATACGTAGGCAGGACATACTACGTAGGAATTATTTAGATTCAATTATAACTAAACATGATCACGGAGTCTTAAGTGCGCTTTTACTTACTAACTATACTGAAGGTTTAAAAGAGAAAAGATATTATGAGTATATGTGTGCGGCTCTTGCAATTTCATTGCATAATGAACCAATGTTTAAAAACTTTACAGAAAAAAATAAAATATGGTTTGAATCTTTTCCAATAGCTTTCTTGCTAGCTTATTGTGATACAGCCCAAACGTTTGGTAGGTTGGAAGGAAAAGAACATGTAGAATCATCCAAATATCCAATAAAATTTTCTGGTATTAGAGTAGAAAAGAATAAAAATAAATCTATGCAAAAACCAAGAATAGTGTATAAACTTGAATATTTATGTGAACAGCTAAACAAAAATCCAACAGAGGACAAGATTAAAATATGGGCTAAAAATGTGAATAATGTTTTTCAATCAGGAGACTGTCACTTTGAAATAGAATACTATAAAAAAGGTGGGAAAGATTTAATCTGCACTCTTCCTTTTTATTGAAGAACGATGAATAGTGAAATAATAAAAATAATTAACATCGTTAGGTATATAACTATAAACAATAAATAAATTCGTAGGAAGTTGTTTGATTAATAGTGAAATACTCAAATTAAACATTTATTTTTTTTGTTTTATAAAAGAGGTATTTAAAAAATATTGCATATACTTTTATTTTATAATATTCTTCAGTGAGAGGCAATAAAAACTGACTATCAGTTCTAAAAGTTGAAAAACAAACAGGTTTTGCAAGAAAATTCAATTATATACAATTACAGATATAGTTAAATATATAATTAAATCAAAGTTGCGCTGGCGCACCCCGCTGCAAGCAACGGGGTATGTCCGCGCCACCGCGCGAAATTCCGTTAAAGGAGATAATAACCCTAAACAATTTAGTTTTGAGCAGAAGTTGACAACCGAAAAATGGAATTGATAAATTATAGAATCATCAACGGTTACTGGGGGAAGTTTCCATCCCCGCAGCAAGCTAGCGGGGTATTCGAATGAAATAAGTGTTGAAGTCATCTTCTTAATCAGTATTTCATAAATTCAAAGGAGAAATTTTCATTAATTATATATATCCATCTGATATGTTTGAGTTATCAAAAGAGACAATAGAAAAGAATCTAAAAACTTTTCTGTGTGATGATTCACAAATAGCTTCATACTCAAAAATCATCTCATCGCCAAACTTCAACCCGGAGTCTTTTACTATAGGAGATCGAATATTAAAACCGCATTATTTAAACGAAAGTGAAGCAAATTTTGATAAATGGTGTGATGAACTTATTTTTGATCAACTTAATCGAATTTCATCAGAAGGGCAGATTAAATTCTGCGACATAAAAGAAACTAAAAATATAATCCGTAAAAATCTTCAATTGCTGTTAAACTATGAGGAAAAAGGTGTAAAAGTTCAAGATAAAATCTGGAATCAAGAGTTTGTTGATGTACTACGCCACGTAATTGGATATTCCTTAGATGGGGACCCAAGCAAAATATATCACACTCACAAAACATTTAATGACCTGGCAAAAGAAATAATTCCTCTTGTAATTTCTGAAATTGAGAAAGAAAAATTTGATTTATCAACTATACTTAAGTTGAGTATAATAAGTGGGATGTCAGGTTTGGATCTAAAAGGAACAAGTGCGGCTTCTTCTCTTTATTCAAATAATGGAATTCAGATGGAACCTTATTTTCATCTTACTGTTCAGGAGTCTGCTCAAATTTATATCAGAGAACTAAAGAGTAGATTAAACTGTCCAACCCCTGTATTTTATTGGGAAAAATTTCTTAGTGAAGTTGAGGGAAATAATAAACTAAAAATAGTTTGGTTCACTGATGATTATATAGAAAGCTTTTTTGATTTATTTTTTATTAGTAAATTTCTCGATAAGTACCCAAATGTTGAATTAACTGTTATACCTAAAAAAGGGAATTACGGTAATGATGTATCGTGGTCCGACGTAGTTGATTTATTAAATTTGGATATATTTGACAATCTTAATATGCATAAAAAGAGTGGGAGATTTTCTATTTGCAAACTGGGGCCTAGAATGGGGACTATAAACCTCAGAAAGCTATCAAATGAAGTTATATACCTTATAGAAGATTCTGATTTAGTTGTAGTAAAAGGCTGTAGATCTCATGAAATGATTCAGGGTGGATTAAACAAGCCATGTTTTTCGATGTTTATTGTAAGTAGAGAGTTTAGTGAAAGGACTACGGGTTTTGATGCCAAAGAATCACCTCTATTATTAATTTATCTCTCGCCGGGAGAGTATGCTTTCTATGGTTTTAAAAGTATAGACTTAAGTGAAAAGGGATCATCTAATAATAGAAACACACATTATTGTAAATCAACTTTAAAGGATCATGAAAGAAGAAAAAAGATTACTGATTCTGGACAACTGGTTATGGAGCTGCAAAATCTTCTAGACAATTTACTAAAAGAAAAATATTCACCTGAGTTACAAGAAATCAATTTAATGTTGCATCAACTCTCAAGGAGTAAATTAGATTGTGATAATTAACGTTAAACAAGACAATATAATTGCTAATTATTCACTTAGTAGAAATATTGGTGCTTATTGAAGTATCTTATTAATTCAATCGCTATAAAAGAACATATTATATTATGTGAATATAAAAACTTAATACTGGTTTGGAGATTAATATATGCCTGAACAAGAGATAAACCTCGATGATAATATAAAAATCAAAAATCTAGATAAATCAGGTATGTACTCTAATCTCCGTTCGATAGCAAAGGATACTTTAGAATCTTACGATAAAGCAAAAAAAGATTTAAAAATTCAAAGTAATAGTGTAAATAATATTATTGGTGCAGGGATGGGAGGAGCTGGTATGCCCCTCATATCATTGCAGAATCTGCTTAAAGATGAACTTACTTTTCCTTATGTAGTTTCTCAAGATTATATCTTGCCTGAGTTTGCGAATTTTAACACCGTATTGATAGCAATAAGTCAATCGGGAAAATCTGAAGAAATCATTAGTCAATATTACCAGGCTAGGAAAAAAGACTTAAAAATAGTTGTTATAGGGATGGGAGGTAAATTAATTGAAATGGCAATAATAGACGGCTTTCCATATTTTATCTACTCAAGTAATGTTCCTGCTCGTGCATCATTTGTATTTATATTTGGTTCAGCCTTAGCTTTTTTAGAAAATATCGGTGCCATTAGTGACGATAAGAGAGAAGCACTGTTAGAATCAGTTGACGTAATAAATAAGTTGAATAAAAATATAGAACAAAATGTACCTATTAAGGATAATAAAGCAAAAAGGATTGCTTTATCTTTAAAAAATTATATTCCTGTATTATATGTTGAACCTCCATTCAGTTCCTTAGGATCTCGTTTTGCAAAGATGCTTAATGAAAATGCAGGAATGTTTGCTCTTTATAATCAGTTTCCAGAACTTAGGCATAATGAAATAATGAGTTGAGCTCTAGTAAGTAGCTATAAATCAAAATTTATTCCCATTTTGCTAAGGGATGACAAAGAATACTCAAAAATGGAAGACGAAATTAATAAAATTAAAGAGTTAATAGATATTACCTCTCATGTTAGTGAGATTAGAGCTGAAGGAAAATCAAAGATTGCCAGATTTTTTTATCTGTTGCATTATACTGATATGATTTCATATTATTCAGCTATTTTAATTAACAAGGATCCGAGCAATACTCGATACATAGAACAGTTAAAAAAAGAATTGAGAACTTTAGGGTATCTCAAAGCCGTGCTTGAACGACATTTGGATAAAGAGTTCAAATATTAATAGTGTCCTTCTAAATAAGACATATGATATCATTTTCACTCATATAAAGTTCAATCCTAAAAGAGAGAAAAAAAATGGTTCTTCGTTGTTTTGTGTGGATATTTTGAGGAATCTATAAAAATCACTAATTTTTCATCCAAACCTCATTAAAGAATAAAAAGTAGAAATACGCCTAAAAAGTCAAAGATGTCGCAAAGCGAATATTAAGCAACTTCTAACAAGATATACTGGAGTTTTTTTTATATTTTCAAGGGAATTTCTAACTCTAATCATTTCAAATTATTATGAAATAAGTAGATATTTATAATTTTAGATATTATTACTTTAAGACTATATTGTTTTATTAAATCAGTTATAATTTCTAATTGTTTTTCCTGAAAGTAAATAAGGGAAAGAAAGATTTGTCAAAAGACATTTCAAGAAAAAGAAAAAAGGAGTCATTCTCAATATGCATTACAGTCTTGGGATTGATGCTGGAGGTACTTATACCGATGCAGCGCTGGTAAGGGATTCGGATGGAGAGATTCTAGACTCAAATAAAGCACTTACTACCTATCCCGACCCCTTTGAAGGCATTAAAAACGTAATTGATGGGCTCAATCCTGAATATTTAGAAAACATAAAGCTGGTCTCGGTCTCAACGACCCTTTCCACCAATACCATCCTTGAAGGCACAGGTTTTCCTGTAGCCCTTATCCTTATAGGTGACCATCCGGTTGATAAAGAGTTACCGGCCGAACATGTGCTTTTTGCTGCCGGTGGGCATAACCATAATGGAGAAGAGGTCGCTGCCCTTGACCTTGAGGCTATAGAGGAATTTGCTTTGCAGGTCAAGGATAAGGTTTCAGCTTTTGCGATCTCTTCTTACTTCAGCACAAGAAATCCTGAACACGAAATCAGAACCAGAGACCTGATTCTTGAACTTACTGGTCTGCCTGCGGTTTGCGGGCATGAGCTTTCCCAGGAACTGGGAGCTTACGAAAGGGCGGTAACGGCTTTTCTCAATGCCCAGCTCATTCCTATAACAAGACAGTTCGTGAAGTCCGTTATTTCAGAGATCACGAAACGCGGGATTAACGCACGGCTTCTTATGCTTAAATGCGATGGTTCGGTAGTGGGGATAAGAGATGCTCTGAAAAAACCTATTGAAACTATCTTTTCAGGCCCTGCAGCAAGTCTTGTAGGAGCATCCCATCTTTCAGGGCTCAAGACCTGTGAGGTTGTGGACGTAGGAGGCACGAGCACGGACATCTCCTCAATCTGTATGGGTGTTCCCGACCTTAGCGATGAAGGAGCAATCGTCGGAGGCTGGAAGACCCGCGTTCGAGCAATCAGAATGGAGACAACAGCTACAGGAGGGGATAGCCATATCTGGACCGTTAACAAGGAACTCTTCCTTGGGCCCAGGCGAGTCATCCCCCTGGCAGTAGCTGCAGTAAAATACCCGAGCTTTTTGAATAACCTCAAAAGAACGCCCGTGCCTTTCAGAGAAGATCTGGGAGAGAACATCCAGCCCACAAAATTTTTTGTAAGATCTGGTTATCAGGCCGGAGAATTAAGCAGGACTGAAGCTGAGGTAATGAAGGTCATTGGGGAAGAACCCGTTTCGATACCTGAAATCAATGTTCTTCTCCAAAAAGACGTCTATCCTCAGACGTTAGATTCCCTTATCAGAAAACGCCTCGTGCAGGCAATCGGTTTCACTCCTACTGACGCTCTGCATGTGCTTGGGGAATACACTGAATGGAATATTGAAGCTTCACAAATAGGTGCAGAAAAGCTTGCGAGACTCATGCATATGACCCCAGGAGAGTTCTGTACTACCGTAAAAAAGCGGGTTGCAAGGAGCATGGCACTTCATCTGCTGTCTTATATCCTGTCAGACGTTCCATATGAATCCATTGAGAAGATCCTGGACGGAAACTATCCTGCTAAATTCAAGCTGGACGTTCCAGTTGTACTGCTTGGAGGACCTGTCCGGGCATATAGGGAAGAGCTAAAGGAAATCATTGATGCAGAAATCATCGTTCCCCAACACGCTGAGGTAGGAAACGCAGTCGGAGCTCTTGTGGGAAAAGGTATCAAAAGAGTTGAAATCCTGATACGGCCAGCAAGCCTCATGTCCCCAGATAAGGATTTCCTTGTCTTTGCCCCGGGAAGCAGGCTTAAATTTGATACGTATTCGGAAGCCCTTAATACTGCAACCGAACTTGGGAAAAAGCTTGCTATGGATTACATGCGAGACTGCGGCCTTAGCGGAAGCCAGATTGAAATTTCAGTTGAGAAAAAGACGATTTCACCTGATGGCTGGAATCATCCACCTATGGAGACAAATCTGCTGGTAATGGGAATAGGAATACGTGGACACATGTTTGAGGGATAAAATAGAAGAATCTAAAGGGGAAACAAATAGAAAAATTATAAGAATAAAGAGAAAAAAGCCAAAAATAGAGTGAATGAAGCGAGAAGAGGGGAAAATATGAGAATTCTGCTGATTGCCGACATCCATGCAAATTATGAAGCTTTAGAGACTGTTCTGGAAATTCCTCATGATAGAGCTATCTGTCTCGGAGATATTGTTGACTATGGACCTGATCCGGACAAATGTATTGACATTCTGCGCATGAAAGAAATTCCTGTAATAAGAGGAAACCATGATAATGCAGTTGCTTTCAAGGTAGACTGCCAGTGTGGGTACAAATATAAGCACCTCTCAATTGCGACCAGGGAATACACCTGGGAAATCCTTGATCAATTCGGAATAGAATACCTTCAGAACCTCCCCCTCTTGATTAGAGAAGAAATCGATGGAAAAAGAATTTATCTGACCCATGCAAGCCCTCGCTCTATGTTCGAATACATAAAACCCGAAACCACGGACGAAGAGATCCAGAATATGATTAACGAAGCAGTGGAGCCCGTGGAAGCAGAATTTCTTGTTGTCGGGCACTCTCATATTCCCATGAACAGGAAACTCGGAAACCTGACAATAATAAACCCGGGTTCAGTCGGACAGCCAAGGGACGGAAATCCTCGGGCAAGCTGCGCTGTTTTTGACACCGAAAACGGAAAAGTAGAGCACCTGCGCCTCGATTACGATATCGATTCGGTCTGCTCAAAAATTAGGGAACGAATGCCTCACGCAGAGGAATTGATAGCTATTCTCAGGCGAGGATACTGATATTAAAAAAGGAATTTAAAGTAATGCTGGGAAGTTGAACTCAGGCTTCTTTTATAGCTCTGACAATTTTTTCCACATATTCGGGCTTCACATCCGAAGGTCTTGTTTTCTCGACCCCGAGTTCCGTAACCATCAGATATACATCAGCTTTCATTCCAGCTTCATCGAGCTTTTTTGTGGCACAGCGGTCTGAACAACCGTCCAGGGCAAGAATCTTAAAGCCATCTGATACTGCGTCTTCAACTGCATCAACTCCTTTGTGAGCAGCTGCGGCCCTGTAAAGGTCAGGCCTTCTGAAAGCAAGAGCTGAAGCTGCCTGCATTGTAAGTTTTCCGGTGTTAGAAAGGCCAGAGCAGGCAAAAATAAGGGTACTTTTCCTTTTTCCGGAAGTCTTTTTCGTTTCATCTGCCTTGCCGGGTAAAGAGTTTATAGATTCCGTTCCTGCTGATTCCATGGATATTACAACCTTTAATGAGAAAGTTACACATTAGTAAGAAATACAATTTTAATGAGTAATACAATCTTTAATGAGCAATACAACCTTTAATGAAAACTTGTTTCACAGCATTTAATGAGAAGTTGTTTCAAAAATAATTGAAATAGAAACCGCGAGAAAGGTAATATAATTTCCGATATTACTGCCAGCTAATAAGGCTCAATTTGCCGGCCTCAAAAACGCCAAAAAATGCCAAAAAATCCAAAAATATGCCAATAAAACTTATCACGCTAAAAAATAAGGGAGTAGTAAAATTAGTCCAGTTCAAGCTGGATTATCTCAACGTTAAGGTTTGCGATTTCAAGAATGGCAACCGTTGGCTTTCCTGAAAGCACACCTGAAGCTTCCCCTGGATTTATCACAGGAACCCCTTCAATGATTTTGACACCTGGATCATGAGTATGGCCCCGAATTACAACGTCAAATTCCCCTGATATGGCAAGCGCTTTGACCAGGGGTTCATTTGTCCCGTGCAGAAGGGCAATATGCAGTCCGTCAATTGTCAGATCCCCAAAGTTCCCGCAAGAAGTAGCTCCGATTTCCTCAAACCGCTTCGTAAGTGTTACTTTATCTCCATCATTGTTTCCGAATACAAAGTAAAGTTTTGACTCCAAATCCTTAAAGGCTCTCGCGGTAAACGGAGAAATGAGATCTCCAGCATGCAGCACGGCTTTTACCTTTTTTTCATTAAAAAACTCTACTGATTTCCGGATAGCATTCATGTTATCGTGTGAGTCCGAAATAATTCCAATCAAGTATTCCCACCTCTTCGACTAGCTTTCCCTATTCAATATATAGTGCGGTTTGCTAAAAAGAATTTGGTAAAACAAATTTTTTAGAGCCTTCTTCAAGAATTGAAATTTTAAAATTAAAGTTTATAATCAGACTTTTGAATCAAAATTTAGAGCGAAACTTAATAAGTTTAAACCTTGACAGGAACTGCTTTTACCCTGAACTCGGAATGCTTTCTCACCTGCACTGTAATGAATCTGAATCAATAAAAATCCACATGTTGCGCCTTAACTCCTATCAAGAAGACAGCTACTTATAAATATGAGTTATTGGTATTATTGGAATAATCTCTGAAGAGCATTCTAGGAATACTGAGAGAATAAGCCTGGGTAATCCTGAGTCAATAAACCTGGATAATCTTGTAATCACAAATTCAAGAAATTCTCTATTAATTTAAATGATAAGTTTAGTTCCCTATTGAACTTAAAACAATCAGTTAAATTTCCTGTTAAGTTTCAATAATCAGTTAAATTTTCTGTTAAGATTAGAAAGTGAGTTTAATTAGAGAGTTAGAATCTTGAGTGAAAATAAAGTTAATTAGTGAGTGAAAATGAAAGCTATAACCCTCCTGAGCAGCGGGCTTGATTCAGTTGCGGCGCTCGCAATCGCAGCGGAAGATTTTGACATTGAAATGGCTATTACCTTTGATTATGGACAGAGAGCCAGAGAGAGGGAAATTGAGTACTCACAAAAGGTATGCGAATATTTCGGAATTGAGCACAGGGTTATAAAACTGGACTGGCTTTCGGAAATAACATCCACCTCTCTCGTTAACAGGGATGTTGAAGTCCCATCCTTATCGTTTGAAGACATTGACGAAGCAGCCCCTGCAGAAGTCACAGACGCTTCAGCAAAAGCTGTCTGGGTCCCTAATAGAAATGGGGTGATGCTCAATATCGCAGGAAGCTTTGCCGAAAGCAGGGAATGTGATTACCTTGTAGTGGGCTTTAACGGAGAAGAGGCAGGCACTTTCCCTGACAATTCCCTTGCCTATGTTAAGGCAATGGACAGAGCTTTTTCCTACTCCACTCAAAACGGAGTAAAGTTACTGGCTCCTCTAATTGAACTTGGGAAAACGGAAATAGTCAGAAGGGCTCTGGAAGTAAAAGCTCCTCTTGAGTACAGCTGGAGCTGCTATCACGGAGAAGAAATTCCTTGTGGAGAATGCGAAAGCTGTGTGCGCAGGGCACGTGCGTTTAAAAATGCAGGTGTAAAAGATCCTCTTCTGGAAAGACTTGGAATTTGAGCCGAAAGGAAATGCCTGGAATCTGAATCGACAGAATCGGATAGGATGCCGGCCAGCAAAGTGTATTAAAGAAAGAATTAAGAAGAAGCTCGTAGAAAAACTTGCAGAAAAATTTGCAGAGAGAATTCTATGAAATGCATTGTTTTACCTGAAAAATTTGATTATGACGGAAGCCAGATTTCCTCTCTCTGGGCCTACAACAGTTTTGGAGTTCAGGAAGATTCGGTTGTAGTTTTCAGAGGGGCCTGCGACGTAAAAATCGAGCATATGATCGACCTTGAAGACCGACGGGCAAATGAATCTATCTGGTCCGAGGATATGGTAAGTTTCATTATCGAACATTTTGATTCTACGGACCTGAAACTTATCTATGCGCGGCAGCGTTTTTTCACAGCCCTTGTAAGAGAATACCTTGCAGATCTCGGGGTGCGGACAACACGGGAAGGAGATGACCTTTTCCTTGATGGAAAGAAACTGACAGTTTCGATTGCCAGTACCTCGGCAGTGTCCCAGAAAATCCACTTCGGCATCAACGTCTCTCACGATGTATACGGAAATCTGAAAGATGCAGGGATAGGAGAAGACAAACAGGTTGCAAGCTTTATGCAGGCAGTAGGAGAAGCCTATGTCCGCGAATTTGAGGATATAGAAAAGGACCTGAGAAAGTCCAGGCCTCTGGGGGTTGTATAATGGCAGCTTCTGACTTTATTTCTGCTCCGATAAGGGAGGTCTTCTGTTCTGTGCAGGGAGAGGGCCCATATGTTGGAACAAGGCAGGCTTTTGTCCGCTTTTCTGGCTGCAATCTCAATTGCAATTACTGTGATACGGATTTTTCAAACCCCGGAACCTGTAACTATGAGAAGGTGGAAGGGAGTGGAATTTTTGAGAAAATCAAAAATCCTGTGAGTATCGGCCAGCTGGAATCCATGCTGCAGACCTTCAAAAAGCTTCATTCAATCTCCCTGACAGGAGGAGAACCTCTCCTACATGCGGATTTCATAGAAAAGTTGAATCTGGACTCGCCGCTTTACCTCGAATCCAATATGACCTTGCCTGAGCAGGCCAGAAAGCTGACTGAAAAGGTTGCGTATGTGGCTGGAGATTTCAAAATTCCCGAATCACTCCGGGGTATGGGGTCTGAAGCTCGGGAAACACATATGGAAAATACAGTAGAGTGCTTCAGGCTTCTGAGAAAAAACCAATCAAGAGATTGCTTTTGCAAGATTGTTGTAGATAGCAACACGGAACTAGAAACTGTAACTCCGGCCGTAGAGGCTATAGCTCCTTACGTGTCCTGCGTGATACTCCAGCCTGAAACCCCTATTGGACGTGACGTGACAAATCCGCAACCTTCGCAATCTATACAGGCATCCGTCCAGAATATAATGGAACTGCAGAAAAGCCTGCTTGAAATTATAGATACACGAGTTATCCCCCAGACTCACAGGATGTGGGGTTGTTTATAACCAGAATTAAAGAGAACAAAGAACGCACTGAGATGTAAATAAAATCCAGATGTGAATAAATTCTTGAAAAAACATTTATTGAAAAAAACATTTATTGAAAACGGAGCGTACCAGATGACAAAAATGAGATTGGGAGTTATTGACTATATTGATAGTGCTCATTACCTTCCAGGGCACGGAAAATGCGGAAGAGTACACGGTCACACTTATAAAATTGAAGTCCTGGTAGAAGGTGAAGTAAAGGAAAATGGAATGGTTATCGACTTTTACGACCTGAAGAAAGGAATTAAGGAAACCCTTAAAGAATATGACCATACCCTGTTAAATGAAATCATCGAATTTCCAAGTTCCGAGCACCTCTGCCAGCACATTCACTCCCGGCTCCTGGAGAGATTTGGCTTTCCCCTTCAGGTAAGAGTATGGGAAGGGGAAGGCAAATGGTGCGAAATGGATAATTTCTCGGAATGATCAGATTGAATGATGTTTATCTGATAACATTTAATTATTAGTTCCATTTTACCCAGGATTTTTGAGAAAAAAATCTACCGAATGTATATAAATTCACTTAAAGCCCGTCATATCATACTGAGCTTTTATATAATTAAAGGGATTTTATATCTAATTAAAATTTAAAACTGTAGGAAAGCGGAGGAAACATTCAAAAATTCTCCGGATTCCATATAAATTCACAATGTATATCAAGGGGTTCATCATAAACTGGGTTAGATATTCTGAAATCCCCCTGCACTGAGATTCTGCTGTACTTCTAAACTCTGAACGGAGGAGAACATATTTGCCAGAAGACAATCCTATAAATAACATAAACAGCCCTGAATTTGACGAAGGGCTCCTGAGAAAGATTGCCGAACATCCCTGCTACGACAGGAAAGCCCAGCATAAGTATGGGAGAATTCACCTGGCTGTGGCTCCTTCATGTAATATCCAGTGTAATTTCTGCGTCAGGGAATTTGACTGCGTAAACGAGAGCCGCCCAGGGGTTACAAGTAAGGTTCTTACTCCACAAGAAGCCCTTGAGAAGACAAGGCAGATCATAAAAGATTATCCTTTTATCAAGGTTGTTGGGATTGCAGGTCCGGGTGACCCACTGGCCAATAAAGAAACCTTTGAAGCCTTTGAACTGATCAAAAAAGAGTTTCCTGAACTCACACTCTGCATGAGTACAAATGGGCTCCTGCTTCCCGAAAAGCTGGAGGATATTCTGCGCGTAGGAGTTTCTACATTAACGGTAACAATAAACGCGATCGACCCTGAAATCCAGGCAAAAATCGTGGATCATATAGTTTATCACGGAAAGGTCTATAAGGGAATCGAAGGCGCAAAAATCCAGATAAAGAACCAGCTTGAGGGCGTTAAAGCAGCTGTTGATGCGGGTATTGTTGTCAAGGTAAACACCGTACTTGTCCCGGGCATTAATGACAAACATGTGGTTGAGATTGCCAGAAAACTCAATGAACTCGGGGTCTACATAATGAATATCATGCCCCTTATTAACCAGGGAGCTTTTGCAGACATTGAGCCACCTACCGCAGATGAAAGAAAAGCTGTCCAGCAGGCGTGTGAACCCTACGTCTTGCAGATGCGCCATTGCAGGCAGTGTAGAGCTGATGCGTATGGACTCCTTTCTCAGGACATGTCGCAGATGAGCGAAGAGCGCAGAAAGCTCATAAAAATCCAGACAAAAGAGGATATCGAAAGAGCAAGAAAAATCCTTGAGGAAAACGGGGATCAGAAAGCTTGAGAAAAGCAGGAATTCCAGGTTTAAGAATTAACTCTCCAGTAGTACGAATAATTTTTAACTCTGGAATTGAAAAAAGCTTTTAAATAAGAATTCAAGTAAGAATTCAAGTAAGAGTTCAAATAAGAGTTCTGGCTTAAAATCCTGAAAAAAGGATTCGGGGTCAATACCTGAAAAGTCGGAGTAAGATTACTCCGCTTCTCAGATTTATTTTAAAAACGTACCTAAAATTGCGTTTATAAACATTACTCGATTGTGATTGCATTGTTCGGGCAGGCATCTTCGCATGCACCGCAGTCAAGGCATTCACTTTCATCCACAACTGCAATATCATCGTCGTTGAGAGAAATTGCACCTGCTGGACATTCGTCTACACAGGTTCCACAGCCTGTACAGATATCGGCATTAACTTTTGCTACCATTTTTTTACTCCTTTATAAACAGTAGGTGATTTTTATATATCTAAACATATATTAAGTTGCCTTAATAAGATTGAATTACTTAATAAAAAGCTGTCGCTTCGTCTCTATGAAACAAAGAACAAAAAAGATAAAGGATAAAAGAATAGGTACCCGCGAAAATATCTCAGGATTCTTTCATAGAAGAAGTTTCGTAATCTATCTAAGCTCATCGATAGTGTACTAATTGTACTAATAATATTTGTATTACCGACATGCTCTCATATTTGTACTATTAATTACTCGTATTTACACTGCTTAAATATTCGCGTTTATACTACTGAAATACTTGTATTTATACTACTGATTACTCGTATTTATACTACTGATTACTCGCACTTGTACTGTTAATATTCGTATATACTACTGAAATACTCGTATAAATTCAAAAACAAAAGGAAGCCTGACATTGAACCTGGAAGAGCTCGCAGAAAGGATAAAAAACTTCGAAGGGGTTACCCGAAAAAAACAGATTGAGGACATCGTTTCAGTTTTCGAAGCCGTTCGTCCTGAGTATCAGAACGCGATCGTTGATTTTGGAGACGATGCGGCAGTTATCGATATCGGAGGAGATGACGTTATCCTCTTTGCAGCAGATGGGATCTGGGGAAGGCTGCTGGATGCCAGTCCCTGGTGGGCAGGATATGGAGCTGTAGTCGTCAATGTAAACGATATCGCAGCAATGGGAGGAAAACCTCTTGCTATGGTAGATATTGCTTCCTCAAGCTCCGAGACATCCTGTAAGGAACTCATGGAAGGCCTGGCTGAAGGGGTCCGAAAATTCGGGGTCCCGCTTGTAGGTGGTCACGTCCATCCTGATACTGATTATAACTCCATTTCAGTTGCTATTATCGGGATAGTGAAGAAAGATTGTGTAATCAGGAGCGACACCGCCCGTCCCGGAGACCTGGTCATTGCAGCTTACGATATGGACGGAAAAATAGGACCAAATTCCCCTTATAGCTGGGATACAACATCTTTTAAAGAGCCACCAGTGCTCAGGAAGAGCTATCTTGTAACCCCGGAAATTGCAAAACGAAAACTTGCTACAGCAGGAAAAGACATAAGCAACCCAGGGCTTATAGGGACACTTGGTATGCTCTGTGAAACAAGCAGAGTTGGCGCAGCCGTAGACCTTGAAAAAGTCCCGAGACCCGAAAACGTGGATTTTGAGCAGTGGCTAAAAGTGCACCCCGGAACAGGCTATGTGTTTACTGCAGATCCTGAAAAAGCCGAAGAATGCAGAAAGGTCTTTGAAGAAGCTGGGCTTACAGCTGCTATTATCGGAAAAATCGAGTCAGGATTAAAACTCGATATTTATGATAAAACAGGTAGAGTTACGGTATTTGATTTTTCAAAGGAAAGCATTACAGGCATTTGTTCCGAATAATAGGAACTTTCCTGTCCTTATTTCCTTTTTAACGTCTTTTCCTTTTTAAACATCTTTTATCATTTAAAGATTAATCTTTTGAAGTTTAATCTTTTGAAGTTTACATCTCCACATTTTCGTCAAAAAAGATTAATTTATCACTGTTGTTTTTCAATCCGGGATTTTATGTTCTCCAGGCCATTTGCCCGAAGAAATTTAACCGGATTGAAAATACTTATTGAATGATTTGTAAAATTTAGCCGGATTGAAAAAACTTATTTGTAAAATCTAGCCAAATTGAGAGAGTTTAAATGGTTACTGGTTTTCTATCCAGGCTTTCATTTCATCATAGAGGAATTTTTCAGCAGCCTGCACCTTTTCCAGAGGACCACGGAGAACCAGAAGTTCCCTTTCTTCGCTGTTTGCTACGCCTACAAACATCTTTCTGGTAACAGGTTCAAGCCCAAACTCTTCAACAATATCGTAAATAATAGATACAACAGTGCCCGGAGGGATTATTAGGTCATACAGTTCTTCAATTTTCAGATCCCCGCATTCTTTTTCTTTTTCCTTTTCAAGTTGCTTTGAGGCAATTAACTCTTCCAGATTAAGTGTCTTGTGCATCCTGGGGTCACCTTCTTATTTTTTCTTCTTATTTTCCTTCTATTTTTCTGTTTGCAGCTTCTATCAATTTCGATCAGCTTCAATCAAAAGAAGCAGGTTTAGTCAAGTGGAAAGGTTTTTTGTTCGCTCATTGTTAAAATAATGAGCATTGTTAAAGTAATGGATAAGGTAAATCAAATTAAAAATTACGATATTAAACGTTGAGATATCTCAGGTAGTTAATCAGATCTTTTTGTATCAACTTATGATAGGTATAATCATATTTATGATTGATTCTCATGGGCATTATCTGTTATGACCTGAATATTTTTAATTTAAATTCTATAACCATTAACTTATAAAATTGTGTTATAATTCATGAAACTAAGCCACGACTCAATATGATTAGTGAGAACTGGAGAGTAGTGAGAACTTGAGAGCGAAAGTAGAGAAAACCGTATTTCTTACTTCCGTGTAAAGAAGATATGAGAAATAATTTAATCTCATGTCAAATAATAACCAATGTTAAATACGAGCAGAGTTAAAGTATTAGAGGTACAACTTAAAAAAATAGTAACGTCTCCTTTACTTACTATGATGTACCGGAACGTTAGTAAGGCATACTGCAATTTAAAGAAATATAGAAAAACGTAAGGGAATGTGAGGAAAAAGGTTCTAAGCAAACCGATTCTGAGCAAACTTTATCTGAGATGAAACTCTCTTATAAGAGGATAGCAATGCAGCAGTATAAATTGAAGCGCGGTTTTAAGCCTGATATTGACAGGATTTATTCTGTAATGACGGAGTGTTTTTCCGGGGAGATCTCCAGAAACGAAGGAGTCCTTGAAACCTCCTATGGAGCTATGTCAGAGATTAAAGTCTGGATTGAAAATAAAAAACTCTCTGTGGACACAGTTTCCGATAACACAGTAACCGATGATGAAACTGTCCTCCAGACAAATAAAGCCTTCCGGGATTTCCTGTATAAGTCTACCGGCTACACAGCAAAAGAACGAATAAAAAATGCCAAGAAAGCAGTCAGTGGGGAGTAAAACTCCTGACTACTTAATTCTATTTTGAAATTTTTTCTATCTAACACCCCCTATCTGGAGGTATCTTTTTGAGTGGCGATTTTCTGAAAAAACTGAAGAGCTTTGAGATTCCCACCTGCCTGCGTGTCTGCTGCGGAACTGACGGCTCAGTGACCTTCCTGCTGGAAATAATGACCCGAAAGCCAGTAAATGTGATAACTGAGTCCCAGTATACCGTTAAGGCTGACAAAACGATTGCTGCTCTTCTCGGCGTGGAAGAGGGCAGTGAGGTAAACGATAGGGTAGTCAGGCTATCTGCAGAGGGTACGACTTTTGTCCATGCAAGGTCTCTCTCTCCTCTGGAACGCATGCCTGAAACCATGAAGGAACAGCTCATGCGGGCGGACATCCCGATCGGCCGGATCCTGCGCAGCCATAACCTTGAGACCAGGCGCGATATGGCAGAACTTGAAATCCTGGAAGGGGAACCCACCTTCGACGGCATACCTGTCCTTTCCCGTTCCTACAAGATAGTCCACAATAACCACGTTCTTATGTGGATTAACGAGCGCTTTCCTATCGATGAGCGCTGGAATTTATAAAGGGCATCTCAGGAAAAGACAAACTAGGCAGTAAAATTGGAATAAAACAGCTTTTTTGAAGCAAGTTTTCCCAGTTATTTAAAACAAACTTACAAATTTTCCAGTAGTCGGAGGGAAAATCCCACCGATTTCTGCTTTCACGCGAAACCTTTATATCTCTGCTGTGATATTTTGGAGATGCTCTTTTAGCATCAGTGCCTTGGTGGCTTAGGGGTATAGCGCGTCCTTGGTAAGGACGAGGTCGCGGGTTCAAATCCCGCCCGAGGCTTTTTTTCTTTTTTGTTTTTCCTTTGTATACTACAGGTTCAAAGCCTACTTTCGTTAGAAGGTCATTCCGGATGATGGTAGGTATATAAACTAAATGTTTCTGCACTTTTGGAATCTATAGAGAATTTTGCTATTTCTGAAAGGAATAAAGAGTTAATTTCAGTCGAATTTGTTTATGTTATTATTTCCTTTTACGGAATTAATAGCGGTGGCGAGAACATAATTCATTGCTTGCAGCGGGGTGCGCCAGCGCAACTTTGATTAAAGCAACTTTTTCTCACCTTAGTTGTAATTAATTCATTTTAACTGTTAGTTACTGATTGTTTTTATGTGAATTATCTGTTGCGTTTTTTGATAACTCTAAATCATAGTCATATTTTGAGTACCCAGACAATACAGGTTAAAATTAGGAGGAAAGGATTAAAGAATATTGGAATGTAATCATTAGTTATATTTTTTAAATGTTGAGTGGAGAAAGAAAATAGATGACAAATAAGAAAAAATTGAATTCAATGCCTTTAACAGCATCAATCTTATTTTTTCTAATTCTCGGCTCATGTGTGGCATCGGCTGGAACAGAAACTCGGCTCACGCAAGGTGAGCAATTAACTACCGGTACTGGTGGAACGCCAACCTCCTGGTACTGGGATTTCGGCGATGGTATAAATCCAAAGCAATCCATGAACGCAGCCCACACTTTTACGAATCCAGAAATGTATAACTTTACTTTAACAGTGGCAAATGAAGCAAGCAATAGTACGGTGACGAAACAGAATTTTATTACTGTAGCTCTCCCACAAACACCAGTGGCAGATTTCGCTACGCCTAACAATCCTATAGTATATGGTTTCTGGCCCAACTGGCCTTACCTTGAATCCTATCAACCAGATTGGAATACCCTAACTCATGTTTCATATTCTGAATGGACTTTAAACAGTGATGGTACAATTACGAACCCTGGAAATATGAGTCACTATTATGCAGTTCGAGATCAAGCGCACCAACATGGAGTAAAAATAACACTGTGTATATACTCAAGTGATCCATATGCAATGGACAGTGTAATTGCAAACCACCAAACAGATTTCATAAACAATATCTCAAATTCGTTACAGATGTACGGTGCAGACGGAGTAAATTTAGACCTGGAAACGCCGACTGATATAAACAGTATCACCGGAACTTCAAATGTTCCTCTATTTGAAAATTTAATGGCGAATCTTTATACAACGTTAAAAACTGAGAATCCCGCTTATCATATTTCTATCGATACCCCTTGGGGCATAAAACACGCTGCGACCTTCAAAAATGCAAATCTTAAAAAATATGTAGATTCCGTTTTTCTCATGAGTTATGATTATTGTAATCGTAAAACCACAGCTCCCAATTCCCCATATGACAGTCCAATACGATATGATGCGATCGATTCAGTAAACGAAACATCAAAATATTTTAGTAAAAACCAAATAATCTTAGGTTTGCCATTTTATGGTTATGATTATTCGGCTGATTCCAATCAACCAGGAGCAAACATAACCAATGAACAGGCCATACATATAGAAGATGCTATTAATAATTCTCAGATTTATGGCAGAATTTGGGACTCGGATTCCAATACTCCCTGGTATTTTTATAAGACTGGTGACACATGGCATCAAGCATGGTACGATGACGATGAATCACTTAGATTAAAATATCAATATGCAAAATCCGAAAACCTGGGTGGAGTAGGTTTCTGGGCTTTGGGATACGAAAGAAATTATTCCAACATCTGGAAAGTGTTTCAATTAGATCCTGTAGCAGACTTCAGCACCAGCGTCACAAGTGGATATACTCCTCTCTCAGTCCAGTTCACCGACTTGTCACAACACGCAATATTAAGGAATTGGAACTTTGGAGATGGAGCTACTTCAACTGAGCAGAACCCATTGCATACTTACTCTGCAGCAGGAACCTATATTGTTAACCTGACAGTAGGCAATGGAAATAATACTGCCTCAAAAACTGCTACAATAACTGTGTTTGAAGAAAACAGCTCAAGCGGTGGCAGTAGTGGAAGTAGCCATAGCAGCTCTAGTAGTGGAGGAGGTGGAGGCGGTTCTCCGGAGCTTCAAAGTAATGTCCAGGTAAAGGAACTTTCACAAGCTGTTGTTATAAATGGGAAATCTGTAAAGTTCGATTTCTCAAAGAATGCAACCTGTGTTGTGTATGTGAGTTTTGATGCAAAGAAAACCTTTGGTAAGACCACAACTATTGCTGAACAGCTCAAAGGGAAATCTTCTCTGGTTTCCATAATGCCCGATGGTGACGTTTACAAATCCTTTAATGTCTGGGTAGGAAATGGGGGAATTGCAACCTCAAAGAATATAGAAAATCCAATCGTGTGTTTCAAAGTTGAAAAATCCTGGGTAAAAGACAAAAATATCGACAAATCTTCTATCACCCTTAACAGATACAACGATAAAAAATGGGAGCAATTTCCAGCAAGTCTTTCAGGAGAAGATACTGAATTCCTATATTTCACAGCCAAAACTTCAGGTTTCTCGTCATTTGCAATAACGGGTACAGCGAAACCATTATCTGAAGAAACTGCAACGAAAATAAATAATGACGACCCTGAAACAGTTAAAATAAACGTTGACGACCCTAAAACAATTAAAATAAACGTTGACAACCCTAAAACAATTAATAATACAACGAACAAAGAACCACAAACTGAACAAAAAGAAATTCCAAGCATACCAAGTTTTGAGATATATTACGGACTAGCCAGCCTGTCTGCAGTACTCCTGTATAAAAGAAAGTAAAAAAGCAAAACCCAAAGTTCGATGAGAAAATGAGGGGTTAATCCTCTAATCTTTTTTCAACTTTTCCTTACCCTACTCATTATAAACGTAAAATTTAGATAACGGCTTAATGTTACTTCTTTTCAGTTTAAGTAAGTTCGACACAAAAGAGTCATAATTGATCTGAAATTTTTTACGTAAAACAATTTTTTGCTTGAATATGAATTTTGCTGTCATTTATTTCAGTCGAATAACACGCCAGTATCGCATCAATTCTCAAGGATTCACCAATTCCGAATAATTGCAATTGATTTTATACGACATTTTGCGGTTGACTCGACACTAGCTTGCTGTGGAGATGGAAAACTTTTCCGATAACCGTTGATGACAATATAATTTCTCAATTCTCTTTTCGGTTATTAGTTTCTGCTCAAACTAAATTATTTAGGGTTATTATTTCCTATAACGGAATTTAGAGCGAGAGCACGAACATACCCCATTGCTTGCAGAGAGGTGCGACAACGAAACTTTGATTTTTACTTCTACTTAAAAAATACACGAAATATTAATAGTTTAAATTAATATTAATATGAAAGGTTTTTATATTTTTGTTATAATATGCTTATATTGTGGAGATAGATAATGCGGGGCTGCTAAGTGATTTTTTTCAACTTTCTTAAGGTTCAGCCAAGTCCATAAAAGCTAAGGAATTTTTTCAGTTACAGTTGGACCTATAAAATGACCAGCCCTCGTAAACTTAAAAGTACAGTAAATTGTATGAAGAGGTGAAATCTTAATGAGTCACCAATCTCCTCCAAAAAGGAGAGGTCAGAAACCAAAATACGATCATGAAAAAATCGAAGAACTCCTCAAAGCAGGTGAGAAGCCCTTTAAGATTATGCTTCTGTTGGGTTGTTCTTATGGAGTTTTACGGTATGTACGAAAGAAAATGGGAAGAAAGAAAGTATAATTTTGAAAAGATATTCATTTGTATTTGGTTAAGATACAATATATAAGAAATGTGTTTTAATGCATTTTCCATTAACCTATTATTATTAAGTTATTGAGGCATTGAAGGCGAAAAATATGACTAAAAGACTATTTGCAATCATTTGTACCTTCTTATTCATAATAGGTCATATGTTCAAGCGATGGAAACATATGCAAAAATCTGTTGTCTGGAGAGGATTTTTAAGCGAATCTATGTGGGTAGAGGACTATAGAAATCTCTCACTTTTCAAGAAGTTGATTTTTTGGGTGAATTATCCTTTTTCTTATGCTAAATATTTATGGGTTGTTGTATGGGATCGTATTGACAGACTATGCTTTAGAAATTCAGGAGCAAAATATACTAAAACAAGGATGGAATACAAAAAATCCTGCAAAATACAATAATATAAAAAGGTATTAGTTATGCTGTAAAGATTTTATTATTTTATGGCTTTATTTTTCATCAGTCCTTATGTTTTTATCCCAAAATTATTTCGCTTTTTTAATTTATGTTATTACAATAATCTATCGTATACAGGTGACCCATTATTTCACTTCAACTTCTTCAACTTCGAATTTGTTTCATTTTACATAACCATTCCACAATACCAAAATGAAGCTTAAACTTACTCAACATTTAACTTTTTACGCCGTCTGCTGCTGTATCGCATATTGAACTTTTAAATGTTTTTGGATCTGAGAAATTATTTCAGGATACAACACAAAACTTGAGCCGTCAGGCGAGAGTTTCAGGACGAGGCGGTTCACTATTATATATAGCAAAACTTAAATACCGATACTTACCTCCCCTTGGACATGTATATTCCTTACGAATATCTTGGAAAAATATTCATATATCTGGTTCTATTTGTTCTTGCAGGAACAGGAATCGCCCTGCTCATAGGGGCATATTCCGTTAAAAAACGCAGGATAATTTTTCCGGAGTTCGTGCTGTTTACACTTTATCTTTTCTATTCTCCTGCAAAATGGATCTGCAAAGCTTTCAGGATAAGGGATACACTTGTTGACGATATCCTTATTGATGTCCGAAACGCTGTCGCATATGATAATTTCCGGCGTGTTAAAGGCAAGAAAATCCTGCTTCTTCCTCAGTGCTTGCGCCATCCGAACTGTAAAGCCAGATGCGATCCGATCCACGGGTATGAGTGCAAACGTTGTGGGCTATGTGATATTTCAAAAATCTCCGAAGCTGCTGATAGGTGCAATTTCCAGGTTTTTGTAATACCAGGAGGAAGTTTTGTCAAAAAGATCTTTAAAGAATACAAGCCTGAAGCCTGTCTTGGTGTGGCCTGCTATAACGAACTTTCCGAGAATATGCAGGCTGTATCGTTTGTTCCCGTACAGGGTGTTCTTCTTTTAAGGGACGGATGTTTCAACACTGAAGCGAATGTTGAGGAAATAATTCAAAAAATGGAGATGTGCAATGTATAATATTATTGGGGAAGCTCTTTTCATTTTTATCGTATTATCCCTTTTTCTTTCTAGCATAGCTCTGGTTGTAAGTAAACGGAGCCTCACAGGAAACGTCTACCGTGCAGGTTTTTTTGCAAACATACTTGATTTCTTTTATTTGCCTCTAAGGCACCTTTTCCTTAAATTTTCTGATACGCGAGTTCTGGATAAGTGGATGGCATCTCTTAAAAATAAAGCCTATGAGTCTGATTTTGCAAAAACAAAAAAGAGAATTATCATGGCCCCACAATGCATGCGGAGCCTCGACTGCCCGGCTTATTCTACTCAAACAGGTATACAGTGTAAATCCTGCGGGAAATGCGCCTTTACTCAGTTGAAAAAAGATGCTGAAAAATATGGATATGGAGTATACATTCTTACAGGCTCCTCATACGTAAAAAACATCCTTAAAATAGAAGCTGCCGATGGTATTCTTCTTATTGCCTGCGATTACGAAATCAACAAGGTAATGCGTGCGCTTAAAGGTAAGGGAGTTGTAAGCTATGGTATTCCTATGGAAAGAGACGGCTGCTTCGGGACAGAAGTAAATTATCAGAACGTCCTGAATGTTTTTGAAAAATTTAAGAATTAAGCAATAATAAAGTTTTTTCCTTTTGGAATTAGTATACGGTTAATGGGACCAGAGTAAAGGTACGAGCAAGCTTATTGTTTTCAATCCAGAGAACCAGCTTGACTCTTATTATTTTGGCTTGATTATGTTCCCAAACACAACTAGCTTTTAAAGGTCAGCTTCAAAAAAACATTGCAGATTTATCAGCAACTAATTTTATACGGCTGGGCTCCTTACTAATTTATTTAGTAATATTTTTGTAAGATTAATGACAATTATAGCCAAAATTCTATTTTTATAATGATTTCTATGAAAAAATATGATGTTATTATTATTGGAGCAGGTCCTGCAGGATCCTATGCGGCATATATGTTAGCTAAGTCTAAAATCAAAGTGCTTGTTATTGATAAATACTCTTTCCCACGCTACAAGCCCTGTGCAGGAGGTTTAACCGCAAAAACGTTTAATTCTTTTGATTTTCCGATTTCCAAGGAGGTAAAATACAGTACAAACACTGTTGTAACCTCATACAAAAACCAGATCTTTCACAATATTTCAGGTAATAAAATACTTACTAAAATGGTTGAAAGAAAAGAATTCGATGACTTCCTTATTAAAAAAGCTGTAGATTCGGGGGCAATGTTTCTTGATGGAACGAAAGTGACTGAAGTTACCTGGGAGAATGCAGAGTTTGGTGTTAAAACAGATAAAGAATTGTTTAAATGTAAGTATTTGATTGGGGCTGACGGTACTAATAGTATTGTTAATAGAACATTTAACATTGTTGAAAGAGACCTTTATGGTTTTGCGGTGGAAATTAACTGTCCCGTAAGCAAGGATAATATTGGAAAATTTAATATGACTTTTGATTTCGGGACAGTTCCAAATGGTTATCTGTGGATTTTCCCTAAGGATGAATATGTTTGTGTTGGAGTCTATACAACAAATAAAAAAATGAAAAATATCCAGAAATATCTTATTGATTATATTGAAAAACTTGGACTTATTCCTGAATCTGAAAAATTTAAAGGACATGTTATTCCTTATTATGGAATTAACTATAAGCAACCCGAGTTTCCATGTGTCCTGGTCGGAGATGCTGCAGGCTTTGGAGAGTACTGGACTGGGGAAGGCATTTATTATGCGGTAAAAAGTGGTACAATTGCTGCTGAGGTGATTTCTTCAAGTATAAAATCTGGGATTTTTGATCACCAAGCACTACAAAGAAGATATCAAAAAGAAATTATTCGAGGCTTGAAGTTAGCATATTACATTGGGAAATTTTTTTATGGCCATCTCCCTCTCTCATTCAATCTTATGATGTCTTATTTACCTGTAAGTATTATGTACGAATCTGCTTCCAGAGGATTTACGTTTGATCAATCTATTTCGAAAATCCATGTTGTATTATCAAGCTTAATACAGAATAAATCCCAGATTTCTAATAACAAGTATCACAGATAAGTTTAAAACGACAAAATATTTAAAACAATGAAGCTGTCACATCAAATAAGAATAACGATTTTACAAGAATAATGATTTTTACCGATTTCTCTTTACAGAAGAACAAGCACAGAGTTGTTCTCAGATGTAAGTTTCGTAACTTAGTATTTGAGAAACTTTTTTATTTAATACACATTTCTTGCCTTTATTATATATATCGGTTAATATTTTCGAGATCTCTTTGTATTGGCCAATAACAATCAACAAAAAAAACAATCGTTGACGAGTTTTTTTATTCTATTAACTTTATATAGGTAAATGTAAATTATAAAATCAATTTTTATTTAATGAGCTTATTCCAAAACCAGCTTTATACTCAAAATTGATAAGAGTTTCTTGATAGGAGTTTCAGAAAAATTTTCTGCGACCAAAAACTCATTGATTATTCTTAATTCCAGATTCAGAGAAGCAGTTTTGAGTTATGGGATAGACTCAATAATTAATATTGAATCTCATATAATGGCAAAAATTACAAAATAATTAACCTGTTGCGTGACAGAATAATTTGCGTGACAGAGTAATTAGTCTTCTGGTGCGTTTCATGTATGATGTAATCATTATTGGCGGTGGTCCTTCCGGAGCTTCAGCCGGAAGAAAAGCAGGAAAACTTGGCATGAAAACACTGCTGCTTGAAAAAGAAGAATTTCCCAGATACAAGCCCTGTGCGGGCGGACTCTCAGATCATGCGATATCCTATCTCGATTTCGAACTTCCTGAGGATATTATTGAGTGGGAAGCCACAGGGGCAAAGATCATCTTCAGGGATCAGCTGATTGAAGCACACAAAAATCACCGGGTAGCTGCACTAGTCTCAAGAACTAAATTTGACAATTTCCTCCTTGAAAAGGCAAAAGAAACAGGGATTGAAGTCCATACAGGAGAAAAAGCTCTTTGCTGTAGGGAAATGCCTGATTGCATTGAAGTGGATACCAGGCAGGGGACATACCAGGCAAAGTTTGCGATAATTGCAGAAGGTTCACAGGGGATTGTCAAAACCTGTGTGCGGCCCACGGACAATAAAGACGAATATGGAATCTGCCTTGTTACTGAAATCCCTGCCGACGAAAGAGAAATGAAAAAACGCCTGGGAAAATCCGTGGAACTGCATTTTGGGGTTGCGGGAGGCGGATACGGCTGGGTTTTCCCTCATAAAACCTATTATTCCGTTGGAATAGGAGGGGTTGTTAAGGACTTCACACATCCTAAAGAGTCCATGCTTGAGTTCCTTAAGGATAATGGCTTTTCCGGAGAGTATAAACTTCACGGGCACAAAATCCCCTGGGGAGGAATTAAAAGAAAAGTGGTAGGTTCAAGGGCTCTTCTAAGTGGAGATGCTGCCGGGTTTGTAGATGCATTTTCAGGTGAGGGACTTGCTTATGCAATTCGTTCAGGGCAGTTTGCGGCTGAGGCAATTGCAGGGGTTTGTCTGCAAAACAAAAATCTGAAAGATCTGAGCAAATATGAGGCTCTCTGCCGGGCTGAGTTCGGTACTCATCTTAAGTACTCACTTATGTTTTCCAGGGTAATGCACCGTTTCCCTGACCAGACATTTAAGATCTTTACATCAAGTGATAAAATGCTTGATAAATATCTTGAGGTTATGGATTTCACGATTGATTATAAGGATTACCTGCGTTGGGCCCTCCTGAATTTCAAACTCAGGTAATAAAATAAAAGAACTTCTTCATATTTTTTAATGCCTTCGGTCTTTTTATTGTTCCAGCCTTAATATATTTTAAGGGCAGATTATTCCTGTCTGTATAGCTACACTTATTCCGCAAGCGGGTGTCTTAGCATGTACGATCTGATCATAGTAGGGGGAGGACCTTCAGGAGCATCGGCAGGACAGACAGCCGGAAAAAGGGGACTTTTAACCCTCTTAATCGAGAAAGAAAATTTTCCGAGGTATAAGCCCTGTGGAGGGGCTATTTCTTCTTATTGTTTATCTTGCCTGGATTTCGAGCTCCCGGAGTCCATAATTGAGAGAAATATCCCAAAGGTGAGAGTTTATTTCAGAAACCGATTTGTAGAAGGAATGAAAGAAAATAACCTGGCTCTGCTGGTTTCCAGAAAAGTCTTTGATAACTTTTTGCTTGACAAAGCCAGGGAAACCGGAATTGAGATTCATACCGAAGAAGAGGTTCTTGACCTGGTTGAAAAAGAAGATTGCGTTGAAGTCAGAACCACGGATAATACCTATCTGGGAAGGTTCGTTCTTATTTCAGAAGGTTCGAATGGAACCCTTAAGTACAAAGTAAGGCCGAGAGATAAAAAAACAGGATATGGGCTGAGCCTGGTTTCGGAAATTCCTGATGACGATGAAGTAATAAGGAACCGGCTTCCAGATATTCTAGATATTCATTTTGGAGTTGCGCAGGGAGGTTATGGCTGGATCTTTCCCCATGACGGATATTATTCTGCAGGAATTGTAGGGACAGCTCAATATCTTGAGCATCCGAAAAAAATACTGCTTGATTTTCTGGAGGAAAACGGCTTATCAGGGGACTTTCCGGTTCGTTACCATATTATCCCCAAAGGCGGGATAAAAAGAAAAATCCTCAATTCAAGGCTGCTCCTGAGCGGGGATGCTGCCGGATTTGTAGATGCTTTCACAGGAGAAGGTATTTCATATGCAATCAGGTCAGGGCAGCTTGCTGCAGAAGCCGTTGCAGACATTGTCATGTACAGCCAGAAGCTAAGTAGCCTTAAAGCCTATGAATCCAGTTGCAGGCAGGAATTTGGGAATTATCTTTCCAGTTCTCTTAAACTGGATAAAATAATGCATCGTTTTCCTGAGACCTCTTTCAAACTGGCTGTTAACAACAGGGAGATCCTGGATAAGTACCTGGATGAGGTGGTAACCAACAAGAATTATAAAGAATATGTCCGCTGGTTACTGTTGAACTTCTGCCTGACTGAGTCTGTCTCCAAAATAAAGTCTCTTACACTGGAAGGAACCGATAAAGACTGATTAAAAGATAAATGATAAAATGACAAAGAACAAAGGAAAGTAAGTTTATGCGAGTGAGGCACGTAAGCTCCCTTCTGTTCCTGCAAAGATTTCCTATCACCCATCAGTGGAGGAAATGGTCCTGAAGACTCTTGCAGTGACGGCATTCGGCTATGCGTTTCCAAAAACAACCGGGAGATTCCGGAACTATCTTCTTCCCGATTTCCAACTTGCACCCACGAGGATTCGCCGTTTCATCCATTTTCCCTGAGACCTCAGCTTCCGCATCATCGCATTTTCAGAGGATGGTTATCGTTTCTGTGCCAGAGCCCGTGCTCTCGCCCGACATCCTTTACAGATGTTCGTGTATCCGGAGCGGTGGGGAGACTTTCCTCAGACCCGAAGGCCCGTCAGCCGTCCAGCCTCTCTCGCATATTACCTTTTGGAGACCTCTATATATTTTTCTAGTTATATATATTTTTGGGATGCCGAATTTACAAAAAGTCGAATAGAATTTTGAGATTGAGAAGAGTTTTGAGATTGAGAAGAGTTTTAAGACTGAGAAATGTTTTTCTACAGGAATGATATAATACTTTTATTTAATATTGCCATATTTTATATTCTTCGCTGGGCGGTTACAGATATGCCCCTTCCTTATAGTTTATATAAATTTTATGTGTTTGGGGTGCGTCCAAATATTAATATATATGTATTATACTTCGTAAGTTATGGGTGGACTGTTTCCATCTTCAAGGCTTGTCCGAAAAATCTTATAGATACTTTAATCTCGGGCAATGGCTATAATTCATATCAGTTTTCAGGCTTATTTTCAAGAGGTAAAACATGAGTGATTGTCTGTTCGATTTGCATATTGGATATGTTCGTTTTAAAAACCCGATTGCACTGGCGCCTATGGCAGGAATTGTCGATAGTGCTTTTGCCAACCAGTATGCAAGCAATGCCGGGCTTGTAATTCTTGGAGCCTTTAACCTGGATAAAGCTTCAATAGCTGTTGCTTCAGCCCTCGTAGCCCGGGGTAGAAAAGAGTTCATCTCCGATGAACCGATGGAGCTTATAAAAAAGGAAATCCAGGCAGTAACGTCCGGAAGTGCCGTAGCGGTAAATGTAAGGAGTACTACACTTGAACCCCTCATTGAAGCTGCAAAAGTGGTCAAAGAAGAAGGAGCAATCCTTGAGTTAAACGCTCACTGCAGGCAGCCCGAAATGCTCGAAGCCGGGATGGGAGAAGCTCTTCTCCACGACCTTCCAAGGCTTTCAGCATGGATCAAAGCGATAAAGGAAACCGGAGTTGTGCTTTCAGTAAAAGTAAGGGCAAACGTGGTAAATGACATCGAACTTGCAAGGCTTATCGATAAGGCAGGTGCGGATATCATACACGTTGATGCCGGGATGGAAGACTTCGGTGCCGATCTTGATACAATTCTTAACTACAGGGACGCTACAAGGCTCTTCCTGATCGGAAACAATTCGGTCAAGGACTTTGAGTCAGCAAAGGAAATGTTTACCCGAGGAGCCGATATGGTATCCGCTGCCAGAGGCGTCCTTGAAAATTCAGGGCTTATACAGGAACTGGTAGAAAACGTTACCTCTTACCAGCAGTCAATAGGCTGGTATAATGCTCCCAAGCACGTTTGCAGCGAAGGGGACTTCAGGGGACTGGCTTTCTGTTGCCTGCCTGTAAAACCCTGTCCTGTACATGAAAAGTTCCAAAAACTGGGATATACGGCAGAGGAGTTTGCCAGGACAAAGTTTGACTTTGCTAAAGGCACAATGCTGGAATACGGAGAAGACACATGCTTTGGAAGCCTTGTCTGGTGTTGTAAAATCACCAAGCCCTGCTGGATCAGAGATGGAGTGTTAAACACCATTGGCCTCTCTGACTCAGAATACATGAAGCTTAAAAAGCAACTGGCAGAATACGTACTGGATCATGCCAGAATCCCGGTAAATGAATCCAATTAATACTGGTTTTACCTGCCAGACACCTGAACTGGCAGAAAACCCACAGATTTCAAATCTTATTGCCCGTTGTGCCCAGCTTGCTATGCTACTTGAGGTCTCGGCCTCTCCAAAGCCAGGAAACGTCGATAGGGAACATAATTATCCTGACACCTGCTTTGAGCATTTTGTAGCGTCTTCGGTAAGTGTTTACCCTGTTCTCGATCTGGCTGCAAGAAGCAGGAACGGGATAGGTGCACTTATCAGAAGTGCTGTTTGCGAAAGTTCTGCCTGGCAAAAAGGAGGAAATACTCATTTCGGCGCCTTTCTGCTACTTATCCCTCTTTCAATGGCTGCAGGCGAACTATTCAGCTCCTGCGAAAAAGCCCCTTATAAGCTCTTACCAGATGAATTCGAAGCCCTTGCTGCACATGCACATGCTTTTGTTCAGGCAACAGATAGTGAGGACGCTGTAGAGTTCTACAGGGCTTTCGAAGTGGCAGGAGTGAGAGTTAACAGCGTGGATGAATTCAGCCTTGGAGATCCCGAGTCAACAACCGAATTAAAGGCCCAGGAAGTTACCCTTTACGAACTTATGGACATTGCCAGGGGATATGACCTGATTGCAAATGAATGGGTCTCAGGCTTCGGACGCTGCCTTGAAGGAGCAAAAAGCATAACTGAGTTCATGCAGGCTCAAAATCCGGGAGTTGAGAACTCGGTTTCGAACTGTTCAGGCACAGGTATTAACGAAGCTATTGTATACACTTTCCTGAAATTGCTGTCCCTTCACAGGGATACTTTCATCGAGACCAAATTTGATAAAGCTACTGCGGACTATGTTTCCTCCAGAGCAGGCGAGATTCTCTCGGCCTGGGAGGAGGCTTCAGGTAATGCTGAATCTTCAGGTAATACTGAATCTTCAAGTAATGCTGAATCTTCAGGCAATACCACC
Organism: Methanobacteriota archaeon; assembly: GCA_023399215.1. GTDB lineage: Archaea > Halobacteriota > Methanosarcinia > Methanosarcinales > Methanosarcinaceae > Methanosarcina. Next base: position 32,094 of record JAEWQJ010000058.1, read on the forward strand.
AGAGACTTTGCAGTTCTGCTTCCTGCTGTACAGGAGTTTGACTCCGAACTTCTCAAAAAGAGAATAAACCCGGGTTCAACAGCCGATATCATCATAGCCGGGCTCTTCATCGCCCTTCTGGGAGGACTACGCTTTTGACCGGATTTTCTCCTGAACGCAGAAAAAACGGAAGCGAATCTTCGGCTGTTGATTCTGTCGATTTATATTCTTTTGGGATCAGAGAAGGCATTTCCGAAACAATTATCAGCACGGGCCTGGAATCCCCCAATGCTGCCCCTATCGGAATAATCGTAAAAGGCGGAAGGACTTTTGTCCGGCTTTTCAAAGGCACCCACACCTGGGAAAACGTCTCAAAAGAAAAGTATCTGGCGGCAAACGTAGTGTATGATCCTCTGCTCCTTGTGCGTTCGACTTTTTTCGATCTTGATCCCTCCGAATTTGACTATGTATCTGTCCATGGGCTCAATTTTCCAATCCTGAAAACAGCTTTAGCCTGGGTCGTTTTCGAATGTACTGATCTTAAGAATACGGATCATGCTCTTGTGGCCGACCTTATTCCTGTAAAAGCAGGGTTCAATGAAGCTAACTGGAAAAACCTGCCTGTGCCCAACAGGGGATTCAACGCAGTGCTTGAGGCTACCGTCCATGCGACACGCTACCAGCTTACAGGGGACGAAAAATATCTCAAACTGATCCGCCATTATGAGTCACTGGCTTCCAAATGTGGGGGAGAAAACGAGAAAAAAGCTATGAAATTGCTTTATGAGGTACTGGAGCTGTGAATACTTTATTATTGGGCGTTTAGCTGTGATTGACTCCCCAGATAAACTCCCCAGATAAAGTTTATAACTTCTCGTTCTCAGTCAAAATTTGTGACTTCTCGTTTTCATTATCCTGAATCTTTTTTTAGAAAATTATATTATCCCCCTCTGGCATGACTTATTTTCATGAGTTTTCAGAGAATCGCGTGGGGCATTACAGGTGCCGGGCATTTCCTGGACCGCAGTTATCAGGTCTTTAAGGAAATCAAGCTCCGAAACCCTGAAGTTTCCGTAAACACATTTGTTTCCAGGGCTGGAGAGGAGGTACTGCGCATGTACGGGCTTGAGCAAAAGCTTGTTAAAATTTCCGGCGGGGACTACCTCGAAGAAATCTTCAGAGAAAGCGAGCAGGGTTCAAGTTCTCCTAAGGTCGGACGCTTTGGTCTTGACCGATATGACGCCTTATTTGTCACGCCTGCAACCTCAAACACGGTTTCAAAAATCGCTTATGGTATTGCGGATTCCCTTGTTACCAATGCCGTTGCCCAGGCTGTAAAAGGAAGAGTGCCTGTTTATATTGTGCCTGTAGATATTGAAGGTTCAATTATATCCGAAATGCCCTATAATATCGACCGAAAACAGTGTAAACATTGCGAAGACTGTCCTCCAAGAGAAAACTGCCCTCATGAAGCAATAACTGAGAAAAACGGTTTCACAGACCAGATCGACCTTCTTAAGTGCAAAGGCTGCGGGATCTGCAAGGAACTCTGCCCTTATAAAGCTATCAAAGGCGGGCCTGTGGAAGTCCTGGTCCGGGATGTGGATATGCGCAACGTTGAGATTGTAAAAAGCTTGCAGGGAATTACCGTGCTTGAAAGCCCTGAAAAGATTCTGGATTTCTTTTGAATCTTTAATTTTGAATCTTTAATTTTGAATCTTTAGTTTTCAGTACTTTTGTAGAGGCTTGTAAGAAAAGAGGCTTGTAAAGAAAAGGGCTTATAAAGAAAGGAGCTTGTAAAGAAGCTTGTACTGGTAGTTATGAGAAATTCAGGTTTTGAAAGGCCTCAATAAATTATTCTCAACTGCCTGTTCTCAAGCAATCCACAATTGTCTGACATAAAACGGATAACAGCTTCATCATGGGAAATCAGGAGATAACCTATACTCTTCTCAGCCTGAACCGTTTTAAGCATGTGAAGGATCTGGGCTTGAACCGAGACATCCAGGGCTGAAGTTGGTTCGTCAAGTACGATATATTCGGGTTCGAGCAGGAGAATTCTACCGAGGGCAAGGCGTTGTAGCTGGCCTCCTGAGAGTTGTGAAGGATAGCGAGAAAGCACTTCTTCTGGAAGGCCTATGGTCATAAGCATCTCTTTTGTTTTTGAGGCATGTTCTATAAGGGGAATTTTGAGGAGCTTCAGAACATCGAAAACCGAGCTTCCTATTTTTTTCCTTGGGTTAAAAGCGCCAGTAGGGTCTTGAAACATTATCTGGACTTTACGGCGAAAAGCCATATGTTCGGTTTTATTCATTTCGGAAAGCGGAGAACTCTCATAGTATACAGTACCGTATGTGGGCTTCTCAAGCCCAGCAATAACTCTCCCCAGCGTGCTTTTTCCTTCCCCAGAAGGTCCCATCAATCCAAAAGTTTCTCCGGACCTGATTTCAAACGAAACCTCTCGGAAAATACATTTTCCCTGGCTTAACAGGCCTTTTCCGTATGTCTTTGATATGCTGTCTGCTCTCAGTGATATAGAAAACACCTCACAGCCCTTTGACCAGTTTCTTTAATTTCGGGATGGATTTGAGTGCAGCGCTTTTCCCTTAAAGGGCATCTCGGGTGGAACCTGCAGCCCGAAGGAAGGCTACTAAGAGACGGGGAAAAACCGGGTATGGGAATAAAGCCCTTTTCAGGCAGGCTGTTTAGAAGACCTCTGGTGTAAGGGTGTAAAGGGTTCTCAAAAAGGCTTGAAGGATCAGCGAGTTCTACAATCTCCCCTGCATACATCACGGCAATTCTGTCTGCAAGCCTTTGCACAAATCCAAGGTCATGGCTTATTAGAAGCAGGGCACTCTTCCGTTCCATTTTCAGATTCCCAAGTTCAGCTTCAAGTTCGGCTATGCATTTTTTGTCAAGTCCTTTGCTGGGTTCGTCTGCTATAAGGAGTGAAGGATTAAGTATGGTTGAAGCAGCAATCAAAAAACGCTGGTTCATCCCACCTGAACACCATGATGGGTAAGAGTTCATGCACTCAGAGAAGTCCGCAAAACCCATACGTTTCAGGGCTAATGCGACTCTGGAAAGTGCCGTCTTTTTCTTTTCCTTCTGGTGCACATATAGGGGTTCTGCAAGCTGGTGACCTATGGAATATACAGGGTTGAGGGAAAGTGAGGGGTTCTGAAAAATAATAGCAATTTCTTTACCTCGAATCTTTGCCATTTCCTTTTCGTTTATTCCTAGCAGGTTTTTTCCCCTGAATTCTATGTTCCCTTTTACCCTTGACTCAGGGGGCAGGAGGTTCATAATTGTATGTGCAACGACAGATTTTCCGCATCCGGTCTCTCCTACAAGGGCCAGAGTTTCATTTTCTTTAATCGAGAAAGAAATTCCCGAAAGTACGTTTACGGTTTCTATTCCCTGAAATGAGACCTTAAGGTCCCTTATTTCAAGCAATGTATTCCCTTCAAGCAATGTATTCCCTTCAAGTACTGTATTCCCTTCAAGTACTGTATTCCCTTCAAGCAATGTATTCCCTTCAAGCAATGTATTCCTTTCAAATACTGTGTTCCTTTCAAGCGATGTATTCCTTTCAAGCAATGTGTCCCTTTCAAGCAATGTGCTCCTGTAATGGGCTTTCATAGTGTATTTACACCTTCTCTGGAGTGTTCTTCTTCCTTTGCTTCAAGCCCGAAACCTATCAGCGCGATAGACAGTACACAGAGGGTGATACAGATCCCTGGAGGCATATACCACCACCACATGTCCCGAATAAAACCACCTTGAGAAAAAGCAAAAGAAAGCATCATTCCCCAGCTTTTCATGCTTACGTCGCCAAGTCCCAGGAAAGAAAGAGATGCCTCAGAAATCATTGCCGAAGCAGTTGCCAGCATGAACTTGGGAAACAGGACGTGGATAATGTTTGGGAATATATCTGATTTCATGATGTAGTAAGAGGAAAAACCCATACACTGGGCACTTTTTACGTAACCTGCTTCCCTGAGCTGTAAAGTCTTTGAACGGGTGACTCTGGCAGTTGACTCCCAGGAAAGAAGCCCCAATATAGCTATCAGGATCCAGATGCTCGGCCTCAGAAATGCTCCAAGGACTATAATAAGGGGGATCTTGGGGATAACAAGGACAACATCAGTAAAGCCCATTAACAGCTCATCAATGATTCCTCTGAAATAGCCTGCACAGAGACCTAACGCAGTCCCGATGAAAGTTGAGATCAGGGCTGCCATAAAACCTACTGTCATTGAGATCCTTGCCCCAAACACCAGTTCTGAAAGGACATCATTTCCGATGTCATTTGTCCCAAGCAGGTGTTCTTCCGAAGGGGCTTCGTAGGGTATGAAACGCTCTTCTGGGGCATAAGGAGCAAAAATTGAAGGAAAAAGCGCCATAAAAATAAAAAGTACAAAGAGGAGAACGCCTATCCAGTTGAATACTCCCTGGAAACCTTTCTGTTTCTGAAAAATCCAGAAAGAAGGTTCTCCAGGAAATTCGAAGTTGCAAGCTTCGGATTTTTTTTCAGAAAAACCTTCAATACCCGCTTCTTTCATACAGGAAATATCAGTACAGTCAGATTGATTCATCCAGGCCTCCTCTTACTCTGGGGTCAATTAAGACATAGAGCAAGTCAGCAAACATATTTGCTAGCAGAACGGTAAGGGCGATTACCAGAAATGCTCCTTGAAGCAGAGGATAGTCTTTTCCCATTATCGCATTGTATATCATGACCCCCATCCCGTTTAAGGAAAAGATGATTTCTATAAACAGTGCTCCGCTGAAGAGAAAACCGAAATCCAGGGCAAGCAGGGTAATTATCGGGAGAGAGGCGTTTTTTATGATATGTCTGAAAAGTATATCGTTATTGTACAGGCCTTTTGCTCTGGCATACAGAGCATAAAGCTGCTCCTTTTCCTGAATTACACTTCCTCGCATGACCAGAAAGTTTCTGGATGCTGAAAAGACAGACATTACACAGATAGGTAAGAATAGGTGATGCAGCACACTTCCTATTTCAGGGGTGTCATAAAAGCCTTTGGAGGGAAAGAACCCCAATTTAAAAGAAAAGATATAGAGGGTCAGAAGGGCAAGAAAGTAAGGTGGGATACAGGAAAGCACCACAAAAATGAAACCTGTAAAATGACTCATTTTTCTTTCCGGTTTCCATCCGGCAAGGGCACCGAGAAAACATCCAAGCAAGGCCCCGATAACCACTGATACCCCTACAAAAATCAGTGTCCAGCTCATCTTATTCAGAAGAATTTCTGCTACAGGGGCATGAAGGTGATAGGAATACCCCAGGTCAAGGTGCAGGAGGTTGGAAAGATAGGAGGTGAACTGCTGGGGAAGGGGCAGATTAAGCCCCAGTTCTGCCCTCAGTTCTTCCATCACTTCTTCTGAAACATAAGCATCTTCACCGATCAGGTTTTTTACCGGGTCTCCAGGCATGAGCCTTGGAAGGGTAAAGTTGATGACGATTATCAGCATCAACGAGGCAAAATACCTGATTACTTTTCTTGCTATTTCCGACATTGCTCTATTTCTGACGTCGCTTTTACTCTGTCCTTGCCGTCTCTGATATCTTGCCGTCTCTGATATCGATCTTTTTACTCTGTTCTTGCTATCTCTGATATCGCTCTTGTTACTCCGTTCCTGTTATCTCTGATATCGCTCTGATTACTCCGTTCCTGCGACCTCATACATAGTTCCTATTTTTCCCGCATTCTTCTTCAATCGGATTTCTTCTTCAAAGACCAAGTTTTACGCCTCCACCTTCGTTACATTTGTAAAAGTATCCAGGTTATATATCCCGTAAAGTGGATCCGCGTACCAGCCTTCGAAGTGCCTGTTAAATGGAGTAACCGTCTTGCTCCAGTAGAGGGGAATTGCAGGCAGATTTTCTGCATAATAGTCCTGCAGCTCATATGCACAACTCTGAAGTTCTGCAGAATCCGTGGTTGCAAGGATGTCATCGCAGAGCTTCAGGAACACATGATCTTCAACATTATGCATAACTCCCTGACCTGTCCGCCTGGAATCAAAATAGCCGCTTCCCCAACTTGAGTGCATAAGCATACCCCAGGGAGTGGAACGCGTTACTGTCAGGTCATAATTGTAACTATCTTTAAGAGCAATCCAGGTATCTGAATCTACAGTTTTGAGGTCTGCAGAAAGCCCAATATTTTCAAAATATTCATCGAGAAGTTCGCCTGTGCGGGCGTAATTAGACCGGATGAGGATTTCAAGCTTTATGTCTTTTCCATCTTTTCCTTCCAGTATTCCATTCCCATTGCTGTCCGAATATCCGGCTTTCTCCAGGATCTCTCTGGTTTTTTCGGGGTTGTACTCCAGTTTTTCGGTTTCCTTATAATTTTCCATGGATGGCGGTACAAAACCACGATTCGGAACTTCTCCATACCCCAGGGTTTCAAGCTTTGCAAGCTCTTCATAATTTATGGCATAGGCCAGAGCCTCCCTGAATTCCTCATCTGAAAACGGGGCTTTTTTCAAATTGGGAGCAAGGAAAACAAGCCCGATGCTGGTATTTTCCATGAAGTCAAAATTTCCAGTTTTATCAAGTTCCTCAATACTTGAGTAAGGGTATGATCCTGCATATTTATAGTAAGTGTCAGCTTCTCCATTTTTAAGGGCTAGAGTGGCAACATCCACATTTGAGTAAAAATGGATCTCGACAGTTTTGAATTCAGGAGCCTTTCCTTTCCAGTAAGGGTTTTTCTCAAAAACTAGTTTTCCGGCATTGAGGTCTATCAGTTTTAGATAGTAGGGCCCGCAGCCGACATAAGGACCGTTGTTTGTGTATTCTACTGGGTCCTCGATATTTTTCCACACATGTGCAGGAAGGATATCATAGGTTGCAAATTCCATACTGACCCGGGTATAAGGCTTGTTAAATTTGAAGGTCACGGAATTGTCGACGTCCGAAACTGTTGAGTTTTCCAGGGTATCATTGATCCAGCTTGCCCAGGGGGTTTTTTCGCCGTAGTAGCGGATTGAGAATTCAACATCTTCTGGTGTTACTTTTTCTCCGTCGCTCCAGTAAAGGTCATCTCTAAGGTAAAAGGTCCATCGTGTGTTATTTTCCGATACACTGTAATTCTCTGCAAGCTGCCCTATAATATGTCCGTCCGCATCCATTTTCATAAGTGGTGGGTTTGAAAGATGGGCAAAAACCCCCAGACCCGTATCTCCAACCAGGGACGCAGAGTCTATTACGTCTGGAGTTGCAATTCTCAGGACTGCTTCTTCAGAATCTGCTGACTGCTGAATGTCTGCAGTGTCGATTTTGGAAATTTCTCCTGAGCTCTGTAGTTCTCCTTCTCCTGAGAACAGGCTTTTTACATATGTGATAAACCGGTCAAAAAATCCTTCTTCCGAGACTGGTTGATTGTTTTCAGAATCTTCCTGCCCTGCCACTCCTGAAGAAAATATGGTTGAGCAAAAGGTAAGAACAAGTATTGCAAGGATAATCGTTCGCTTTAATCTTACTTTTAATCCCAATCCCATTAAGTGTCTTATTTGTTTCATCTACTGCTTTCCCCTTTTTGAGCTCTTATCATCCAGGTTTCAAAAACATTTATACAAACTGCAAATAGTTCTACAGACTGCAAATAGTCCTACAGACTGCAAATAGTCCTACAGATCCCAATTACTTTTTGAGTAACATTTCTAATCTTCGAATCTGGACCTTTTCCCATCATAGTAATTATTAGCAATAATATCATAGATAGTAGTTAAAAATAATACAAATTATTCATTTTTTATGTTAAATAATCTAAACAATTTCATAATATAAACTTTTTGATATTTTCATATCCAAAAAATAGACTGGGGAAAGCCCTTTTTATGCAGGCTAATTCAAGTCATTACAAAAACTCAAAACCGCACTTTTAATTTTATTTCTCGATTTCAATCTGTCTTTCAATATCTTTTGCCAGATTCTCTGCCGAATGAATGTAAACTGATGCAGGAAGCCCTGTGTTTGAGATCATATAGAACAGGTTCATAGTTGTCCTGCTGAGGCCAGGAAAACTACTCAATAGGGGGCTTCTGGATATTTTGACCATTGTATCAAGAGATTTTATCCCGGTAAGGTAGCTTTCTATGTCCCTGTTTTTCTGGCTTTTTTCAAAAATCAGATCTATCCAGGTATTCATTTCGTCGATCAAAAGCTCTCTGGTAAGGTCTTCCGGAACAATATAACTTTTTCCCTGTGCTACGTTTTTGAAAAATTCATTGAAATTATCTCCTTTTGCAAGGGTGTATACTTTACCAATTATTCCTGTATGAGTATCGGTTGTTGCGGCAATACCTTTGCCAAGTTTCTCCGCAAGAGCAATTGTAAGTTCGTTTTTCTGCTTGAGTTCATGCATATTGTACTCCAGTACAGGGAAAAGTTTTGCCAGCCTGGGGACTGAAGACGGATTTGGTTCACTGTGAAACTCAAACCAGAAAGGATGGTTGTAAATAAAAGGAAGTTTATGCCGCCTGAGGTATTTAATAAAGCTTCTCAGGTCATGTTCGATTTCCGCAATTTCCATGAGCTCAAAGAACTCCTCCCTGTCAAGCTCGAAAATATTAATATGAAGTGAATGCCCTGCAAACTCCGGGTCATATACACTTATTTCAACCCCTGGGACAAGCTTTTCACGATCCCATCCGAGAATTTCATATGCCTCAATGGTATCATGGTCTGTAAACGTCACGTAATCCATTCCCATTTTTAGAGACTTCTCATAAAGGCTCTCAGGGTGCAGATCTCTTACAGGAAGCACATCAAAGGAACAGGTTGTATGAACGTGCAGGTCTGCTCGCTTCCAGCCCTCTCCTATAAGCTCAACTGCTTGTTCCGGAGTTATCAGTTTATTCTCGTAATTCCTCGGCCCTTTACCCATAGGCATAAAACCTGAAACTTTTATTTTATTTTAATTATTTTTAGTAAGTTTTTAATTTATCCCCAATATAGTATATCCTTTTTTAAAGATTAAGGTTTTCCGTAAGGATTCCTGAGAAAATTACAAGCCCACAAATGAAATATTTTGTGTTGAATGCAAATTCAGATCCAAACTCTTCAAAGGTAAGCTCCAGTGGTCAGCACCCAAACAGCTTGGAAGATACAGAGTTTTTGCAAACAATGATATCCCGTTCTATATTGTGATATGACTCGGTGGTAAAGCCAGAAAACCTAAAAAAGTGATCTGCATCCACTAAAAGAGACAAAGTCTCCTGCACTTTCTATGGAGCTTGTTGAGAAATTTGAACGCAGATCAAATAAGAAATTCTTCTGGGAAAATGAGATAGTGAAATAATTTCAAAAGGAATATAAAAATAATTTTAATTGTTTAATTTCCTCCTCTTTACTTAAATTCTTCTATTTTTCCTGTCAACTTCCTGAGGCGGCAGAACCAGTAAATAATTGCTGAATACAGGTAAGGCTAAAAACTGGAGAAGAAGAAGAAGAACACGTATTTTGTGGAAACTGTGTGAAGGAACCGCGTGTATGAACTGACGATACATTTTAAAATAATTAAACATAATCTGTTTATATACACTGTATGGGAGGATTATTATGGGGTTTGTTGGCAAACTTAAAAGAGTAGTTGAAGTCTTGAAAGAAGACGAATCTGTAGAAAAGGGAAATGATTTTGAAAAATATGTTGTGAACCTTTTTGACGACAAATATTTCTCGATTGTACAATGGAGTACAGATATTATGCGTAAGCATGACAGATTTGTGGAATCGGATACCGACCCGGATCTTATTGTCCGTTATCTCCCGAAAGACGAAGTTTTTTGCGTTGAATGTAAGTTCAGGTCCGGCCTGTTTGAGGGTAAACTCCAGTGGTCCGACCCTCAGCAATTAAAACGTTATCAGAGCTTTGCGAGAGAAAAGAAGCTTCCTTTCTTTGTTGTCATCGGATTTGGTGGAGACTCATCTTATCCAGACAGGATGTTCTGTATTCCCCTTAAAGAAGCAAAGTACCCGGCGCTTTATCCGAGTATATTCAAAAAATTCGAGAGGAAGCCTGAAAAAAGTTTTTTCTGGAAAAATGGTATCTTGAATTAACTTATATAGAGCTTACGCAGTTGAGCAATAAAATCAGGCACATCCAATCATATTATAATTACTGACACTTGCTGTTGAGTGTTTTCCATTCTTGTTCAAGTTCAACTGCATGAGCCTATAATATTCACTGCCAGGTCTGCACTTTATATGCAGGTTTGCACTTTTATATGCATTTAAACTACTGTTTTAATTGGCACTTTTTCAACTGCGGGTTTATTAGCCGCTAAAAATGTTGCTTTTACCTGACCCTGCGGGTTTCTTAGTTCTATTTTCGCGTCTGAGTAGTAGCCTATCTCGATATCTTCCGTAAATTCTCTGTTAGTCGAGAGACTGGCAGAACTCATAACGCCAGTAATGGGAAGAGACCAGAAATGATGGTCTTTGTAAGTCGGGTTATAATTGACAGCTGTACTACCTGTCAGATGGGCCATGTAAACAATCCTTACCTTCATTACACCTCGGCTTGCTGACAGTACGGCTTCAATTGACTCGCCAGGTTCCAATTCTACACTTACTCCTGAGCTTGAACCGACTGTAACACTTTTGCTTTCAGATCCACCCTGCCCCCAGGAATGGCTGTAGGACATTGAGGTTTCTCCTCCTCCACCGGCTCCCAGAAAGCTGACATCATATGTAATCTTCTGTCCTACATCAATTGTGTCCGTCTGAGACCAGTTGCTCTCTGTGGTATTGGTTACCTGGTCCGAAATGCTGGCATCGAAAGTGGCCTTTTTTGAGCTGCTATTGACGAATTTCTTAGTTGCCACTATTACTGGTTCTGAAGTAATCTCGGTTATTTTTGAACTCTTGACATCCAGTATCGTCTGAACCTCACTCCAGCCGTATTTTTTGTAGAGGTCATCCCAGGGAGTGGGGCTGTGAAGATAAGCATCATTAGGTTTCTTTCCAAAATACTTTTCAACTGCACTCTTGAGACCTGAATCTTCAATGCCAAATGTCTTTCTCTCTTTATCCGTGATAATGTGCTGTACACTTCCCGAAGCGCTGACGCTTGAAGTTGCTGCGTCTGCACCCGCCTTTATGCTGATTTCAATACCCATACTTTCCTGTATGAAACCAATTCAATATAAGTTTTCTTAGAGTGTGCTGGGGGGTGTGAGAATATGTCTTTGGTATTTCTCCCTCTTCTAATTTTATTTCTCCTTAATTTATAATACTTGAAATCTCAATACTACTAATAACTCTTTTTTGGGGAAGAGTATGAAACTTAAATCCGTTAACCCTTATACGGAAAAAGTAAACTGGACGTATGATTCCCTTTCTATTGGGGAATGCAGAGCCCGTATTGAGAAATCCAGAACTGCTTTTTCCTTATGGGGTTCACTGCCTGTAGAGGAAAAGGCGAAACATTTTAAAACTGCTGCCGAGATTCTTCGGGAGAGTACCGATACTTATGCTGAAATTATTACAAAAGAAATGGGGAAACCTGTAAGGCAGTCAAAGAAGGAGGTTCAAAAATGTGCCCAAATCTGTGATTATTATGCAAAAAACGCAACTGAACTCCTGAAAGACGAAATTGTGGATATCGGAACTGAGAAAAGTTATGTAACCTTTGAGCCTCTTGGAGTAATTTTCGGGATCATGCCCTGGAATTTCCCTTTCTGGCAGGTTTTCAGGTTTGCAATACCTGCGATGTGTGCAGGAAATGTCTGTGTACTCAAGCACGCCTCAAATGTGCCAAAGTCGGCGCTGGAAATCGAAAATATCTTCCTTGAGGCCGAATTTCCTGAAAACGTTTTCAATACCCTGTTAATTGACTCCAAGACTGCCATGCAAATTCTTAAAGAAGAACTGGTGGACGGGGTTTCGTTTACAGGCAGTACAGGCGCAGGCTCGAAAATAGGGAAACTTGCAGGGAGAGGTATCAAGCCTGTAGTACTGGAACTTGGAGGCTCGGACCCTTTCATAGTGCTTGAAGATGCTAACATCGAGAGGGCTGCTCAAGCAGCTGTGAAGTCCCGCTTTCTAAATGCCGGACAAAGTTGTACCGCTGCCAAACGATTGATTGTCGTAGAAGATATTGTTGCGGATTTTATCGAGTCATTTGAACTCAAGGTGAAGGAACTGAATATCGGAGACCCTATGGATGAGAAAACCGATATTGGACCTCTTGCAAAGAAGGAATTTCTCGAGAGTCTTGAGCGAGTCCTGAAAGACGCAAAAAAGAAAGGTGCAAAACTTCACGTTTACGGAGAAGAACATAAAAAAGGGTTTTTCTTCAGGCCGACCATCATTCCTGCAGCCAGTACGGATATGGAAGTATGCAGGACTGAGGTTTTCGGACCAATTGCCCCGGTGATCACGGTAAAAGATGAGGATGAAGCCGTGGAGATTGCAAATTCCACTTAGTATGGGCTCGGGACGAAAATCTGGTCAGGAAACCTGGATAGGGCTGAAAGGCTGGCAAAAAGAATAAAGTCCGGGTTAGTATCTATCAATGGAATGATCAAATCCGATCCGAGGCTTCCTTTTGGCGGGACCAAGAAATCCGGGATTGGGCGAGAACTTTCACACTATGGGCTCAGGGAATTTGTGAATATAAAAACTGTTGTTGTTAACAGATAAACAGGGGTTTTAAGTCCCATATTGCTAATAATAGAATTATTCTTCAATTTAGGGGGGAATATATTGTCCGAATTAGCTGAGCAGGATGTGATGTCCAGATTAACCAGGCTGGAACAGAAAATGAATGACCTGGATAGGAGTGCAGACGCCCTGATAGATGAACTAGAGAGTCTGGAAGCTGTAGCTAGAGAATTAAAGTTGACAGAGTCGGTAAATAAATTCGATGAATATCTCGAAGAGGTAGGACAAATTAAAGAGGATTTAAGCTGCAAATTATCGGACGAGATCGAAAATGAACAAATGAGGGAACTGGTAGAGGCAAGGATGAAAACCGTACCCGCGGATATTGAAAATCTAAGAAATGAATATAATTCTGCTCGCGGTAAACTGGCAGAGATCCGAGAAGAGTTACGAAAAAGCAGATAGAGTGAGCCAGATAGAGTAAGCCAGATAGAGTAAGCCAGATAGAGTAAGCCAGACTAAGCATTCAGGGATTTAAGTGGTTGAATTTTTTATGCAAACCATATAAAACATTATTAATATAATATTAGTAGAATATTAAAAAGACGAATGAAAAGCACTAACCACTTAACTCAATTCTTCATCCCGGGACAATTAAGATCAGGATTTTTGCCAAAAAGCCACAAAACGGAAAAGCCTCTATACATTGATTTTAGCCTGGTGATAGGCTATGCCTGGAGACTGCAGGACGTAATATTCAGGATAAAAAGGAAAGAAAAATGAAATTATTTTTCATCAGGGTGACTTCTTTCGTCTCAACACCAGCAACGTAAGGGCTACAATTACAGATGCAAATATCCAAAATATAACGGTAAATGGATTTATTGCTTTTTTGAGCACGTCTATTTTCTTTTCTAGCCGTAGCGGGTTCACTTAGTCCAGCTCCACGAAATCTTTGGCTATGTAATTATGCCTTAATTAGTATTAATATTGTTACCATTAGAAGGGTAACAGATATTGATTTAGATTTATTCTGTAATAGAGCTATCCGAAAAGTCAGTAATCGGATGTTGTAATAATTAGAATCGGCCTAGGATGTTGTAATAATTAGAATCGGTCTAAATATTCATTCATCCGTTCCGGTTTTATATTTTGCATATTTTCAAAACAACAGTAGAGAACCACTTTTCGTACAGGCTCTAAATCGCGGGACGATTTTCTGTTTTTCATGAAATTCTCGGACTTTGTTTAAATTTCTACAAGATTTACCTCTGTTTAGTATGACATCTGCATGTTCTGACAACGCATATACCTTTCTAGCGAAAGGCAACTCAAATCTGAGGGCAGTTTACTAATTAAATGAGCAATTTAATATAAATATCACATCATATGAAATAATGATGTTCGTATAACCATATAAAAATAGTAAACTGTAATTGAATTCTGATAATAGGTATCAAGTGGAGAAATCATATACTTTAAAATATTTTTTCAATTATGGTTTTCTAAACTCAATTGTTCTTTAGTGAGTAAGAATTGAAGGCCTGAAAAAACAGAATATTTAATTAGAGGTCAGTTAAGCCGGAAGGATGATTAGATAGCCAGCTTAATGAAGTCACACAAAAGAAAACGGTTCATATTCACAGTTTGACCCACTTTCAAAGTTCACTTCAGGATAGTATTAATCATCTTTTCAAGTCCATTTCTATCAACTAAATCAATAAGATTCGCTTCAGCTAATTGTTTGGCAGAATAGGTAAAATAACTATTTGTAACTACTATACCTTCGGTGCATTTGTAAAAACCTTTTGCAGCTACAACTTCCTGTACTGCACCGTTTGATACCTTACCCGAGTATCGTTTGACCTGAACAGCTATTCTCGCTTTTCTTTTTGACGTTAGAATAAGGTCTGCACCCTGATCACCTGAAAATGGAGTGTGATAGACTGAATATCCTAGCTGTTCGTAAACGTATTTCATAAATTCTTCAAATTTGTACCCATCCATCTCATCAATTTCGTCTAACGTGGGTAGTTCTAGTTTTGATGGTTTTTTAAAAATTTGTTTTATAAACCTATATGGTAAGTGGATTAAGAAACTGAGAAATAGCCCCAATGATTTTAGTAAATAGATTGAGAAACTAAACAGTTGCCATATTGCTTTCAATAAGCGAATTGAAAAAATAAACAATAGCCTCATTGCTTTCAGTAAGTAAATTGGGAGACTAAACAGTAGTTTTATTGATTTTAGAAAAAGATATAGCACAATTTTAAATATTCCAGTAATAAAGTGATGTTGTTTTCTTCGCTTTCCTCTCTTTCCGATTTTCATCAATGTACTTCCTTCTGTTTTTAAGAGCCCGCCGAAAGTCTAGATGCATGTTGAAAAGTCACAATAAGTGTATAATGTCCGAGTATCCATTCCGGCTTTGCATCCTACTATTGTAAAAGTTACAGTGGATAACCACTTTTCGGATAGACTCTAAATTACGGGACAATTTTTGGTTTTCGGAGAGGTCTCAAACTTTTTTAAAATTTTAGTGAAAAGTTGTATTCATTTGGTATGACATTTGAATGGTGTGATACAGAAATGCGTCTCTAGTGAAAGGAAATTCAAATCTGAGAGCAACTTACCAATTAAAAGAATAGCTTAATATAAATATACTGTCGTTTGAAAAGCCTGTCCCCAATCCTAAACTCAATTGTTCTATGGCAAGTAAGGATTGAATAGTTAAAAAAGCAGGATGACTTGATTAGAGATTAATTAAGCCGGAATGATGAATAGGTAAGCTAGCTTATCGAAATAACACAAAACCAAGCTGCGTACATTCAGAGTTTAATTCCGGAAAAGAGTAAATCAAATATAAAACTTTTGTTCAAAGTTATTGACAATAAATGATGGTGAAAGTTTTGGTAGAGCATTTAGATTCGGTATGCTAGTATTAGTAAAATATAAATAATATGTAGACCAGTCATTATAATTAATAGTAAAATTATTCGGTCATGCCCATGAGTTACTGATTAATTCCAAAAAAGAGAGTACACCCCCTGTTTGAAAAAAACGAAAAGATATTATTGTGCTTACCCTTTTCAATAGCTCACTCACATTACCAATAATTCTATGGGATCTAAAATGAATACACGTGAAAAAATCCTCACTACTGCTGCTTTTTTATTCCAAAAAAACGGTTATCATGCTACTGGATTAAATGAAATCATTAAAGAAAGTGGAACTCCGAAAGGATCATTGTATTATCATTTTCCAAATGGGAAGGAGGAATTAGCAGCAGCTACTATAAAATTGATGGGAGACAAAATTCAACACCAGATAGAAGAAGAATTAGCAAAGAATAGCGATCCGGTTCAAGCCATTGAGGAATTTATTCTGGGTTTAGCACGGGATTTCAACGAAAAAGATCAAAAGAATTGTTTCTCTATCAGTTTGCTGGCCTTAGAGACGGTCTCGATAAGCGATTCATTACGAAAAACCTGTATTGAGGTCTATGACCAGTGGATGAATATATATTATCAGAAATTGGTTAGCAGTGGATTTTCATCAGAAAAAGCGAAAGAATTAAGCTTAATTCTTCAATTAATGATCGAAGGTGCGATAACGATATCTTTGATTCGTAATGATACTACCATGCTGGTAGCAGCTGCTGAAAAAATTCCAATTTTATTAGAAAATGAATAACTTAAATTTTTATATATTTTTTACCTAATAATATATAGACTGGTCTGTATACTAGTGTGGGGGACTTATTTTAGGAATACTACTTCCAAGAAAGAAACAGATTGTCAACGCTCCCAAAACTTTAAACTGAGGTATTAAATATTTAAACAGTGATAGTATGAGAAGAGTAGAGTTTCATAATACTAAATGGCTTGAAAAACTACGTGATCATCTTGAAAGAAATAGATTTGGTGACTGGAACACTCGATCAACAGACTTATATCAACACTTTCTCAAAATGATCAACACCTTGGATCATAAGCAGTTGCAAGGAATAACGATAGATAGATACGAAATGCATTCTGGATGTATTATTTTTTACGATGATGAGCATATAAATCTAGTAATTGTATCTTTTGACGACACTGATGTAAATGAGCTTACTAAGAGAATTGGGATGTAAGATATCGACACTTAGGTATAGCCAACTGTCATCGTCAGGAAAGGTATATAATTAAAATCAACCCAAAAAATCAAAAACGGAAATATTGCGTTCTGTCAAGTCTCTTGTTGATAGAACAAAATCAGATTAATTAGATATTTTCTACATTTTTCTGCATAAATAAAACACGTAACTATTCTTCAGAGTATTCAGTAAAATATAAATAATATGTAGACCAGTCATTATAATAACTAGAAAAATAACTAGGTCATGTCCGTGAGTTACTGATCAATTCCAAAAAAGAAAGCACATCCCCATGCTTAGAAAAAAGGAAAACATTCTTACGATTATGTTTTTTAATCACTCACGTCCATTACCAATAATTTGATGGGATGTTGTATGGAACCCACGATAACTATAGAGAACATAGTAGCATCTACCAGGCTGGCAGAAGATTTCGACCTGCAAAAATTAATGGACACCGGACTTAAGGGGGCAGAATATAACAAAACGAAGTTTCCCGGCCTTGTATACAGAATTAAGGATCCCAATGTTGTCTTTTTAATTTTCACCTCTGGAAAAGTGGTATGCGCTGGAGCCAGAAGTCCTGAGAAAGCTCATATGGCCCTGATCAATCTGGCTAACGAGCTCTATTCAATAGGCTGCAAGGAAATAGATCTAGAGCCTGAGATTCGCATTCAAAATGTGGTAGCCTCCGCAGACTTAAAGACGAATTTAAACCTGAACGCCATTTTGACAGCCTTTGGCATGGAAAATGTCGAGTACGAACCAGAGGTATTTCCTGGTCTTGTTTATAAGCTTGAAGCTCCCAAAGTGGTAGTGCTTGTATTCAGAACTGGCAAGCTGGTAATTACAGGTGGAAAGTGTCCGGAGGATTGCAAAGAGGGCCTGCGGATCATCAAAGCACAGTTCGAAGAATTAGGACTTCTTTATTAAATAGGCCTTCACGAAAATGATCTTCTTTTAATGATCACAGCGCCTTATTTACCAGAGAAATATGGTGATATTGTATATGGTGATATTGCTTCAAAAATAAAATAACTCGGTAAAGTAAGTCCAGATAAACAGAGACTTTGAAACAACATATAATGGTTGTTTCTATAATGACTATTTCCTGCGGGTTCAAGTATTGATCTAGTTAAGGTTATTTACCCTGAACTGGAACTCATGACTCTTTGAGACTTGTTCTGTCAAGTCTTCGGTTGATAGAACAAAAACAGATGAGTTCGATACTTTTCTGGTAAAACCTGTACTTTAAATTAGTCAGTAAAGTATAAATAATATGTAGACCAGTCATTATAATTAATAGTAAAATTATTCGGCCATGGGCGTGAGTTACTGATCAATTTCAAAAAGAGTGAATCCTCCATGTTTGGTAAATAATGAAAAGCCATTATTTGTCACGTTTTTCAATAACTCACGCCCATGACCAATAATTCCATGGGATCTGAAATGAATACACGTGAAAAAATCCTTACTACGGCTGCTTTTTTATTTCAGAAAAATGGTTATCATGTTACGGGGCTAAATAAAATCATAAAAGAAAGTGCAACGCCGAAAGGATCATTGTATTATCATTTTCCAAATGGAAAAGAGGAGTTAGTGACAGCTACTATAAAATTGATGGGAGATACAATTCAACACCATACCGAAGAAGAATTAGCAAAGAATAGCGATCCAGTTCAAGCCATTGAGGAATTTATTCTGGGTTTAGCACGAAATTTCAATGAAAAAGATCAAAAGAATTGTTTCTCTATCAGTTTGCTGGCCTTAGAGACGGTCTCGATAAGTGAGTCTTTACAAAAAACCTGTATTGAAGTCTATGACCTGTGGACGGATACATATTATCAGAAATTGGTTAGCAGTGGATTTTCATCAGAAAAAGCGAAAGAATTAAGCTTAATTCTTCAATTAATGATCGAAGGTACAATAACGATATATTTGATTCGTAATGATACTACCATGCTGGTAGCCGCTGCTGAAAAAATTCCAATTTTATTAAAAAATGAATAACTTAAATTTTTATATATTTTTTACCTAATGATATATAGACTGGTCTATATACTCACGAGGCTGAAATCTATGACAACTCATATCGAAATTGATGGGAATGTTGTACAATTATATGAATCAGTATATGAATACGCATCTCGAAACGCAAGCTTTTCTGACTATGCA
Source organism: Methanobacteriota archaeon (assembly GCA_023399215.1). GTDB lineage: Archaea > Halobacteriota > Methanosarcinia > Methanosarcinales > Methanosarcinaceae > Methanosarcina. The sequence goes on from JAEWQJ010000058.1 coordinate 51,029, forward strand.
GATGAGAAAGTGGATGTGTCATATTTTTCAGATAAGGACAAAGAATCAAAACTTCCAAAAGCATTCGTTCGACCGATATTACTATATAAAGACTTGAACTTTTCAGTCGGAAAACAGGCACTTGATGGTGTAGAATTTCCTGAGACAATAGTAATAGGTGGCTTGGAATATACACTGGTAAATTGGGGTGAGCATGAAATCAGCTACCTGAAAGCAGATGCCATGAACAAGCCTGTGTACACTCTTATATATAGAACCATGCGGGTCATGAATGAAGTGTATCTATATTGTTATCCCTCAGACACCGAGATATTCGAAACAGAGGAAGCAGCGCAGGCAAAGGCCGATGAGATAAACAACACATAAAGAAATATAAAGATAAGTCATTTTCTTCTTATGCCAAATTAAACAGCAAAACGTCAAAAATATTATTTATATGCTAAACTCATATGAATTCTTTGAGTAATAAGCAGAAGGAAATGAAAGTACTTTACCTTACTTGTTTTTGCTATAGATCTTATTTATCATATCTATCTTTTTTGTGCATGCTTTTGGTTATGCTTTTCTAAACTAAGTCATTCCAGTACATTTCTAAAAATCATTCCAGTACATTTCTAAAAATCATTCCAATACATTTCTAAATATGTTAGAATAGCTCAATTCCTTCCCTGAAAACCTAATCGAGAGCCAAAAAATAGTCCTGTTCAAATTACAGTCCAACATACCAAAATTTAAAATTATCAAATTACTATAAAATGTATTGGAAAAAATATGGAGGAATGAGAAGTGAAAACAATTCGGAGGACAGCAATTGCGTTGAGTCTTTCCCTGGCAATTCTTTTTTTAATTGCAGGAACAGCCACCGCGAGTTGTGTTTGTCCTAAACTCCAGGCGACAGATACCGGGTTAAAGCAGGTACCATATAATATCAACGGCGTTTTTACAACCGTGTCAGGTATCACCTACGACTCCGCGTCCGGCGGATTTATCACAAACGACTCAGGAGAAGTTTACAACGTCACTCAGTATGACCGGCTGTTTAAGATCGTGGAGGATAAATCCTACTCTCCTTTGTTCTTTGCCATTGACGATAAATGCGGTACGCATTTCTTCAGCCATATAAAGAATGGGAATGCTACATTGTTCCGAAGCGGTATCATCGAGTCGGACGACGTTTTTTCAACGGATACTATCTCCAGTTCAGGTGGGGTTGTCACGGTCAAGACGGCTCTTGCAGTTCGTAACGGGACGACGGCTCCTGATGAAAGAATGGCGAGCCCTAATCTCACCGGCAATTGGACGACTGGGCAAAGTAGTGTTTATCAGATAGCCAGCCAAGAAGGAAATGTGTTTTCCGGTAAAATTTTCGCAAACGGGAAAACAACATTCACACCGTTTGCTGGATACATCGACGAGATTGACGAGGACGGTACAGCCGATATTGTTATGCTTTGTGTGAAAGGAAACTTCATCTTAGGCGATGTCAACGTAAGCACGCATAATATAACTATTCCCTATGTTCTCTATGCTGATGGTAGAATTTCATCCTCGCCCCACGAAACTGAGTGGCCGGAAACTAATATGTCGTACAACGTGACCCAGAAATACGCCACAGTTCTGAATAGTGACGGGATTTCCAAAGATACCTCTAAACAGGCCCAGTTGCTATCGGTCACTGATGAGAGTAAAGGCAAGTATAATCTGACCTCTACTTCCGACAACATCACAATCATAGGCATTGCTCAGGAAGACAATTCATTTATTGAGTATTCTCCAGAAACCGGACTCATCTGCGGTTTCGTTAAAGGTCATACAAAATATGATTTCCGAGGAGGATCTGACTTAGCAGAAGCCTCGGTCCATAATTTGAAGCACATTGGCATTGGAGGAGAAGAATAATAGAAACTCCAGGTAAAACACCAAATCTGAAAAACTGATTTTAAGAAATTCCCTTGAAAAAGGGGATTTTTTTAGATTTAACTCATTAAAGCCAGAAGGAAAAAATACTGTTCAAGAACTAAAAACAGAACATAAAAAAAGTATTTTCAAGATATGAAATCAAAGATAGGACTTACTCACTTGAAGTACAAAATCAAGTACATTCGGTGTTGTGACTGGTTTAGTGTTTTAAACAATCGAAAGTTTGATGTTATCGATTTCTCAGTTCAACCGCGTAAGTCCTACAAAGAAAGATCATACCTTGGAGTTGTAATGTCAGCAGCAATAATAGAGTTAGATAAAGTTTTTATATGAACTCTTATACTGCACCCATCTAACGGCTCAACAAATTTTTAATTTGATAATGATACTTCTGTATCTTTTTCTTTTATATATTTGTCACCTGAATTCTCAAAAATATTCTTCATTAAATACGTTGTCAGAGCAACAAGCAACCCAAAGGAACCTGATAACCTAAAAACCGTGCTAAGGTCAAAATGCAACAGGACTATACCAAGCACTATGGGAGAAAGACTCGTACCAACGAACTTCATGGTGTTGTGAATAGATAGAACTCCACCTTTTGCTTCTGAAGGAGCGACATGGATCATCTGTGTATCAATTGTTGTTTGAGCAAGCCCATATCCTGCTCCGAATAGCAATAGTAAGGGAAAAACTGCAACAATTGAATGTGCAAATGACATGGACAATAACGCCAGCCCTGAAAATACAAAACCAGCAGCAATAACTACTGTCTTTGAATACTTACTGGCCAGACTCTTTACGCGAGATGTAGTAAAAATGATAGCTATTCCTTGGAAAGCCAACAGAATTCCTGCTTCTTTTGCAGTATATCCAAGTACGTTTTCAAGCATAAGTGGCACGTAGATAAGCACTGAATAGAGTAAAAAGAAAAGCATAAAGCCCTGGAATACTGTATATACTATTCTTAATTCCTTGAGTGCTTTAAACCCGTTAATTAGACCCTTGTGGTCATCATTGTTCCCCTGAACCCTTGTCTCTGGAAAGGAGGTAAGCACAACAAGAGCAAATGGTAGAGATAGTGCATAGAAAAGAAATGGATAGTTCCAGTCTATACTTGCCAGTCCTCCACCTATAAGAGGAGCAGACACCGAGCCAATGGCAAGAGCGATACCTACCATACTCATAGCATGAAAACTTTCCTGACTTTTGTACACATCTGCTATGATCAACATGGTCAAAGGCAACAGGGATGCTGCACCGATGCCCTGTATGAATCTCAAAACAAGAAGTAATTTTAGATCAGATATAAAATAACTTACAAGTCCTGGTAGACCATAAATCACAAGACAGGGAACAAGTATTTTTTTGCGGTTTACACGGTCAATGAAATGTCCAATAACCAGTGTGAAAATAGCTGTTGAGAAAGTGAACGCTGAAATTAATAGTCCTATTTCATGGGATGTTGTCTTCAGAGGTTCCACCATATCTGGCAAGGCTGGTGCTAAAAGAGCTCCTCCTGCCATTGCAAAATATGAAGTAATACAAAGCATTAGAAGATGACTATTTTTAAATTGCATGATTTTGTCTCGTTATTTCAAGATTATTTGGGATAGATTCTCACAGATTAATTCCAACTGAATTCGTGACCTCTTTTCTTTGATTGTCATCAAAACGGGGAAAAATGGCCTTCAACTTAGAGCTATTTTTTCATTTTGGGTTCGTGCTTTATCCCTTTCTCGATAAGAAAAATCCTGCATGATCGTCTGTCTTTCCGATCTCTATGTCGGATAAAACATAACCCTCATTAACAAATTTTTTATAGCCTTTGAAGTAGTCCTTTATCAATTTTAGATAGTCAGAGAGATTACCACGATTGACTCCATCGTCAAGATACAGCCTCATAAGAAAAGGAAACTATCCACTTCCAATACCATATGACTCAATTTTTTCCAACAAAAATTGGTTCATATCTGCAGAAAAAAGAGATGACCTTACCAATAAATTTTCATCGTGAATATATTTACCATGTGGATTCTCACTGGATTCAATTACATAAATTTTATTAACTGCTGCATTAATTAAAAATAGTTAGACTTGTAACTATATTCATTACTTATTCAAATAATTAATTTTATATATAGTTTTTGATCCTAACTTCCGGTTTTTTAGGCGCATATATGCTTTTACCGTATTTCTATGAGGTTAGATGATTGCGATTTAGAGATTTTACCTTGCATATGATGTGCTTAAACTTAAGCACATGTATCGATATCAGGCGACATTTATGTGCTTAAAAATGGGGAACTAAGGTTTGATACAATTAATTATTATCAAAACTTTAATTATTATTAAGGAATGAAAGTACTCTGCCTGCCTATTTTGACTATTGACTTCCTTATTACCCTGAGCATTAAGATCGTCTTGATTTTGTTTATTCAAAACCGTCACTAAATTAATCAGTTAATTGCCATCGAAGGCTTAAATATGATTAGGAGTAAAAACTGAAAAATGCACATGGGAAACTATTTTGGGTTCTATTTTTATGCAAACTTAATTGTTCTGTAGCAATTAAGTATTGAAGAACTGAAAACGCAGATCGACCTAGTGAACTATCAACTAGAACGGGAGGATAACCAGATAAGCCAGCTTAATGAAGTTACAGAGCCGATCTCAAAAGTCATTTTACTCTTAATCGTTGGGAATTCTCAGAATTGTTTTCATGATCATGAGCTTGATTGATTATTCAAAATACAAGGCCCAAGAAGCAAATTTCAAGTTTTGGGATGAAGTCACACAAAAACAAACCGTTCATGTATATAACTTAATTCAAGAAAATAGTAAGTTGTATATGAAGCTCCTGCCAGAACTCATCGAGAATAACCCTTGGTGGAAATTTTGGAAAATAAGTGAAATTTTGCGCATTAATTTGATAGGATTTTCATGGAAAAAACAGCTTTACATTTCCTTAGCCTCATCACTCATTTTCCAGTAAAGCATCTGCATTTCCCCTTTCCATTCAATAAATATATAAGACTCCTCAAAGTATCTTTTATCCATGACCCTTGAGCCCGTGCATATGCATAAAATCTCGGAGCTTGCAAAAAAGATTGACTGCTCGTTTGAGTCTGAGGAGGTTAAAACAGCTTCAGATATCTATTCTCTGCTTGAGGAACTGAGTCTCGATGGGAAGGTCATTCTTAAAGCTATAGACAGGCTCTTTCGAGGTATTGTAAGGACTCAACTGATGGCGCAGGGCGAGGACCCGTATCCTCTTACTTATGCCTGCGATAGCGGAAGTACCAACCCAAGGACTTATGACAGCGGGCTTTTTGTGGATTTCTGTCACTGTGGGCTGGCTTCAACGCCTACTAATCTTGATATCCAGAGATTCCGAACAATCGTATGCGCCGCTTATTCTTCTTCACAAAGAGTATCCATGCAGGCTAGTGCAAGCTGGGAAACCTTCGATGAAGGGTTTGGAAGGGCAAAACTGGTTACAATCGCGCCTGACGAGTTAAAACGAAAAGCTTCTGACATGGTGCACAGTTTTGCCATGTACCTGGCAGAATCCGAACATATTCTTTTCATGAAAGACAGGATAAAGCCTGAAAACTTTTTCATAATGGACGGGCCGATTTATCCAAAACAGCTAATGTACTGGATGGTGCTGGACGACGAGGACGTGAGAGTCCGGCAGAACAACGATGCCCGAAAAATCCTCCAGAATTACATTGATATAATGGACCATTTCCTGAAAAATCGGCAGCCTGTGATTGGATTTGTGAAAAATCCAATTGACATGCAGATTATAGACAGCGTCCGGAAAAAAGGGAACGCTTTCGACCTTCCCTGGATGCTGGATTCGCAGTTTTTCAAGAATCTGCTCTCCCTGGAAAAAGTTGATAATGCCTCAGGACACGAGGGACGAAATTCGAAAAACAACGGGAAGAACGGCAAAAATAATGGTTCAAGAAATGATTATATTACTTACACCAACTGGTTTTTGCAGCCCAACAGGTTTTACGAAAAATTGCTTAACGGGACTTCACCCCTTGCAGCCGCAGACCCTCTCCAGCAGGAGCTCAGGCACGATTTCCCGCCTGAAGATTATGCTCTTTGTTTTTTCATGCTTTATGTGCCCTACAAAAATGTGGTCTTCAAGGTCGAAGCTCCATATGGGCTTGTTAAAGACGATTTTCTCCGCATGCAAATGACCAAAAAAGTGCTCTTTGACCTTTCTTTATATGGTTTTCCTCTTACCCTCACAAAAGCAGACCATCTGGCAAAAATCAGGAAAGTAGAGAGGGAAGAGATTGATAAATTCTTTGAAAATATGAATCCCGATACTACTTACAATGACACCCGGTGGAATAAGATTAATGAAATATGAAAATGTCGACATTTTTACTTTTAACTCTAATAAACCAAAAAAGGAGCCAGCTCCTGCCAATTCAGGAATGGAAGAAAATGCAGGTTCAAAGGAAAGCCCTGATGAGATAAGAACGAAAAGTCCTGATGAGCCAAGAAAAGAAAGTCTTGCTGAGCTAAGAAAGGAAAGTCTTGCTGATCCAAGAAAGGAAAATCCTGATGAGATAAGTCCTGAAAACAGGAATATGAGCAAGACAGCAAATTCCTTCGAAGATGCTCCCAATCTGGTCACCTCTAATCAGGTTACCTCTATACTCACACCCGATACTGAGGAAATACTGCAAGCTTCATCATCTGATAATCTAAGTAAAGATTGTCAGAATGATCTATCAGATCATATTTTAAAAACCGAATCCAATATTGAATCCGGCGTTGAACCCGGTATTGAACCCGGCACTGAATCCGACATTAAATCAGGTACTGAATCCAATATTGAATCCGACATATTTTCAGGCCCTGACGAAGCAATTTTTAAATCTTCCTCTCTACCCAAAACTGCTCCTGTGTCTAAGAATGCTTCTCTGTCTATTTCAGATCTATCTCTTGAATCCGAAGTTCTTGGGAGTTCCGGAAAGGAAGATTTCCCATTTGAAGGCTTTGCCGGATGTGATGATAATGTACTGAAAGCCTCTCCAGTTTCAGAAGCTTTCGGGATTGTCACTACAGGCATAGAACCCCTTGAATTAACTCCTTCAGGAGCTGTAATCACCGGTTACATTACATCAGCTCGACGGGATGAGATAAGGCTGGGAACATACGTTGTTGTGCCTTACGAAAACGGAGAAAAACTCTTTGCCAGGGTGGGAAAACTCCAGTACAGGCAGGAGTTTGTGGTAGATGACGCAACTGAAGTTCATTCAAGGCGCATGCTCAGTGCCCGTGGAAACCCTGTAAATGAAGACGATTACAAGTTTCTTGCCTGTCTTGATCCGCTCTGTATTCTTTACCGAAAAGCCGAAGGCAAACTCACTCGGCGGATGGCAGACCGGATTCCTCACCCTAACACTCCTATTCTGCCTGTTACTGACAGGTTTGAAGTCCAGACAGGGCTTAACATTCCCGAAAATGGGATATTTCTCGGCCACCTGAGTGTAGGAGGCGAGCTTTTAAGAACCAATTCCGAGCCCGAAACGGTTGCATATTACCTGAGAAACGACTATTCCATGGGCGACCCCCTTATTTTCAGGCATATGCTTATTTGCGGGAGCACAGGGACAGGAAAAACTTTCCTTTCAAAAAATATCCTCCGCCAGTTCATGAATGAAAGCAACAGGTACAGGCTGCGGGGTTCTCCTAGCAAAGCACGGAAAAATCCCTGCCTGGTAATTATGGACCCTCAGGATGAGTATTCCCAGTTTTTTGAGGACAACGAAAACCTCACTGAAGACAATAAATTCCGGTTCGAATCCGAAAATGTAACTTATGGCCGGGTACTCTCTACAAAGGCTTTCGTGGCAAAAGTCGATGGGCAAAGATACCCTGGGGATAAATCCAGAGCCGAGCAGATTGAATTTACAATTCCTTTTTCACTTGTAGAACACAATTCCTGGCTTATTGCAGCAGCCGGAATGTCAGAACTCCAGTATATCGGGCTTGAAGTGCTTCTTGGAGATTTCTTCAAGTCAAGTGTACCCCATACTTACCAGAATTTCATCAACCATATTGAAAATGAAGGTACCCGTTCCTACTATGTTGACAGCGGAAAGCTGCACGAGTCCTCATACGATGGAATTGTAAGAAGAGTAAGAAGTCACTTTTTCTCGAAGGTTTTTGATAGAGATGCGACTTCAATTACTGACCTTGTGGATAAAATCTTCAAACCAGGGCAGATTTCGGTTTTCCCGACCGAATATATAAGTGCTCCGAGAATTCGCGACCTCATAGTACTCACAATCATGAGCCTGATAGTGGACAACAAATTAAGTACGACTGGAAAGGAAGCTATTAAAGAAACTCCAATAATTCTTGCACTGGATGAAGCCCATCGATATCTCTCAAATGCAAATGGAGAACATTCTCGCCTTATTATTTCACGTTTTGCAGATGCAGCTCGTCAGGGCCGAAAAGAAGGACTGGGACTTTTCTTGATCACCCAGGACCCTCAGGATATCGATGATACGGTTTTCAAGCAGATTAATACGAAACTGATCCTTAACCTCAATAATGACGCAGCTATTACATCTTTGAAAGTTCCGAAAGAATACGAACGGAGAATTCCCTATCTTAAGAAAGGACAGATGATAGTTCATTCCCCGGATAACAGTGATATCGTAGAGATAATCGGGCTTTCAAATTGTGTAGTCCGGCATCGGTGATCGTTATCAGGTTTGATGATCAACAAGTTTACTGAGGAAATTTTATCGGATTTGATGACCATCAACAAATTTACTGAGAAAGTTCTTCGGCTGTGCAGGACACAGGGTTCAGACATGATAATAATCGACAGCACGAAAATTTGAAACATTCTAAACTGAATGTGAATTAGGTTGCAAAAGTGAGTTATTGAAAAAAAGTGTAATAATCTGTTTTATCCCAAAATTATTTCTCTTTTTTAATTTCTTATATCACAATGATCTATCGTATACGGATGACCACCATTTCACTTCAACTTTGAATCTGTTTCATTTTACAGAATCATTCTACATTACCAAAATGGAGCTTAAATTTACTCAACATTTAATCTTTTGCGTCGCCCACTGCATTATGCGTATTGAACTTCCGAATGGTTTTGAATCTGTAGAATCATTTCAGGATACAACACGGAAATTGTCGAGGAAGAGGTCTTCCTGTTTGATAAAAAAGAGAAAGAAAAAAGAAAAAAGAAAGCTGGAAATCCAGCCTTCATCTTCACGCTTATGAGGTGCTAAGGTCAAGAGCCTCTGCAACCAGCTCGATGATGTCTTCTACAACAATATCAGATTTGAGGGCATCACGGCCATCCGAGAGGTTCCTCTTACAGAAGGGGCACGCACTCGAGAGGATATCTGCATTGGTTTCAAGAGCGTCCTTAACTCTGGCTTCTCCCATTGCCACAGCAAGGTCAGGCATTCCTGCTTTTACACCACCGCCAGCTCCACAGCAGCGCTGGTATTCTTTTGACCTTTCCATTTCAACAAACTTGACGCCCGGAATATGGGAAAGCACAAACCTGGGAGCATTAAATACGCCAACGTGGCGGCCAAGGTGACATGGGTCGTGGTAGGTAATCGTCTTGTTGATAGGCTTCTCCCATTTGATTTTGTCATCTTTTATCAGGTCTGCAAGGAACTGAGTAATGTGAACAACCTCAAAAGGCAATTCTTTGCCAAGAAGCCTGGGCCAGTCGATCTTTGCAGCACGGAAACAGCCTGCACATGCAAACAGAACCTTTTTAGCACCTTTTTTCTGGAGGGCCTCAACATTGTGTCTTGCAAGTTCACGGGCCACGTCATTGACATGTACCTGGCCTGTCCTGACAAGGGCTGAGCCGCAACACCATTCTTCTTCACCAAGCATGGTAAACTTAATGCCCAGCTTGTTGAGCACACGTGATGTTGCAAAGGCCAAAGCGAGCTGATTGTACCCTGCAGTACAGCCAGTGAAATAGACAATTTCTGCTTTGTCTTCGATTTTAACGTCTGGGGGAACCCAGGCAAGTCTGTCTTTCTGGTCCTTCATGTAAGGGTTATGGTACTGGCCAGTAAGTTTTGGGAACGCATTCTGCTTTCCATAAGGACCTATACCTTTCTTTACAAGATTTGTCCTTATAGCTTCCCAGAGTTCCACAGTGTTAATACCTGCTTCACAAACTGTTGCACAGACACCGCATGTGGTACAGCCATGAACGTCATCTTTAAATTCTTCAAGCTCTGACTGAGGAACTTCCTGTGGACCAAAGAGTTTTGCTTTAATTCCATAGGATTTGTTCATGTACTGCCTCCAGCGCAGGATCTTGTCTCTTGGAGCTAATCCTGGTTTTCCACCGGAAGCGGAATAAGTCGGACACCATTTTACACACTCACCACAGCGAACACAGGCATCAAGTTCCATGAGCTGGACTGCGGTAAGATTCTTCGTATCGATTGAAGGGTTACGTTTTGCCATCTTTTTATTCGCCTCCTTTGTTTGCAAGAAGTGCAAGCGGTATGGCGATTACATGAATATATTTACTGTATGGTATAAATGCGATACAGAAGAGCAGGGAAAATATGGAATGGAAGAGTGCGGCCGGTGGTGCTACTGAGGGATCAAGCCCAAAGCTCCAGATTAAACCTGTTCGAATTCCATCGGCGATGAAACCGGAAATAGTAACTATGAAAACTACTCCGATTAAGACCCAATCATACATAATTGAAGCTTCCCTGACTTCAGAGACAAACAGTCTTCTTACTAGTGCTATAAGGACTCCGATAAGCAGAATATACCCGAAGATATAGTTCGGAATGGAGAGCCACCCTCTAAACACTTCAGTGGTGAACGGGAGTTCAATTCCGATCTTTTCGGCAATTTCAACTGAAAACATGAGTCCGGATAGGGCAAAGAGGGTCATCCAACCCCCAAAAATACATAAATGCATGACCCATCGGAAAGGACTTCTCTTGAGAATTCTCCTCTGGAATATGATATCAAGTACAAGAATCTCCAGAATAGATTCCCCATGATGATGAGATTCTGCTGTTACCTGCTTCCACCAAGTTTTCAAGAATGTGATTGCACTTCCTTTTTTTCCTTCTTGAGGCTCAAGAGCATAACCTGTGACTCCTGTCCCCCATTTTTGGAAGGCGGCAATTAGACCATATAAGAAAATCACAAAGGCTAATATAGCCAGTATCATTACCTGGACAAACGTCATCCTTAGTGCATCCGAGAGCCCAGAAAAATAAAGCATTTCACTGATAATTTATTCCTCCTATGTATGGACCAAAAACTGGGAATTAATACTGCTTTTACAATTGTCATGTTACAGAACATCAATGATAGTAAAGACAGAATGATAGCCGTAGCAACTGTCTACATAAGGTTTGTATAGTCTGTTAGTGTTTGTATCTATTATATTTAAACATTATCTTTATTAATTAACAGATTAAAAAGCCCACTGAATCACAAAAATGAGTTGAGTGAAAGTAATCAAACGGGAAAGAAAAAAGTGAAAGTATAAAAAATAATATTTAAATTATAAAATAAAAAGTATACAAAAAGATTGTAGAATTCCTTTGGACGGTAAAGTAAGAAACTAAGCGATAAAAAAGTAAAAAGTAAAAATTCAGGAAAAGATTTTCAAACAACCCTTTTGAAAAAACTGCTTGCCCGCAACCCTTTTGAAAAAAGGCTTGACCGAAAACCCCGAAAAACGTTTGAGTTTGAAAATCTTATATCCAAACCCTATCGGCGTGATCAACCGGCGCAACGGTTGCAGCACAACCCTTTTAAAAAAAGGCTTGACCGAAAATCCGAGAAATGTTTGAGTTTGAGAATATTGTTCCCAAACCCCGTTCGGCGTGATCACAAGCCTTTTCAAAAAAGTGCTTATCGAGAAATATTGGTTTAGGTAAAAAGCACCTATGAAAATTAAGAAGGCTTTTTACAACCCCACTTCTTCTTTGAATTTCTCAAGCCCGATCTCGTCAATAACTTCTCCGATTCTTCTGGGCTTGGGGTATTTTTTATAAAAGTTGATTATTTTTTCAACAAGATCCAGAGCCTGCTCTTCGGTGAGGTCTTTTGCCACTATGCTACCAAGTCTCGGACGGGGTCCTGCACTGCCTCCGACTGATAAAGTAAAGCCTTTTGCTGTACCCATTAGTCCTATATCTTTTATCATAGGTTCGGAGCACGAATTCTGACAGCCGGAAACCCCCATTTTGAGTTTGGAAGGAAGCTGCATCCCGTGGTATTTTTCATCTAGTTTTAATCCAAGCCCGACTGAATCCTGTTTGCCTCTCTTGCAAAACGTAGTGCCTGGGCAAATTTTAACACTGCGGACACAGAGCCCTATAGCAGCTCCGGGTTTTAGATTCAGCTCTCCCCATGCTGCATCCAGATCTTCTTCTTTTAACCCTACAATTGCAATCCTCTGGGCTGAAGTAATCTTAAGGGCAGCAGCTCCATACTTTTCTGCAATGTCAGCTATTTTTCGAAGAGTTTCCGGATATACGATTCCTCCAGGAATATGTGGAGCAATTGCATACGTTTCGCCATCTCTCTGCAGAATTGCAGCTTTTTCGGGAAGATCCCCTTTCACATACTCACGACTTACCATATTATACACTCCTCCAACTTAACTGATTCAGATTTACTTCAAGATTGTTTAGTTTAATCTTTACTTTGAATTTGCTCGATTTAATATATATTTTCAAAGTTTGTTTTATTAGATATCGGTTTCAAAATTTTATTGTTACTTGACCTAGGTTTTGAGAGCATTCTAGGTTTTGAGAGCATTATTTAACCTAAGACCGGCGTTGAAAATCGAAAGCAAAAGCTAAATTCATAGATCAGAGCCGATCAATTACTAAATCAATTAGCAGACGCAGCAAGTCCTGATTCAGCTCTCCCTGAAATTAGACCCCCATACAGAAGATAAAGAATCCGATATTCCACCACTTTTCTGGGCTAAATATGTTAGAATCCAGGAACATATTTAAGACCCAGAGATTATAGTACTTGAAATAATATAAAACTTCATGCATATTACTTAAAAAAATATAAAACCGTATGCCTGACATAATTATTCAGCATTTCATAGCTCTACAGAACTTATCATAACATTACAAATATGGTATAGTACTACAGAAATGGGAATTACAGTTAGAGTTTGGCGTAATACCTGGAGTTTAATATAGCTCCATAGAACTTTATATAATTCATAGAACTATAATAAAGTCTTAAAATCTTGAACAAATTAACCAGCCGAAGTACGACAAGCAGAGTCATTAGCGATAAAAAAGAGTTAGCAGTTAAAAATGCCAGTTTAAGAACTTAAAATATGGAAAAAGGATCAGAAGATCCTTTTTTCTTATTGCTGTTTTCTCATCCTTTCCAGGAATCCGTTAAGCCCTGCTTTATGCCTGGCTTCATCCAGAGATGCCTTTTCAAAGAAAAGAGCAGCTTTTGTATTGCCTTCCTTCTTGGCTAATTCAGCCGCTTCAGCTTTCTCAATTTCGGCTTTACTCTCTCCTTCAAACATCATTTCCAGATTTTCAAGAGTTGATTCTTTAACAAGTCCCAGGATTTCAGCTACCTCGGTGGCATGCCAGGCCTCATCCATGGCGACCTGACGTAGGTAAACCGCAACATCCGGAAATCCTTCTCGCTCAGCAATCTTTGACATTGCGAGATACCAGCCAACTTCAGTAGTCTCTCCTTTAAATGTGTTTTTTAGAATTTCGTCAAGAGTCATTGAATCACCATTTCTTTTTTAAAATAACCATTTTTATAGTTTAAACATAGAGCAGTCTTTGAATTTAAGGTTTAGCCACAGTTGAGGTCAATACTAGAACTGGATCTTGTGGTTTGATCTCTATCTCGTCTTTCTATCTCGTCTTTCTATCTTATTGACGAACTTGAGACTAATCGAACTTAAGACTAATCGAACTTAAGACTAATCGAATTTAAGACTAATCGAACTTGAGACTAATATATTTAGGAGTAACGTGAGGAGAAATAATACTTCTGAATTCAAACAGTGGAGAAACTACAAAGAAGGAAGAAACAAAAAAGCAAAAGCTAAAACAGGAAAGGACTGAAATAGGAAAAAGAAATGACAATAAAACCGAAATAACCACAATAAGACCGAAGAACAATAAAACAGAAGATAATAAGACCAAAGCACACCAAATGAAACCGGAACACACGGAAAATAATCTGCATGAAAATATATATTGATGAGAAAAATGTACAGGCTGTGAAAACGCAATGCAGAATGTGTGACTGTCTGTATGGAAAATGTAATCACACTTGAAAACTGACTTTAAAAAAGGATTGAGAAATTTGTCACTTAAAATTCGTGTAGTACTTGTAGAGCCCATGTATCAGGGAAATGTCGGATCTGTTGCAAGAGCAATGAAGAACTTTGGATACAATGACCTGGTGCTTGTAAATCCCTGTAAACTTGAGGGAGAAGCAAGAGCCATGTCATCGCATGCAAGAGATGTCCTTGAAGGAGCAAGAATTGTCTCAACGCTTGAAGAGGCTGTGGAAGGCGCAGACCTGAGGATAGGGACCACAGGGGTAGCAAGCCTGAAAACCGGGGAACACATACGTCTTCCACTCTATACCTCCAGAGAGCTCAAAGAGAGACTGAAAAATTGCAGCGGCACGATTGCAATTCTTTTCGGGCGCGAAGACTCAGGTTTCCGGAACGATGAGCTAAAAAGTTTTGATATGCTTTTTACGATTCCAACTTCTGAAATATATCCGATTATGAATCTATCACATGCCGTTGCAGTGGTGCTTTACGAACTTTCAGATCTGGAAGGAGGGAACAGTCCGCTTGCTGATGGGTTTGATCTCCAGCTTTTATACGAGCATATGGAAAAACTACTGGAGGAAATCGATTATCCCCCCCATAAAAAAGACAAAACATATCTGATGCTGCGGAGAATATTCGGAAGGGCAGGGCTAACCCCCAGAGAAGTTCAGACTTTAAGGGGCATAATAAAAAAAACCGAGCGAAAAATGGGATACGCATTAAACGAGCCTGAGAGTCAGGAAACAGAAGTTTCGGCCAGTATAGAAAAGTTCATATGAGAATAAACCTGTTCTTACATCAGAATTTGTGATACATATTATTACTTTTTTTTTAAATCCTTTTTTAGACAGAAAACCGTAAAGACAAATGAAAATTTTACTTAAAGCCAGATAGAGAATGATATGACTGAAACAGAAAGCAAGTGGGATGAAAAGCTAAAGAGGTTTTTTAAAGATTATTACTGGAATGAAATCCTCCAGCTTGCAAACGAGTATCCAGATCAGCGAAGCCTTAGCGTGGATTTTACGGATATAGAGAAGTTTGACAGAGAGCTTTCAAGAGAGTTCCTTGACCATCCAGAAGAACTTATAAAGGCGGCTGAGTCTGCCCTGAAAGAAATCGACCTTCCTGTAGAAAAAAGCCTGGAAGAGGCTCATGTAAGAGTAATAAGAATCCCAAACCGAATACCTATAAGAGAGTTAAGAAGCAAGCACCTCTCACGCTTAATTGCAATCGAGGGTATGATAAGGAAAGCAACTGAGGTGAGACCAAGAATTACTAAAGCTGCTTTTGAGTGCCTCAGGTGCGGATATATTACTTTTGTGGACCAAAACAGCTTCAAATTCGAGGAGCCCTTTGCAGGTTGTGAAGGCGAGAATTGTGGAAAGAAAGGGCCCTTTAAGATAAGAATAGAGGATTCTACATTTATCGATGCGCAGAAACTGCAGATTCAGGAATCACCTGAAAACCTGAAAGGAGGTTCCCAGCCTCAGAGCCTTGAGGTAGACTCTGAAGATGACCTGACAGGAAATGTCACCCCCGGAGATAGGGTTATAATTAATGGAATCCTGAAATCGAGACAGCGCACTCTGAAAGATGGGAAATCTACCTTTTATGATCTGGTGTTAGAAGCAAATTCCATAGAGCATCTTGATAAGGATTATGACGAACTAGAAATAACTGCCGAAGATGAAGCAGAGATCCTTGAACTTTCCCATGATCCTGAGATTTATAACAAAATTATTAGTTCTGTTGCGCCTTCGATCTACGGATACGAGGACATAAAAGAAGCTCTTGCCCTTCAACTGTTTTCTGGAGTTGTGAAAAACCTTCCTGACGGTTCCAGGATAAGGGGCGATATACACATTATGCTTGTAGGAGACCCCGGAATTGCAAAATCCCAGCTCCTGCGCTATGTTGTCAAGCTCTCTCCGAGAGGAGTTTTTACTTCAGGGAGGAGTGCGTCGGCAAGCGGTTTGACTGCGGCTGCCGTAAAAGACGACCTCAACGACGGCCGATGGACAATCGAAGGCGGTGCCCTTGTCATGGCTGATATGGGGATCGCTGCGGTTGACGAAATGGACAAAATGAAAACCGAGGATAAAAGTGCCCTGCACGAGGCAATGGAACAGCAGACGATAAGTATTGCCAAAGCGGGAATTATTGCCACTCTTAAATCCCGCTGTGCCCTCCTGGGAGCTGCAAATCCGAAATATGGGCGTTTTGACAGATATGAAGGCCTTGCAGAGCAAATAAGTATGCCGCCTGCACTGCTTTCCCGTTTTGACCTTATCTTTGTTTTGCTTGATACTCCTGACCATAATTTGGACACTAAAATTGCAAACCATATTCTGCAGGCTCATTATGCAGGAGAACTCTTCGAGCAGCGAGAGAGACTTCCCGGCTCTCATATTAAGGAAGATTTTGTCGAAGCCGAAATGGAAGTTATCGAGCCTGTAATTCAGCCTGAACTCATGCGAAAATACGTTGCCTATGCCCGGAAAAACGTGTTTCCTGTAATGGAGGAAGATGCAAAAGCTTACCTGATAAATTTTTATACGGACCTTCGAAAAACCGGAGAGAGCAAAAATACCCCTGTGCCCGTAACTGCGAGGCAGCTTGAAGCGCTTGTCCGTCTCTCGGAAGCAAGCGCAAGAGTCCGCCTGAGCAATACGGTCACGCTTGAAGATGCAAAAAGGACTATCAGAATCGAGATGAATTGCCTGAAAAACGTAGGTGTTGACCCTGAGACCGGAGCCCTTGATGCAGATATACTTGCATCTGGAACAAGCATGAGCCAGAGAAATAAGATAAAAATCCTGAGAGATATAATTAAGAAGGTAAGTGAAAAGCATCCGGGAGCTAAAGCTCCTCTTGAAGAGGTTTATGCTATAGCTGAAAACGAACACGGAATAGACAGGGTTCATGCCGAAGAGAACATTAAGAAAATGAAGCAAAGAGGAGACCTGCTTTCTCCAGATCAAAACCATATAAGGCTTGTTTAAGTTTAAGGTTTGTTGAAGTTTAAGATTTATTGAAGTTTAAGATTTATTGAAGTTTAAAGTTTGTTGAAGTTTAAGAATTGTTTAAGCCGAAAAGAAGCAAATCACTGAAAGTTCCAGGATCTGTTTTCCAGATCCATGGAAAGGAAAAAAAGTCTACATAACACCTACATAGCAATTATGTGAAGACGGTTAATCTGTAAATACTAAAAGGGCAATACTATTTAAAAGGGAGAGTATGTATATAAAAATATATAAAAATGGGGAGCATGTGCTTGTTGCGGCCTGCGATAAGGAAGTGCTCGGAAAGACCCTGAAACACGGCAATACCGTAGTGGAGATCAGCAGGGCCTTTTATGAAGGGGAATACGTTTCCGAAGAAGAACTCAAGAAAGCCCTTGAAGAAGCTACGACTGCAAATCTCTTTGGAGAAAAAACAATTAAGCTTGGCATAAAATGCGGGTTAATCGATCCGGATTCAGTAATAATAATTGATGGCGTACCTCACGCCCAGATCTTCAGGATATAATCCAGTTTGAATTAATTCCTTGAGAACCAGAGTCAGCGAAAGCCAAACAACTGGTTATCAGGGCTGATTATATACCGGAATAGATAACATATGTATAAAATAAAATGCAGATTGTGATACAGTGACTGAGAACATTGACGAGGCCGGAATCAGAGTGCAGACAGAAAAGGAGCTGATCTCCGCAGTTGTGGAAAAACACAGACGGTTTCTGGAAGAATATAAAAAAGAATTTGGAGAACTGGACAGCAGGTTGAGCCAGGTCGAAGAAAATGTAAAAAATACAAAGAATTTCAGAATCCAGATAGAGGAGAGAAAAGAAGTCCTCAAGGAGAAACGTCAGCAGTTTTACCATCAGACCGAAGCACTCCTTGAAAAAGAAATACTTCCTAAACTAGACCTGATTACTGCAAATAAACTCCAGGAAGAGCTTAAAAAACTCAAAGGGCAGATAGAACCTGAAGAAGAGCAGAGACTTAAAGACTCATTTATGGAAACCCTGCGTGAAACTATTCGGGCAGCCGGACTTGGAGAAAATGTTCTCCTGCAAGCGAATGCCAGGATGGAAGAAGCCAGGAATTCAAATATTGAATTAAAAGAAATAAAAAAGTCTGAAAAACAACTTACAGAGGATGACGGTAGTAAAGGTGAAGAGATTTCTAAAAGCAAATCCCAGCATAAATGGCTCAGCACCAAAATAAGGAACCACGAAGAAGCCCTGAATTACTGGGAAAAGTTGAAAGTATAACCCATTTTCGAAAACACGCGGGTGATAGTACATGACCAACGACGTTTCAAGCACAGAAATTGCAACGGCCGACCTTTCAAACCTTAACGAACGGGAGCTGAAGAGCAAGGTAAACGAGTTCAGGAGCAAGATAGAGAAAAGCGAAAGGCAGTTGGCATCGATTTTTAAGGAACTGAAGATTAACAGGACCGATATCGACGAGCTGAAAGAAAAGAGAGACTCTCTGAACCATCAGGTTAAGGAAAGGGTTGCAAAAGCACAGGAACTAAGAGACAAGCGGGACGAGATTAACAAAGAGATCAGGGAGTATAAGGGAAAAAGAAGTGATGTAAACTCAAAGACGCAAGAACTGTTTTCAGGAATTGCAGGACTCAAGGAACAACGGGACGAATACAATAAATGTTCCCACGGAAGTGTGGACTCCCTCACAAAGGCTTATGAAGCCGAACTCGACTCTTTTCTTAATAAAGAACTGCCTCTTACAGTGGAAATAAAAATATTCCAGAAACTGAACGACCTCGAGAAACGTCTGCAAGCTGCAAAGAAGGCAAATGCCCTGCATGCTCAAATCCAGGAAAGTTATAAAGAATCAAAAGGAATTCATAAGCGAGGAGATGAACTCCACGAAAAGATCCAGGCTCTCTCAGACGAATCTCAGGCCTGCCACCTGGAAATGCTCGAAAATTTTAAGTCTGCAGACGAAATCCGAAAAGAAGCAAATACATATCATGCTCAGCTTACAGATAAAATCACAAACATAAACTCAATTAAAGAAAAAATTGACCCGCTTAAGACCGGCATTGCTAATAACCGGAAGGAACTCTCTTTATATCTGGACAGGTTAAAAGACCTGCAACTTATGAAAGAAGAAAGCAAAGTAAATCAAAAACACAGCGACGCCCGCGAAAAACTTCAGAAAAACGCTCGTATGAGCCTTGAAGATCTTAAGCTCCTTATCGAGAAAGGGGACGTTAAATTCTCCAATGAGTAAGAACTCGGGAAACTCAGGAAGCCGGAGACAAAAACCAGGTTCAGTGAAAATGTCCCCGGTTTATTCCTTTTAAATGGACTTTCTTTTTATCCATTAAAATGACTTTCCATTAACTTCATTTAAATAATTTTATTTTATTTTATTTTATTTTATTTTATTTTATTTTATTTTATTTTATTTGGCTTTGTAGAAATCCTAAATTTCAGCCAAAATGAGTTAATAATATTTTTGTTTATGTTGTACACTAACATTTTTATTTTTATTTCTTTTACTTGATTGTAATATTTTCTTGCTTTAACTATTTCTCCAAACTTCCTTTTTATTACTGAAAATACTGTTTCAACAATGTTTCTTCTATTATACACTTTTTTATCAAAGTTTTCATTCAATTGTTGTCTATATTCTCCAATTATCCTTGTTCTCTTTCTTATTTTCACTGGAATTATTGAATTAGCCTTAATTTCTTCTCTAATAAATGAATGGAGCTTTTCCGAATCATATCCTTTATCCATCACATAACATTTTGCTTTCTTTTTTCTTTGAACTTGTTTTATCAAAGCATTTACATGTTTTATTTCGTGATCAGTTTTCTTACTTATTTTAAAGCCAATAATTACCTTTTTTTCTGTATCGATTGAAATTAGAGTCTTGAGGAAACTTTTTCTCCGTTTTCCTGTTCTCTGAGAATAATAGTGACTTGCATAAGAACTTGTAAACCCTGTTGCATCAATAGCGTTTACTGGTATTGTTTCTCTTTCATAATAAAACATGTTTAAGGTTCTGGATAAAAATAAGTTAAAGAAATAAGATGGAATTCTTGAGACAAACTTCTGAAGAGTAGTGAAGTGCGGTACTTGGTCAAGACCAAGTACCTCTTTTACTTTACCCATTAAATCGACTAGTTCAATAACTCCACGATAATCTGTCCTAATATACTGCTTGAATAAGACAAGAACAAAGTGTTGATGCTGAGTATAATTTCGTTTTGAGAACTTACATGAGTAAAGGTT